>NZ_DASRZX010000019.1:0-21638 GCF_035685885.1 Dyella sp. | reverse complement strand
GATAGGTCTGGAAGGCATGCTGCGCGCCCTGGCGGAGCGGCATGGCAAGCAGCCGGCATCGCACGACCAGGCCTTTGGCCTGGCCACGCCGCCACCGGCGCGCAAGCGTTGTCGCGCCATCGCGGTGGCGGGCGGCAAGGGAGGCGTGGGCAAGACCACGGTGTCGGTGAACCTCGGCATGGCGCTGGCCATGGCCGGCCATGAGGTGATCCTGCTCGATGCCGACATGGGCCTGGCCAACATCGACGTGCTGTTGGGCCTCACGCCCACGCGCCACATCGGACATCTGCTGGACGGCAGCTGCGCCATCGAAGACCTGCTGTTGCCCGCGCCGCACGGCCTGAAGGTGGTGCCGGCCGGTTCGGGCACGCGTCGCCTCGCGCAGCTCAGCAACAACGAGCACGCCGCGGTGATCCGTGCCTTCGACGACCTGGTGTCGCCGCCGGACTACCTGCTGGTGGATACCGCGGCGGGCGTGTCCGACAACGTGGCGATGTTCGCTGCCGCCGCCGACGACGTGGTGCTGGTGGTCTGCGACGAGCCGGCCTCGCTCACCGATGCGTACGCGATGATCAAGGTCTTGAGCCGCGACTTCGGTGTGCGCCGCTTCCGCATGGTGGCGAACATGGTGCGCAACCTGGGCGAGGCCCGGCAGCTGCACCAGAAGCTGGCGCGCGTCAGCGATCGTTTCCTCGACGTGGCCCTGGAATTCATGGGGCTCGTGCCCAGCGACGAGCGGCTGAGGCAGGCCATCAAGCGCCAGAGCGCAGTGGTGGACCTGTGGCCGTCGAGCCGTTCGGGACAGGCATTCAAGCAATTGGCAGGTGCGGTCGATACATGGGGTGAACCCGAGCGACTTGGCCTGGACCGTATTGCCTTCTTCAGCAGGCAGGCCGCAGTGGCGACTGGGTGGTGAGACATGAGCGTGGCTTCCGAATACCTGCAACTGCAACGGCAAAGTGCCGACCAACTGGTTCGCCAGCATGCGCCGCTGGTGCGAAGGATTGCCTATCACCTGATGGGCCGCCTGCCGCCGAGCGTGGATGTGAGCGACCTTATCCAGGCCGGCATGATCGGGCTGCTGGAAGCAGCACGTAATTTCGCCACCGGGCGCAATGCGAGCTTCGAAACGTTTGCAGGCATCCGCATCCGTGGCGCGATGCTCGACGAACTGCGCCGCACCGACTGGACGCCGCGCTCGGTGCACCGAAAGGTGCGCGAGATGGCCGAGGTCGTGCGCCAGATCGAGATAGAAACCGGCGCGGATGCCGATGACGCCGAAGTGATGCGGCGGCTGGGCATGGGCGCGGAGGAGTACCACCAGGTGCTGGCCGACGCGGCGAGCGCACGCCTGCTCAGCCTCTCGGCGCCCGATGACGCCGAAGGCGGCGCGGCGTTCGATGTGGCGGACGGCGAAAGCCTCAGCCCGCAGGACAACGTCGAGCAGGAAGGCCTGCGCGAATCGCTGATCGAGGCGATCGGCAGCCTGCCCGAGCGCGAGCAGCTGGTGATGTCGCTGTATTACGAGGAGGAGTTGAACCTCAAGGAAATCGGCGCGGTACTCGGGGTGACCGAGTCGCGCGTCTGCCAGATCCACGGCCAGGCCATCGTGCGCTTGCGCGCGCGCATGACGGATTGGTCCGAGGGCGGAGCAGGGCATCGGGAGAAAGGCGCAGGGAAGGGCAGGACGCGCTGAGAACGCAGCCGCTCACCCTACCCAGCGCTGTTATCCCGGCGCTTCCCCAAAGGGCGCGCCGGGACCCCGCGTCTTTCCAGTCACGGTAGAGGCACTGCATTCCGGCAATCGCCGGAATGACGAGAAAAACATTCGCGACAAGAGCGTGGAGAGACCTTTGGACAAGAACATGAAGATCCTCGTGGTGGACGACTTCTCCACCATGCGGCGCATCGTACGGAACCTGCTGGTGGAGCTTGGCTTCACCAATACGCTCATCCAGGAAGCCGACGACGGCAACAACGCGCTCACCATGTTGCGCGCCAATCCGTTCGACCTGGTCGTGACGGACTGGAACATGCCCAACATGACGGGCATCGACCTGCTGCGCGCCATTCGCGCCGAGCCTTCGCTCAAGGGCATGCCCGTGCTGATGGTCACCGCGGAAAACAACCGCGACCAGATCATCGCCGCCGCCCAGGCCGGCGTGAACGGCTACATCGTCAAGCCGTTCACGGCCGTCACGCTGCAGGAAAAACTGACCAAGATCTTCGAGCGGCTCGCCGCCAGCGGAGCTGCTGCATGAACGCCCAAGTGTCCCTGATGGAAGGCGGCTCGGTGCCGCAGGAACTGCACGATCTGTTGAACAGCGCCGATGGCGCCGCCTTCGAGCAGGCCCTGGACGTGCTGGTGCGCCAGCGCGAGCAGCGCATGTTCCGCGCGCTGGGCCTGCTGGCCCGCGACCTGCACGACGCCGTGCGCCGCCTCGGTGGCGACCTTGCGCAGGAAGGCGTGCCGGGCAGCGTCGCCGATGCGCGCCAGCACCTGCACGATGTGCTGGAGATGAGTTCGCAGGCCGCGCACCGCTCGCTGGATTTCGCCGAGCGCATGCGTCCGCAGGCCGATGCCGTGGCGGCCAAGGCCAGCACGTTGATCGAAAGCGCCGTGGAAAGCGATGGCGCCCGCGCACTGGCCGTGCAGGCCCAGTCGTTCGCCACCGAATGCCGCGAAGGCCTCGCTGATTTCGTGGTGGCGCAGTCCTGGCAGGACCTTTCCGGTCAGCGCATCAAGAAAGTCGTCAATTTCATCGGCAGCGTGGAGAACTCGCTGCTGGAACTGGTGAGCCTCACCGGTGCGCTCGCCACCGGCGAAGCCGCGGCGGCGCCAGTGAAGGTCACCAGCCAGGACGAGGCGGATCGCCTGCTGAGCGAATTCGGCTTCTAAGGGAATAGAGGACACACGCCTGATGGATCCCACGTTCGACAGCGAGCTGCGCGATGCCTTCCTGGTGGAAGCCGGGGACATCGTGCAGCGCCTGGGCGACCAGCTGATCGGGCTGGAGGCCGCGCCGCGCGACAGCGAGCTGTTGAACGCGGTGTTCCGCGCATTTCACACGGTGAAGGGCGGTGCGGGCTTCCTCGCGGTCGAGCCGATGGTGCAGTTGTGCCATCACGCCGAAGACCTGCTCAACGTGGCGCGCAACGGTCAGTTGTTGATCGATGCCAACCGCATGGATGCGTTGCTGGAAGCACTGGATCTGCTGCTCGACATGCTTTCGGCATTGGCCGCAGGCCAGTCCATGGCGATGCCGCCGCCCGATCTGCTGCGGCGCCTTTCGCCCGCCGGCAACGTCGCGCCGCCGCCGGCACCCAGGCCGGTGGCGGCACCCGTGGCGCCGCCGCCCAGCGACGGCACCATCGACGATTCCGAGTTCGAGGCGCTGCTGGACAGCCTGTATGGCACCGGCGGCGTACCGGGTGCGCCCGCTGCACCTGTCGAAGCCGCGCCCATTTCCGACGACGAATTCGAAGCGCTGCTGGACAACCTGCACGGCAAGGGCGGCACGCCCGGTGCGGTGGCGTCCGCGCCGCCCGCGCCGGCAACGTCGGGCGGCATCAGCGACGACGAATTCGAAGCCTTGCTCGACAACCTGCATGGCAAGGGCGCGCCTCCCGGCGCACCCGCCGCTGCGCCGTCACCCGCGCCGGCCCCATCGCCTGCGGCCCCCGCTGCACGCCATGCGCCGCCCGCGGCGGAAAACACCGTGCGCGTGGATACCGCGCGACTCGATACCCTCGTGCATCGCGCGGGCGAACTCGTGCTGGTGCGCAACCGCCTGCTGAGCCTCGCCGCGAAGCAGGGCGATGAAACCCTGGCGCTGGCCGCGAGCGAACTGGACCGCGTAGCCGATGCCTTGCAGACCACCGTGCTGGGCATGCGCATGCAGCCGGTGGGTCGCCTGTTCCAGCGCTTCCCGCGCATCGTGCGCGATCTTTCGCGCCAGCTCGGCAAGGAAGTGGAACTGGTGCAGGAAGGCGAAGGTACCGATCTCGACCGCAGCCTGGTCGAGGCACTCGCCGATCCCATGGTTCACCTCATCCGCAACGCGCTCGACCACGGCCTGGAAATGCCCGCCGATCGCGAACGCGCCGGCAAGCCGCGCAAGGGCACGGTGACGCTGTCGGCCAGCCAGCGCGGCGAACGCATCGTCATCTCCGTATCCGACGACGGACGCGGCATGAATCCTGACGTCCTGCGCCGCAAGGCAGTAGAGAAGGGCGTCATCGATGAAGCGCAGGCCGCGCGCCTCACCGAAAACGAATGCTACGAATTGATCTTCCGCCCGGGCTTCAGCACGGCCGCCGCCGTCTCGGACATTTCCGGCCGCGGCGTGGGCATGGACGTGGTGAAGACGCGCGTGGCGGAGCTGGGCGGCACGCTGCAGGTGCACTCGCAACTGGGCCGCGGCAGCACGCTGGAACTGGCCGTGCCGCTGACGCTGGCCATCCAGCGCGTGTTGATGGTGCGTGTCGGTGCGCGACTGCTCGCCCTTCCGCTCAGCAACGTGGACGAAGTGTTCGAACTGGCACCCGGCCAGCAGCAACAACTGGACGGCCGCGCGGTGGCGTCGCATCGCGGTCGCGCGCTGGCGCTGGCCGACCTCGCCGGCTGGGTCGGTGTCAACGACCTGCCAGGCAGGCACGTGGTGGTGCTGCACATCGGGCACCTGCGCCTGGGTGGTCTGGTGCACGAAGTGCTGGGCCGCGAAGACGTGATGGTGAAACCGCTTGGCCCGCTGTTCGAAGGCGTACCCGCCGTGGCGGGCGCGACGGTCACCGGCGACGGCCGCCTGGCGCTGGTGATGGATCTCGCCGGTCTCGCCCACGCCGATGGCCAACTCCTCCCCACCTTGCGAATGAACACCTGACATGGACCTGGTAAGTCTCATTGGCACGATCCTGGCCTTCGTGGTCGTGATCGTCGGCACCATCCTCAAGGGCTCCAGCGTGGAAGCGCTGTGGAATCCGGCGGCCTTCGTCATCGTGTTCCTCGGCACCATCGCGGCCTTGCTCGTGCAGAACCCCGGCAAGGTGCTGCAGCATGCGATGAAGCTGTTCCCGATGATCTACAAGCCACCGAAGCACCAGCCCAGCGACCTCATCAGCCGCATCGTCGGCTGGAGCGAGATCTCCCGCCGCCAGGGCCTGCTGGGCCTGGAGCCGCAGATCGATTCGGAAAGCGACACCTTCGTGCGCAAGGGCCTGCAATTGCTGGTGGATGGCAGCGAACCCGACGCCATTCGCGGCGTGCTCGAAGTGGAAGTGGACGCGCGCGAACACAACGATCTTGCCGGCGCCAAGGTGTTCGAGAACGCCGGCATCTTCTCGCCCACCATGGGCATCATCGGCGCCGTGATGGGCTTGATGGCGGTGATGCAGAACCTCGCCGATCCCAGCAAGCTGGGACACGGCATCGCCGCCGCGTTCGTCGCCACCATCTATGGCGTCGCGCTGGCCAACCTGTTGATGCTGCCGATGTCCGCGCGGCTGAAAGGCCTCATCCACAAGCAGACGCAGATGCGCGAGATCCTCATCGAGGGCCTGGTGGCCATCGCCGAAGGTGCCAACCCGCGCCAGATCGAAGCGAAGCTGCAGGGCTATCTGCCGTAACCGGGACGCGACGTGGCCAGGAAGAAGAAAAAACACGAGGATCACGTCAATCACGAGGCATGGGCCATTCCCTATGCCGACCTGATGACGTTGCTGCTCGCCTTCTTCGTGGTGATGTACGCGGTGTCGGTGGTGAACGAAGGCAAGTACCGCGTGATGTCCGAGTCGATCATCGAGGCGTTCAACGGCTCCAGCCACGTGATCGCGCCGATGCCGCAGACGCGCGCCTCGCCACACAACGTCGACCCGGCGGTGGCTTCGCCCTCCGGGCAGCCGGGTGCAGCCACCACGCCGGTGAACGTGCCGATTCCGGCGCGACCGCAGCCGGTGCGCGTGGCCGACGTGCGCCAGCGTCTGCAGCAGCGCACGGAAGAACAGAACCTCGAGGCGATCCGCGACAAGGTGCAGCATGCGCTGCAGCCGTTGATCGACAAGCAGATGGTGATCGTGCGCAAGAGCACCAACTGGCTGGAGGTGGAACTGCGCACCGACATCCTGTTCCCCAGCGGCGTGGCCAGGCTCTCCGAACAGGCGCACACGGTGCTCGACCAGATGGCGGACATCCTGCGTCCGTTTCCCAATCCGGTGCGCGTCGAGGGTTATACCGACGATCGTCCGATCAGTTCCGCGCTGTACCCGTCCAACTGGGAACTTTCCGCCGCCCGCGCGGCCAGCGTTGCGCGCCTTTTCAGTGAGCAGGGCGTGGATCCTTCGCGCCTGGGCATCGTGGGCTGGAGCGAATATCGTCCTGCCGGCGACAACGCCACCGTGGACGGCCGCAACCACAATCGCCGCGTGCTGATCGTGGTGTTGGGCAGCGACGAGCCCGCCCGGCTGCATAACGATGCAGAGCATGCGACCCAGATGGCCGACGCCACCGATACCAGCAAGGAACCATCATCGGTGCCGGCACTGGCCGGCGTGAGCAACTCCGCCGTGGCGTCCGCGCCGCGCGCCGCGCCCATGCCGGAAGTACCGGCTCCTAGAAGTCCCATTACCGTACCGGCGGCGGGCGCGGATATCCCGGTGAACAAGGTGATCCTGGCCGGTCCTGCGCAAAGTGCGGAAGCCGGGCAGGGCGAGGAAAGCACCACCATGGCGCCGCGCGGCGCCACCGGCGCCATCACGGTTACCGCGCCGCGCGTGTCGCCGCCGGAGCGCGGGCCGTGACGCGCACCTTTGCCAACCATGCTGTGCCGGCACGCGCCGGGGAGTCGATGCCGTGAGCGATATCCATCATGTTGCCGCAGACCGCTGGCTGTCCTTTCGCATTGGCGGGCAGCTGTATGCCGCGCCGCTTGCACAGGTAAGCGAAGTGATCCGCGACGGCGAGATCACGCCGGTGCCCGGCGCCGCCAGCGAGCTGCTGGGCATCCGCCATCTGCGCGGCCGCATCGTGCCGGTGCTGGATGGACGCCAGCGGCTGGGCCTGCCAGAACACGGTGGCCAAGATGACGGCGCTGTTCGCGTGGTCATGCTTTCGCATGCGGCGCATCTGGTCGGCCTGCGCGTGGATGCGGTGGGCGACCTGGTGAATCCCGATGGCGCCGAGGTCGCGCCGCCACCGCCCGGCGGCAGCTTGCGCGATGAAGATCCCGTGCACGGCGTACTGCCGTGGCAGGGTGGCTTCGTGGCCCTGCTCGACGTACGCCGCCTGTGCCGCTTGCCGTTGGAAAGCGAGGCGGCGTAGTCGGACACGTGACGGACGGCGGGCTATGCTCTCGCCGTCCTGGGCCAAGCGGCTCCGGCATGCCTATCGCACGGAGAGTGCCCATGTCTTCGGATGCCAACGCATCGCCCACCGCCGTCTCACCCAGCCAGCGGGCCGTGGTGATCATTGCCGCGGCCACCGTGCTGGCGCTGTTGTATGTCGGTCGCGAAGTACTGGTGCCCATCGTGCTGGCGGTTTTCTTCAGCCTGCTGATGGCGCCGTGGGTAAAACTCTACCGTCGCCTTGGCCTGGGGCACGGCTCGTCCGTGTTCATCGCCGTGCTGGCGCTGGTGCTCATCAGCACCGGGCTCGCCACGGTGATCGGTACGCAGATGGTGCACATGGCGCGTGGCCTGCCGCAGTACGAGGCCACCGTGCACGCCAAGGTGCAGACGCTGCGAGAGATGACCATCGGTCGTCTCGAAGCGATGCAGGGCGAATTCGGCAAGGTCATCTCCACCGAAACATCCGCGCCCAAGGCAACCGTTGCCGGCACATCCACGCTGCCGCCCACGGCAGCCGGGACAACGTCGCCTGGAACGCGCCCGCCTTCCGCACCGATGGCGATACTCTCGCGCGTGGTGTCGACCGCATGGGTGCCCCTGGAAACGGCCGGCATCGTGCTGGTCGTGCTGGTGTTCGTCTTGCTGGAACACGAATCCCTGCGTGATCGCTTCATACGGCTTGCTGGAGGCGCCGATCTGCGTGCCACCACGGCGGCCATCAACGACGCGGGCGAACGGCTCTCGCGGTTCTTCCTTTCCACCTTCTCGGTGAACGTCGGCGTCGGCATGGCCATCTGGCTCGGCCTGTGGCTCATCGGCGTGCCGAACGCGCCGCTGTGGGGCGCGCTCACCGCGGTGATGCGTTTCGTGCCTTACGTGGGTGTGTGGCTGGTGGCGATGCTCGCGGCGCTGTTCGCGGCGGCGGTGGTGCCGGGCTGGTCGTTGCTGGTGATGACGCTGGCGCTCTACATCGTGGTGGAGATCGTGGTGTCCCAACTGGTGGAGCCGTTCCTCTACGGCCACACCACCGGCCTGTCACCGCTGGCCGTGGTGGTGGCCGCCATTTTCTGGAGCTGGCTGTGGGGCCCGATCGGGCTGGTGATGTCCACCCCGCTGACGCTGTGCCTCGTTGTCGCGGGGCGCCACGTGAAGGCGCTGGACCTGCTCAACGTACTGCTGGGCGACGCGCCCGCGCTGACCATGCCGCAGCGGCTTTACCAGCGCGCGCTGTCCGGCGATGCGGGCGAAATCATCGCCGAAGCCCGCACGTTCCTGAAGCGAAAGTCGTTTGCCGCCTATTGCGACGGCGTGCTGTTGCCGGCGCTGCAACTGGCCAACATCGACCTGCGCCGTGGCGTGATCGGCGGCGAACAGCTGACGACCGTGCGCAACACCGTCGTCAGCGTCATCGAGGCACTGGGCAGCGCGCGGCGCACCCACCTGCGCTGGCCGCGCCGGACCTCGGTGCTGGAGGACATGAGCATCGGTCGCCAGTTGCGCCGTCAGCGCGAAAACGTGAGCGGGCGCTGGCAAGGGCCGCTGGCGGTGGCGCCGGGATCCATCGTGCTGTGCATCGGCCTGGGTTCGGTGGTCGATGACCTGGCGACCGAACTGCTTACCCGCATCCTGCGCGACCTGCATATCGATGCGCGACACATGTCGGTGGGCGACTTCGACTCCTTCGATGCCGAGCCTCATCCGGAGTTGACGCCCAACGCCGTGTCGCTGTTGTACATCGTCAGCGCCAGCCCCGCCGAAGAGCGAGAGGGCATCGACACGCTGGTTACGCATCTGCGCCAACGCATGCCGGGCGTACACATTGCAGCGATGCTGTTGCCCGAGCCGCTGGGTCCTCGCGACGCCACGCTGTTGCCCGCGCCGAATGTGGACGAACAAGCGGGTTCCTTCGAAGAAGCCGCGGTGCAGGCCATTTCGCGCTTTCCGGAAGGCGCTGCCGTGCATTGAGTACACCGCGCGAAGCACTCGCGCGGCATGTCACCCGTTTGATGCGTGACAGCGGTTTGGCATGCTGAGTGACTCAGGTGGCCGTCCGCTCCACCGGTCGCGGTGGGATCGGGCCGAAGAACATGGCCTTGAAGCGATCGCGCCCGATCACGCGCCCCAGTTCCGCAAATACGCAATAGTTGAGAACGAGCACGACCAGCAGCAGCTGGATGGCCCAGAAGCGTGGCCAGTTCATTTCCATGAGTAGCGTATGGTTGGCCGCCGCGATGTTCGGAGCGTCCTTCCAGTGTTCGTAAAGCCGTTCCAGGTAATGGATGACCAGGGCGATCACGGTGTAGATCGCCGTTTTCCATGCCACGTTCCAGATCAGAGGCTTTTCAGGAAAGCGGTTGATGAAAGGCAGCAGGTTGGCGATGAGTACGGCCTTGCCAAGGATCAGCGAAGCCAGCAGGATCGAGGCGCTGACAGGCAACTCGACACCGCTGCCGCGGGTCATCAGCGTGCGCACCAGGGCGATGATGTGCAGGATGACGAAGAAGTAGATCGTCGGCGGAAGCATCTCCAGGAATTCATGCTTGATCTTGGCGGTGACGTTGCTCATGAGCCACTCCTGCGAAGTGATGGACGCGCTGCCACGTCAGCGCGATTCCGCCGGTCATCATCCGCCACAGGATCGGCCCGACAAGCGCAACTTCACTTAGATGGGCCTGCGTATTTCTACTGAAGTTGCCGTCGTGCGGCGGACATCTGCCGCCTTGGCCGCCTCGACATGTCCAGGCCGGCCGCCTCGTCGCAGCAGCTCAATCCCGACCCCTGTACTTGCGACGAATCCGCCGCTGGCATATGCCGGCCGTCGCACGGACGGGTAGATCGCAGGCACTCACGTTCCGCCGTTCGGGTCATAATCCCCGCACGCGTCCGCGCCGGCATCGCCGGTACGCGCAGGGGAAAAGCAGAAACGTCGTTTGTCGCACGGCCTGGTGCAGGCCGCTGATGCGGACATGGCATGCGTGTGCGGATGTCATTGCAGGTGCTGGCCCGGCGTTTACCGTCGATGGCCGGCATGGGTATCCAGAGATTGCCAACGGAAACGGTGAAGGACTCATGCAGCCCATCATGTACGCGCAACGCAGGCTTTGGTTATTCGTGCTGTTCGCTCCGGCCGTGCTGGGCAGTGTGGTCATGCTGGGGCCGATGGCGCTTCTCGGCCTAGTGGTGCTGCTACCAGGCCTCTCGGGGTTGGCTGGTTTAACGGGTTTGTTGCTGGCCTGGCTGGGGCTGGCTTGGCCGGGCATCATCCGGCGTCGCCGCGGACTCACCTTCGCGCTTCTGCTCATGGGCTTGCCCGCCACGCTGATGGGCGTCTCGGCGCTGGGAGTGGTGCCCAAAGGGTTCGAGCGACACCAGATGGGTTTTTATGAAACCCTCGGTCCGGCGTCGGTGGGGTTCGGCCTGTTGTCGGCGTTCTTCATGGTGACGCTCTGCGTGGAGCGCCATGCCTCAAGGCCAGGCGGCGAGCCTGAAAACCGCATCCCTGTATGGATGGGTGTGGCCGCCACGCTGCTCGGCCTGGCCGGAACGGTCGTGCCGGCTGTCTGCCTGCGAGCCAATGTCGGCTAGTCCGCCTGTCTGCGACATCAACAAGTCCTATGGAGCATGTTTTGCCGCGGGCTTGCGCGACACCGGCGACGAGCCCGTCTATTTCAACGATGTCTGTTGGTGATCGTGGAACACGCGAAGCGTGAAATCGGTGAAAGGCGGTATCGTCCCGCGACGATTGGTGGTGAGCTACCGGGGTCGCAGAACCCCGTCGCCGATGCCAAGGCACCAACGCAATGAAGCAAGGGTGCCCTGATCCCGGTCCTTGATGCAGTGCTGCCCCGGATCATCGGTCTGGACGGCAGGTTTCGCTGTCGCCGTCGCTGCGGGTTCGTGCAGTGGCCTTGTCTTCTCAATCGTGTTTCTGGCTTTCGCGGTCCGGTGCCTCATCGCCATCGCACACGGAGACGGGGATCCATCGTGGATTCTTAGCTTCCTGACATTGCCAATGTCCTATTGGGTCGTGCTTCTTGATGATCGCATTCACTCCCTTTTCGGTTTATCCGATGACGTATTGGGGTGGTCGGGAGCTATTCTGGACGTCCTGTGGGGAGTGCTGATGTTCTACTTCCTGGGGTGGCTTCTGGAGCGCCCGCTGAGGCAGTAGTTATCTTTATCGAGAACCCAGATGTGCTGGATGCCCGCCAAGTGAAGCCCGAAGACCTGCAACGGCTTGTCACCATGACGATGCCCTATGGGAAGTACCAAGGCCGGCTGTTGGCCGATCTGCCTGGTGCTTATCTCGCGTGGTATGCACGCAAGGGTTTCCCGCGGGGTGATCTCGGGAATCTGCTTGCTCTGGCGCTTGAGCTGGACCACAACGGCCTGAAGCCTCTGCTGGATCCGCTGAGGAAACGGCGGTAGTCGCGCCACGGACCGAGTTCGTGGCGCGGAAGACGGCCTGGGAGAGTGGCGCCCCCTATGAAGCCTCTTCCGGAGGCGGCTGCAGTGTCACCGCCAATTCCTCCAGGGCGACAATTTCCTCATTCAGTGCGTCGTGCAACTCGCTCTGACGAGTCATCAGGGTATCGATCGCGCCGACGTGCTTGAGCTTCTTCAGCTCGCCGTCGAACAGCAACCACTGCGCCGTCAGCGTTTCGACGTTGTTCTTCGCGTAGTGACGCATTTCCTTGAGCTGGGCGAGCACGTCGTGGACGTGCTCGAGCGGAGTCTTGGTATCGGCAGACATGGCATTGTCTCAGGTCCTATCCGGTGCTCAGGATAGTTGCGCGAAGCTGGCTGTCGGCGAAATGGACAGCCTGTGTCCATTTGATCCTTCACGTGGAAAGGACAACCGTGTCCGTTTCGCGGCTGTAGCGGGTCACGGCCTTGCCCCGCCAGTTCCACAGGCACGAAAGAAATTTCACGCCCACCGATCCGTTTTGCATTGCTGGTTCGTCCTTGCTGTGTTCCCACTGAAAGGACCCGTGCCATGCCCACCCATCCCGTTGTGCTCGTCAATCTCCTGAAGGTCGAACCCGGTCGGCAGGAGGAGCTTGTTGCATTGCTGAAACACAATATTGAAGCCGTGGTCTCCACGTTGTCGGGTTGGAAGGCGAGCCGCCTGATGGCCGCCGCGGACGGCCAGGGCGTCGTCATCTATTCGGAATGGGAAACGCCTGCCGCCGTGGACGCGATGCGGGCTGACCCGCGCATGCAGGCCTATTTCCCGCGTATTCGCGAGCTGGCCAGCTTCGAGTCGATGATGGCCTCGGAAGTGTTCGGGCGGAGTCGGTGAGTTACGCCGACGACGTTGCGGGAGAGCAGGGCGTTGATCGCCAGCGGCGATGCTGGGGCCAAGGCGGTAGCGTTGTTGATGCCTGATGCCGGCATTTTTCCGTGCCAGCAGAGCCGGCCGTTGCGGTTGCCCACCGCCATCCGCGCGAATCGCCAGGCAAGCGCTATGCTGCCCGGCGATTCGCGCATCGGTTACGGCACGATTTCCCGAGCGATGGCCGGATGCATCGATGAGGCTTCAGACATGAATGACGAGCAATTCGAGGATCGTCTGCGCGAGCTGAGACCGCGCCTGCATCGCTACTGCGCGCGCATGACGGGATCGACCGTGGACGGCGAAGATGCGGTGCAGGATGCGCTGGTGAATGCCTTGCGTGCGCGGTCCGAAGGCGTTGCCGTGGACAATCTCGAAGGCTGGCTGCTGCGGATCGCCCACAACTCGAGCCTTGATTTCCTTCGTCGCGGCGCTCGTCACAAGGTTGTTCCCTTGACCGCAGACATCGAGGACACCTCGACGTTCGAACCACATATCGTCGAGGTGGGGTTCCATCGCTTCCTGCGGTTGCCCGGACTCCAGCGCTGCGCGGTGATCCTCAAGGACGTCCTCGGGCATTCGGTCGAGGAAGTGGCGGGCATCGCCGGCTGCACGCCGGCGGCGGCGAAGTCCGCGTTGCAGCGTGGACGCGTGACGTTGCGGCAGCTGGCTCAACTACCGGACGAAACGCGCCTGCCGCTGATGTCCGACGAGGACAGGAACAAAGTCAGCACCTATGTCCGCTTGTTCCAGCACGGCGACTTCGACGCCATTCGCGGCATGCTAGCCGACGACGTGAAGCTGGACCTGGTGAACCGGCTCAAGCTTGAGGGCCGCGAAGGCATCGGCCCTTACTTCACGCGCTACGCGGGAGCACCGCAATGGCGCTTTGCGTTCGGGGCTATCGAAGGGCGGCCGGCCATGTTGGTATTCGACAAGGACAGCCCCACGCGGCAGCCCGTGCATTTCGTGCTGATCGACTGGCGGGGCGACAGCATCGTCGCGATACGGGACTTCCTGTTTGCGCCTTACGCCATCGAAGCGGCCGATTGGGTGCTGCTGGCCTGACTAGCCATTGATCAGCTTGATCGCAGCCTCGGTGATGTATCGCCGGCGTCGCACTCAGCACCCGGCCGCACCGGACCGTCCGTCTCATCGCCCCCTCTGCGATGGCGCCCCGCCCTGTCTTGACCGGAAGTTCATGCGCAGGCCCAGGCGGCTCCTTGCCCGGCGCTTTGTGTCATGCTTTCCATGACGGCGTAAGTGGCACCTTCCCGGGACGACACGGAAGTTCCAACAGCCATCAACACGATCGGGCCGGGTCCATGCACCTGCGCTTCGATGAGGGGGACCGAGCATGTTGCTGCGGATCAACCTGATACTGCTGGTCGCCTTCGCGCTCGGCATGCTCGCGATCTCTCTGGTCGTAACCTCGACGCTGCAGGAGAACGCCACGCGCGAAGTGCTGGGCCAGGCCGGCTTGATGCTGGACAGCGCGGCGGCGATCCGCTCCTACACCGAGACCGAGATCGGGCCGTTGCTCGACGACAAGATGGCCACTGCGTTTCGCCCGCAGAGCGTGCCGTTCTATGCCGCGACGCAGAACTTCCTCACCCTGCACAAAGCACATCCGGACTACGCCTATAAAGAGGCCACGCTCAACCCGACCAATCCACGCGACCGCGCAACGGATTGGGAGGCGGATATCGTGCAGCGCTTCCGCAACGACAGCGCCACCAGGGAAGTGAGCGGAACACGCGATACACCGCTGGGCAGAACTCTTTACCTGGCGCGTCCCATCCGCGTCGATGCGGGCTGCCTGGGTTGTCACAGCCTGCCGTCGGCAGCGCCTGCGACCATGCTCGCTCGCTATGGCAGCGACAATGGATTTGGCTGGCAACCCAACGAGATTGTCGGCGCGCAGATCGTGTCGGTGCCGTTCGCCAGCGCCGAGGCGAGCGCCGGTCGCGTGCGCCGTGACGTGCTGGCCGCCATCGCCGCGATGCTTGTCTGCGTGCTGGTGATCGTCAACGTATCGATCCATGTGCTGGTCATCCGTCCCGTGCGTCGAATCGCACGGATAGCCGACCAGGTCAGCCTCGGCGATACCGCGGCAGCGGACTTTCCGCGCGGCGGCGGGCCCGAAGTGGCGGCGTTGTCCACGGCCCTTGATCGCATGCGCAAGAGCCTGGACAAGGCGCTGCGCTTGCTGGGCGGCTGAGCCATGGCACACGACCTGTTCGTCAGCTATTCGCAGCCGGACCGGGAAGCGGCTTTCGCGTTGGTGCAACGCCTGGAGGCACGCGGCATCCGGGTGTGGATTGCGCCGCGCGATGTATCTCCGGCCGCTGACTGGGCCGCTGAAATCATCGACGCGATTTCCAGCGCGCGGCTGATGGTGCTGGTGTTTTCCGGCAACAGCAACGATTCGGCACAGGTGCGTCGCGAAGTGGAGCGGGCTGTGCACAAGCAGTTGCCGGTGCTTCCGTTTCGGATCGAGGACGTGTTGCCGTCCAAAAGCATGGAGTACTTCCTCAGCGCGCAGCACTGGATGGATGCGTTCCCGTCGCCGCTGGAACCCCACATCGATCGCTTGTGCGATTACCTCGATACGGCGCTTGGTGGCAACGCGGTCCGCGGGCACGCCGCCGAACCTCGGAAATCTAACGGCAACGCGCCAGTGGATGCTGCTCATCCCGCGAGCGGTTTCGACGCCGCGCATCTGCGCCTGCTGGAGATCGAGCTGGCAAAACGCATCGGACCGGTAGCCGGGCATCTGGTGCGTCGGGCGGTGCAGGGCGGCGGCGATCTGGATGCCCTGGCGCGACGCCTCGCGCCTGAAATCGATGGCGAGCCGGAACGACGGCTGTTCCTTGAGGCCTGCTGGCGGATCGGCAAGGGCAAGTAGCGGAGCGGGGCGATCCGGCGTTAGCGTTCCGGACGCCCTGCGTCATCCATGCCAGTGATCAGGTCACGCATGTCTTATGGTTTGGCCACCGAGCAAACCACGTTACCCGGCTGCATCGCGTGGAACTCGATGGACAGGCCGAGATCTTCCTGCGTGGGCGCGAGGAAGGATTCACCCGACAGGCCGCGATAGGTCGCCAGCTTGCCCTCGTAACCACGCTCGACCCAGCGCTGTGCACGCCCGAGATCGGCTACGCCGAAACTCACGCCGAGGATGCGCGGTCCACCGTTCGCCAAGGTTCGTTCGGCCAAGCCCGCGCCGTCGGGCTGAAGCGCAAGCAGCGCCGTCGGGCCGACGGGTATGCAGAAACCCTTCGCGCCCACTTCGGGCAGCTTCACCGCTACGGCGTGGCCAAAGCCCATCTTCTCCAGCTCCCGGCGGTCGGCGTCGGCATCGCTCGACACCAGCCAGATCGATGACAACGTGCGCGCCCCGTTGGGATGCTCGCGCGTCGCGCGGTAGTCGTCGGCATTGGCGGGATCAAACTGGTCCGGCGCATAGCCGGCGGCGTAGTCGATGAAGAAGGTGTTGCTCGACAGTGGTGCACGGTCGAAGGCAAACAGGCGCCAGCCAGGCTTGCTGCTGTCAGGGCCGGAGAAGAACGGCGTCACCGCGTAGTGCAACGCCTGCAGCGAGCTGTGGATGGCATCCAGCGAGGACGTGCGGAACCCGAACGTACGCGACCCCGGGCCGCCCTTCAGCGCCTCCTGATCCTGCTTCATGCCGGGATCGAACGTGGGGTTGGGCCGGGTGATGCCGAGCAGCTCGATGAAGCTGCTGTCGGAGAAGCGGATATAGCGGTTGGCCACGCCCTCGGGGTCGCGGCCGGGGCGGACCTGGAAGCCAAGCTTCACCGCCATCACCGACGTGGTCTGGTCGATGCCGCGACCCCAGAGCAGGACGTGGTCGAGCCGCGTGGTGGTGGGTGCCGGTGGGATGGCGGGTTCAGGCGTCGCCGCCTGCGCGGTGCCCAGACAAAAGAGCCATGCCGAAACGAACAGGATCAGGCGCATGCATATCCTCACGTGAAAGACGTTGCTGGTTTCCCTGGCCAAGTCGCAGCGGTCATGCCGCCCGTGGTCACGAATCGCCCGTTGCCGGAGCACCGGGCCGGAGAGCGAAAGGGCCGCCCGGCTGGGGAGTTCCGGGGCGCTTCTTTATCGATGGTGGGGCCGATCGCGGCAAGGACAATTTCCGGACAAAAACAGTCAACCCGGGCCAAGGATTGCACCCGCCCGACGGGGCCCAGCACCGTGACATTCCGCGGTAATCAGCCGCCTGCACTGCGACGCAGCGATTGGGGCGACATGCCAAGGGCGCGGACGAAGGCGCGGCGCATGCGGCTCGAATCGCCGAAGCCGGTCGAAGCGGCAATGTGGTCGAGGTGCAGATGGCTGGTCTCCACCGCAACGCGGGCGGCCTCCAGCCGCAGGCCTTCCACCACCTTCGCCGGCGTTGCGCCGATCTCGGCCACGAAAGCGCGGGAGAAATTCCGCGGACTCATCGCCGCGCGCTCGGCCAGGCGCTCGACCGTCATGGGTTCGGCAAGGCGGGTGCGCATCCAGCCGATCAGCTCGCCGAACCGCCCGGTCTTGCCTCCCTGTTCCACCAGCACGGAATACTGCGACTGCCCACCGTGTCGGCGCTGGTGCACCACAAGCTGCTGGGCTGCACGCCGGGCGATGCCGGGGCCGAGGTCGTCCTCGACCAGTGCCAGCGCAAGGTCGATGCCGGCGGAAATGCCGGCGGACGTCCAGACGTCCCCATCCCTCACGAACATCCGGTCGGCATCCAGGTGCACGTTGGGATAGCGCAACCGGAACCGCTCGGCCGCGGCCCAGTGCGTGGTGGCGCGGCGACCATCGAGCAGCCCGGCCTCCGCCAGGAAGAATGCCCCGGAGCAGACACCCGCCGCGCGTCGCCATGCATCATCGCCGAGCCACGCCACGATGCCCGCCTGGCTTTCCTCGAGCTGCGAGAGATTGCCGCCCGAAACGATCACCGTATCGAAGCGTCCCGATGCCATCGGCTCCGCCGCCAGGCACACTCCCGACGAGCTGCGCACGATCCCGCCGCCCGGCGCCAGCACGCTGATTACATAGCTGTCCGGCCGGAACCGCTCAGCCATCTCGAACACGGCGACAGGGCCGGCAGCATCCAGCAGCTGAAATCCCGGGAAAACAACGATGGCGATCTCGCGTCGCATGGCGGCCATGGCGTGACTTGATCCGATGCCGCGAAGGTGGCGTAACTGCGAGGCGGGCGTCAAGCTGGGTGATGGGGTGCCCAAGGGTTCTAGCGATCGGTAAGTCGCAACCCAGTGTGGATCTTTCCACACCGACGATTAGATGCGACTTTCGGAGCAGTCGGGAGCAGGGTACTTTTTAGTGTTTCAGCCAACTATTGACCGATGGAGAGGCACATGGGCGCTTGGGGTGCGAAAGTCTTCGAGGATGACTCCGCTTTGGATTTCCTCGAAGAGAAGTTAATTCCGCCGGCCGACCCACGGGGTGTCATGCGAAAGGCGTTCGAGACCGCGCTTGATGCGGACTACCTGGAATATGACGCCGCCCAAGCGGTTCTCGCTTCCGCGGCGGTCATCGTTTCGGCGAAAGGCGGCGAACCGTTGGACGATGACGAAACCGAAGCCCGGATAGCTTGGCGCGAGAGACTGGCCAAGCTCGACTTTTCCGCGCTGGCCGACCTTGGTTCAAAGGCATGCCTGCGGGTATGTGCCAAGTCCAGTGAGCTGAGGGAGCTTTGGGAAGAGGATGAGGATCTATTTACCGCTTGGACTCGCAATGTTGAATCGCTTGCGCAGAGCCTGAGGAGCGATCGTTCCGGTCAGTAACCCGCGGCCGATCGGGACGCGTCCGCTTCCGACGCATGGCGGCCGTCAGAAGAAGTCGACTCCAGTGATCAAGGCCGCGCCGAATGAAGCATCCTTTGATTTTCGCAATCCTGACGTTGGTGGTGTTGTGCGCGGCTGGATTTGCGTGCTTCAGGTCGGAAACGGGCGCCGTTCCTGCTATCAGTCTGGATACGCGATGACCGATGACCTGTGCGGAAGGACTGAAGCACGACTATCGTTTGCGGCATGCGTGACGATATGGATGTCGTTGTTCCGTAGGGCGGTCCAGGCCTTGTTCTTGAAAGCTCGGCCGCCGCTTCCATCACCATCGACGCCACTGTCGGAAGGGTAGGTATGTACCCAGTCATCCGCTCCATTGTCATCGCTGCCCTGATCATGCCGGCGCTCATCGCGCAGGCGGCATCCGCGCCGTCGTATGACGTGGTCATCCGTGGTGGGCAGGTCATCGATGGGACCGGGTCGCCCGCCTATGCGGCTGATGTCGCGATCAGGGACGGCCACATTGCCGCCATTGGCAAGCTTGGTCAGGTCGATGCGAAGCAGGTTATCGACGCGCGTGGCCTGACGATCACGCCCGGTTTCGTCGACATGCTCGATCAATCCGGTCATACGCTTCTGGTGGACGGCCACGCGCAGTCGAAGATCTTCCAGGGCGTCACCACGCTGATTACGGGCGAAGGTGAGTCGGATGCGCCGATCAACGACAAGATCCTCGCCGAGGAAGGAAGTCACACCAAGCCGGGATGGACGACGCTGAGCGGCTACTTCGATCGCCTGCAAAGCCAGGGCATCGCGGTGAACTTCGGAACCTACGTCGGCGCGGCGACCGCGCGCGAAATGGTGATCGGCTATGGCGATCGCCAGCCGACGGCAAAGGAGCTTGGGCTCATGCAGGCGATCGTTGCCCAGGCGATGCGCGAAGGCGCCCTTGGCGTATCGACGGGTTTGCAGTACCCGCCGGCAACCTACAGCGCCACGCCGGAACTCATTGCGCTGGCGACGACCGCAGCCGGCTATGGCGGCATCTATGCCACGCATATGCGCAGCGAGGGCGACGGCGAGATGGCCGCGCTCGACGAAGCCTTCGAGATCGGGCGCAAGGCGCATATCCCGGTAGAGATCTTTCACCTGAAGGTGGCGGGTCATGCGAACTGGGGCAGCATGGACAAGGTCATCGCGAAGATCGATGCGGCGCGCGCCGCCGGCCTGGATGTCACCGCCGATACCTACGCCTACACCGCGTGGGGCAACGGCCTCGCCTCGTTCATCCCGCCATGGGCGCACGCTGGCGGCACGGCCAAGCTGCTGGAGCGGCTGAAGGACCCGCAGGCACGTGCGCGTATCCAGAAAGACATGCAGACGCCTTCGGAAGAGTGGAGCAACGACTGGCTGGAAGTCCCGGGCCCCGACGCGGTCGAGATCACTTCCGTGCAGGATCCGTCGCTCAAGCCGTTCGAGGGCAAGCACCTCGATGAAATCGCCCGGAGCTGGAACGAGGAGCCGATCGACGCGCTGATCGATCTCCTGATCAAGGATCAGGCCGCCACGGAGGTTGCCGTGTTTGGCATGTCGCAGCCGGACGTCACGCTCGCACTCAAGCAGCCTTGGATGTCCATTTGCGACGATGCGGGCGCACAGGCCCCTGTGGGGCCGCTCAGCGCAGGCCATCCGCATCCGCGCGCCTACGCTGCGTTTGCGCGGATCATTAGCAAATACGTCGGCGAAGATCACACGCTGTCGCTGCCTGAAGCGATTCACAAGATGACGGGCATGCCCGCGCAACGCATGGGCCTGAAGCAGCGTGGCCTCATCAAGGAAGGCATGTGGGCAGACCTCGCCGTCTTTGATCCGGCGAAACTGCGGGCACCGGCCACCTTCGAAGACCCCGCGCAACTGGCGCAAGGCATGCGCGATGTCCTGGTCAACGGCGTTCCGGTCATCCGGCATGGCAAGATGACGTCGGCTCTGCCCGGGAAGGTATTGCGCGGTCCGGGGTTTTCCGGGAATCGGGAGAAGGGCGTGACTGCTGCGCCGTGAAGCGGGTGCTCGCGTTGGGCGATGGTGCGTGCCGGCAGCTTGAACGAGCCGGGCCAATGCGGAGGAAGGATGGGTCTGCTGGAATTTGCCGATATCGAGGAGACCAACGGCGCGTCATTCATCTATCGGGAAAACAATTCCCGCTATATCGGCGTGCAATTCTCCGTCGAAGGACGAGATCTGGCGGGCGCCGTGGAAGATGCCATCCAACAGGTAAACGGCAAGGTGAAGCTGCCGCAAGGTTATCGCCTCGATTGGGGTGGCGCTGATTTTCCCTTGCGACTTCCATGCGTCGGGAGGCCCGATCCTGGCTAGCTTTCGCCGCACAGCTACCGCTCTACGTAGTTCTACGCAAGACAGCCGCCCTGCAATTCCGGATGCTCTCTCGGTTTTATATGGCGCTTCCAGCCCAGTCACAGGAGCAGGAAAAGACATGAACACCGTACGGAACGTTGCTCTCGTCGTCTTCTTCGTTTGGTTGACGTTGGATGCGGTGGTGGTCTTTCGCCTGAGGACGGGCAGTGCTGAGAATCGGGATCAGTCCTCGTTGAAGCTGCTGATGATCGGTGGCCCGCTGGTTTACGCCATCAGCATCGGTTTGTCCTATCAGAGTGTCGGGGCCTTTCGTTCCGTGGCGCTGCAAGTTGCAGGACTTGTTGTTCTGGGGCTTGGCATCGCCTTGCGATCAATGGCGATCTCCCAGCTAGGTCGCTTCCACACACCCAACGTCGCCATCCGCGGCGACCATCAACTCAAGGCCGAAGGGCTGTACGCCCACGTGCGCCACCCAAGCTACCTGGGCGCCATGATTGCGTTCCTCGGCTTTGCACTGGCCTTGGGCAACTGGCTGAGCGTGGTGGTGATGGTGAGCCTGATGGCATGCCTCTATCTCTACCGGATCAAAGAGGAAGACGCAGCGCTGGAAGCTGCGTTCGGCGAAGCGTTTCGTCAATACGCGGCACGCACCAAACGCCTCGTCCCGGGGATTTATTGAACGCGCAATCCGGCACCACGGGTCGTTTTGGCGGGTAGCGCGGACAGGTTCTCCGTGATGTGAGTTGACCCTCGATCCGAAGGTGACCTGG
>NZ_DASRZX010000018.1:0-26103 GCF_035685885.1 Dyella sp. | reverse complement strand
GTCTGATCGCGCACTGGGTGCGCTCCTACAGGGAAGGAAACTTGCTCTTCGCTCTGGTTTTTGACGTTTGGCCCCCCTATGACGCGAGCAGGCGGGAGGCGGAACAGCCCGAAGGGTGGCCGGCAGGGACGACGAACAGTGAAGACCGAGGCGAAGGGCCTCGCGCACAGGGTGCGCTCCTACAAGTGCCCGTTCTGTCCGAGACGCACCCTCGTCGCGAAATATGAGCGCATCCGCAAAAAGACCGCACGAGAGGTAGCGATAACTTCACACCCCACCGCGCCATCCCCATTCGTTTGAATTTCGTCAAATGAATCGCACCCAAACAAAATCGCGCACCCGTGTGCAACTTTCGCCGCGTCGCGCGTTCTTATTACTCGGATGCACGCAACGGCATCCGCCGGCTCACCACCTCCCTGGATGAGCCACCGGTTGGCGAACCTCTCCCCTGGGTTTCGCCGCCACCCCGGCCCCGAGGATTCCCCCCTAATCCTCGGGGCATTTTTTTGCCCGAACGCCGCCCCGCATCCGCAAAGGGACAGCGAGCGCGCAAGCCGCTAGGATTTGCGCCACCAGATCGGCCACAGGGAGAGCGGCCGTTCCACCTTCGAGGGGTTCCGGTCGCGTGCAGATCAAGGGAAAAGTCACCTCGTTCGACATTGCCCACCTGGCGGGGGTTTCCCAGTCCACGGTGTCGCGCGCGCTGCGCGGCAGTCCGTTGGTCAACGAGGAGACGCGCCGACGTATCCAGGCTGCCGTCGACGAGCTGAATTACAAGGTCGACAAGAACGCATCGAACCTGCGCGCGCGCCACACCGGCACGCTGGCGCTGCTGCTGTTTGAAGACCCGACGGCCGACGAGTCGCATATCAACCCGTTCTTCCTGTCGATGCTCGGCTCCATCACGCGCGCCTGCGCGCAACGCGGCCACGACCTGCTGATCTCGTTCCAGCAGTTCTCGCACGACTGGCATGCCGATTACGCGGACAGCAAGAAGGCCGACGGCATCATCCTGCTCGGCTACGGGGACTACCTGGCGATCCGTGACAAACTGCAGAAGCTGGTGGACCAGGGCACGCATTGCGTGCGCTGGGGCGCCGTGCTGCCGGACCAGCCGGATGTCTCGGTGGGTTGCGACAACGTCAGCGGCGGCCATGCGATCACCGCGCATCTCATCGAACAGGGTTGCCGACGCATTGCCTTTCTTGGCGACGCCTCCAGCCACTATCCGGAATTCTTCGACCGCTACCACGGCTACGCGCAGGCGCTGCAGGAAGCAGGGCTGGAAGCCGAACCGCTGCTGCAGGTCAACGGCGAAAGCACTGAGCGCTCGGGCTATGACGCCGTGGAAACCCTGCTGGAACGCGGCGTGAGCTTCGATGGCGTGTTCGCCGCCAGCGACCTGATCGCCATCGGCGCGATGCGCGCACTGGCCGATCATGGCCTCAAGGTGCCAGACGATATCGCCCTGGCCGGCTTCGACGACATCCCCATGGCGAGCTTCGCCAATCCGCCGTTGACCACGGTGCTGCAGGACACCAAGCAGGCGGGCGAGATCCTGGTCGACAACTTGCTTCGCCTGATCCGCGGCGAGTCTGCCGAAAGCGCGATGCTGCCGGCGAGGCTGGTGGTGCGCAAGTCGAGCTTGCGGCCGCGCTGAAATCAACACAGCTTCTGTTGTAGGAGCGCACCCAGTGCGCGATCGCTACATGGGAGGTCGCAGATACTTTGGGTTTTCTCTTCGAACCGAGGTTCTGGCGTCACCGCTTCGCGACGTCCACTCGGGGGATCGGTTCTCGCGCACTGGGTGCGCTCCTACAAAAGAGCAGTCGCGAATCAGCGCGCCTGTGCCGTGGAAAGCTGCGCTTCCGGTTCCGCCACGCGCAGCGTGCACAAGCCGGCAACCACCAGGCTTGCGCCGCCCATGGCCAGCGCCCAGATCGGTTGACCGTGGAAGAACAGGCGCAGCAGCAGGCCCAGCACGCTGGCGGCCAGCAGCTGGGGGATCACGATGAAGAAATTGAAGATGCCCATATAGACGCCCATCTTCGCCGCGGGCAGGTTGTCCGACAGCAGCGCGTACGGCAGCGACAGGATCGATGCCCACGCAAAGCCCACGCCCACCATCGACAGCAGCAGCCACTGCGGGTCGCGAATGACCAGGAAGGAAAGCAGTCCCGCGCCGCCCAGCCACAGGTTCACCAGATGACTGGTGCGCAGACCCCAGCGCCGCACCATCCACGGAATGGCCACCGCTGCCACCGCGGCAAAACCGTTGTAGGCGGCAAACAGCACGCCCACCCAATTGGCACCTTCGTTGTACAACGCCGAGTGCGTATCGGTGGTGCCGTAGTGCACCGAGGTGACCGCCGCCGTGGTGTAGATCCACAGCGCGAACAAGGCGAACCAGGAGAACAGCTGCACCCATGCAAGCTGGCGCATCGATGCCGGCATGCCGTAAAGATCGCCCATCACCTGACGCAGCATGCCGCTGCTGCGCGTGACCGACAGCCACGCGAACAGCGCGCCGAACAGCATCAGGCCACCGGCCAGCAGGTAAAGCTCCTTCTCCAGCGCGTAATGGCGAATGGCCAACAGCAGCACCGCGCCCATGCCACCCAGCACCAGCCCCACGCGCCAGCCGCCGCTGACATTCGTCGACTCGCTTTCCAGCGGACTATCGGCGAAGGCACTGAGTTGTTCGGGCGGATACTCACGCGTGGACAGCACCGTCCACAGCACCGAGCCAAGCAGCACCGCGCCGCCGAGATAGAACGCGTACTTCACCGTGTCCGGGATGCCACCTTCGGGCGCGACGTTGCCGACGCCCAGCTTGGCCAGCAGCCATGGCAACAACGACGCGATCACCGAGCCCACGCCGATGAAGAAGCTCTGCATCGCGTAGCCGTGCGCGCGCTGGCGCGGTGGCAGCTGATCGCCGACGAAGGCACGGAACGGTTCCATCGAGACGTTGATGGACGCATCCATGATCCACAGCAGGCCCGCGGCCACCCACAACGCAGGCGAGTTGGGCATCCACAGCAAGGCCAGCGTGGAAAGTACTGCGCCGATCAGGAAGTACGGGCGACGCCGGCCCAGGCGCGTCCAGGTGCGATCAGACAGATAACCGATGATCGGCTGCACGATCAGGCCGGAAAACGGCGCGGCCACCCACAGGATGGGAATGTCACCGACATCCGCCCCCAGCGTCTGGAAGATGCGGCTGACATTGGCGTTCTGCAGCGCGAAGCCGAACTGGATGCCCAGGAAACCGAAGCACATGTTCCATATCTGCCAGAACGACAGCTCGGGCTTGCGACTCATGGCGCGGACGTCCCTTGCGACAGCGGGGCCACCAGCAAGGCTTCCACGTTCGCCTCATTGAGCGGACCGCTGGCACCGCCCTGCCCGCCGGTGTAATGCGCGTTGTGGCGCAGGTAACTCATGTTGAAGCCCTGTTCCAGGCTGATGTGGCAGCTGCCGCCGGCATGCGCTTCGAACGCGGCCGATGTCGCGCGCTGCGTCTCCACGCTGTGCGGCATCACCACGGGCAGGCGCTGCACGGCCATGCCGTCGCATTGCACGTCGAGGAACTTCACCGCCGCCGTGATGCCCGTGTTGATCGGACCATGGTCATTGGCATAGGACAGCGTGACGCCGAAGCGACCATCGCGCGGCGCACGCCATTCCCACGGACCCTTGCCGGTGAGTTTCGCTTCGTCGCCAACGCAAGCCGCCGTGCCGGGCAGCGATTCCATTCCGCGATCACCCAGGCGCGTCACCTGGAAACACTGACGCGCATCCGCCTTGGGCAGGGTGAGGCTGCCATCGATGTTGCCGACGCGGCGACCATCGGCATAAAGCACGCCCTTGCCGGGGAAACTCACCTGCCAACCCTTCGCTGCACTGGTAACAACAGGCGCGTCGGGAATGGCCTGCGCATAGAGCGGCGCGTTGGTGCGCAACGCTGCTGCACCCGACCGGATGGCCTTGAGCTGGACGACTGTTTCGCCACCTTGCGTGCGCTGTTGCGCGGAAACCAGCAGGTCGCCATCCGCCTTCGCCGGCCGCACCAGCGTGATGCGCTGGCCACCCAGGTCGAGCGTGATGCGTGGCTGGTCACCGAACAATGTCTTCATCCACGACACCGGCAACTTGGGCTCAATGCGACCGTCGTCGCCGAGACCGAACACACCGCCGATCACCGCATCGAGATAACCGCCCACCGACCACAGCTGCGCCGGCGAATCGACCACCGGACCGCTGAGCGGACCTTCGTCGACGTGCACGGCCTGCGAGGCCAGCTCGAAGTTTTCCATGTTCGAGGCCGACAGCGCCGCACCGCGCAGCATCGAATCGAGCTCGTGCGCGATGCGCGGGGCATCGTTGACCTGGCGCGCCGCGCGTAGCGAGTACGCACTCACGAACGGCCAGATCGCGCGGTTGTGATAGATCGGCAGGTTCTTTCGCTCGGGCCAGATCACCGGGCTCCCGGCCGGCCACGCGGGATAGCTGGCCAGCGTGCGCTTGGCGCGTGCGTCATCGGCCACGCCGCTGGTGACCGCCAGTGCGATGCCGAGCAGGTCATAGGTGTCCACCGGCATCGCACCGGGACCGATGTAGCTCATGTACATGCCACGGTCGTCGCGCCAGAAGTGCGCATTGATCGCCGCCTTGAGCGCGTCGGCCTGCGCGCGGTAGTCCGAAGCGGAAGCATCATGGCGCTGCGTGGCCATCGTCGCGGCCAGCTGCAAGGCTTCGTAGTGCAACACATTGGTGGACAGTGCGAACGACTCGCCGATATACCGCACGTCCTTCGCCGTCCAGTCCGGGTAGGTCTGCTCGCGCCAGTCCAGGAACGAGGTCTCGCCGCGATAGAGGCCGAGCGAACCGTCGAACACATACAGGCGATCCTGCGCCAACGTGTCCTTCAGCGTGCGGAACACCTCATCGGCAAAGGCCTTGTCGTCGAGCAGGTGACGCGCACCGAGAAACCACACGATGCGGTCGGTGCTGATCGGCCAGCTGCCACCCGACCCCGTGTCCTGCAGCACGTACAGGCCCTGCGGCGCCGACGGCTCGCGCACCTCGGAAAGCTTGAAGCGCAGCGACTGCCGCGCACGCGCGGGATCGAAGCGCCAGAGGGCGAGATCGACCGAGTAGGACAGATCGCGCGTCCACACGTAAGGCCAGCGATCGCCGGTCTTGAAGCATTCGCAGGGAATCGGCGCGCCATGGTCGAAGGCCGGGTCCTGGATCGCACTGACGGAGTCGTGGTGCAGGTCGTCCTGCGCCATCGCAAACAGGCCATCGAACAAGGGACTCGCCGTATGCACGGCGAACTTCTGCGCACCGATGCGGCGCTCGCCGGCAGGCGATTGCAGCACGAAGCTGCCGTCGCCCGTCGCGCTCATGCTGGCCATCTTGCCCTGCCAGCTGACCTGGTCGGCGCCGATCGCGTCAGCCTTGGCGAGACCAGCAAAAAACAGCGCAGAACATGCCAGGGCCAGCGGCAGCACGCGACGACCGGCGCGCAACCTCATTGCTGCACCGCCACAGTATCGAGCTCGATGTCACGTACCTTGCCGGCCTCGATCTTCACGTAGGTCACCTCGCCAAAACGGTCCTTGCCGCGCGCCCAGCCTTCCGTCGCGGCATGGCGCAACGCATCAACCGTGTCGAACGCGGGCAGCGGCTGGCCGCTGCTTCGCACGGAGTTTGCCACGGCTCCGTGCACGGCGAGCACATAGTCATGAAGCGCGGGCCGGAAGCCGCCCTTGGCCACTTCCGTGCGCACGCTCACCTGGCTGCCCTTGCGTTTCACCACCAGCGGCTGCACGAAGGAGGCGCCCGTCTCGTATGCATAGGTCTCGCCGTCGTCGTCGTAGACGTCGAAACGGCTTTCGCTGTCGGCCGGGAACACCTGCACATCAAGCGCCGTCACCGGCTGCTGGCCCACATAATCCATCACCGGCTGCTGCGGGATGATGGCGCCCTCGCGCACGAACAGCGGAATATCGCCCCAGCTTTTCGCATCCACTGCCAGCGTCACTTCGCGGCCGCCCTCATAGGACTTGCCATCGAACCAGCCGATCCAGTGGCCCTTCGGCAGCTTCAGCCGTTTGGACGTCTGCCCCTGCTCCACCACCGGCGACACCAGCAGGTAGTCGCCGAACATCCACGCGTCGACGCGATCGCGCTGCGCGGGATCGTCGGGATAGGCGAACTGCAGCGGACGCACCAGGCCCACGCCGGTCACGTGGTTCTGGTACTCATAGCCGTAGATGTAGGGAATCAGCGAGTAGCGCAGGCGGATCGCATCGGTGGCGGCCTTCTCCGCTACCGGTCCATATACCCACGGCTGGCGCTTCTGGCCGAAATCGGCGTGCACGCGGAACACCGGCGTGAACGAGCCGAATTCGATCCAGCGGGCGTAGTTCTCGTCGCTGGGACGCGGCGCCTTGAAACCGCCGCCGTCCATGCCCCAGTGCATGGCACCCACATTGAACGCGGCCAGCATGCGCTGTCGTTGCGCCGCCATGCTGGCGAAGCCGCTCTGGATGTCGCCCGACCACACGCCGTACGCGTAGCGCTGCGAGCCGAGGTAGAAGTTGCGGTTGATCGACCACACGCGCTGCTCGCTGTGCGCACGCTGGCCGTCGTACATGGCGCGCTGCATGTTGAGGAACTGCGTGTCCACGCCGCTGTCGTCGGCCTCGTCGTTCCACCAGCCGACGATGCCGGTATCGAAGGACTTTTTCAGCGCATCATTGAAGAACCACGCGCGCACTTCCGGCTTGTCGAAATCCACGTCGCGCACCGGCTTGTGCGAGAAGTAGTCCGGCGCCTCCTTCGACTGCGCCAGCCAGTAGCCGCGCTCGGTTGCCTCGCGTCCTTCGACGGTGTCCACGTGCAGGCGCGGCTTCATGATGCCGGTCATGCGCATGCCGCGCGCATCCATCCACTGCTTGAGCTTGCCGTCGGGGCCATCCGGGAACTTGTCGGTGTTCCAGCGGAACTCACCCATGTCTTCGCTCCATGCTTTCCAGTCGAAGTCGAAGGTGAAGTTGTCGATGGGAATGTGCTTGGCGCGATAGGTTTCCACCAGCGCCTGCACTTCCTTCTGGTCGATGCCCCACTGGCTGTTGGTGAAGCCCATCGACCATTTCGGGAACATCGGCGCTGCGCCGCTGAGCTGGCGCAACTGGGCGAACAGTGCGGCCGGCTCGCCGGCCAACAGGTAGATCGTGTGCACGGGTTGATCCGCGCGGATGGCGATGCCAGCGGCGGTGAGGTCGAACTGCGCCGGCTCAGCGTCGGCCAGCACGCCATAGCCGGCCGTGCTCCACACGAACGGCGCGCCGGTATGGCCCTGCTTGCCCGCAGTAGCGACCTGCTTGCCATGGCGCAGCAAGTCGCCGGTCTGCGCATCGAAGGCATTGAGGCCACCGATGCCGTACTGCGGATCGCCCTTGGCGTGCTGCAGCGACCAGCGACCGTCCAGCCCTGGCCCGAGGTTGGTGCTCAGCAGGAGATGGCCGTCGGGCGCCTCCATGCGAAGTTCGGCGCGACGCGCATTCCAGCGCAGCGTGAGCTGTGTCGAGCGCATCACCTGCTCGTCGCCCTGCTGCTCGCGCTTCACTTCCACCGGATCGAAGCTGGCCTGCGGGTCGATGACGGGCGTGGCAGGTTCGTGGGTGCCTTCGGTGCGCAGTTGCACGATGCCCGGCGCCAGCAGGCGCAACTCCAGCTTGCCCTTGGGAAGGACAAGCTCCATGCGATCCACACTCGCATCGGCGCGCGTCGCCACTGCGGCGGGCACTACGGAGAGCGCGGCCATCAGCGCCAGGGCAAGCACTCGCGTGCGCATCAGTGCAGCACCACGCTGCCGTAGGCGGGAACATTCAGGCGTCCGGCCTGCAGCGATGCCTTCGATTCGGTGGTGAGCAACACGGTGGTCTCCTTGGGCAACACACCCGCCTTAGGTTTCCACATCGCGTCCTTGCCGGAAAGGTTGTGCACCACCAGCACGCGCTGCTTGCCGTCGTCGCGCCAGTAGGCGAACAGGTGCGGATTACCGGTGGCCTGCATGTCCAGCTTGCCGTCGCGCAGCGCGCTGTTCTGCGCACGCCAGCCGATCAGGGTGCGATAGGTGTTGTACAGCGAGTGCGGATCGTCCTGCTCGGACTGCACCGACACGGCCTGTCCCTGGTTCACGCTGGTGGGCTTCCAGCGCGATTCGCCTGGACCTGCCTCGCGCGTCCAGCGCATCGGCTCGCGCAGGTTTGGATCGGGCTTCTTGCCTTCCATGCCCAGTTCTTCGCCGTAGTAGATGTACGGACGCCCGGGCAGCGTGAGCAGCATCGCCGCGGCCACGCGCATGTGGTCAAGGTTGCCGTCGAGGCGGCTCATCACGCGTTCCTGGTCGTGGTTGGAGAGGAACGTGGAGTCGATGAAGGCGCTGGCCGTGGATGGACGAGTGCCCCGGGCGCAGGACGCGCAGGAGGGGCCGCCGCCACCTGCAAGCTTGTAAGCGTCATAGGTGGCCTTGAGCAGCGCGTCGAGCTTGCCGACGTTCTCGCTCTTGGCGCTGACGATGAGCTGCTCGGCCAGCGGGAAGTCGAAGATCGAGCCCAGCGGCTTTAGGTACGGCGCGAGCTGCTTGGGCGACTCGGCGCTCACCTCGCCCACCAGGGTCACGTTCGGGTTCACCTTCTGCAGCCCTTCGCGATACTCGGTCCACCAGGCCACGTTCTTGTCCAACGCCTGCTGGCTGTGCTCGTCGGCCTTGAAGTTCACGTAGATGTGCTTGGCCGCATCGAGCCGGAAGCCGTCCACGCCCTTGCGCAGCCAGAACTGGCCCACCTTGATCATCTCGGCGCGCACATCCGGGTTGTCGTAGTTGAGGTCGGGCATGTGCCCGCCGAATACGCCCAGGTACCAGCCGTCATCGCCCGCGTGCCAGATCGGCGTGTCGGTCGCGCTCATCGCATCGAGGTTCGGGCGCTTCATCGTCCACGTGTACCAGTTGCGGCGCGCGCTGCTTTCCTTCTGCGCCGCCACGAACCACGGGTGCTCGTTGCTGCTGTGGTTGATGACCATGTCCATGGTCACCGCGATGCCGCGCTTGTGCGCCTCATCGACGAGATGCTGCAGGTCGGCCACCGTGCCGTACTGCGGATTGATGCCGTAGTAGTCGGTGATGTCGTAGCCGTGGTAGCTGGGCGAGTTGTTGATCGGCATCAGCCAGATGCCGCTGATACCCAGCGACTTGAGGTAATCGAGCTTGGCGGTGACGCCGTTGAGATCGCCGATGCCATCGCCGTTGGTGTCGTACCAGGCGCGCACGAAGATTTCGTAGTACACGCCCGAGGATGGCGCATCGGCAGCAGGCGGCGTGGCTTCAGCCGCGCGTGCACCGGAAAGGTAGCCTGCGCCGAGCGCGAGGGCGGTAAACAAAGCCAGTGGCTTCAGGAAGCGATTCCGCGACATGCCGATCTCCATGCAAAGGCCGCAGGCCTTCGACGGGGAACAGTACACCGGAACGCAGACTTCGCTTCGGACCGGTGACCGCTGCGCCGGGCCTCGCGGTGTGTGGAAGCCATGCATCGCGCATGGCACCTGAAAGCATCACGCCGGCATCCTTGCGGAGGCCGGCGTGATCGTGGCTTACAGCTTGAACTCGACGCCCAGGTAGCTGGTGCGGCCGAAGTACTGGATGGTGCCGGTCTGCGACGGATCCGAACCGAAGTAGGTGCGGGTCGGCTGGTTGCTGATGTTCAGCATCTGGTAGACGACGCGCCACTGGTCGGAGATGTTGTACGACGCCTGGAAGTCGTACACGGTTTCCGCGGCGAAGGTGACCATCTGGTTCGTCACCGACATCTGCGTATCGGAAGCGAACTTCGAGCGGTAGTTGCCCGACAGGCGAGCCGAGAACGGACCGTAATCGTAGAACACCGCCGCACTGGCGACGCGCTTGGAAAGGCCCGGCAGGCCGATGTACGAGGTCGGGCCGCCCAGCGTGGTCGGGTTTTCGACCGTGCTGTCGGTGTAGGCGAGGTTCGCCTGCACGCCCAGGCCCTTCCAGATGCCCGGCAGGAAGCCGGTCTTGGAGAAGGAGAACTCCACGCCGCGCAGATCGCCGCCCTTGGCGTTGTAAGCGGTCTGGTACTGGCCGTTGAGGTACGGCTGCTTCGTCGCCGGATCGATCGGCACCGGAATGCCGGCCGAGGCGAAGTCGAAGTTGTTGTACGTGACGGCCTGGACGAACGACTTGATCGACTTGAAGAACACGCCACCGCTGATCACGCCGGTGGAATCATCGAAGTAGTGCTCGTAGGTCAGGTCGTACTGCGTGGCGCGCAGCGGATCGAGCAGCGGGCTGGTGCCGCCCCACACGTTGTAGTGACCGTTGTCCACCCACGAACCCGAACCGGCCAGCATCTGGTTGATCGGCGGACGCGCCAGCACCTTGGCGGCCGCGAAGCGCATCTGGTCGTCGTCGGTGAGGTGATAGATCAGGTTCATCGACGGCAGCCAGTCGGAATACGTCTTGCCGACCGAAAGCGGCGCGTAGTCGTAGCTGGTGTTGCCATTGCCGTCGGTGATCGGGATGCCGGCGCCGTTGCCCACCTGCTGCAGGCCATCGCTGTACTGCTTCTGGTGCGAGTAGCGCACGCCGATGTTGCCGGTCAGTTCGTGGTCGAACACCTGCGCATCGAGATCGGCCTGGAAGTACAGGTCGCGCGTCTGCTCATTCACCTCGCCGCTCTGGATCATCGACCAGCTCTGGTCGGTGATGTTCTTCACCGGGTTGGCGGTAATGCCGTGCGCGGCAAGGATCGCCGGACCGTTGAGCTGCAGGAAGCACGGATAACCCGAGAACTTGCCCTTCCAGCAGGTGACCTTGGTGGCGCTGGAGGGAATGGTCAGCGGCAGGCCCTTGGTCTGGTCGGTGCCCCACTCCGAACCGTACACGTAGACCTCGCGATCCGCGTTGTACGTGTGGTTGTTCATGTAGAAGCCCGCTTCCAGCGCGGACAGCCACGAGCTGTTGGGCATGTCGTACTTCACGTCAGTACGGAACGCCTTCATCTTGTCGTGGTAGATGTACGGGTAGACGCCGTAGCGCGACAGGCCCAGGTCGTTGAGGTTGGTGTAGATGTCCGGGTTGGCGAACGACACCGTGCCGAGCTGGCGGCCCTTGAGCTGATAGGTGGTCGACTGCGCCATCAGCGACGGTGTAGCGGTGCCCAGGCCGTTGTACGGATCAGCCGTGGTGTCCACGTTGATCTCGTCGCTGCTGGCACGCGACAGCGACACGTCGGAGTTGACGTGCCAATTGCCGTGATCCCACTGCAGGTTCAGGCCGCTGGAGAACACGCTGGTATCGGTCGTGTAGTTGTCAGCCGTGGTCTCGTTGGAGAACTGCTGCGAACCGCCCGTGCCCGTCACCGTACCGCCGGTCATCGTGCCGAACGGGCCGAGCACCGCGTTGGTGACGGTGGCGCCGCTCTGGTAGACGTTCTGCGTGCGGAAACCGTAGCCGAACGAGGAGTTCTTGAACTTCGAGTAGAACGCATCACCGGTGAGCTTCAGCTCGTCGGTAGGCTTCCACACCACGGTGGCGATCTCGCCGGTGCGACGCTCGGTGCCGCCGTTCTGCTGCAGCTGCAGGCCCTGCGTGAGGTAGGCCGTGCGGCCATCGGGCAAGGTGTACTTGCTGCCGTCCGAGGCTTCGCCCACGAACTGCTCGGCCACGTGCGGCTGGTACATCTGCGCCACGCCCAGACCAACGCCCAGGGTATTGTCCAGGAACTTGCCCTGGTAGGCCGCGCTCAGGCGATAGCCGGTGGAGTTGGCGCCCGCCACGTCGCCGGCCTGGCTGTTGTAGCTGCCACGCGCGTCGATGTTGAGGTTCTGTTCCTTCGGCGCTTCCAGCGGATTGGCCGTCTGCAGGCCCACCGTGCCGCCCACGCCGCCGGTGACCAGCGACGCTTGCGAGGACTTGTACACCGTCGCCATGTTGATCAGCTCGGACGGGTACTGGTCGAACTGGATGTAGTTGCTGCCGCTGGTGGACGGCTGCTCGCGACCATTGAGCGTGGTCTGGATGAAGTTGCCGGAGAGGCCGCGGATGTTGATCTGCGACGCCTGGCCGGCGATGCGCTCGGCGGTGACGCCCGGCAGGCGGGTCAGCGCGTCGGCGATCGACTGGTCAGGCAGGCCACCGATGTCGGCCGACGTGATGACGTTGGTGATGGTGTCGGAGTAGCGCTGGTAGTCGATCGACTTTTCCATGCTCTGGTTGTAGCCAGTCACCGTGATGGTGGACAGGCTCTTGGCCAGCTGCTGCTCCTGCGTCTGCTTGGTCTGGTCGTCGGTCGACTGCGGCGCAGCCGGCGTCGACTGATCAGCGCTGCCGTTGGCATTGCCATCGGTCTTCGCGCCCGTATCGATCGGTGCCGCATGAATGCCGGCAGTGAAACAGAGGCCGGACGCCAGCGCCAAGGCCAGCACATTACGTTTCAGAATCACCGTCTTCCCCTCCCACGGGTATGCACATCAATGGTTTTTGTAGTTGCCGCGGCAGTCCCCACAGACCGCCGCGGGCTACGCGCCAGTGCAAGCCGAGGATTCGGAGGGCTCCGTCGCGTGGCGGCCATGGTAGGGCTGCAAAAAAAGCCGAACAGGCCTATGCATACGTATTCATGGAGCGGTTTTTTTGTGCACCTTTGACAAAATTCTAAGGGTTGCCTGTCGCGCCGCAGGTGCGACCCGGGCCGCTCCCCGCGAATCATTGATGGGTTCCCGCGCCTTGACTGGCGCGGTTTTCCGTGCGCTGGCGCGCAACAAAAACGCAGCGCTTTCCGCTCGCGCAAATCGCCTGCTGCAACGCAATATCGCGGTTTTTTGAATACGTATGCAGTCAGGACGATGCGTCGCGAATCTGCCTTTAAGCTGCCCCCCGCGCTTCGTTCGGGCTCAAAAGTCCCGGCTGCGTATGCATGGGCGGGAACTTGGGAATGCGACATGAGTGAAGCACCGTGGTGGCGCGGAGCCGTCACCTACCAGATTTATCCACGCAGCTTCATGGACACCAATGGCGATGGCGTCGGTGACCTGCCGGGCATCATCGACAAGCTCGACTATGTGGCGAGCCTCGGCGTGGACGCGATCTGGATCGCGCCGTTCTTCCGCTCGCCCATGGCCGACTTCGGCTACGACATCGCCGACTATCGCGAAGTCGACCCCCTGTTCGGCAACAACGACGATTTCGATCGCCTGCTGGCCAAGGCGCACGCGCTCGGCATCAGGGTGATGATCGACCAGGTGCTCAGCCACACCTCGGCCGAGCACGCCTGGTTCCGCGAAAGCCGCGAGAGCCGCGACAACGCCAAGGCCGACTGGTACGTGTGGGCCGATGCGCGCGAAGACGGCACGCCGCCCAACAACTGGCTGTCGCTGTTCGGCGGCTGCGCCTGGCAGTGGGAACCGCGCCGCGGGCAGTATTACCTGCACAACTTCCTGACCTCGCAGCCCGACCTGAACTTCCACAACGCCGACGTGCGCCGCGCGGTGCTCGATGCCGTGAAGTTCTGGCTGGACAAGGGCGTCGATGGCCTGCGCCTGGACGCGATCAACTTCTGCTTCCACGACGCCGAGCTGCGCGACAACCCGCCCAAGCCCGCGGACAAACGCGTGGGACGCGGGTTCAGCCCGGACAACCCGTACGCGTTCCAGTATCACTACTACAACAACACGCGGCCCGAGAACATTGCGTTCCTGGAAGACCTGCGCGCGTTGATGGACCAGTACCAGGACGTCGCCGCCATCGGCGAGATCTCCTCGGAAGATTCGCTGGCCACCACGGCCGAATACACCAGCGGCCATCGCCTGCACATGGGCTACAGCTTCGAGCTGCTCACCGACGATTTCAGCGCGGCGTACATCCGCGGCACGGTGCAGAACCTCGAGGCGCAGATGCTCGAAGGCTGGCCGTGCTGGGCCATTTCCAACCATGACGTCTCGCGCGTGCTCACGCGTTGGGGCAACGGCGACGCCTCACCGCGACTGGCCAACCTGCTGAGCGCGATGGTGTGCTCGCTGCGCGGTTCGGTCTGCGTATACCAGGGCGAGGAACTCGGTCTCACCGAAGCCGACGTGCCGTTCGAATCGCTGCAGGACCCTTACGGCATCACGTTCTGGCCCACCTTCAAGGGCCGCGACGGATGCCGCACGCCGATGCCGTGGAACGGTGGTATCCATGCGGGCTTCAGCGCGGGCGAGCCGTGGCTGCCGGTGCCGGCCGAGCATCGCGCGCTGGCGGTGAGCCTGCAGGAAAACATGTCCGATTCCGCGCTCAACGGCTTCCGCCGCTTCACGGCGTGGCGCAAGACGCAGCCTGCGTTGCGCTGGGGCAGCATCCGCTTCCTCGACACGCCCGAGCCCGTGCTGGCCTTCGTGCGCACGCACGGTGAAGACACGGTGCTGGTGGCGTTCAATCTTTCCAAGGATGCCGTGCGCGTACCGCTGACCGGCATGGGTCGCGCGACGCCAGTCGACGGTCACGGCCTGGCCACCGGTTCGCTCGCCGATGACGTGTTGGCGTTGCCCGGCCATGGCGCCCTGTTCGCCCGCCTCACCTGAACGAACGCCGTCTTTTCCGACGGCGGATGCGCTCCCTGGCACCGCCCTCGACTTTTTCCCCACATCTGCGCCGCCTATGATCGGGTCTCCAACCCAAGGGGAGTTTTTCATGCGTGCTGCGCTGATCGTCATTGGCATCATCCTTCTTTGCGCGGGTATCTGGATCATGTTCGGCCATGGCAGCTACCAGACCACCGACACGGTGCTGCAGGTGGGCTCGGCCAAGGTTTCGGCCACGCACGACAAGGCCTTGCCGCAATGGGCGGGCATCGCCGGCATCGTCGTCGGCGCGGTGCTGGCGCTGGGCGGGTTTCTCAGAAAGGGTTGAACCTTCACTCCGTCATTCCGGCGCACCCCCAAAAAGGGGGCAAGGGCCGGAATGACGACCCCATGGAAAATCGCTCATGGAACGACGCCAATTCCTGCGCCAGGCCGGCGCGACGCTGGCCGTGGCATCCACCGGCGGACTCGCTGCCTGCGTCCGGCAACCGGTGAAATCCGCGATAGCGACGGGCGATCGCCTGTCTGCCGGCGGCGCTGCACTCGCCCCCATTCGCGCCAGCGTCGACCGCATCACCGGCGTTTACGTATGCACACGCCCGTTCCGTGCCGAAGGGCCACGCATCGAGATGCAGAAGCTCGGCGGCAAGACCATCGTGCACAACTATGGTCACGGCGGCAGTGGCTGGTCGCTGTCGTGGGGTTCGGGCACGCTGGCCCTGCAGATGGCGCAGAGCACCGGCACGCACGAGCTGGGCGTGATCGGCTGCGGCGCCATCGGCCTCACCACGGCGTTGCTCGCGCAACAGGCCGGCCTGTCGGTGCGTATCTATGCCAAGGCGCTGCCGCCGGATGTGTTCTCCATGCGCGCCTCCGGCCTGTGGACGCCCGATTCGCGTATCTGCGACGCCGCGCACGCGGCGGGGTTCGCGGATCGCTGGGAGACGATGACGCGCATCTCCTACGCACGTTTCCAGAGCCTGCTGGGCCTGCCCGGCAAACCGATCGAATGGATCGACGGCTACTCGCTGGCCGATGCGCCGTTCGGTTCGTTCCACGGCGAGGTGTCCGACGAGCCGGCGTACGGCGAATTCGCCGACCGCGTGCGCGATCTCACGCCGCGATCCGTCGAACTGGCGCCTGGCTCGCATCCCTTCCCCGAACCGTACGTGCGCCGCTACACCACTCTGATGTTCAACATCAGCAGCTACGCCAACCTGCTGATGTCCGAATACCTCGCCGCTGGCGGCAAGATCGAGATCCGCGAATTCACCCATGCCGATGAACTGCAGCAACTGCCCGAGCGCACGCTGGTCAACGCCACCGGCTATGGCGCGCGCGCATTGTTCAACGACGAATCGCTGATCCCCGTACGCGGCCAGACCGCGCGACTGATACCGCAGCCGGAAGTCACCTATGGCCTGCGCCTGAAGGACATCAGCGTGGTGCCACGCAGCGACGGCATCATGGTGCAGGTCATCGGTGACAGCGGCAATTTCAACAATCCCGACCTCACGCCGCGCCGCGCGGACTCCGAAGCTGCCGTGCGCGAATTGGCGGATTTGATGGCAAACATGCGCCACAGCTGAAAAATCGCTGACGGCTTGGCGGCGCTGCGACGCGAAAGCGACATCCCTCACGGCATACTCGGCATCCACCGGATGCGAACCGGATGCCGAGGAAGTCCCACGATGAAATCCATCGCGCCTGTCATCGCCCGAGGCGTGCGGCTCATGCTCGCAACGGCATTCGTGGTTTCGTCATCGCTGTCCCACGCGCAGATCCAGATCAACCCGCTGCCTGAATCCAAGGCCGCCACCGTTACCCAGATCGGCGCGCACGAACTTGCTGCCAGCGACCTGCAACCGTGGCTCGACGAACAGATGTCCAGTGTGATGTCATCCAGCCACTTTTCCGGCGCCGTCGTAGTGGTGGTGAAGGACGGCAATGTGGTCGCGTCCAAGGGCTACGGCTACGCGGACGTGGTGGCGAAGAGGCCGATCGACCCGGCGACGACGATGTTTCGCGTGGGCGCGATGTCCGGCGTCGTCACCGCCACGGCGGTGATGCAACTGGTCGAGCAGCACAAGCTCGACCTCGATGCGGACGTCAACCGCTACCTGGATTTCACGATACCGCCCCGCGACGGAAAGCCGGTCACGCTGCGCGATCTGCTGACGAACACCGCCGGCTTCGAGGATGTGCGCAAGGGTCTGTACATCACGGACGCCAAGCGCATTGACGCAGACGAACTGGGGATTCATCAAGGGAAGCACATACCAGCGCGGATTTATCCGCCGGGAGAAGTGCCTGCCTATTCCACCTATGGCATGGCGCTGGCGGGTTACATCGTGCAACGCGCTTCGGGCCAGCGCTTCGATGCATACGCGGAGCAACACATCTTCAAGCCGCTGGAACTGGCGCATGCCACGTTTCTTCAATCGCCCGCGACATGGCATGACCTGGCATCCACTGCGGGGCCTGCAGGAACGCCGGAACCCATGCGGAAACTGGTCATCCCCACGCCGGCGACCGGCCTGGCGATCAGCGGCGATGACATGGCCCGCTTCATGATCGCGCACCTGCAGTTCGGCCGCGCTGGCGAAGCCCAGCTGCTGGAACAAGCCAGCGTGAAACAAATGCAGGCTTACCAGCGCGCCGCCCTGCCCGGCCTGCCCGGCATGGCGCTGGGCTTTGCGCGCATGGATCACGACGGCCAGGTCGTGCTCGGCCACAATGGCAACTTCAACGGCTTCCACAGCTTGCTGGCGCTGTTTCCGGAACAACACACCGGCATCTTCATCGCCATGGCAGGCGGTGACGCGGAGCCATGGCTGCGACCTATCGTGGAGCGCTTCTCCGAACGCTATTTTCCGTCACTGCCGCAGCTGAAGCCGCCCACGCTTGCCACCGACAAGCAGCACGCCGGGCAACTGGTGGGCCGCTACACCTCCAGCATCGCCTCCCAAACCAATGTGCTCGCGCTGCGCGACCTGTTTCGCCAGAGCGAGATCAAGATGACTGCTGACGGCTCGCTGGATGCGCCCATGTTTGGCGCTGCGCACTGGCGCGAAGTGAAGCCGTTCCTGTGGAAGGACGACGCAACCGGGCGACTGCTTGGCGCCCTGGTTCGTGACGGCAAGGTGCGCCTGGTATCGACCGATGCGCTGTCTCCGACCGAGGCATACCTGCCAGCCACCGGGCCGTCGCCCAGCGCGGTGGCCACCACCTTGTACGTGTTGCTGGCGGTGTTTGCGCTGATTGTCCTGTCGTGGCCGATCATGGCCTGGCTTGGCCGCCGCCATGCGTGGTCGACACTGCCTGAGCAGGATGTGCGCTGCTATCGCCTCAGCCGATTCACCGCCGTGCTGTACCTGCTGTTCGCCGGAGGCTGGTACCTCATGCTGCCGAGGCTGGGTACGCTGCATCTCGAACCTCGCCTGGCGCTTCTATTCGTGGTCGGCTCGCTGGCCGTGGTCGGCTCACTGGCTGTGCTGGTCGAGACATGGCGCGCATGGCGCACGCCGGGAGCTTGGTGGCGGCGCATCAGCGGCACGATGCTGCTGCTCGCCTGCATCGGCGCGATCAGCTTCATCGTGTATTTCCATCTGCTGAGCCCGGGCTATAACTACTGACGACCCAGGGATTCCTTCCGTAGGAGCGCACCCAGCGCGCGGTCACGGCGTCACCGCTCCGCAGCGTCCCCGTGGGGGATAGGCCTATCGCGCACTGGGTGAGCTCCTACAGGAGAGGGGCCAGTAACGCCGGGCCCGGTACAATGGTGAAATGGATGTCTCCCACCTGATCGACAAGCTCAACGACGCGCAGCGCGAAGCCGTCTGCGCCCCGCCTGGCAACTATCTCGTGCTCGCTGGCGCCGGTTCCGGCAAGACGCGCGTGCTCACGCACCGCATTGGCTGGCTGACCCAGGTCGAACATATTTCTCCGTGGGCGATCCTCGCGGTGACCTTCACCAACAAGGCGTCCGGCGAAATGCGCGCGCGCCTGGAACAATTGATTCCCGGCGGCACGCAGGGCCTTACCGTGGGTACCTTCCACGGCATTGCCCATCGCCTGCTGCGGCGCCACTGGCGCGAAGCCGGGCTGCCTGAAGGTTTCCAGATCCTCGATGCGGACGACCAGCAGCGCATCGTCAAGCGCGTGGTCACCGGCCTTGGGCTGGATGAGGCGCGTTTTCCGCCGCGCCAGGCCACGTGGCAGATCAACCAGTGGAAGGACGAGGGCAAGCGCGCCGACACCATCGAGCATCGCGACCATCCGATGACGCGCACGCTGGTGCAGATCTACCAGGCCTACGAAGAAGCCTGTCGCCGCGCGGGTCTGGTCGATTTCGCCGAACTGCTCCTGCGCGCGCACGAGCTGTGGCTGAAGAATCCGCAGGTCCTCGATCACTATCGCGATCGCTGGCGCTATCTGCTGGTCGACGAGTTCCAGGACACCAACACGCTGCAATATGCATGGATCCGCGTGCTGGCCGGCAGCACGGGCCAGGTGTTCGTGGTGGGCGACGACGACCAGGCCATCTACGGCTGGCGCGGTGCCAAGGTGGAGAACGTGCAGCAATTCCTGCGTGATTTCCCCGGTGCCAAGACGATCAAGCTGGAACAGAACTATCGTTCCACCGCCACCATCCTCAAGGCGGCCAACAGCGTCATTGCGCGCAACGGCGGACGCCTGGGCAAGCAGCTGTGGACCGACGGCGGCGATGGCGAGCGCATCGCGCTCTACGCGTCCTACAACGAGCAGGACGAGGCGCGCTTTGTGGTGGAGCGTATCCGCGAGTACGTCGCCGAGCATGGCGAGGCGCGCGATATCGCCATCCTCTATCGTTCCAACGCGCAGTCGCGCAATTTCGAAGAACAGCTGATGCAGCGGGACATCCGCTTCCGCGTGTACGGCGGGCAGCGCTTCTTCGACCGCGCGGAAATCAAGGATGCGCTCGCCTACCTGCGCCTCGCTTCCAACCGCCATGACGATGCCGCTTTCGAGCGCGCGGTAAACACGCCGCCACGCGGCATCGGCGATCGCACGCTGGATGTGCTGCGCCGCCGCGCGCGCGTCGAAAACAGTTCGATGTGGGAGTCCGCGCTGAGCGAATTGAGCGCCGGCAAGGAACTGGCGGGACGCGCGAAGAATGCGGTGAAGGCATTCTTCATGATGATCGAGGATATGTCGCGCGCCTTTGCTGGCACCGCCCAAGGTGGCCCAGCGGAGACAGGCAATTCGCTCGCCCTGGCCGAACAGATCGACCACGCCATCACCCATAGCGGCCTGCGCGATTTCTACGAGAAGGACAGCCGCGGCAACGCCGAGTCGCGCGTGGAAAACCTGGACGAACTGGTCAACGTCGCCAGCCGTTTTGAACTCACGCCCGACGACGTCGAAGCGGGACTGAGCGAGCTGGCCGCCTTCCTCTCGCACGCTGCACTGGAAGCCGGTGACGGCCAGGGCGAATCGTGGGACGACTGCGTGCAGCTGATGACGCTGCACTCGGCCAAGGGCCTGGAATTCCCCGTGGTGTTCCTGGTCGGCATGGAAGAAGGCTTGTTCCCGAGCCAGCGTTCGGTGGAAGACGAAGGCCGCCTGGAAGAGGAACGCCGCCTCGCCTACGTGGGCATCACCCGCGCCCGCCAACGGCTGTTCATCACCTACGCCGAATCGCGACGCATGCATGGCGTGGAGATGCTGGCGCGGCCATCGCGTTTCCTCAGCGAGATTCCGCCCGAACTTATCGACGAAGTGCGCCCGCGCGTGCAGGTGAGTCGCCCCCTGTATGGCGCACGACCCAACAGCGGCTCAACGTCGCTGGAGGAAGCCATGCCGCTGAAGCTGGGCCAGCGCGTGAGCCATCCGAGCTTTGGCGAAGGCGTGGTGATCAGCGCGGAGGGCAGCGGCGCGCACATGCGCATCCAGGTGAACTTCGCTGCCGCCGGCAGCAAGTGGCTGGTCTATGCCTATGCCAACCTGACACCGATGTGATGCCCGGAGCGCACCGCGGCACGGAGTATCATCGCAACGCTCCAGGCAAGTCATGTCGACCGGAATAGCCGGCTGCGGCCGGATTCCTCATCCTCCAGCGAGCAGGCCAGACGATGACATCGAATGTCGAAGAGGAAGCTCCCGCCACTCGCCGCCGTCGCCTGGACGACGACATCTGCGTCCACATCTTCACCGCCTCGGCCACCATGGTGGGCGTGTGCCTCACCGTCATCGGCATCCTGCGCGTGGTGATCTCGCTGCGCCGCGAAGACACGCTGGCAGACGACATGCTGGCGGTCAATTCGCTGCTCTACCTCACCTCGTGCCTGCTGTCCTACTGGGCGCTGCGCACACGCAGTATCGGACGCAACTACCGCCTTGAACGCGTCGCCGACGTGATCTTCCTGATCGCGCTGGTGTTTACGGCGATCAACGCGGGCTTCATCACCTGGGCGATCTCGGCGGGCTGATAAAGCACGCCATCGCGCCCATGCAGGAGCGCACCCAGTGCGCGATGAGAGGCAACGGCCACGCGGCACGTGCAACGGATATGGTGCAGGACATACGGACGCATCGCGTGCCTGATCGCGCACTGGGTGCGCTCCTACAGGGAAGCGAAGCAGCGGTGCGATTTACTCCGGCAACCGTGGCACGCCGTGCTCGCTGCGTTCTTCCACGGCGATCGGGCGGGTGTCCAGCCGCATGCCACGAGTACTTTGCGGAACGGCTTCCGTAGCCTCGCCTCGCGCAAGCGCCAGTGCATTGCGGTAGCAGCGTTGCGCCAGCGCGGCATCGCTTTGACCGGCGTGGACGTCGCCCAGCGCCTCCCATGCAGCGCTGCTCGGTGTGAGCGCCAGCGAGCGTTCCAGGTATTGCGTGGCCTTGCCCCACAGGCCCAGCCGCACGCACATGCGTCCCAGCGTAAGCAGCAACGCCGCGTCGTTGGGATGGCCGTCCAGCCAGGATTCCGCACGGCGCAAGCGTGCCTCGATGTCTTCGGCGCCGAGCGAGCCGTAGGTTTCGATCAGCAGCGGCGACCATTCGCGGCGCAGCGCCGATTCCACTTCGTCCATCGCGGGCAGGACCATGCCGAATGCGGCGGCCTGTCGTGCGTAGGCGTCCACTGCCGCAGGCACGCGACGCTGCGCCTTGGGCAACTGCGACCACAGCGCATTCAACGCAGCGGCGTCGGGCGCACCGCGCAACGAGGCGGAAAGCACCTGCGCCTCCAGCGCCGCGTAGCCGCGCGCACCCAGCGCCCCGCTTTTCTGCAGCGGTTCCAGCGCAAGTCGGGCGCGGCGCGTGTCGCCCGCAGCCAGCGCGGCCAGCGCCAGCTCGCGCCAGCCGCCCGGCGTGAGGTTGCCGTTGTCGCCGTCGCTCGCCAGCAGGTTCACCGCATCAGTGGGCTTGCCTTCACGACGCAACACGCGCGCACGCAGCACGCGGGCGGCGCGCGGGGCCACCTGGCCGGCTTCATCCAGCGTGGCCAGGGCGCGCGTGTTTTCTCCGCGCCGCGATGCCGCTTCGGCCGCCGCCAGCAAGGCGGGGCCACGCAGCGTATCCAGGCGCGACGCGCGATGGAGGTCGCGCTCGGCTTCGCCGTGGCGACCTTCCATCAAGGCGATCAGCCCTTCGCCCATCTTCTGGCGACTGAGCCGGCGATGGCGTCGCGTGAGCGCGCCGAACGGCCAGCGGATGGCAAACCACACGGCGCCGAGCACGGCCCACGCCACCAGCAGAATGACGATGGCGCTGACCACAGTCGTTTCCGCCTGCCAGCCACGCAGCTGCACGAGCACGTAGCCGGGATCCTCGGCCACCCAATGCCAGCCGAACGCTGCCAGCGCCGCCAGGATCACCAGCAGCAGAATCCAGCGCCAAAGCTTCATGGCTTGGCCTCGCCAGCGGCGGGCTTGAGCGCATGCACGGCGCGCAGGTTGCGCAACTCACCGAGCGCCGCGCCCAGCTGCACGGGCGTGCCCGGCGGTTGTGCCATCAGCGTAGCGAGCTGCGCGTGGGCCTGCTGCACACCGGGTGCGTTGGCGTCGAACTGCGCAGTCACGCCGGCATCGGCACGCTTGAGTGCGGCCACGTAAGCGTCGCGATCGGACGCGAGCAGCGCGGCTTGCGCCTGGGCCAAGTCGATCGCGGTCAGCTCGCGGGCAAAACGCGCGTCGGCAACCGACAGCGGTGCGCCGTTCGTGCGCTGCACCTTCACTACGTTGCCGAGTGCCGCCGTGATGCGCGACCAATGGCTTGCCTCGTCACCGGACGCGGAAGCATCCGTGGGCTTCAGCGGCAGTGCCAGCATCGACGCACGCAGCGCGGAGAGCGCCGTGAGCGATGCATCCGTGCTGACCGGTTCGCTCTTGGCCAGCGCTTCGCGTTCCGCACCGATGCTCTGGCGCAGGCCGGAGAACGCGCCGTCGTTGACGGCCGCAAGGGCCTGGTCGGCGAGCGCATAGGCAGCCATGGCGCCGTGAGCATCGTGGAACAGGTCGTAGCGCTCCTTGGCCATGCGCAGCAGCGATTCGGTTTCATCGAGCAGCATCGCGTCGTGCCCGGAAAGCGTCTTCTCCGACAGCTTGGCCACGGCGTCCTCGAGATTGCGCGTGCGCTCGGCCTGGCCCAGCAGTTCTTCGCGCAGCGAGCGGTTGACCTGGTCGGCGTCACTCAGGCGCTGGCGCAGCAGGTTGCGTTCGCTGTCGCTGGCACGCGATGCACTCTGGAGACTGTCCACGCTCTGTTTCAGTGCACTGACAGTGGCGGTTCCCGCCGCGTTGTCCTGTTCCTGTTGCCACTGGCGCCAGCCGACGTAGCCTGCGCCGCCGATCGCCACCAGCGAGAACAGCAGGGCAACGGCCAGCGTGCCACTGCCGCGACGCGGTGGCGTGGAGCGAGGCGAGGAAGGGTTAGGTTGCACGCCCGCGGGCGCGTCGGAGCGGGGGAAGGAGTCGTCTTGGCTCATGGCGACATGCTAACAGCCCGTGCCCAGGGGCTCGCATCAAGCGGGCGTGAAGGAAGGGCTTTTCATTCGCCCGGCGCTGGCGCGGACGCGGCGAATGCGTCGGGTGCTGCGATGTGATCAGCGCGCGGCGGCGGCCAGCATGTCCGGCGACCACGCCGATGCGGCGATCTCGATGCGCGCAAAGCCCGCCTCCCGCGCCGCGGTCGCCAATCGTTCGCTGCTCGCCACGGCCACCGCGCCGCGCAACCTGTTGAATGCAGCGGCAGGCAACCCTTGGCGCAGATTGGCGAGCGCTTCGGCGCTGGACAACAGCACGCGCGCATCCAGCGGCAAATGCATCACTGCAGCCAGCTGCCGTGCCTGCCAGCGCGGCACGCCACGGCGATAGACATGCACTTCTCGCAGCCGCGCACCGCGCGCCGCCAGTTGTTCGCGCAATACGCCACGCCCGCCGGGTGCGCCGATCAGTGCCACATGCCGCCCCTGGAGACGAGCAAGGCGCGGATGATCGAGCAGTCCTTCGCTGTCCTGCCGATCGGTCGGCAGCAACGGTTCGGCCACGCCATGCCGGCGCAAGGCGCGGGCTGTGCCCTGGCCGACGGCCAGCACGGCAGCACGCGTTTGCAGGGGCAGCAGTTGCACGGCGAAGCGCACCGCGGCGGGACTGGTGAAGACCAGCAGGTCGTCATCCAGCGCGGCGCGCATGGCGGCGATCGTTTCGTCGCTGCGTTCCACACCATGCAACGAGAGCCCGGGCAGCAGCAGGGCCGCACCGCCACGCCGACGCACCTGCCTGGCGAGCGGCGAACCCGTGCCCGCAGGCCGCGTGATGACCACGGTGCGCCCGGCCAGCGATGGTTCGATGGTGGTCGTGGTTCGCGCGGTCATGGCCTCTCCATGGAATCCCCGGCAGTGTAGCCGCCGGCCCGGGTGATCGCTCCCAGCGCGTACACTACGCGTTCCCCCGCTCCACGCGACCGAAGATGAGCACGACCGAACGACAAACCCTGGCGCGCAAGCTGGTCACCTTCATGCGCGAGGAGATTCCGCTGGCGGACAACATGGAGCTGCACCTGGCGTCCTCCGACGAGCAGCACCTGGCCATCGCCGCGCCCTTGCCGCCCAACGTCAACGACAAGGGTTGCGCCTTCGGCGGCAGCCTGGTGAGCGCGATGACGCTGACCGGCTGGGGCCTGGTGGAGCTGGAACTGCGCATGCGCGGGTTGGAGTGCGACGTGTTCGTGGGCGAGTCGACCGTGCGCTACCTGGAGCCGGTATGGACCGATTTCGTCAGCGAGGCTCGCCTGGCCGATGGCGCCGACTGGGCCACGTTCTTCGACACGCTGGACAGCCGTGGCCGTGCACGCATCGAGGTGGCCTGCCGGGTGCCCGGCAGCAGCGAAAAGCCGGCCGCCACGCTGGAAGCCCGCTTCGTCGCCAAGCGCCGCTCGCCCGACGCCGTATGAAAACGCCGCGCGGGTTGGGCAGAATGGCAGCCTGACCCCGGGGGACCTGTCATGCGCCGCATCCTGACCACGCTCGTTGCTTTCGCCACGCTCTCGCTCTGCGGCTGCGCCACCAACCAGCGCAACGACGCACTCACCACCACGCTCAACGCGTATGCCAGCACGGTGCGCTGGGGCGATTTCAAGGCGGCAGAGCAGTTCGTCGATCCGAAGGTGCGCGAAGCGCATCCGGTGTCCTCGCTGGAAATGGCTCGCTACGATCAGTACAAGGTCAGCGGCTACGACGACGGCAATGGCCCCACGCCCCATGGCGACTTGGAGGTGACCCAGGTGGTTCAGGTCAACCTGGTCAACCTGAACACCCAGTCCGAGCGCACCGTGACCGACCACCAGACCTGGCATTACGACGCCACCAGCAAGCATTGGTGGCTGGTAAGCGGCCTGCCGGACATCAGCCGGCAGTGAGGTTGAAGCTGGGGGCCAGGGTGCGTGGTGGGCGCCAAGATCGCCGGTAATGGCTGAAATTCAGCGGTTGGGCAGAAAAATGCGGTCGTTGATGACTACGGCCGCTGTCGTGGGTTTTCGCGCCCCCACGATCCATCCCCCGTTCCCACCTGCCCTATAATCGCCCGTTCCATTGACCCCGCGCGGCCCGTCCGCGCCTGCGGAAGCTTTTCGAATGAACGATGTCCTGCACAAGCTGCCCGAGTTCGTCGGCAATCATCTCGCGCTCGTGGCGCTGTTCGTCGTCCTGTTGCTGGCGATCATCGTGATGGAAATCCTCACGCTGTTCCGCAAGTACAAGGACCTCACGCCTGCCGGCCTGACCCTGCTGATCAACCGCGAAAGCCCGCTGATGGTGGACCTGTCCGCCTACGCCGATTACGAGAAGGCGCACGTGCCCGGCTCGCGGCACGTGGCGATGAGCCAGTTCGATCCCGAACACAAGGACCTGGCCAAGGCCAAGGACCTGCCCGTGGTGCTGATCGACAAGGATGGCCGCACCGCCGGCAAGGC
>NZ_DASRZX010000017.1:0-2824 GCF_035685885.1 Dyella sp. | reverse complement strand
TATTTCCAATACGGTGAACTTCGCGCCCGCGCGTTTCAGCGCCTTGAGGAACGGAACAAAGGCACCAACGACGACAACATGCTGCCCGGGACGAATCTCAGCGGCGTCGTAAGCATCCACGCCAGCGCGCAGTTCAACCTCCGATCCCGGTTGCCGGCTCCAACCTCACCCATCCCCTCATTTCATTACGGTAAGGTGTGGGACGAACATGCCGGCGTTTGCGACTGCCTTTGCGAATTTGTCGATCAGTGGGGCGAGACGATGCTCGGGCATATTTGGAATAAGGTCGTAAAGCATGCAGCCTTGGCGGAACAGTGAATGGATACGCGTCTTGCTGGTGTTGGACTTCAGCAAGCGGTCCATTCCGAGGCTTTCGCCAACCGCGCCCAGCAGCGTCAGCAGCGCGGTGGCGAAGGCGCTAACCAGCAGCAGGCGGTCACGGCGCATCGGCTCGGCGATGCGGGTTGCGGAAAGCCCCATGCCGAACCGCAAATCTTTGGTGTCGCGGAACAGCGGCTCGATGGTCCACCGCTTGGCGTAATGGTTGACCAGCGTGGCCGCCGTCGCATCGCGCGCGCTGGTCGCCAGACACCAGGGTTCCTTCATGCCCTTGGCATGCACGCAGACCACCGCGTCGACCTGCTGACCTTTCGCGGTAACGCGTGCGTCGCGCAGCATGCGGGCACGGCCGCCCTTGCCGACCCATTCGACCGCGGGCTTGGTCTGTCCATCGGCGTCGGTGACGTGGATGTTGCCGCGGAAGCGGATCACGTAGCCGAACCCGAGTTCGCCAAGAAAGGCGAACAATTTTTGGTCGCCGAAGCCGCGGTCGGCCAGAATGGTGACCCGGCAGCCGGGCGGCACGAGTTCGTGCAGACGGCGCAGGCAGGCATCCTCGAAATCGTTGCGATGCTTCGCGATCTCGTCTTTCCAGACGCTGAGCCAAAGTAGCGGTGCCGCTCGGCCATGGCCGGTCACCAGGCTGAGCACCAACGTCGTCTGATCGTCGTGGTCGAAATCGGTCCAGTCCATCGCCACCAGCGCCTCCCGGCGCTCGGCCATCTGGTGGGGCACCCAGCGGGCGAAGCTGTCCCACACGTCGATGCCGTTGTTGCTGAGCAGGCGGTCCACCTGCTTGACGGCGTGTTTGGTCACGAGGCCTCGGGCCTGAGCCAGCGCGTGGCCGATCATCGCCACCGCCAGCGACGCCGCCGTCATCGCGCCGAGCGTCGCGCCGGCCAGGGACGCGATCCGCTTGGCATGCAGGTCAGGGCCATACACATCGCCGACAAATGCGCGAACATCATCGAAACGACCACCCTCTCGAACCGCCCTGACCATGCCAACGCTCCAAACCAGAACCCCTTGGAGCGTCTACGAATATCGGCCGAATCGCCGCTATACCTCGGCCAGAAGAAAATGAGGGGATTCATGAGGACTGCACCCGCATCTCCGAAGCAAACATTGGGAAACGACCGGCTCACGGCGGACGTGAGAGTTTTGTGGCAGACCACTTCCGGGCGATGGCGCACCCACTATGGTCATCGATGAACCTAGCGCAGTTCAGCCCAGGTTGGGTTGATTCAGATCAATGCGTCGACGCAGTTATCTTTGGTTTACTGTAGCCAGAGGACTCAAATCGGGAGAGTGCGCGATGCAGTACATCGCCTACCTTCGCGAGCAGGCCGCAACCTATCACGCCCTGGCGCAACGGTGGCTGAAGGTCCACAAGCCCGAGAAGGCGCAGGAATGCGAGGACCTCGCCGATACCTGTGAACAAGCCGCCGAGGAGATCGAGGATCACGCGCCGGCGGGTTAGGCCCACATCGGGCAGCGCATCCGTTCAGTGTCGCAAGAGGTAAATCCTTCCGTTCTTCGGGATGGCGGCCACTGCTGAGCTGGTTTCGTCATTCCGCGCGTAAAGCCGGGATCCAGGCTCGTCACCAAGCACCGTTGCGGCACCGATGCGGCTTCAGGCAAACACCGCAGCGCGCTGCAGCAATTCCTCCAGTCCGGGCTCATTGGCGTTCCACGCCTTGCCCGGATGGATCACTGACACCTGGCAGCTCTCCGCCGCTTCGACCAGTTGCCGGTACGTCCCAGCTTTTAGGTCCTTAATGTATGCCTGCTTATCCTTATTGTAGGCGAACATCTTGTCGTTGATCTGCGTGCATTCATTGCAACTGCTGCAGCGCGCTGTCTCGATGTAGGGCTCATCCGGATTTCGCTCGGCCTCTGCCGGCGCGCCTTCCGGCGCCACGGCCGGCACGCCCGGCGTTGTAGGGGCCGGTGCGGCAGCTTCGGCGGCTGCGGGCACAAGCACGACGTCGCGCTGGCGCTCCTGTTCCGCCCACGCCGCACGCGCCTGGGCAACCGCGCGCTCGGCATGCGAGTTGCCGACGCCGCCAAGTTCGCGCAACGCCCGCCACATCGCGCCGATGCGCCGTGCCTCGCGGATCATGCAGTCGTCGACCATGACCTTCTGCAGGCGGTTGGCGGCGTCAACCATCAGCAGGTACGGCAGCGTGCCCACACCGCGATCGGACGCAATCGCCTCGGCTGCCGGCACAATTTTGCTATTGCCGGCGGAGCCCGACAGAATTGCGAAGTGCTCGGCATAGCGCGGATCGCAGGCAAGGAAGTCAACGGCGGTGAAGGCAACCTCCTGATGTGCGCGCTGGTGGCTCTCATCCTCGTACGAAAGTGGATGCACCGGCCAGTCCTGCGCGGGCTGCGGATTCCCGGCGACGGTGAAACGCGACGCCAGATCGGCGCCGGCCGCGGGATCGTGCACGAAGGCGGGAAACACTCGCGATTCCAGCGC
>NZ_DASRZX010000016.1:0-23398 GCF_035685885.1 Dyella sp. | reverse complement strand
TCTTCAACGGCAAAGAGTGGAAGGACGCACCCAAGTTACACCGCAGGGTTGCAATACCCCGTGGGCTAAACCTGAAGAGCGCCTTCGTGCTGTAGCTGTAAAGCGTCCAATTCGGGATCAGCTGGGGCGTGTTCTTGGGGTGACACAGAACCCCAAACGTACACTTTGAACCCCGTTTTTTCGATACCTAGTAGACCGTACAAATGAGAACTGGGGGCACTTTGAGCTGGATTGATGATAAACCATTGGTGCTAGGCCTGACCGGCGTGCTCATCCTCACGGGGTACTTTTTCAGGGGCGCTTTGCAAGAAGCGGGAAAGGAGTTTTTTTTGCATCTCAGGCGTCGGAACGCACCTGCACCGCCATCACCTGCAATTGAATCGGCAGGCCAAACTGCCCCGCTCGTTGTCGTGACTGAAGCGCCTGAGGTGCGGCCACTTCCGATTTCAGTGCCGGAGCCGACGCCTCACATTCCCGACTTGACCTTTGAGCAAATCGAAGCGGAGATCGACAAGGCCGCTCCGCTTATGAGGAAGCAGGTAGGTGATCGATACATCGGAATTCGTGTCGATTGGGTTCTGTATCTTCGCGCGGCTTCGGAAAAAGAGGGCAAGTTCCGCGTCCGTCTCTCCCTAGAACCCAATCGGCTATCAAGGGTCACCTGCGGGGTAGATGCGGCCACGTATCCGCAGCTTCGTTTGCTGCACGAGGGTCACCCGTTGCGAGTCTCTGGTGTGATCGAATCATGCGAGCACGGGGACATCGAATTGAAGGACGTTCGATTGACCGTGCTGTCAAACAAAAAGCCCTGAGGTTTCCCTCAGGGCCTTCTGAAAGGTGTACTAAACGGGTGTACTAGTGTTGCTTGCGCCCGTTTTGTAGAGCCTTGAATTACAGGTTTTTTCTACTACTGGTACCGGTGATAGGACTCGAACCTACACTCTGTCGCCAGAAGCGGATTTTGAGTCCGCCGCGTCTACCATTCCGCCACACCGGCATTGCAGCAAGCGATTATGCCGGGTTCAGTGGACCGGGTCGAGCCCCAGCTGGCGATCGGACCGCTGATACTGATCGTGGCCCAGCGGTTGGAACACGGCACAGTGGGTCATGGCACCCGAATAGATGTGCAGGCTGACGGCCACGGCGTCGTCGCTGGCATTGCGGATCGTGTGGTATTCGTGCGGCGGGATCAGGCTGCCGGCGGAACCGGGGCCGGCCTGGATCGATCCGACCGGCTGGAAGCGGTAATTGCCGTCTTCGTCGGCGAGCCGCTCGTACTGCACCACTTCCAGTGCGCCGCTCCAGACGCCTTCCACGCACCACATGCCGCAGTGGTCATGGATGGGCGTGCCCTGGCCTGGACCCCAGGTCATCGCCACCACGCAGTAGCCGTGCTCCTCGCTGCGATACAGCTCGCGACGGGCGTAGCGGCCTGCGGCGGTCTCGAACACGCAGGCGGGAAGTTTCACTTCCTGGCTGCGGATGAGCCGGCACAGGCTGTTGCGCAGGCTGTCGGTGACGGCTCGGGTGGAGTCCTGGGCGACGGCGTTGTCGATCGCGTCGATCAGCTGGCGGGAGCCGGGAAAATCCAGGGTAAGCATGTCGTTCTCGGGTTGCGGTGTAGCCACGCCATCTTAGCAGCGGCGGGCCGGAGGCGCAGGCGGGATCAGAGCCGGCCCAGGAAACCGCCGATGGCGCGGCTGTAGTTGGGAATGTCCACCAGGAACGCGTCGTGACCTTGCGGCGAATCCAGCGCCACGAAGTCGACCACCGCGCCTGCCGCACGCAAGCCGTCGGCGATCTGCTCCTGCTGTTCCAGCGGGAAAAGAATATCGGTGCTCACGCCGATCACCATGGCCTTCTCCACCTGGATGCGCTTGAGGCCTTCCATGACGCCGCCACTACCGTATTCGGAGATGTCGAACCAGTCGCTGGCGCGCGAGAGATAGAGGTAGCTGTTGGGGTCGAAGGTGTGCACGAAGCGACGTGCGTGGCCTTCCAGGTACGACTCCACTTCGAATTCCAGGCCGAAGGGGTTGTCGTCGCGCTGCTCCGGATCGAGGCGGATGCGTGCGAAACGGCCGTTCCATTCCATCGCCGAGCGATAGGTGATCACGCCCAGTTTGCGCGCGATGCTCATGCCATCGATGGGATAGCTATCGTCGCTGTAATGGCCGTTGTTCCATTGCGGATCGAGTCGTATGGCTTCGCGCTGCAGGGAGCGGATCGCAATGGCGAAGGGTTGCGCCTGTGGTGCGGTGTCCACGCTGATGTGCGCACGCACGCTGCCCGGATGCAGCACCATATAGGCCAACGCGCTCATGCCACCCATTGAGCAGCCGATCAGGCATGCCAGCTGCTCGATGCCGAGGCCGGACACGGCGGCGTGCGCGGCGTGGGCCACGTCCTCCAGCGAGAGCTCGGGGAAATCCAATCGGTAGGGCTCACCCGTGGCCGGATTGATCGACGCGGCGCAGGTGGACCCCTTGTCGCTGCCCAGCGAATTCACGCAGATGACGAACCAGCGCGAGGTGTCGATGGCCTTGCCCGGCCCGATCATCGCTTCCCACCAGCCTTCGGACGGGTCTTCGGCGTTGGAGGCAGCATGCGCGCTGGGAGACAGGCCGGTGAGGATCAGTACCGCGTTGTCGCGCGCGGTGTTGAGTTCGCCCCAGGTTTCGTACGCCACGCGCGCCTGATGAAGTTCGCCGCCACGCTTCATGGCGAAAGGCGAAGGAAGGGCGAAGTAGCGGCGCGCATCCTTGGAGTTCGTCTTCATGGGCCAAGTCATCTCGCGCCGGAAGCGGGTTGTCCGCAGGTCAGGAAGAACGTGGGAGTGTACGTTGACACATGCGCTTGGCCATCAATGGACCTTGTCGATGGTTATCCTGACGGGTGTCCGCGTGGAAACGTCGACAACACCCGCATCGCCTTCGAGGTCACCCGCCTGAGGCATGGCCTGGCCGCTCCTGCTGATGCGCGCCCCCACGAACACACGTGCGACCGAGGATAGTTTGAACTGGGGCGTCATGCCCATGGCGTCGGTGAGCGTCACCGTGGCGGGCAGGGCGGCGGCATCGAGTTTCGCGACCGCCAGCGGCATCGGCGGGCCCTCTTCGGCGCGCGCGTAGACGAAGAGCGTGTCGCCCGGCGCCAGCTTGTCCTTCAGGGTCGGAGCCAGGTTCACTTCTACCCTCAGCGCCGGACCCTGGGTGTCGCCTGGCGTTTCGGGCGCGGTCCTGCCCGGATTCCCGGCGCGGGCATCGGCCACGGCAATCTGCTCGGCGACGGCCTTCGCCACGGTCGAACCTGGTTCGAGCTGCGGCTGCAGTTGTCGCCAAGTGGCGGCGGCTTCGCTGTAGTGATCGTGCTGGAACTGGCTGATGCCGAGCAGCCAGAGGCCGCGCTGACTTTGCGGGTCCAGCTTCACCGCGCGCTCCAGCAGTTCCGCGGCGCGGCCTTCGATGCGATGGTCTTCGCGCAGCAGCGAGTCCGCCTCCGCCCAGCCAACCATGGCCACGCCGTTGTCAGCGTCGATCTGCAAGGCGTGGTCGTAGGCATCGCGCGCATCCGCGGGACGACGCATCACGCTATAGGTCTGCGCCAGCAGCATCCAGCCCTGCAGATCCTTGGGTTGCTGGGCCAGGTGCGACTTGAGTTCCGCCACGGCCTGGTCGATGTCCATGCTCTTCGGAGCCTGCGGTACACCATTGAGCACGACGGGCGTGCCCACGGTGAGATAAAGGCCGATGGCAGCCGCGGGAAGAACCAGCGAGAGGATCAGGGCGAGCACGAACACGCGGCGGGAATGCCCCTGCCGGCGGCCGTGCCGCATCAACGGGATCAACAACAGCAGCAACGCCGCGGCGATCATCACCGCAGCGATCAGGAAAAAAGCCAGCTTCACCAATCGTCCCCTTCGTCGTTCGGCTTGTCATCGACGGTCGGTGCCTGCGCTGCGCGCCCGCGCCGCCGGACCGTGACGATTACCACGGCAGCGCCCGCCAGCAGAATCGCCAGCGGTCCGAACCACAGCAATACGGTGCTGCCCTGCACCGGCGGGTCGTACAGCACGAAATCCGAATAGCGATCCACGAGGTACTGCTTGATCTCCTCGTCGCTCTTGCCCTGCTGCATCAGATCAAACACTTCATGCCGCAGGTCGCGTGCCAGATCGGCGTTGGAGTCGGCGAGATTCTCGTTCTGACACACCAGGCAGCGCAGTTCGCGTGTGAGCGCCTGGAAGCGGACTTCCTGCGCGTGGTCCTTGAACGGCAGCGGGTCGATGGCCTGGGCAAATGCGATGCTCGAAAAGAGCAGCAGCCCCCACTGCAGGAGCGCACCCAGTACGCGATGACGATATCTGCGCTGCGTAGGCTTATCGCGCACTGGGTGCGCTCCTGCAGAAAGACTGAGCGCGCTCACGGCGCAGGTTCCTTCGCCAGCGCCGCGATGGCGGGCTTCAGTTCTTTCTCGATCGCTTCGGGCGTCAACGGGCCGATGCGCTTGTAGCGGATCACGCCCTTGCCATCGACCAGGAAGCTTTCTGGCGCGCCGTACACGCCGAAATCGATGGCCGTGCGGCCTTCCTGGTCGGCGATGACCAGGTCGTAGGGATTGCCGTGCTGCGCCAGCCACGCCTTGGCGTCGTCCGGCGCATCCTTGTAGTTGTAACCGATGATCGGCACGCCAATGGACTTGCCCTGCGTCATCAGCACCGGGTGCTCCTCGCCGCAGGCGATGCACCAGCTGGCGAAAACATTGATGAGATAGGGCTTGCCGAGCAGCGTGTCGCGACTGACGGTTTGCGATGGATCGTCCAGCTTCGGCAGCGCGAACGCTGGTGCCGGTTTGTTGATCAGCGGCGAAGGAACTTCGCGCTGGTCGTGCTGCGTGTTCCACCAGATGCCAAAGCCGAACAACACAACGAGCAGCAGAAAACCGAAGAAAGGCAGCAGGCGGCTCATGCGCGCGATTCCTGCAGCGCCGGTGAGGAGACGCCTTGCGTCTGTGCAACGCGCCTGGTGCGGAAGCGACGGTCGGCCGCGGCGAAAAAGCCGCCCAGCATCATCAGCAAGCCACCAGCCCAGATCCAGCGCACGAACGGCTTGTCGTAGAGGCGCAATGCCCAGGCGCCGTCAGGATGCGCACGATCCATCGGTTCGCCCAGCGCCACGTAGAGATCGCGGAACAAGCCCGGATTGATCGCCGATTCCGTTTGCACCTGGCCGCGCGTGTACGTGCGCTTCTGCGGATGCATCACGGCGATCTCGCGACCGCCGCGCATCACCGTCACCGTGCCCTGGTCGCCCTGCCAGTTCGGACCCTGCGTCTGCTGCACGCCATCGAAGCGGAAGTCGTAGCCGCCGATGCTTTCGGTCTGGCCGGGCGCCACGCGCACATCGCGTTCCACGCTGAGCGCGTTGGTCAGCAACACGCCGGCGAGGAACACGCCCACGCCAAAGTGCGCGAGCAGCATGCCGGCCATCTCCGCCGGATAGCGACGGCCCGCCGGCATCTCGCGCCAGCGCTTGAACACATAGAGCAAGGTGCCGAAGCCGCACCACACAGCCGCGGCGGTGCCTGCGATGGCCTTGGTTTCGCCGCTGGTCACAAACCCGGCCACGATCGCGGATGCCACGGCGGCAAGGCCAGCGCGCCCCATCACGCGCTTGAGCAGCGGCGTGTCGCTCTTGCCCCAGCGCAGGTACGGGCCAAACGGCAGCAGCACCACCACCGGAATCATCAACAGCGTGAACAGGAAGCCGAAGTAGGGCGGTCCCACCGAAATCTTGCCGAGGTTCAGCGCATCGCCCAGCAGCGGGAACAGCGTGCCGAGCAGCACCATCGCCGCCGCCACGGTGAGCATCAGGTTGCCGATGAGAATCGCCGTCTCACGCGACACCACGCTGAAAGGCTTGCCGCCCGCCACCTTGGGTGCGCGCAGCGCATACAGCAGCAGCGAGCCACCCACCACCACGGCGAGGAAGCACAGGATGAACAGGCCACGCCTGGGATCGGACGCGAATGCATGCACCGAGGTCAGCACACCGGAGCGCACCAGGAAGGTGCCCAGCAGCGACAGCGAGAACGCGAAGATCGACAGCAGGATGGTCCAGGCGCGCAATCCACCGCGCTTCTCCGTTACCGCCTGCGCATGGATCAGCGCAGCGCCCACCAGCCACGGCATGAAACTGGCGTTTTCCACCGGATCCCAGAACCACCAGCCGCCCCAGCCCAGCTCGGCATAGGCCCACCAGCTGCCCGCCACGATGCCGGCGGAAAGGAAACCCCAGGCTACGTTGGTCCACGGTCGTGCCCAGCGTACCCATGCCTGTTCCAGCTCACCGCCCAACAGTGCGGCGATGGAGAACGCGAAGGCCACCGAAAACCCCACATAGCCCATGTAGAGCACGGGCGGATGGAAGGTCATGCCCGGATCCTGCAGCACCGGATTGAGGTCGCCACCATCGGGCGGCATCGGCAGCAGACGCATGAACGGGTTGGAGGTGAAGATGATGAACGCGAGAAAGCCCACCGACACCAGGCCCAGCACGCCCAGCACGCGCGCCACGAAGATCTCGGGCAGGTTGCGGCTCAAGATCGCCAGAGCGAGCGTCCACAGGTTGAGGATGAAGATCCATAACAGCAGCGAACCCTCGTGCGCGCCCCACACTGCGGCGACACGGTAGTACCAGGGCAGTGCGAGGTTGGAGTTGTCGGCAACGTATTGCACCGAGAAGTCGAACTTGAGGAACGCCCATACCAGCAACAGGAAAGCCATGGTGACAAACACCGCCTGGCCAGTCGCGGCCGTGCGTGCCACTGCCATCAGGGCGCGGTTGTTGCGCCATGCACCGACCAGCGGCAATACACCCTGCGCAAAAGCCAGCAGCAGGGCGAGGATCAGGGCGAGTTGCCCGAGTTCCGGTGTCATTGCGGTTTATCCTGGCCGGCGGTCTCGTTGATCGCCTTGCCCTCGTGCGCCTTGGCCATGGCGTCCTTCAGTTCCTTGGGCATGTACGTCTCGTCGTGCTTGGCGAGCACTTCGGTGGCGATGAAACGCGCGTTGTCCATGTGGCCGGTGGCGATCACCGACTGGTTGTCGCGAAACAGGTCGGGAAGGATGCCGGTGTACTCCACTGGCATCGAGCCGCTGGCATCGACCACGGTGAAGGTGACCTTCAGCGAATCGCTGCTGCGCTGAATCGAGTTCGCCTTCACCATGCCGCCGAGGCGGAAGGTCTTGTAACTGCTCGCCTCGCCGGTCTGCACCTGGCTGGGGGTGAACAGGTAGTTCATGTTCTGCTGCAGTGCGAACACGGTCAGCCCGACCGCGATGACGGCTGCGACGATCACGAGAAGGACGATGGTGAGCCTGCGCTTGCGGGTGGGATTCATAAGACTCTGTAAGTGCCGGTCACGGCGCTGAAGGGTTGCGTTGCTGCCGGACGGCCTGGCGAGCCATGCGGCTGCGCAGTTCGCGCAGGTGGCGGCGACGGCGCAAGGTGGGGCTGACGTAGTCGGCGATCAGCACGATGAAGAACAGCGCGAACGACGGCCACACGTAGGCGGCGTAGCCGCCCATCGCGATGAAGTGATCCCAGGAGAACGGCGTCATGGCGGATTCTTCCGGCCGGTCACGGCGTGTCCCTGTTTTTCGGCGATCTGGCGCACCCAGTCCTTGCCGCTTTCCAGCGAAAGCAGGTCAGTGCGCACGCGGCCGAACAGGCTGGCGATGTAATAGAGCTTGGTGGCGGCCATCATGGTCAGCAGTGGCCACAGCATGTCGCTGCTCATCTTCGAGGGACCGAGGATGCGTACGGTGGAACCCTGGTGCAGCGTGTTCCACCAGTTCACCGAGAAATGCACGATGGGCACATTGATGATGCCGATGATGGCGAGGAAGGCAGCGGCACGCGCGCCCTGGCGACGGTCTTCGAACGAGTGGTACAGGCCGATCACACCCAGATAAAGGAACAGCAGCACCAGCTCGGAAGTGAGCCGCGCATCCCAGGTCCACCAGGTGCCCCACATCGGCTTGCCCCACAGCGAGCCGGTGACCAGCGTGATGAAGGTAAATGCCGCGCCGATCGGCGCCGACTCCATCGCCACCACTTCCGCCAGCTTGATGCGCCATACCAGCGAAATGAACGCGGCGACCGCCATCACACCGTAGATGAACAGGCTCATCCACGCGCTGGGCACGTGGATGAAGATGATGCGGTAGGCGTCGCCCTGCTGGTAATCGGCCGGCGCCAGCACCAATCCGCCGTAGAGACCGACCGCGCACAGCAACAGCGCCAAGGCGAGAGCCCAGGGGCGCACGATGCCGGCGAAACGGTAGAAGTTCGGCGGCGAGCTGAGCTTGTGCACCCACAAGGGGATCCAGTTGGCCATCGTCTTATGCGTCCAAGGCAATGCGGAGTGCGGCGGCGCAGGCCAGCGGCGCCAGCACCAGGGCCATGACCAGCGAGGCACCCAGCCAGGCAACGGGCGCGAGCCACGGCAGACCCTGTTGAGCCGCGGCGACCGCGCCGGCGGCGAAGATCACCACTGGCACGCAAAGCGGCAGCAGCATCAGCGCCAGAAGCATACCAGAGCGCCGCGTACCGGCCGTCAGAGCCACCAGCACGGCACCCAGCAGGCTTAGCATGGGCGTGGCGAGCAGCAACACGTAAACCAGTACCGGGATGACGTCGGCCGGCAGATGCAGCATGCCCGCGAGCAGCGGGGCGACGACGATCAGAGGCAATGCGGTGGTGATCCAGTGCGCGAGGATCTTCATCGCCAGCATCATCGCCAGCGGCTGCGGCGCCAGCATCAGCTGCTCGATCGAGCCGTCCTCGATGTCGCTGCGGAACATGGCATCCAGCGCCAGCAGCATGGCCAGCAGCATGGTCACCAGCACCACGCCACCTGCAATGCGCTGCAGCAGTGCGTCCTCGGGACCGAGGGCAAATGGGAACAGGGTCACCACGATGAGCGCATAGAGCACCGGCATGGCGATATCGCCGCGGCGGCGCCAGGCGAGTGTGAGGTCGCGGCGCAGTACGGCGGCGCAAGCGGTGGCGAGCGTCGCGTGACTCATGCGTGCATGCGTATCCGGGTGGGCTCGCCCGTGAGGAAGCTCACCGCGCCATGGCTGGTGACCAGGGCTGCGCCGCCCTCGGCGGAGTGTTCTGCAAGCAGGCGGTTCACCAGTTCGATGCCGGTGCGGTCGAGGTTGGCATACGGTTCGTCCAGCAGCCACAGGGTGGCCGGCAGCAGCAGCAGTCGGGCCAGCGCTGCGCGCTTCTTCTGGCCGGCGGAAAGCCGGCGCACGGGTTCGTCCTCGTAGCCCGCCAGGCCGATCGCAACGAGCGCGCCGTCGACATCGCGACCCGAGCGGGTGCCGTACGTGCCGGCGGCCACCGCCAGGTTCTCGCGTGCACTGAGATCGGATTTCAGGCCCAGGTGATGACCCAGGAACAAGGTGTCTCCCAGGTGCTCGACGCGGCGCCATGCGTCGCCACGCCAGCTGAGCTCGCCATCGTCCAGCCGCAACAGCCCGGCCAGGATGCGCAGCAGGGTGGTCTTGCCGCTGCCGTTGTCGCCCTCCACCAGCGCGACTTCGCCTTCGCGCACGCGAAAATCCAGCGGGCCGAACACGGGTTCGTCCAGGCGGTAGAAGGAAATCGCCCGCGCTTCCAGAAGGATCGGGACGGTGTCAGACAGGGCACTCATCGCGCGATTGTCCGCAAAGCCTGACAGGCTTGTCCATGCGGCGTGCTGCCGCCAAGGCGGCATGGGCGAAGCGGCCTCTCAGCCGTGTGCCGTTCCGGGCGTCAGTCGCAGTCGCGCGGGCCCCGTAGATTGGCCGTGGACATAGGCGTTCTGCCCAAATTGCAGGCATAGGTCATCGAGCGCCTCCGTCCGCACGCCCACCACGAAAAGACTGGGCTCGCGCCAACCATCCGCGCCTACGCCCGTGCCGGCGCGCACCTGCGTGGCGTCCGGCAACGCTCGCAGGACAGCCAGCAGGTGACGTTGCGCGTGCCGGTTGTGTTGCCTCGGCTGGGGTAGCGAGCCTGGGTTCCAGGCCGTGATGAAGCTCCACGGTTGCCCGTCGATCAGGGCGATCAGTTCGGTGGGTGGTGTGTGGCCGATATGCAGGCTGGCGTGTCCACCGCGGCTCAGGCGCACTCGGTACTCGGTGGCGCGATAGGCCGCGAGCAGCGCCTCATCCATGCTCGGGCAGTGGCGGCAGGGTGGCGCGCAAGGCGGCAACGGCCGCGTCGAGATTGACCTCGCGCGCGTTCACCGAGCCGTGCAACAGCTGCTCCAGCAAGGTGTCCTGCGCGCGCCCTCGTTCGAAGGCATAGGCGTAGGGCAGGTGGGTGAAGGTGACCATGCGGTAGCGCGCCATGAAATGCTGCGGCGCGCGCTCGGCCAGCAGCAGGCCCAGTTCGCGCTTGGCCAGGAAGTGCGGGTCTGCAACCGAGTCGCGCATTTCCACGTAATTTTCCAGCGCCATGGCGGCTATGGCGTTGCTGTTGGGCTGGCGGATCCGCTGGAACTCGGCGAACACGTCGGCGGTATCGCTGGGGGCCTCGGCCAGCAGGGACGCCAGCACCACCGTGTCCTCGAAGCCGCAGTTCATGCCCTGGCCGTGGAACGGCACGATGGCGTGCGCCGCATCGCCGACCAGCAGCGCGCGGCCTTCCAGGTGCCAGTGGTCCAGGTACAGCGTCGACAGCGTGCCGACCGGATGCCCGTCGTAGTCGTTCTCGAAATCGGGAATGAGCGGCAGCAAGTCCGGAAAATCCTCGGCGAAGAACGCCCGCGCCGCTGCTGCATCCGCCACTGTGGAAAAGCTGGGATGCGCGCCCTGTGCCGGAAGGAACAGGGTGACCGTAAAGCTGCCTTCGGTGTTGGGCAGCGCGATGCACATGTAGCCGCCACGTGGCCAGATATGCAGCGCGTGCGGCTCCAGCGCGAACTGGTCGTGCCCGCCGCTACGGTCGATCAGGTCGGCGGACAGGATGCCGGCTGGTGGAATCTCCAGTTCCTTGTAGGCATGGCCCAAGGCCTCGATGCGCTCGCCGAGCGGCGCATGCCGGTTCATCGCGGCGCGCAGGGCAGAGCCTGCGCCGTCGGCGCCAATGACGATGGGAGCATCGATCTCGCGCTTGGTGCCCGCCTCGTCCGCCAGCCGGATGCGTCCCGCCGGGAAATCCGCCGAGACCAGCGATTGGCCAAAATGAAAGCGGACGCCGGCTGCTTCGGCGGCATCCAGCAGCAGCATGTTGAGCGCGCCGCGCGATACCGACCAGATCACCTCGCTGTCGTCGACGCCGTAGCGCTGCAGGCCGGAGCGTCCATCGCGCGTATGCACCATGCGGCCGCGCATCATCACGGCACGTTGCAGCACATCGTCAGCCAGCCCGGCCTGTCGAAGCGCGTGCAGGCCACGTTCGGCCAGTGCGAGATTGATGGAGCGCCCGCCGACGAAACCTGCGATGCGCGGATCCGGGCGCTTCTCGAATACGGCGACCTTGAAACCACGTCCTGCGAGCTGCTGGGCCAGCAGCGCGCCAACCAGGCCGCCGCCGATAAGGGTGATTTGCTGCGCCATGAGGCTCCGCTGAAGTGGTCAACGCGTTGAGCGTCAAGAGTAGCGGGTTTGCCGTCACGCAAGCGACGCGGTTATCCGGCGAGGCCAAAGAAGGTAATCAGGGTCGAAAGACGCTGGATCCCGGCTTTCGCCGGGATGACGTACATGTTTGCCGTGGCGCCCACTTCACCGACACGTCCTTGCTGCGAAAGCAGGACGGAGCGCGAAGTGCGGAGAACGCCCGCAGGGAGGCCCCGAAGGGAGCGCAGCGAGTCACGCAGTGCCTTGGAAACCGGCTTCAGAAACTCATGAAATACCCGCCGTTGACCGGCAGGTTCGCGCCCGTGATGTAGCCCGCATCGTCTGCCGTCAGGAACGCCACGGCGCGTGCGATATCACCCGGCGAACCCAGTCGTCCCACGGGAATGTCCGCGATGATCTGTGCGCGGATGTCCTCCGGCACGGCGGCCACCAGTGCGGTATCGCAGTAGCCGGGAGAAACGGTGTTGACCGTGACGCCCTTGCGTGCGGTCTCCCGCGCCAGCGCCATGCCGAAGCCATGCACGCCGGCCTTCGCCGCGGAATAGTTGGTCTGGCCGAACTGGCCGGTCTGTCCGTTGACCGAACTGAGGTTGACGATGCGGCCGAAACCACGCGTGCTCATGCCCTCGACCACGTTGCGGCACGTGTTGAACACGCCGTCGAGATTCACCCGCATCAGTTCATGCCACTGCTGCGGAGTCATCTTGCGCAGGCTGGTGTCGCGGGTGATGCCGGCGGCATTAACCAGGATGTCCACGCTGCCGTGCCGATCTTCCACGCGCCGGACCAAGGCCTCGCAGCTTTCGAACTGGCTGACGTCTCCCGGTTCGAAAACGACCGCGCCATCCAGGTCGGCCAGCTCATGCCGGAATGCGTGTAGCCGGTCATCGCGCGCGGGCAGGTCCACGGCGATCACCTGACGCCCCGCCTCAGCCAACTGTCGGCAGATCTCGGTACCAAGGCCACCGATGCCACCGGTCACGATGGCCACACGGGGAAGGGCGGAAGTCGTCATGTGAAGGACTCGTGCACATGTCGCAGGGCAGCACGTGTTGTGCTGCAGCGGCGTATGAGACGGAACGGCCGGCGAAGGACGCCGGCCGGATGCTCAGGGCTTCTTGTTGCCGCGGTTGGGCTGGCCCTGGGTCGCGGTGTCGAGCAGGCCGCGCTGCATGTTGCGCCAGGCTTCCATGTTGCGCTCGGTAAGGTCGTTGAGCATCGACCAGGGCGTCTGCCCCAGCAGGCTGTTGAGCTGCGTGCGGAACTGCTGCTGCTGGTCGAGGAAGACCTGCAGGCTGCGCTCCAGATAAGGACCCATGAAGCCCTGCAAGGAGTCGCCGTAGAAGCGGATGATCTGGCTGAGCAGTTGGGGCGACAGCATCGGCTGCCCCTTCTCCTCGTGCTCGGAGATGATCTGCAGCAGCACCGAACGGGTCAGATCCTCGCCGCTCTTGGCGTCACGGACCTCGAAAGTCTCGCTGTCCAGCACCAGCTGACGGACTTCTTCCAGCGTGATGTAGCTGGAAATCTCCGTGTCATAGAGCCGGCGGTTCGGATACTTCTTGATGATGCGGATCGTTTGTGCCATGCACACAAACTAGCAGAAGGTATTGCGGCGCACCAGTCATCCATGCCTTAGGTCATGCTGCACCCGGGAGTGCAGCAATCCTTGAAGATCAGTGACCTACCGCGCCTCCGGCTGCCCCGAATGGAGGCTTTGCCAGCCAGATCACGGGGATGAGCAGCACGAACAGCAGGGCGCAGAGCCAGAAGATGTCGTTGACTGCCAGGGTCAGCGCCTCGCGGTTGACCAGCTGGTCGACCAGGCCCAGCGCCTTCGTCTGGCTCAGTCCGCCCTGCGTCAGGCCGTGCAGCAGGGAAGTGGCGGCCGGGTTGGCTGGCGCCACGTTCTCGGTCAGGTTGGCGTGGTGCATGATCCCGCGGTGCTGCCATAGCGTCACCGTCACTGCGGTCGACACGCTCGACCCCAGCGTGCGGAAGAAGTTGGCCAGGCCGCTGGCGCTGGCGATCTCCTCGGCCGGCAGGCCCGCCAGGTAAATCTGGTTGAGCGGGATGAAGAAGCAGGGGATGGCGATGCCCATCACGAAGCGCGGCAGCACGAGCGTGGAGAACGAGGCCGAACTGTCGAAGGTGGAGAACCAGTACGAGGTCGCCGCGAACACCACGAAGGCGAAGGTCACGATGACGCGAAGATCCATCTTCTGCATGTTGCGCCCGAGGATGGGCGACAGCAGGAAGGCCAGGATGCCCACTGGCGCAGTGGCCAGGCCGGCCCACGTCGCGGTGTAGCCCAGCGTGGTCTGCAGCCATAGTGGAAACACCACGTTGATGCCGAAGAACGCGAACATGCCGAGCGAAAGCGCGATCACGCCCGCGGTGAAGTTGCGCTTGCGGAACAGGCCCAGATCCACCACCGGATGCTTGGCGTGCAGCTCCCACACCACCAGGAAGACCAGCGAGATGAGCGCGATCAGGCCCAGCGTGGTGATCAATGGCGAGGCGAACCAGTCATGGTCGTTGCCGTTGTCCAGCATGAACTGCAGGCAGCCCACGCCGCCCACCAGCAGCACCAGGCCGACCACGTCGATGGGCGACTGATAGGTCTTGGTTTCACGCTTGCGCAGCAGCGACCAGGTGATCGCTGCAGCCGCCAGGCCCACTGGCAGGTTGATGTAGAAAATCCACGGCCAGGAGAAGTTGTCGGTGAGCCAGCCACCGAGGATCGGGCCGAAGATCGGGGCCACCACCACCGTCATGGCCCACAGCGCGAGCGCGATGCCCTGCCGTGCCTTGGGATAGCTCGCCAGCAACAGCGTGAGCGACAACGCCACCATGGGGCCTGAGCCCGCGCCCTGCATCAGTCGCGCGAACACCAGCATCGGCATCGAGGTGGCGAGGCCGCAAAGCATGGAGAACACCACGAACAGCATCACCGAGACCACGAAGGTCTTCACCTCGCCGAAGCGGCGCGCGATCCAGCCGGTAAGCGGCTGCATGATGGCGCTGGCGAGCGAATAGGAGCTGATCGTCCAGGTGCCTTCACTCGCGCTCACGCCCAGGCTGCCGGCGATGTGCGGCACGGCGACATTGACGATGGTCATGTCCAGCACCTCCATGAAGGTGCTGAACGCGACCGCGATGGTCAGCAGGACAAGGGCCGAGCCATGAAGCGGCGGCAGCGGCTTGGCGTCATCGGGGGAGGTGGCCATGGTGGATGCGTGCGCCTGTCAGTTCGCGTTGCGCTGGCTGAGATTGGCCTGGATGATCTTTTCCGCTTCCCCGTCGGCCTTGGCCGCCATCTGCTCGTAGACGCTGGTCTGCGCAATGGGCTGGCCGTTGCCGGCCGGCGCCATCATCGCGCCCTTGTCGTCGGTGATATCGACGGTGACTTCGGTGGAAAGACCCACGCGTAGCGGATGCTGGTCCAGTTCCTTGTCGTCCAGTGCGATGCGCACCGGCACGCGCTGCACCACCTTGATCCAGTTGCCGGTGGCGTTCTGCGCGGGCAGCAGCGAGAACACGCTGCCCGTGCCGGCGCCCAGGCCGATCACCTTGCCGTGGAATTCCACGCTGCCACCGTAGACGTCCGATTCAATCTTGGCCGGCTGGCCCACGCGAATGTGGCGCAGCTGGTTTTCCTTGAAGTTCGCATCCACCCACAGGTCGTGCAACGGCACCACCGTCATCAGTTGCTGGCCAGGCTGCACGCTGTTGCCCAGCTGCACGCTGCGCTGCGCGACGTAACCGGTCAGCGGTGCATAGATGTCGTTGCGTCGCGCGGCGATCCAGGCGGCGCGGAAATTGGCCCGCGCCTGCTCGACGGACGGATTGTTGGCGATCACCGTGCCTTCAATGGCGGCATGCGCGGCGGAAGCCTGCGCCTGCGCGGCATCGTAGGCAGCCTGCGCCTGATCGACGCCGTCGCGCAGATGCTGCACCACTTCCGGCGCCTCGGCTTGTTCGGCAATCAGCGGCTGGCGACGGGCGAGATCTGCCTGGGCCTTCTTCAGGTCCACCCTGGCCTTGGCCACCTGCGCGTCGGCGCCACTGGCCGAATCGGTCTGCTGGCGTACCTGGCGCACGGCCTGCGCGAGCGTGCTGCTGGCCTGCTGCAGACGAACCTCGGCATCGGTGTTGTCGAGCTTCACCAGGATCTGGCCCGCTTCGACGCGCTGCGTATCGTCGGCGAGGATGGCGACGACGGTTCCCGGCACCTGTGCGGAAATCGCGACCTGGTTGCCGCCGACATAGGCGTTGTCGGTCTTCTCGCGCCTGGAGAACACGAACAGCCACAAAGCCAGCCAGATGGCGCCGCCGAGGATGAAGACGAAGGCAACGATCAACAGCGCGCGACGGCGCTTGGCCGGATCCTTGGCGGCCATGCCGTTATCGTTTTCCTGCTGCTTCTTGCCGCTCTCGTTCTGCGGCTTTGTGTCAGCGTCAGTGGCGCTCATGCGTGGCGTCTCCGGAAGAGTTCGAAGGGGAAAGTGAGGTGTCGGTGCTTGCGGTCTGTTCCGGCGTCACGGCGCGATAGCCGCCGCCGAGTGCCTTGATCAGCGAGACATCGGTGGACAGCGCCTGTGCATGCAGGTTGACGTCATCGTCCTTCTGCTGCAGCAACTGGGCCTGCGCAGCCAGCGTTTCGCGCACATCGCTTACGCCGCGGCGCGCGCGTGACTGCGCATTGGCAAGCAGCGCCTGATTGGCGCTGACTTCGCGCGCCTGCTCCTTGCGGCGACCTTCGAGTTGCTGGGCGGTGAGGCTTTGCGTCGCCACGTCGCGTGCCGCGCTGAGCACGGTGCTGTTGTACTGCGCAACGGCGGCGTCGAGTTGGGCCTTGCTGACGCCGTAGTTCGCTTCGAGCAACCCGCCCGTGAAGATCGGCAGATGCAGTGCCGGCGTCAGCGCGAATACGCGGTTGCCCGCATTGAACATCTTGTCCAGATCGATACTCGAAAGCCCTGCCATCGCGCTGATGCTGATATCCGGGTAAAACTCGGCGCGTGCCACATCGGTCTGGCGAAGCGCGGCTTCCACTTGCCAGCGGCTGGCGGCGATATCAGGACGCCGCGCGATGAGGTCGACGCCCGCATGGTCCGGCAAGCCGCCGTTGGCATCAGGCAGTGCCCGCGGCTGCAGCGACGGCAGTTCGGCCGGCGCCACGCCGACCAGACTCGCCAGCGCTGCCTGCCGGATGCGTGCGGAGCTTTCGATGGCTACCAGCATCTGTCGCGTCGCGGCCAGCTGCGCTTGCGCGGACTGCAACGTATCGGGGCGGTCGATGCCCTGGTGCACGCGCAGCGTTGCGATATGGACGAGTTGTTCCTGCGTCTTGACCGCCTCTTTGGCGATTCCGGCGCGGGCCTCGTCGGCGAGCCAGCCAAAATAGGTATCGGCCACCGTACTTTGCAGGGCGAGTGCGGCGGCACTCTGCTGCGCCTCTGCCGCGTGGCCCTGGTCGATGGCCGATTCGATCGTCGCGCGCTTCTTGCCCCACCAGTCGAAGTCGTACTGCGCCTGCACGCCGATATCGCCTTGGTTGTACCAAGTGAAGCCGAGGAACTTCGGTGGGATCAGGCCGTTCTCGCTGAGTCGCTGGCGCTCCACCTGCGCGCTGCCGTTGACGCTGAGCCCCGACTGCGCGGTCGCCACGCGAACCGACTGCTCGGCCGAATTGACGCGCGAACGCGCCTGCTCGAGATCCGGCGAATCCTTCATGGCCATCGCCATGAGCCGGTCCAGCTGCGGATCGTTGTACTGGCGCCACCATTCGGCTTCGGGCCATCCGGCACGCGGGCCAGCCTCCAGCCCCGCCAGCGGTACGTCATCGCGTATCGCCGGGTGATTGAGCTTGGCTGGAATCGAACAACCGGCCATGGCAACGGCTATCGCGCAGGCAAGCCATGCGTGTCGGCCAACGCCGTGGCGTATCAAGCGGTGTGGAATCATGGACTGAGGTCCGATTGAGTGAGCGAATCGATGTTGACCGCGATCTGGCGAAGCAGCCGGTCGAGCGTGCGCTTGTCGCTGGCGGTCAGTGACTCAAAGGCGCCGCGCACCTTGGGATACAGCGGCGGAAGCAGTTTTTTCACGAGACGTCTGCCCGTGGCGGTGATGCTTAGCACGACGCGTCGCCGATCTTCGGCATCGGCGGCACGGGTCACCAATCCAGCCTTCACCAGGACGTTGGCAATGCGCGTCATGTTGGTCGCGCCTTGCTGCGCGTACTCGCACAGTTCCGTGGGGCTGGCACTGCCCGTGGGGCTGCTGTAGATCATCATCAACGTGCGGAAGTCGCTGTCATGCAGGCCATACGGCTTGAGGTTCCGCTCAAGCTCATCGAGCAGCGTGCCGCCTACCAGCAACAGCAATCGTGTAAGCACGACTTCCTGATGCGGAAAGTCGGCCAGGCTTTCGCCGGCGCGGGAGACACCTTCGTCCATGTGCTGGAGACACTCGGGCATTCGCTTCATTTCATTGAAGGATAGTTCGCCAGTGAAGTAATTAGGCTAGCACTGGTCCTGCGAGTGTCGCAAGGGTCTTCAGAAGCGAAACAGTCCGCGTGCGTTGTCGGTGGTTGCGTGAGCGACGACGGAAGCATCCACCCCGCGAAGTCCTGCGATAACCTCCAGTACTTCCACAAGGTTCGCTGGCTCGTTGCGCTCGCCGCGATGGCATGCACCGGGCTGGTCGGGTGCATCGGTTTCGAGCAACAACCGTTCCATGGGCATGGTCGCGACGACGTGACGAAGTCGTTGTGCGCGTTCGTACGTCACGGGCCCACCAATGCCGAGGTGAAAGCCCAGTTCCCACAGCTTTTCCGCCTGTTGAAGGCTGCCCGAAAAGCTGTGCACCACGCCGCGCAGGCCTCCGATACGCTTCATCGTCGACGTCACTTCATCCATCGCGCGACGCGCGTGGACGATGACGGGAAGATCGAAATCGCGTGCAATGTGCAGCTGCTGCACGAAATATTCGCGTTGCGCGGCCGGGTCGAGTTCCGGTAGGAAGAAGTCCAGCCCGATCTCGCCGACGGCTACTGCATGATTCGATTCCAGATACGTGCGCAGGTCGTTGAGATGTTCGCGGCGATGCTGTTTCAGGAATATCGGATGCAAGCCGTAAGCGGGAAGCGCCTGCGGGCGCTTGTTGCACAGATCGGCAATGCGCGTCCACGACGCCTTGTCTATGGCCGGCACGACGATATGACGGATGCCGGCGCGACCCGCGCGCTCGAACATGGCGTCGCGATCGCCGTCGAACCCGGCGTCGTCGATATGTGCATGGCTGTCAGTGAGTTCGAGCACAGATTACTGGGTCCTGTACCGTGAAAATGGCTGGCTTCGATCTAAGCGGGCATTCAGTGAACCAGCGGTTCAATGGCGGCACGTAGGATCGAGTCAGGCGGATGCGGGGTGCTCCGCTGATCCACATAGGAGAGCATTATGAACAAGTTGGTTGCTTCAGCGCTGCATGCAGGCATCGGTGCTGTGTTGATTTGTGGCCTTGCGGCGTGCAATCGCGACGCCAATGCCGATGGCGGCGTGGATGGCACGGCGCAGCAGGCAGGACAGTCGGGTGCGAAGTACGCCCGCGTGGTTAGCGTGACGCCGATTCGCGATCAGGCGACGGCACCGCAGCAGGTGTGCCATGACGAGGTCGTCACGACGCACAAGCCCGTGCAGGACACTCATCAAGTCGCGGGTACGGCTATCGGCGCTGTTGCTGGCGGCTTGCTCGGCAACCAGGTAGGCGGTGGCAAGGGTCGCACGCTCGCCACGGTGGCGGGTGCGGTTGGCGGTGGTTATGCCGGCCATGAAATCCAGAAGAACCACCAGGAGAATGCGACGCAGCAGACGACGCAGCGCAAGTGCTCCACGGTGCCGGGCAACGGCGGCGACAAGGTGGTGGCGTATGACGTGAGTTACGAGTACAACGGCGTCACTCGCACTGTACGGATGGATCACGATCCGGGCGACAAACTGCAAGTACAGGAAGGTGTGGTAGCCGTTTCCGACGCTCACTGAGGATTCACGCCATGCAGACATTGCTTAGACATGCGGCTGTCGTTGGACTGATTTCCGTTCTGACGCTTCTTTCTGGTTGCGAAACGCCGCCACAGCGTCAGGTGGTGTACAGCGGCGCCTCTAATCGTTGCGAGCAATGTGGCGTGGTAAGTGACGTGCGCCAGATCGAGACACAGAAGGGTTCATCACCGCTTGGCATGGTCATCGGCGGCATCGCCGGTGGCGTGCTGGGCAACCAGATTGGCGGCGGCAGTGGCCGCACGCTGGCCACGGTGGCCGGCGCGGTGGCGGGCGGTGCGGTCGGCAACCAGGTCGGCAAGAACAGCGGCGGTCCGGACGTTGCCTGGCAGGTGACCGTCAAGCTCGACGATGGCCGTTACGCCACCGTGACCCAGGCGGCAGATCCGCAGGTTCGCCCGGGTGACTACGTGCAGATCCGCAACAATTTGATCTACAGAATGTGATGCATGCGGACGTATAGACGTCCAAATGAAAAGGCCCTCTAGCGAGGGCCTTTTTTTATGGCTTGTATTGGCTGTCAGTTGACGGCGTAAAACGCATGATCGCCGATGGTCCTGACCACGCGCCGCGTGGACCACGTCGGAGATACCGCGAGCGTGGCGAAGTGATCCGCCTGCGGGACATAAACCGTGCGCTCGCCCTTGGGAAGGCTCCAGTTGCTTATGGAATCGCCGGCGATCTTCCACGCCTTGGTCCACGAGTTGAGGTCGTTGACCTCGAAACTGCTTGCGGTAGTGGTCAGCGCGAACTGGCGAGGGGATGTCACCACTTGGCAGACGTTTCCGCCCCAGGTGCCGCGGTCGCGGCGACGTAGGGCTACTTCGGCCACCGCATATTGCCCGATGGTCGACTCACTGCGTGCCTCGAGATACACCGTCGTGGCCAGGCAGGTCTGGTCCGCGAGGGGCTGGGGTAGCACGGACGCTAGCCACAGCAGCATGGAAAGTTTCATTGTCTGCCTCCAACGTGCTGTACGCGCTAGGTCGATGCTGCTGACTTCGTGCGCCGTTGCGGTGGACGGGCGGGCAGGCCGTTCCACCTGGATGATTCGCCTTAGCCGAAACTTGTGGCCAGGCGTTTTGCCACGGGATTGTGGCCAGTCGAGTGGCTGATCCGGTGCCACTCTTGGTGTTTGTGCTGCAAAGGCTTTATTCGGGTACTGACGACCACGTTGCCTGCAACTGCGTCCGCGCTCATGGCGGGAAATACACCGGCTGTCTGCCGGGTCGCGCCGATCCGGACCCTTCCGGTTCGTCGCGTATGTCGACACCCTTGGGCGGTGGGTGTCGCTTGACTTGGCTGGCGGAGACTAGTGGTCGGTTTTCGATCTGGCAAGTGCCTGGGCGTATGGGTTCACATTTCGCTCACATTGCGGATGACGATCGCGAAACCTTGCATGCTTGCTTCGATCATGCAGACCAGCTCTCCACGATATGCAAGTGAATACTGTCTTCAGAGAGTGCAAATGTTGCGTTCTCCAAAGAGCTCACGAGTCCGTCGTCGATGACGGCAAGCGCCCAGTTGCGCGCGTCGTGAACCGCAACATCGAGCAACTGGATGGCTGCCTTGTCGCCTTGGCTCAGCACGGTGCCCCTAGTCAAAAACTGCGACAATACGACGCAATGCATATGTCGCTTGTGGCCTCCGCGGTAGTGGAGTCGCGCCACGATTTCCTGTCCTGGATAGCAGCCTTTGTCGAACGCGACCGCTTGCAATCGCTCAAGGGATAGTGCGGGCGGAAGCAATTGGTCAAGTACGTTGTCGGGCAGCCATGGCCAGCCCGCCTGGATCTGCATCGCACGCCATGCGCCGTCGCCGATGTTGGCGCCGACGACCAGGCTGTGGTTGCCACAACCCAATACATAGGCGCCTCCTTCACGAGTGACAGCGTAAACCTCCTGCGTCGGGCCGGTGGCAAGCGTGGTCGCGGGGAGTGCGGTGAGCTTGAGCCTGGAGCGGAACACGAAGCGCTCTAGCGCCTGGGCCATCGACGCGGCATCACCGCCGCGCAATATCACGAGCAATTGATCGTTGGCGATGCGGGCCAGATGAAAAAGTGCAAGCACTCGACCCTGTGCATCCAGCCATGCGCTGAATTGCCAGCGCCCGACGGCGAGCGAAGAGACATTGCTGCTGAACTGGGATTGGGCGAACGCAATGGCGTCCGCACCTTCGATCGACAGGGTTTGGGCAACGTAGTGTTCGGTCATAGATGAGCGAGGTAAGGGCGGGCCATGCCGGGTGCAAGTGGGAGGCCTTACTGTCAGACGATCACTCCGCCGTCAAGGTTGTGCTGCATTTACGCAAGTATTACGCTTTTACAGCTTTCACATACCATGTCCGATACGTCCTCCCAAACAAAGTCCTCGCCGGCTTCCGTTCCAGCGGAACAAGCACCCGTGCCCGCCGTCCCGGCAACGGAAAGGACCCCGATGGAGCGACCGGCGCCGGATCCCACCCGCTATGGCGATTGGGAAAAGAACGGACGCTGTATCGACTTCTGATGTTCGCCGCGCCGGCTCATTGCGCCGGTGTCGTCGGAGATAGGGAAGGGCGGTAAAGGGCATCAGCGATTCCACCCAGGATAGCCGCCATGGCAGACACGCAACGACCGCTCTCTCCCCATATGGGCATATATAAGTGGCAGGTACAGATGGTGACATCCATCGTGCACCGCGCTACCGGCATTGCCCTTTCCGTCGGAACACTGATCGTGCTGTGGGGCGTGTTCTCCCTCGCCAGCGGCGAAGCCAGCTATCTCCAGTTCAAGACCTGCATCGGCAGCCCGATTGGCCAAGTACTGATGTTCGGCTGGACCTGGGCACTGTTTTATCACCTGTGCAACGGCATTCGTCACCTGTTCCAGGACGGCGGCATGGGTTACGCGATCCCGCAGTTCATCCGCTCCAGCTGGCTGTCGATCGTCGGCAGCGTGGTGCTGACCCTCATCGTGTGGGCCTACATCCTGACCTCCGGAGGTGCGGCATGAGCGCGAACGGTCAGCAGCATGATGTGCGCACGCAGTTGCGCAACCCACTCAAGCGCGCGCGCGGCCTTGGTTCGGCGCAGTCGGGCGTTGGTCATTGGTGGACGCAGCGCATCACCGCGACGGCGCTGGTTTTTCTTGCGCTCTGGTTTGTCGTGACCGTGCTGGGCGCGCTGCACGCGGACTACGCCACGGCGCGAAGCATCGTGGCGAAGCCGTGGAACGCCGTACTGCTGGTGGCCTTCGTGCTCACCGTGTGCTGGCACGCCGTGCTCGGCCTGCAGATCGTGATCGAGGACTACGTGCACACGCGCTGGAAGGAAGTCGCCCTTCTCGTGCTGGTTAAATTCTTTGCGGTGCTGGGCACCTTGGCCACGTTGATGGCCGTGCTGCGCGTGGCGCTGGGAGCCTGATTCGATGGAAAGCTACAAGATCCAACAGCATAAGTATGACGTGATCGTGGTCGGCGCCGGTGGCGCGGGCCTGCGCGCCACCTTCGGCTTGGCCGAGAAGGGCCTCAAGGCCGCGTGCATCACCAAGGTGTTCCCGACCCGCTCGCACACCGTGGCGGCGCAGGGCGGCATCTCGGCGGCGCTTGGCAACATGGGCGAGGACGACTGGCGCTTCCACTTCTACGACACGATCAAGGGCTCCGACTGGCTCGGTGACCAGGACGCGATCGAGTACATGTGTCGCGAGGCGATC
>NZ_DASRZX010000015.1:0-30319 GCF_035685885.1 Dyella sp. | reverse complement strand
ACCGAGGTGCTCGGCCATCTCCGCATCCAGCGCCCGCTCGACCAGCCGTTTGGTCAGCTGTTTGAGCAGGCCGTTCTCACCGATCAGGTCTTCGGGCTTCTTGTAGTTGGCCAACAGGCTGCCAAGCAGCTCGTCGGATACCTCGTGCTTGCGTGGACTCATGATGTCTCCGGGTCAGATGGCAGTGTCCTGCCTGTAGCCCGTTTACACAAAATCTAGGACACGCCCTAATAGGGCCGCGTCTCTCTCGCTGACATCGCCGGGGCGCTGCGAAGTGGCCATCCGTGATCGCCGCAGCGTTCACAACCACATAGGCACCGTGCACGCGATCGCGCTTTGCAATGCCGCTGAACTCACGGCGGGCATGATGACCGACGTCACCATTCCACCGAGCATGCGCTGGATTCCCAAGGGCATGACGGTGGAATACCTCGCCAAGGCGAAGGGCACGCTCTACGCGCTGGCCGAACCGGAAGCGCGCGTAGAAGAGGCGGCCAGCGGCTATGCGTGGCCGGTGCAGGTGCGCGTGCGCAATGAAGCGGGCGAAAATGTATTTCGTGCGCGCATCGACATGTGGGTGTCGCCGCGCAAGTAAGCCCGGCAGCCCTCAGGCGGCAATGACGCAGCGGTTCTTGCCGGCACCCTTGGCCTCATAGAGCGCATGGTCGGCGGCCTGGATGAGGTCTTCGTCTGCCTGCTCGTCGCCCTGCCAGAGGGCGACGCCGATGCTCGCGCTGACGCGGGCCATGAAGGGCCCGTGCCGTCCCTCCAATTCATAGGGCTCGGCCAGCGTTTCGCAGACCTGCTCGCAGCGATGGAGGACGGAGGCCGTATCAGCAACGTCTTCCAGGATCAGCGCGAACTCATCGCCCCCCAGGCGTGCCACGGTGTCGTTGGCGCGCGATCCACCACCCAGCCGCCGCGCAATAGCCTGCAGCAGCGCGTCGCCAGCGGGATGCCCATGGGTGTCATTCACGCCCTTGAAGCCGTCGATGTCGAGCACGGCGAGCGCAAAGCCCGCGCCGTGCCTTGGCACGCGCTGCATGGCGGTGGCGAGGCGATCGTGGAACAGGGTGCGGTTGGGCAGGCCGGTCAGCATGTCGTGCGTGGCCTGGTGGCGGATGCTCTCCTCGATGCGCTGGCGTTCGGCAATCTCGCGGTTGAGCTGTGCGTTGCGATCTTCCAGCGCGGCCATCGCCGATTTCAGTTGCGCCCGGGCGCGGTAAAGCTCCAGGAACACGCGAACCTTCGACTGCAGGATCATGTCGTTGATCGGCTTGGCGATGTAATCCACCGCGCCGAAGTGGTAGCCGCGCACGCGGTTGATGTCGTCGGCGTAGGCGGCGGTGACGAATATGATCGGGGTGTCGCGCAGCTTTTCGTCTTCGCCGATGAGGAAAGCCACTTCGAAGCCATCCATGTCGGGCATGTTCACGTCGAGCAGGATCAGTGCGAATTCGTGGTCCAGGCACAGCGCCAGCGCGTGGTTGCCGCTGCTGGCTTCGTATACCTCGGCGCCGCTGTCGGCCAGCAGGTGCCGCATGGCCACCAGGTTGGCGGGCGTGTCGTCGACGACGAGGATCTTGGGAGCGGGAAGATTCATGGAAGGCACAGGCGGTTGAGCAGCGGCGCGATCGCCGCGAGCGGAAGACAGTGATCGGCCCCGGCATGTTCCAGCGCTGCCGCGGGCATGGCGGGTGATTCGGCGGCGGCCGGATCCTGCACGATAGCGATGCCACCGCAGCGGCGCACGCACAGCAGGCCTTCGGCGCCGTCGCTGTTGGCGCCGGTCATCACGATGCCGACGAGCGCTTCGCGATAGGCACGTGCCGCCGAATCGAACAGCACGTCGATGGAGGGGCGCGCGAAGCTGACCCGCTCGTCCACCGACAGCGCAAAGCGATGGTCTGCTTCGACCAGCAGGTGGTAGCCGCTGGGTGCCACGTGGATGACGCCGCCCTGCAATGGGCTGCGCTCGCGTGCTTCCTGCACCGGCAGGGTCGCATGGTGGGAAAGCAGTTCGCACATCAGGTCGACTGTGGACGAGCCGGTGTGGCAGCAAACGACGAACGCCTGCGGCAACATGGGAAGCAGGCCGGCGAGCACGGTTTCCAGGGCGGTGAGTCCGCCTGCCGAGCAACCGATGACAACCGCTTGCGGCGTGGTCATGTCAGTCCCTGCCGGTGGCGCGTGGCGAGAGCCGGTAAATGCGAAGACCGGCATCGACGGGTGCGAAGTCCGCCGCCGAGGGCGCGAAATCCAGGCTCTCGCGCGTGCCCAGGCACAGGAAGCCGCCACGCACCAGGCTGTCGCGAAACAGGGCGAGTGTGCGGTCCTGCAGCGGATCGGAGAAATAGATCAGCACATTCCTGCACAACACCAGGTGCGCTTCGCAGAACACGTCGTCGGTGACGAGGTTGTGGTTGGCGAAGATCACGTTGCGGCGCAGGCGCTGGTCGAGCTTGAGCCACTCGTACCGCGCGCTGTAGTAGTCGGCCAAGGTATGACTGCCGCCGGCAGCAAGGTAGTTGCGCGACCACCATTGCGCTTCGCGCGCCGGATAGATGCCTTCGTAGGCCTGTTTCAGCGCGGCTTCGTTGAAGTCGGTGGCGTAGATCTGCGTGCGGTCGTACAGGCCTGCCTCTTCGAGCAGGATGGCGAGCGAGTACACTTCCTGGCCGTGCGCGCAGCCCGCCTGCCAGATATTGATCTGCGGGTAAGAGGCCAGCACCGGAAACACCTGTTCCCGCAGGCCGCGGAAGACGTCAGGGTCGCGGAACATTTCCGAGACGGGCACCGAGAGGCCTTCCAGCACCAAGGGCAGGAAATCCGCCTCGTGCAGCAGGCGCGTGGTGAGGTCGCTTACCGTACCCGCGTGCTGCGCGTTGACCAGCTGCAGCACACGTCGCTTGAACGAAGCGGGTGCGTAGTCACTGAAGTCGTATCCATGGCGGAGCTTGAGCGCACGCACGAACAGCTCGATCTCGATGTCCTCGATCGCGATGTCGGCATCCTGCGCCTGGCTGGCCGGTTCGATCATCGATGCAGCCACACGTGCATCATCGATGCGAGCTTGTCGATGTCGATGGGCTTGGAGAGATAGTCGTTGGCGCCGGCTTCGAGGCACTTTTCGCGGTCGCCGCGCATGGCCTTGGCGGTGAGCGCGATGATCGGCAGCTTCGCCAGGCGAGCTTGTGCGCGGATCTCACGAATGGTGTCGTAGCCGTCCATCACCGGCATCATCACGTCCATCAGCGCGATCTCGATGTCCTGGTGATCCTCCAGCGCCTTGAGCGCCTTCTGTCCATCCTGGGCCATGGTCACGTGCATGCCCCAGCCGCGCAGCACCTTGGAAAGCGCGAACAGGTTGCGCATGTCATCGTCCACCAGCAGCACCTTGCGCTCGCCCAGGTCGCGGTGGCCGCCAGCCGTGCCCGGCGCGACGACCGCTGCGGCTGGCGTGCTGCCTTCCCGGATGCTGTGCAGGAACAGGCTCACCTCATCCATCAGGCGTTCCGGCGAGCGTGCGCCCTTGATCACGATGCTGTCGGTGTACTGGCGCAGCTTGAGGCTTTCCTCGCGGCTGAGCTCGCGCCCCGAATAGACCACCACTGGCGGGATCTGGCCGCTTGCCGACAGTTGCTCGAGGAATTCGATGCCCGACATGCCGGGCAGTCCCAGGTCCAGCACGATACAGTCGTAGTGGGTCTGCGCGGTGCGGCCGAGTGCTTCTTCGGCGCTGCTGGCTTCCTCGATCTCCACATCGCCGTTGCGTAGCAGGGTACGCATGGCGGCGCGCGAGTCGGCATCGTCATCCACCACGAGGAGATGGCGCATGCGTCCTTCGGCGAAATGCAGCAATCGCTCAAAGGCGCCGCTGATAGCTTCGCGCGTGACCGGCTTGGTAAGGAAGCCCACGGCGCCCAGCTCGCGGCCACGGCCGGCCTCGTCCATCGCGGAGATGAAGTGCACGGGCACGTGGCGCGTGGCGGGGTTTTCCTTCAGGCGCTCGATGACCGTCCAGCCGTCCATGCCGGGCAGCATCACATCGAGCAGGATGCCCGTGGGTCGATAGTGCGCAGCCAGTTGCAGGCCCGACTCGCCGTCGCCGGCGGCCAGCACCTGGTAACCCTTGCGACGGACCATGTCTGCGAGGATGCGCGCGAACACCGGATCGTCTTCGATGATGAGGATGACGGTGTCGCCCGGCGCAAGGCTCTCGCGATCATCCTCGATGCTTTCCGGCAGGAGCGCGGCGGTGGCAACGTGGCGCGCCACGGTGGTGCCAGCGATGGTGTGGGTGGTGGCCTCGGCGTGGCTGTGCAGGGGCAACAGGATCGTGAAGGTGCTGCCGTGGCCGACGTCGCTGTGCAGCACGATATCGCCACCCAGCAGCTCGGCGATGCGCTTGGAAATGGTGAGCCCGAGCCCGGTGCCGCCGTACTGCCGGCTCGTGCTGGCATCCACCTGTTCGAAGGCCTGGAAGATTTTCTGTGCCTTTTCCGCCGGAATGCCGATGCCCGTATCGGTCACGGCGATGGCAATCACATCCTTCTCCCGCAGTGGGGAAGGTAGTGCCATGGCGGCGGCTGGCCACCCGATGTGCACGCTTACCGAGCCCTGGTGCGTGAACTTGAATGCATTGCCGATGAGGTTGTTGGCGACCTGTTCGAGTTTGGCGCCGTCGGTATGGATCGTGGTGGGTAGTGTCGGGTCGACCTGGATGTGGAAACCGAGTTGTTTCTCCTGCGCGACGTGGTTGAACGTGCGCTTCAGTGCACGCTCAAGGTCGGCCAGCGGCACGTCGTCGAGCATGACCTCCATCTTGCCGGCTTCGACCTTGGACAGGTCTAGGATGTCGTTGATGAGGCGCAACAGGTTGCTGCCGGAGTCGTGGATGATGCGCGCCGATTCGATCTGCTCGGCATCGAGGTTGCCCTCGCGATTGTCGGAAAGACTGCGCGAGAGGATCAGCAGGCTGTTGAGCGGCGTGCGCAGCTCATGCGACATGTTGGCGAGGAACTCGGACTTGTACTGGCTGGCGCGCGCCAGTTCCTCGGCCTTTTCCTGCGTCTCGCGCTGCAGGGTTTCGAGTACGAGCTTTTGCCGGTTCAGCGTGTCGGTCTTCTGGCGCAGTTCCTCGTTGGAGGCCTGCAGTTCTTCCGTCTGTACGCGCAGCTCCTCCTCGGAGGCGAGCAGGCGTTGCGACTGCTCCTGCAGCTCGCGCGTGGTGGCGTTGAGCTCCTCGTTGCTGTTCTGCAGGTCCTGCTGCTGGCGGCGCAGCACTTCTTCGGATGCGCGCAGTTCATCGGCCTGTTCGCGCGTACGCTTGAGCAGATCCTGCGTGCGCACCGCACGGTTGAGGTTTTCCAGCGACAGCGACGCGATGGGCAGCAGTTCGTCCAGCAGGTGCTGCTGCGGTTCGGTGAGGGAGTGGAAGCTGCCCAGCTCCAGTACGCCGAGCAGCTTGTCGCGCAACAGCAGGGGCAGCAGAGTGATGTTGCTCGGCGTGGCTTCGCCAGCGCCGGAATGGATCTGCATGTAGTCGTCAGGGACGTTGCTTAGCGTGATGACCTTGCGGTCGGCCGCGCACTGTCCCACCAGGCCATCGCCCAGCGCGTAATGCGTGGACAGGTGGCGGCGATGGCGGTAGCCGTAGCTGCCTTCCAGCAGCAGGCTTCGGTCGTTCTCGTCGTACATGTAGACCAAGCCGACGCCGCCCTGCAGTAGTGGCACCAGTGCTCCGACGAGGCGCTCAGCGAATGCGCGTTGATCGGTCACCGCCTGCAGTTCGCTGGCAATCTGCGAGACGTGGGTCTTCACCCAGGTCTGCGCGGCCGTCTCCATCGCCATCTGCTTGAACACATGCAGGGCGCGGGCGATTTCACCGATTTCGTCGCCACGCTCTACCTGGCGGATTTCCACGCTGTGATCGTGGTCGGCCAGTCGTGTCATGAGGTCGGTCATGCGGCGGATCGGACGGGTGATGAGCCGGAAGGTCATCAGGATCACCAGGATGCCGAGCAGGACACTAAGTACCGAGGCCATCACCGTCACTGCGACCACGACCATGAGGTCGCGACGCTGCGCATGTTCGCGCTGGTCGAGCAGGACCTGCTCGGTGTCGTCCATCTTCTGGACGATCGGGAGGATGTCGCCCACCTGCACCGGCAACTGGGTGAGATAGCTGGTCTGGATGCGTTCGCGCTCAAGCGCGGCGGTGACCGGGTCGGTCGTGGTGATGTTGCGGACGGGATCGATCGCCTTGCTTGAGATGCCTTGCTGCCACTTCGCACCCAGGTCTTGCAGCAGGTCGAGGCGGGACTGCTGCAGCGCGTTGTCCCGGGTCATCTCGCGCAGTTCGCCGACATGCTGCTGGTAGGTGCGGTTGGCATCGCGGAATGCCTCCAGCTCGCTGTCGCGGCGAGTGAGGATGTAGCCGCGCGCAGCGATCTGGCTGTCTTCGAGCGCGCGTGTCACGTCGTCGAGCTTGAGCTTGACCTCGTAGGTGTGCCTGACCCACTGGCGGCTGTCGGATTGCCGCACCACGGAGAGCAGCGTCACCACGCCTGAGAACACGAAGAGCAACAGCAACAAGCCGATGGCAAGCAGGATTTTCCGCTGCATCGGTTGGTTCGCGAGCCAGGAGTATTTGCGTGGGGAAGTGGCCATGCGCTTTTTCGTTGGCATTCCGCCGGGGCGGATGAATGGGCGGAGGGTAGCGAGGCTCCCGTGAAGGCGACCGCAGCCTCAGGCGCGTGCGCGGCGCCACGCAGGTGGGACGATGGTGCCCCGGCGCAGCGCGACGATCAGCAGTAGCGCGGAGCAGCAGGAACAGAGGATCAGCGCCACCACGGAAGCCTCTGCGCCGAACACGCCACCGCTCAGCCAGTCCGGTCCGGTGCGTTCGGACACCAGCCAGCCATGCGCCGACGTGCCGGAGACGGGGATGCCGAACACGGTGCCCTGCATGATGTTCCACGCCGCATGCAGGCCGATGCACGGCCACAGCGAGCGGGTGACGTGGTAGAGCAAGGCAAGCAACACGCCCGCCTCGATGGCGATGGCCAGCGAGCTCCACAGCGTGGCGCCAGGATTGAAGATGTGCGCCGCGCCGAAGAACAGCGCCGAGATGGCCAGTGCCCACCAGGTGCCCAGGCCTTCTTCCACGATGCGGAACAGCACGCCGCGCGTGAGGATCTCCTCGCCCACGCCGGCGGAGATGCCGACGGTCAACACCGCCGGCACCCAATCCACGCCAGGGTTGGTGCCGGTGACGTGGTAGCAACCAGCCAGCCACAGCACCAGCACGACGGCACTGAACAGCGCGGCGCCCAGCACCAGGCCGATCGATCCCAGGGTGGGCAGGTCGCGCAGGGAGAGTTCTTCCATGCGCCGGCGCTCGATGGCTTTCACCAGCACCAGGTAGCTGCCCAGGGTGCAGACCAACTGCACGGCGAGATTGCCCCATGCATGCATCAGGGGTGTGGTGGCAGGACCAAAGACACCCAGGCCGGCCGCTGCGGCCGAGGCCAGCTTGAACAGGATGAAGAAGAGGGCAACGAAAAAGACGATGCGCGCGACGGGGGAAAACACCATGCGGCGTTGCCAGCGGGTGGCGGTCGCGGGTGTGGTAAAGGCGATCTGGCTGGTCGGCACGAAGAACACTCCCCTGTTGGAAGCCCGGAGGGTAGCAGTGCGGATAAAGCTTGGGCACGGGTCTGTGGTCACTGGTGAGCCGTGCGTATCGCTCGCCCGGGTGCAGGCAGCGGTGTGCTCCTGGGCTCGTCTTTCCTGGCAGATCGACTGGGCAGGAGTGCAAGTCCTGCGCCTTGGCCAGGCATGGAAAGACGCTGGCCCCTGCTTTCGCGGGGGCGGCGGTGAGGGTGCCGAGGGCTCGTCATCCCGGCGAAGGAAGCAAGCGTTTCACCATCGCCAAAGGCTGGTCATCGGGCGTTTTGGCTCAGGGCGCCGTTGCCGTGTCCCTGCGCTCGCAGGGACGACGACAAGAGCGCAGGAAGGTCGACTCAGAGATCGACCGACGTCGCGTGCTCGCGCGTGGCCGAGAAGCGCACGGCGGGCGAGCGTTCCTGTGCCAACTGCAGGTTGACCCGCGAAGGCGCCAGGTACACCAGCTCGCCGGCGGCATCGATGCCGAGGTTCATCGCGTTCTTTTCGCGGAACTCCTCCAGCTTCTTGGCATCGTCGCAGTGGATCCAGCGCGCGGTGGCCACGGTGACCGGCTCGAAGGTGGCGTCCACGCCGTACTCGTCCTTGAGGCGATAGGCCACCACGTCGAACTGCAGCACGCCCACCGCGCCGAGGATGAGGTCGTTGCTCATCAGCGGACGGAAGAACTGCGTGGCGCCTTCTTCCGAGAGCTGGGCGAGGCCCTTCTGCAGCGCCTTCATCTTCAGCGGATCACGCAGGCGAGCGCGGCGGAACAGTTCCGGCGCGAAGTTCGGGATGCCGGTGAAGCTGACCATCTCGCCTTCGGTGAAGGTGTCGCCGATGCCGATGGTGCCGTGGTTGTGCAGGCCGATCACGTCGCCGGGATAGGCGTTCTCCACGATCTCGCGGTCGCTGGCCATGAAGGTGAGCGCATTGGCGATGCGCACGTCCTTGCCGGTGCGCGTCTGCATCATCTTCATGCCGGCGTTGTACGTGCCCGAGCAGACACGCATGAAGGCAATGCGGTCGCGGTGGGCCGGGTCCATGTTGGCCTGGATCTTGAACACGAAGCCGGTGAGGGCGCCTTCCTCCGGCTTCACTTCGCGCGACAGCGTGGAGCGCGAGCGCGGCGAAGGCGCGTGCTCGACGAAGAAGTCCAGCAGCAGCTGCACGCCGAAGTTGTTCACGGCCGAACCGAAGAACACCGGGGTGAGCTTGCCGGCGAGGTACTGCTCCACATCGAACGGATGCGAGGCGCCCTGCACCAGCTCCAGTTCCTCGCGCAGTTCGGCCAGCGCCTCGGCGCCGATGGCCGCTTCCAGGCCCGGGGCATCGAGGCCCTTGAAGATGGTCGAATCCTGGCGCGTGAAATTCTTGCCCTGCTCGAACACATGCACTTCGTCGAGCAGCAGGTGATAGACGCCCTTGAGGCGCTTGCCCATGCCGATCGGCCAGGTGAGCGGGGCGCAGGCGATGCCCAGCACCGACTCCACTTCGTCCAGCAGTTCGATCGGCGAGCGGCCCTCGCGGTCGAGCTTGTTGATGAAGGTCATGATCGGCGTGTCGCGCAGGCGGCACACCTCCATCAGCTTGATGGTGCGTTCCTCGACGCCCTTGGCGCAGTCGATCACCATCAGCGCCGAGTCCACCGCGGTGAGCACGCGGTAGGTGTCCTCGGAGAAGTCCGCGTGGCCTGGCGTATCCAGCAGGTTGACGATGCGACCTTCGTACGGGAACTGCATCACCGAGGACGTCACCGAGATGCCGCGCTCCTTTTCCAGCGCCATCCAGTCGGAAGTGGCATGGCGTGCGGCCTTGCGGCCCTTCACCGAGCCGGCCATCTGGATTGCGCCGCCGAACAGCAGCAGCTTTTCGGTCAGCGTGGTCTTGCCCGCGTCAGGGTGGCTGACGATGGCGAAAGTGCGGCGGCGGCGGGTTTCGGTGAGATGCGTGGACATGGCAGGGCGGGTTCTGGGCTCGCGAACCCGCCATTGTACCAAGCGTGGGCGAGGGGTGCCGGCCACCAGCGGCCCTTTGTAGGAGCGCCCTTGGTGTCAGTCTTCGCCAAAACCTTGCCGTGTCACTGCCTGGAGGGTCATCGCGCACTGGGTGCGCTCCTACACAGGGTGTAGATGCGGTTCAGGCCGTCAGCAAATCCTCGTAGAACGCCCCGAACGGCTCGGTCGGATGGGCGATCTGGATCTCCAGGATCCACAGGCCGCCTGAGGGCCGCTCGCCCAGTTCCCCCAGATCGCCGGCTTTGTGCACCGAATGCGGAAAATCGCTGACGCGATGGCCCTTGATCTCGTGGTTGAGGCGCCAGCCCATTGCCTCGGCCTGCTCCTCGGCAAAGGCATACAACGCTTCGCCGCTGAGGCCGCGGTTGCGCCAGGCCTCGGCGACCAGGTGGAACAGCTGGCGTGCCGCCTCCGCGCAGGCCTGCAGCTGCGGGGCGTGGCCGGTCACGAAGGTATCGCCCACATCGCCCTCGTGGCCGGCAAACACCAGGCCCAGGTCGATGAAGTAGATGTCGTTTTCGCCCAGTCGCACCCCGGGTTCGGAGCGCTCCCGGTAGGTCTTGGTGGTGTTCGGTCCGATGCGGATGAGCACCGGGTGCCACAGGCGTTCCATGCCGAGGTCGCGGAACACTTCGGCGGCCATGACTTTGGCTTCATCCTCGCTGATGCCTGGGTGCATGCGTGCGTGGATACCTTGCAGCGCCATCCAGCTGCGCTCGCGGGCGTGCTGCATCAGGGCCGGGTCGAAGCGGTCGCCGACCGCTTCCTGCGGAGTTTGGCTCATGGTCTGGTCGGTTCTCGGGGAATTCAGTCTGCCACGCATGACGTGATCGGCTGGTCAGGCCAGCAGCACCAGCGTGATGGCTATCAGTGCGGGCAGCGCCTGGATCCACAGCACCTTGCGCGTGGCGGTGAAGCCACCGAACAGGCCGGCCACCAGGACGCAGCCCAGGAAGAACAGCAGCACCGGCCTTCCCGCGGCGCCCAGCCAGAGCCCCCACAACAGGCCGGCGGCCAGGAAACCGTTGTAGAGGCCCTGGTTGGCTGCCAGCACCCGGGACTGTTGTGCGAACTCGGCGCTCAGCCCGAACGCGCGGCGGCCCGAAGGCCGGGTCCACAGGAACATTTCCAGCACCAGGAACCACACGTGGAGCAGGGCGACAAGGGCGACGACGAGCTGGGCGACAAGGGACATCGGCATGGAAGATCGCTGGAAGAGGGGCGCAGTGTTGCAGCCCGCGGCTGGCGCGGCAAACCCGCTAACACTTACGGCCAGTGGCTGCCGGTGGCGCCCCGGCGTAGGTTCGAAGTGCTGGGTCCGATAGGGAGTTGCGCCCGCAGGACAGTGACGTCGCACCGGGGCAGTGGGCATCGCCTGGCCAATCCAACTCCGGGGAGTCATGACCATGAACAAGCCACTGTCTGCAGGGCTGTGCCTGCTGTTGCTGTGTCCGATCGGCGCAATGGCCGCGGGGCCGTTCGACGGCACCTGGAAAGTCGACATGAGCAAGGTGCAGATGCCCAAGAAGCCCGATGTGCTCGTGCTCAAGGACGGCGTGTACGAATGCAAGACCTGCGTGCCCCCGGTCAGCGTCAAGGCCGACGGGCAGGATCATCCGGTCACCGGCCATCCTTATTTCGACGCCATGGCGGTGCAGGTGGTCGATGCGCACACGGTCAAGGAAACCGACAAGAAGGGCGGCAAGGTCGTGGCCACCTCGACCACCACCGTGGCTGCCGACGGCAAGACGGCACGCTTCGAATTCAGCGACAGCAGCAACTCCAATGGCGCGCCGGTGACCGGCAGTGGCGAGTTGAAACAAGTTGCCGCGGGGCCGGCCGGCTCGCACGCGATTTCCGGTTCGTGGCTCACGGCGAGCATGGACCAGATGTCCGACAACGCCACCCAGATCACCTTCAAGGAAGAGGGCGACATGTTCAGCATGAGCGCGCCGACGGGCCAGTCGTACCAGGCGAAGATGGACGGCAGCGACGCGCCCTACAAGGGTGATCCGGGCATCAATGGTGTCACCGTGAAGAAGACCGGCAAGAACACCATCGTCGAGACCGACAAGCGCGACGGCAAGGTAGTGATCGTACTCACCTCCACCGTATCGGCTGATGGCAAGACCATGAACGTGGTCATGGACGACAAGCTGCGCAACCGCACGATGCATTTCGTGGCGGAGAAGCAATGAGGCGCGGGTGCGCCCGGCCGGCAAGCCCGGGCGCACCAAGGTTTCACACGAAACCGGCGACGTTCTTCACAGATGTGTCGATGGCTAGATGCATAGACGTTTAGACGTCTATTGACACGCGGCATGCCGTGCCGCTAGATTCTCCAACACTCATCGAGACCGGCTGAGGGACAGGCCCTTTGAAGCCGGGGCAACCTGCGGAACCTTCCGCAACGGTGCCAATTCCTGCGGCGGCGCTACGGGCGCCAGCCGCGAGATGAGGGCAGATCCGCATCGCCCGCGTTCGCTGGCCGTGCGTCGGCTCTCTTCTCCGGTCCGCAGGTCGATGCCCGACCGGAGAAGATCGAGATGTCCAGCCAGCCGCAATCCGTTCCCCCCGCTGTGTCCGCCCCTGTCGCGGCCATCGGCGCCATGCGGCCGGACCTCACCACCCAGCGCAGCACCCGCCGCGTCACGCTCAGCCCCAAGTACGGCAGCACGCCCTGCGAGGTGGATGTCAGCTACTTGTGGTGCGGCGCGCCGGACGCCCCCACGGTAATCGTGCAGGGCGGCATCTCGGCCAGCCGCGACGTGGTGGCGCTGGACGGCGAAACGGCCGCCGGCTGGTGGCAGGAGCAGGTGGGTGCAGGTCGCCCGCTGGACCTGGACCGCTACCGCGTGCTGTCCATCGACTGGATCACCCCAGCCGACCTTGGTGGCGTGCAGGCCGTGTCCAGCGAGGACCAGGCCGACGCATTGGCCGCGCTGGTCGACGCGCTGGGCATTGGCCGCGTGCATGCCTTCATCGGCTCCTCCTACGGCGCCATGGCTGCGCTGGCGTTTGCCGCCCGGCATCCGTATGCGCTGGATCGCCTGGTGCTGCTGGCCGGCGCACATCGCCCGCATCCGCTGGCCACGGCGCAGCGCTCCGTGCAGCGCGGCATCGTGCGGCTGGGCCTCGATTGCGGCCAGCCGGAGCAGGCGCTGGCACTGGCCCGTCAGCTGGCCATGACGACGTACCGTGGCAGCGAGGAGTTCGCGCGCCGCTTCAACGCCTCGCCGGAGTTTCGCGAAGGCCGCTTCCACTTTCCCGTCGAGGATTACCTGGAACACGCCGGTCGCCGCTTCGTCGAGCGCTTCGACGTCGAGCGCTTCCTGGCGCTGTCCGAATCCATCGACCTGCATGACGTCCAGCCCGAACAGGTTGCCGCGCCGGCCACGCTAATCGGCTTCCCGTCCGATCGCCTGGTGCCGCTGGCGGACCTGTGCGAACTGCAGCGCCGCCTGTACGGCCCGGCCACGCTGGAAGTGGTCGAGTCGCCCTACGGCCACGACGCCTTCCTGAAAGAAACCGACCGCCTCGCGCCGCTGCTGCGGGAAGCGCTGGCCGGTTGTTGACCCGATACCAAAAAGCATCACGCACGGAGATTCACCATGAGCGACACCCCCGCCCTGTCAACCCGCGCCGTGCGCGCCGGCATCGAATCGGACACCCAGCACGGCGCCGTAGTGCCGCCGCTGCATCTGTCCACCAATTACGCCTTCGAGGGTTTCGGCAAGAAGCGCGCCTACGACTACTCGCGCAGCGGCAACCCGACGCGCGATCTGCTGGGCGAAGCGCTGGCCGAGCTGGAGCAGGGTGCTGGCGCGGTGGTGACGGCCAGTGGCATGGCCGCCGTGGCGCTGGCGCTGGAGCTGGTGCCGGCCGGTTCGCTCGTGCTGGCCGCACATGACTGCTACGGCGGCACCTGGCGCCTGCTCGATGCGTGGGCGAAGAAAGGTCGCTTCCAGGTGCGGTTCGTCGACCTCACCAACAGCCACGCGCTGGCCGAAGGCTTGGCGCTCAAGCCGTCGCTGGTGTGGGTGGAAACGCCGTCCAACCCGCTGCTGCGTATCACCGACATCCGTCACGTGGCGCAGGCCGCACATGCCGTCGGTGCGTTGCTGGTGGTGGACAACACCTTCCTCTCGCCGGCCTTGCAGCAGCCACTGACGCTGGGTGCCGACGTGGTGGTGCATTCGACCACCAAGTACATCAACGGCCACAGCGACGTGGTGGGTGGTGCCGTGGTGGCGCGCGACCCGGCGATCGCCGACCAGCTGAAGTGGTGGGGCAACTGCAACGGCCTCACCGGTGCGCCGTTCGACAGCTTCCTGACCCTGCGCGGCCTGCGCACGCTCAATGTGCGCCTGCGTCAGCACCAGGAAAACGCGGTGCGCATCGCCGAGCGTTTGGACGGCCATGCGGCCGTACGCAAGGTCTATTACCCGGGTCTGGAAACCCACGCCGGCCATGCGCTGGCCGCGCGCCAGCAGTTGGGTTTCGGCGCGATGCTCAGTTTCGAAGTCGAAGGCGACGTGCCGCACATCGAGGCCTTTGTCGATGGTCTGCGCTACTTCTCGCTGGCCGAATCGCTGGGTGGCGTGGAAAGCCTCGTCGCGCATCCCGCCACGATGACTCACGCCTCGATGGCGCCGGAAGCGCGTCGCGCCGCCGGCATTGCCGACAGCCTGCTGCGTTTGTCGGTGGGTATCGAAGATGGCGACGACCTGCTGCGCGATCTCGATGCCGCCCTGTCGCGCGCGCTGGCCGTGGGTGAGGGCAAGCGCCGGGTGAGCGCATGAGCGCGGCACTCGCGGAGGAAGCCACGCCGGTATCGAAACCGCAGGCGCCTTCGACCATTGCCGCCGTGCTGCTTGGCACCGGTGTGGTCGGTGGCGCCTTCCTCAAGCTGCTCAATACGCCGGCAGCGTCTTCAATCCGCCTGGTGGGCGCGGCCAATTCGCGCCGCCAGCAGACGCAGGCGGAACAGCTGGCCGACCGCGCATTGCGCGAGAAGCTCAGGAGCCATGGTGACGTGCGTGACGATGCGGCGCTTCTGTCTGCGCTCGACGCAAACGATGCATCGGTGAAGGTCATCATCGACGCCACCGCCTGCGGCATGCTCGCCTCGCGTCATTCCGAATGGCTCGCGCGCGGCTATCACGTGGTGACGGCGAACAAATCACTCGCTGGCGGCGACCTGCCGGGCTGGCGTGCGCTTCAGGCCGCGCTTGCGCAGGGTGGGCGCTATGGCGATTCGGCGACGGTGGGCGCGGGCTTGCCGGTGATTTCCACGCTGCGCCGACTGCGTCACTGCGGCGATGCGCTGCTCACGCTGGAAGGCGTGTTTTCCGGCTCGCTCTCCTACCTGTTCAACCAGTACGACGGCAGCCAGCCATTCTCCGCGCTGCTGCGCCGCGCACGCGAGCTGGGCTACACCGAGCCCGATCCGCGCTCGGATCTTTCCGGCGAAGACGTCGCGCGCAAGCTGCTGATCCTCGCTCGCTGCGCGGGATTCGCGTTGCGTCCCGACGAAGTGGAAGTGGAAAGCCTGGTGCCGGAAAGCCTGCGCGGCGTGGATGTGGAAACCTTCCTCTCGCGCCTGGAAGAACTGGACGAGCCGCTGGCCGCACGCCATGCCGAAGCAAAAGCACGCGGTGGTTCGTTGCGCTTCCTTGCGCGCCTCAACCAGCGCGGCCGCGCACGCGTGGGCCTGGTGGAAGTGCCTGCCAATCACCCGGCCACGCGTCTTTACGGCACCGATAACCAGTTCGCGCTCAGCACTACGCGCTACAACACGCAGCCGCTGGTGATCCAGGGGCCGGGCGCTGGGCCGGAAGTGACGGCGCAGGCGTTGTTGGGGGATGTGCTGGCGTTGGCGTGAGCGCTACACAGGCTGGACGCGCACTGGGTGCGCTCCTGCACCAGCCCCTGTAGGAGCGCACCCAGTGCGCGATCAGTGACGCAAATAAAAAACGCGCGGCTCGCACCGCGCGTTTTTCATATCCATCGTGAGCGTGCTCTCAGTCGTGCACGTGCGGATTGGCTTCCGCCTCTTCCACCGATGGCGTACGCCAGCCGGACTTCACGCCCCACACGTAGAACACCAGGCCGATCGCGGCGACCACGGCGAGATCCACGCCGTAGCTCAGGTAACCCTGGCCGCCGAATTGGGTGCTGCCCAGCCACGACACGAGGGCCAGCGTGGGCAGGTAGAACACCAGCCACCATGCACCCTTGAGCTGGCGGCCGAAGTCGTGCCAGTTCGCCTTGAGCTGGAAGTACAGGTACACCGGCAGCGCCACGACCATCAGCAGGATGATCTCGCCGGTCAGCGGCCAGCGCGCCCAGTACAGGAGTTCCGTCGCCATGATGAAGGCGATGCCGGCGAGAATCGGCAGGCCCGGAATGCGCAGCGGGCGGTGCAGGTTCGGTGCGGTACGACGCAGCGTCATCGCGCTCACCGGGCCGGTGAGGTAGGAAATGATCGTTGCCACCGAGATCACGGCGGCCAGCGTGCCCCAGCCGCGGAACTTGAACAGGAACAGGAACGACACGGCGAGGTTGAACCACATCGCCGGACGCGGCACGCCCCACTTCGGATGCACCCGGCCGAGGATCTTCGGCAGCGTGCCGTTGCGCTCCATGCCGTAGATCATGCGCGCCGTGGTGGCGGTGTAGGTCATGCCGGTGCCGCTGGGGCTGATGAAGGCATCGATGTACAGCAGCATGGCCAGCCAATGCAGGTTGACGATGATGGCCAGTTCGGCGAATGGCGAGCGGAAATCGATGCCATGCCAGCCGGCCTTGGCCAGCATGTCCGGCGGCACCGCGCCGAGATAGGCCACCTGCAGGATCACGTAGACTACGGTGGCCAGCAGGATCGAGCCGATTACCGCGAACGGAATGCTCTTGCCCGGATTGCGCGCTTCGCCGGCAAGGTTCACCGGGCTCTGGAAACCGTTGAAGCTGAAAACGATGCCCGCCGTGGCCACCGCCGTGAGCACGGCCGCGAAGTCGATCGCGTGCGCATCACCGTGGATGCCCACCGAGAAGTTTTCTGTGTGGAAGCCACTGGCGATCAGCGCGAGGCCGGTAGCGGCCGGCACCACCAGCTTGAACACGGTGATCAGCGTGTTGGACCGTGCGAACAGCTTCACGCTCCAGAAATTGAGCAGGAAATAGATGATCACCAGCACTGCAGCGATGGCGAGGCCCGCCTGGGAAAGCTCGCCCGAGCCATCCGGCATGTGCATGTACAGATCCTGCGCCCACTGCCACGGCCACGAGGCCATGTACTGCACCGAGGCTTCGGCTTCCACCGGAATCACCGAGACGATCGCGATCCAGTTGGCCCATGCACCGATGAAGCCCACCAGCGAGCCGTGCGAGTAGTGGCTGTAGCGCACCATGCCGCCCGACTCGGGGAACATGGCGCCCAGCTCGGCGTAGGTGAGCGCGATGGTCATGATGATCGCCGCGCCGAGCACCCACGCCCACACGGCGCCGGGGCCGGCCAGGCCCGCGGCCTTCCAGGCGCCGAACAACCAGCCGGAACCGATGATCGACCCCAGGCCGGTAAGCATGAGGGCGAATGGACCGACGTCGCGTCGGATCGAGGAATGAGACATGCAGGTCCCCAGGTCAGTGGAACGAAGGGCCGCCTCCCTGGGCGACGCAAGGGGCGGATGATGACAGACCGGTCAGGCCGCTGTCAGCCCGGCAGCGGACGCGGGCGATGCGGCGGCGCAGCAGGTAGGTGATTGAATGGGTTGTGGAAAGTGATGCGCCGCCTGCTCCCTCTCCCCTTCGGGGAGAGGGTTGGGGTAAGGGGCAATCTTGCGATTTCGCCTGATCGAGCGGGTTTTCAGGTAGGTGGCCCTGTCGCGAGCACCCACCCCTCACCACCGTAAAGGTGGCAATGTCCCGGCCTTCTCCCCGAAGGGGAGAAGGAGAAGTGCCATCAGCACTCGATGACGTTTACCGCCAGGCCGCCGCGCGAGGTTTCCTTGTACTTGTCCTTCATGTCGCGGCCGGTGTCGCGCATGGTGGCGATCACCTTGTCCAGCGAGACGCGATGCTTGCCGTCGCTCTTGAGCGCCATGCGGCTGGCGTTGATGGCTTTCACCGAGCCCATCGCGTTGCGTTCGATGCAGGGAATCTGCACCAGGCCGCCGATCGGGTCGCAGGTGAGGCCGAGGTTGTGTTCCATGCCGATCTCGGCGGCGTTCTCCACCTGCAGCACGTTGCCGCCCAGCGCGGCGGTGAGTCCGCCGGCGGCCATCGAGCAGGCCACGCCCACTTCGCCCTGGCAGCCCACTTCGGCGCCGGAGATCGAGGCGTTCTCCTTGTAGAGGATGCCGATGGCGCCCGCGGTCAGCATGAAATCGACGATGCCGTTCTCGTCCGACTTGGGACAGAAGCGGTGGTAGTAGTGCAGCACCGCCGGCACGATGCCTGCCGCGCCATTGGTCGGCGCCGTCACCACGCGACCACCCGCGGCGTTCTCCTCGTTGACGGCGAGCGCGTAGAGGTTCACCCAGTCGAGGATGGTCAGCGGGTCCTTCAATGAGGCTTCCGGTTGGTCGCGCAGGTCGGCTGCCATGGCCGGCGCGCGGCGCGTCACCTTCAGGCCGCCCGGCAGCACACCAGGCGAGCGCAGGCCGCGGTTCACGCAATCCTGCATGGCCTTCCATATGATGAGCAGGCCGCTGCGAACGTCGGCCTCGCTGCGCCACACCTTTTCGTTCTCCATCATCAGCTGGGCAATGGAGAGGTTGTGCTTCTGACACAGCTCCAGCATCTGGTCGCCGGTGGAGAACGCGTAGGGCAGCTCGGTGGTGTCGGCCACGATGCGGTCTTCGGCCGCCTCGTCGTGGTTCACCACGAAGCCGCCGCCCACCGAGTAGTAGTCGCGCGTGGCCAGTTCGTGGCCTTCGGCGTCATAGGCGGAGAAGCGCATGCCGTTGGTGTGGAACGGCAGCTTCTGGCGCTTGTTGAAGACGAGATCGCGCTTCTCTTCGAACTCGATCTCATGCTTGCCCAGCACGCGCAGGCGATGCGTGGTGCGAATGCGCGAGAGCGTTTCGGGGATGTGGTCCGGGTCAACCGTATCCGGATGCTCGCCCTCAAAGCCCAGCAACACGGCCTTGTCGGTGCCGTGACCGCGGCCCGTCATGGCCAGCGAGCCGTAGAGCTCGGCGCGCACGCGCGTCACGCGGTCGAGCACGCCTTTCTCCTCCAGCCAGCGCTCGGCAAAGCGCGCGGCGGCCCGCATGGGGCCAACAGTATGCGAGGAAGAAGGGCCGATGCCGATCTTGAACAGGTCAAATACGCTGACAGCCATGAAAACACGCGGAGTGGGCGGGGACAGCCGCACATTCTACGCGGGCCGCCTAGCGATGGTTGCCGCGCCGCAGCGATGTTTTCGGTGCGCAGGCGTATGGAAGCTGCGCGCATCGCGCGCAAGGGGTGCTTCGACGCGCCTCCCCCGTCCGCCCGACGTCTGCAGCAGGCTTCATATTCCGCGAGGCAAGGAGATTTTTGGACGTCCAAATGGTGCGCAAGGCACTTGGCGGGCGCGTAGACCGGCGACGGTATAAAAATACCATTGACACTAAAATGTTATGGTGATAACACTGTGAAGGCGGGTATCTAACTCTCCGGGGGGAGAATGTGATGGAACGTCGTCGTACGCAGTTCAGCCGTCGCTGTATCTGTTCGGCCATTGCCGCGGTCTTGATGGGCCCACTCTGCGCCTTGGCGCAGCAGGCCGATGACGGCGCGTCGGTCGCCGCCGCCAGCGCGAGCACGGCAAGCCATGGGTCCGCCGGATTGGCGAGCCAGGACCCGGCACAGGATGCTTCCACATCGGCCACCGAGACATCGGCCACGCAACTGGGCACGGTCATCGTCACCGCCAACAAGCGCAACGAGCGCCTGCAGGACGTGCCGATGGGCGTGTCGGTGATGGCGGGGCCGCAGCTGGAGCGCCAGAACGCCACCAGCTTTGCCGACTACGCCACGCAGATCACTGGCCTCAACACGATTTCCACGGGCGAGGGCCAAACCCAGCTGATCCTGCGCGGCATCACGTCGGGCAGTGGGCAGCCGAATGCTGCCGTCGGTACCTACATCGATGACACGCCCTATGGATCGAGCACGGTCTATTCGGTGGGCAGTCTGCTGACGCCCGACATCGATCCCTACGACCTGCAGCGCATCGAAGTGCTGCGTGGCCCGCAGGGCACGCTTTACGGTTCGAACACGTTGGGCGGCCTGGTGAAGTTCGTCACCACGCCACCGGATACCACCCAGGCAAGCGCTCGCCTCGGCGTGGATTCAAGCAGCGTCGACAGCGGTGGCACTGGTTTCGGTGCGCACGCGACGGTGAATATTCCGCTCGTCGCCAACACGCTGGCGCTGCGCGTCAATGCCTATGACCGCACCGATCCCGGCTACATCGACAACGTCACCACCGGCAAGTCGGAGGTGAACGAGGCGAAGGTGTCGGGTGCACGCGCACAGGTGTTGTGGACGCCCAGCGGCAAGGTTTCCGTGCGCTTCTCGACGCTGGCACAGAACCTGAGCAGCGATGGCCTGGCCAACAGCGGGGTGGATATCGACCCGTACACGCTCAAGCCGATCTACGGCGATGACAAGCAGGCGAGGGCGGCCAGCACTGGCGCACTCAAGTTGAAGTACCGGCTCTACGACCTGTCGATCAACGCGGACTTCGATTGGGCCAAGCTGGTTTCCACCACCAGCTACGGCACGCTGCGCCTCAACGAGAACACTGACGTCACCAACGCCTACGGCCCGATACTCAATCCGGCATTCGGCCTGGACGATGGCGGCTACTCCATTCACCAGCCGGTGGCGCTCAACAAGGTCACGCAGGAACTGCGCCTGCAGTCACCCGAGCAGCAGCTGATCGAATGGCGCGTCGGCATGTTCTACACGCATGAGCGCAGCACCGACAGCCAGAGCGTGCTGAGTTTCGACGCCAACACGGGCGTGCCGATTGCATTGCCTACACTGGCGAACCTGGATATCGGGCCCGCGCTGTTCACCGAGTGGGCTGGCTATGGCGACGTCACCTGGCACGCCACGTCCAACCTGAGCGTGCTGGTCGGCGCGCGTTACAGCTTCGACAAGACCTCGTACACGCAGACCGGCACGGGCCTGCTCACCGGCGACAGCAATTTCTCCACGCACGGCAACGATCATCCGGTGACGTACCTGTTCAACCCGAGCTACAAGTTCGGCGATGACCTGATGGCGTACATGCGCATCGCCTCGGGCTTCCGCCCGGGTGGTCCGAATGTGGGCGTGCCGCCGGGACTGGGCGCGCCGTTGACGTTCGACGCCGACAAGCTGGTGAGCTACGAGTTGGGCCTGAAGTCGCTCATGCTGGACAAGCGCATGAGCGTCGACGTGGATGTATTCTACATCGACTGGCGCAAGATCCAGCTCGCCGAAACCAGCGGTGGCTTCAGCTTCCTGGGCAACGGCGGCAAGGCCCGCAGCAAGGGCCTGGAAGCCAGCTGGAGCTTCACGCCGGTGGCGGGCTTCACCGTCTGGGCCAACACCACCTACACCAAGGCCGAACTCACCGCGGATACACCGCCGGGTGGCGTGTACGGTTACAGCGGCGATGTGTTGCCGTACGTGCCGAAGTGGAACGCAAACCTTGGCGCCGACTACAACTTCCCGCTCGGCGGCGGCTGGTCCGGCTTCGTCGGTGGCAATGTCAGCTACGTGGGCTCGCGCCAGTCGGACTTCAACACCGTGCCCGCGCCGCGCTTCGCGCTGCCGAGCTTCACCAGCGCCGATCTCCACCTCGGCGCCAACGTCGACAAGTGGTCCTTTGCGCTCTATGCCAAGAACCTTGGCAACAAGCGTGGCATCACCGCGATGAGCGGCGAGACGCTGGATCCGGTCGCCAGTCCGTTCCAGGCCACGTACCAGACGCCCCGCACCATCGGCGTATCCGCCAGCGTCGAGTTCTAAGCGACTTCTTTGCATCCAATTTGGAGTTTTCCATGAACCACCTAGTCAAACGGTTGGTTGCGCTGGCTGCATGCGTGACGGCCGGTGTGGGCCTGGCGCAGGTCCCGCCCGTGCCGCCCGCAGCGCCCAGCCCGTCACCTGCGCCGATCGCGGCCAGCGTCCCGGATAACGGCGAGCACGTCCTTAACGCGGAAGATCTTTCCTCCTTCTTCGACGGACTCGTGCCGTTCTCCATGCAGCGTGGCGACATCGCCGGCGGCGTGGTGACCGTGGTGAAGGACGGCAGCGTGTTGTTCTCGCGTGGCTACGGCTACGCGGACCTCAAGACGCGCGCACCGGTGTCGCCCGAAACCACGCTGTTCCGCCCCGGTTCCACGTCCAAGCTGTTCACCTGGACGGCGGTGATGCAGATGGTCGAACAGGGTAAGGTCAACCTCGATCACGACGTCAACGAATACATCGACTTCAAGATTCCGCCGTACGAAGGCAAGCCCATCACCTTGCGCAACGTGATGACGCATACCGCGGGCTTTGAGGAAGTGGCGCGCGACCTGCTGCCGGCGACGGCCGAAGAGGTCAATCTTGAGCGCTATCTGAAGGGCCATTTGCCGGCACGCATCTTCCCGCCGGGCGAAACGGTTGCGTATTCCAACTATGGCTGCGGCCTGGCTGGCTACATCGTGCAGCGCGTTTCCGGAGAGCGCTTCGAGGACTACGTGCAGAAGCACATCCTCCAGCCGCTCAACATGAAGCACTCCAGCTTCGACCAGCCGTTGCCGGCAGCGCTCGCGCCGCTGATGGCGAAGGGCTACAAGACCGCTTCCGATGGCCAGGCGCAGCCGTTCGAGTTCGTGGATCCGCCGCCGGCAGGCGCGCTCAGTTCCTCGGGCAACGACATGGCGCAGTTCATGATTGCCCAGCTGCAGAACGGCCGCTATGGCGATACCCGTATCCTGCGGGAAGACACCGCCAAGCTGATGCATTCGCCGCAGTACACCGCGTCGCCGGGCATGGTGGGCTTTGATCTGGGCTTCTACCAGGAAGACCGCAACGGCCTGCGCATCATCGGCCATGGCGGCGACACCATCGTGTTCCACAGCGACCTGCACCTGCTGCTCGACAAGAACGTCGGCATCTTCATGTCGTTCAATAGCCTCGGCAGCGAAGTCGGCGGCGCGCACACCATTCGAAGCGCGATCTTCTACGCGTTCCTGGATCGCTACTTCCCATCGCCGCTGAAAGACCAGCCGGCGTTGTCGTCCGCCAAGGCCGATGCGGCGCGCGTGGCCGGCTGGTACGAGTCGAGCCGTCGCAATGTGAGCGCGCTGAAGCCGTTCAATCTGCTGGGCCAGATGCAGGTCAACGCGATGCCGGACGGCACCCTGACCATTGCCGCGCTGAGCGACTACGCGGGCAAGCCCCTGCACTGGCGCGAAGTCAGCCCGCTGCACTATGTCGAGGAGAATGGCCAGCGCAAGCTGGACTTCATCGCCGACGCCAACGGCAACATCAAGTACTGGGCCACCGACCATATCTCGCCGGTGTTCGTGTTCGACCGCGTTCCTGCCGCCAAGAGCATGGGTTCGGTGAGCCTGTGGGCCAGCCTTTCGCTGGTGATCATTCTCGGTGCGCTGCTGTTCTGGTGGCTGGGTGCGTGGGCGCGTCGCAACTATCAGCGCCCGTTCGATATTGCACCGGCACTGCGTCGCTCGCGCCGTTGGTCGCGCGTCGGTGCACTGCTGCTGTTCGGTGACGTGCTGGGTTGGGTGTTGATGATCGCCGCCATCTCGGCAGACGAGAACTTCCTGCTGCGTGGCACGGCAACGCCCTGGTTCTACCTGCTGTACGTGCTCGGCGTGGTCGCCATGGTGGGCGCGCTGGCCGTGCTGTTCCACACGGTGCGTACCTGGCAGCTCAGGCAGCGCAGCCTGTGGGTGCGCGTGGGCGAGGTGTTGCTGGCGCTCTCCGCGCTTTACCTCGTCTGGTTCATCCTGGCCTTTGGCCTGGTCAGCTTCAACGTGCGCTTCTGAGGCCGGAGATCTTGATGACCATGCAGGAAACCACGCGGGTGAAGCTCACCACCTCCATCGAACGGGTCGAAATGACGGCACCGTTCCGCATCACCGGCTACACCTTCACGCACAACGAGATGCTGGTGGTTCGCCTCGAAAGCGGTGGCCACGTCGGGTATGGCGAGGCGCTTGGCGTGTACTACCACCAGGACACGCCACCGGGCATGTTGAGGCAGGTGGAAGCCTTGCGCGACATCATCGAAGGTGGCATCACGCGACAGCAGTTGCTGTCGCTGTTGCCACCCGGTGGTGCGCGCAATGCACTCGACTGCGCACTGTGGGATCTCGAGGCCAAGCGGCAGGGCAAGCCGGCCTGGCAACTGGCCGGGCTCAATCCGCCCGAGCCGCTGCTGACCACCTTCACCGTGGGTGCGGAAGAGCCCGAGGTGATGGCCGAGCGCGCGCGCAACTACACGCAGGCGCGCGCACTCAAGCTCAAGCTGACCGACGACGACCGCAATGCAGATCGTGTACGTGCCGTGCGTGCGGCCCGTCCGGATGTGTGGCTGATGGTCGATGCGAACCAGGGTTTCACGCCGGAAACCCTCGCGTCGCTGATGCCGGCGCTCGTGGAAAGTCGCGTAGCCGTCGTCGAGCAACCATTTCCGGTGGGCAAGGAAGCATGGCTGGATGGCCTGGACAGCCCCATTCCACTGGCGGCCGACGAAAGCGTGCAGGACCATCGCGACCTCGAAAAACTGGTTGGTCGTGTCAACGTCATCAACATCAAGCTGGACAAGTGCGGCGGTCTCACCGAGGCGTTGATCCTCGCAAAACGTGCGCAGGAGCTCGGCTTCAAATTGATGGTGGGCAACATGGGCGGCACCTCGTGGTCGATGGGGCCGGGCTTCGTGGTCGGTGCCCTTTGCATGGTGGTTGACCTCGATGGGCCGCTGTTCCTAGTGTCGGACCGTACGCCAGCAGTCCGTTACGAAGACGGGCGCATCTGGTGTCCGGAAGAAGTCTGGGGCGGCCCTGTGGCCGTCGATGCGTAAGCCATCAGGGGAGTGACGTCGCGCATGTCCGAAGCGGGAGTTCCGGCACGGGAAAGCACCTGGTTTGGCCATCCGGCCGGCCTCAGCATCCTGTTTCTCACCGAAATGTGGGAGATGTTCTCCTTCTTCGGCATGCGCGCGTTGTTGGTCTACTACATGACCATGCACCTGAAGATCGGGCAGGAGCATGCGTCCCTGATCTATGGCGTGTACGCGGCCTTCGTCTATTTCACGCCGGTGTTTGGCGGCGTGGTGGCGGACCGCTGGCTGGGCAAGCGCAACGCGGTGGTGATCGGCGGCGCCACGATGGCGCTGGGGCATTTCATGATGGCGTCCGAGCCGCTGTTCTATCCGGCGCTGGCCACCATTGCCTTGGGCAACGGACTCTTCCTGCCCAGCCTCGCCAGCCAGATCGAAGGTCTTTACCGACACGGCGACCCGCGAGCGAGCAACGCGTACAACATCTACTACATCGGCATCAATCTCGGTGCCTTCCTGGCGCCGCTGGTGTGCGGCACGCTGGGTGAAGCGTTTGGCTGGCACTGGGGATTCACGGCCGCGGGCGTTGGCATGCTGCTCTCGCTGGTGATCTATCTCAGTGGCAGCCGCTACCTCCCGCCGGAACCCGTGCGCTCCGCGGTGGTGAAGCAGGCGAAGCCGCCGCTCGATCGCGCCGCGCTGCAGCGCTTCGGCTTTCTCGTTACGGTCGCGGCCATCGTGGTGATATTTCGCGGCGCGTACGAGCAGGTCGGCAACACCATCGCGCTGTGGGCGAATGAGGGTGTGGATCGCCAGGTGACGGCGGGCTGGAGCATTCCGATGACCTGGTTCCAGTCGCTCGACTCGCTGGTGGTCTTCACCGCGACGCCGCTGCTGGTGATCCGCTGGGCGCGACTGGCCAAGCGCGGCGTGGAGACGCCGTGGCTGATGAAGATGGCCTTTGGCGCGGCGGTCGTGGGCGCTTCCTATCTGATCCTGGCGTGCGTAGCGACCTGGTCCGATGCGCACGGCGTGCGCGCCAGCTGGGTGTGGCTGGTGGGCTGGTTCGTCATGATGACGCTGGGCGAGCTGTATATCCTGCCGATCGGGCTGGGTCTGTTCGGACGCATGGCGCCGGAAGGTTTCCGCGCCACCAGCATTGCCACCTGGTTCTTCGCAGGATTCTTCGGCAACCTGCTGGCCGGCGCGCTGGGGACCTTGTGGAGCGGCCTGTCGCACGGCTGGTTCTTCGCGCTGATCGGTGCGGTCGCCGGGCTCGCCGCGGTGCTTTTGTATATCCTAGGTGTGCGGCTGGGCCAGGTTGAAACACGCGAGGATGCGGGCGCGGCCATGGTGCTTTCACGATAAGCGGGCGGCGATGACCAAGGATCTCCAACAAAAGCTCAAGGATCGCTGGGAGATATTCACGGCGTCCGAGCAGAAGATCGCCAGCTACCTGCTGCAGAACATTCGCGACGTGCCGTTCGAGACGGCGGCCTCCCTCAGCAAGAAGGTCGGCGTCAGCCAGATGACGGTTGGGCGCTTCCTGCGCAATCTCGGCTATGAAGGCGTCAGCGACCTCAAGGAGGAGCTGCGCGGCGATGCGTCGTGGCGCCATCTTTACAAGGATGTGGAGAAAACCAGGGATGCCGATCCGCTGGCGACTCACCTGCAGGCGGAAATCCGCGCGCTGACCAGCACGCACGCGCTCGCGGGCACCCGGGAATGGAAGTTGGTGGTGAAGCTGCTGTCGACCGCCGATCGCGTCACCGTGTCGAGCTTCCACCACGGTACGTTTCTCGGCCTGGGGTTCGCGGCCATGTTGCAGCAGGTGCGCCCGAACGTATCGTTCAATTCGGGCATTGATGGCGCCTATGCCGACATGCTGCTCGATTCCACGCGCAACAGTTGCGTGGTGCTGATCGACATGCGTCGCTACTTCCGGCAATTCCGCACGCTGGCGGAGGAAGTGGTCGAACGCGGGATTCCGCTGGTGCTGATCACCGACACGGAGTGCTACTGGGCCCGCGAACTCACGCCGAACGTGCTGATGATCCAGGCCGATCGCGCGTGGCACAGCTTCGGCGCCTATACCAGCCTGTTCAGCCTGCTGACGACCGCGATGGTGCAGGAGAAGGGCGACGTGATGGATCGCATCAGCGAGATCAACCGTCTACGCCAACATTTCGCCGGCTATCTGGAGCGCGACAATACAGACACCGCAAAAAAATCGCCGGCAGCGGCTTCCGGTCGACGCAAGGGCGGACGAGGTCCATCGAAATTGCCCAAATGAGCCAGGCCGGAGCGGGGGCGTATGGTCCCGCTCCGACCCGACCGGCGTCAGAACCGGTAGCGCACATTCAACATGGCGCTGCGCGGCGCCGAGTAGAAACCCTGCGACCAGTACAGGCTGGTGATCACCTTGCGGTTGGTCACGTTGTCGACATTGAGCGTCGTGCTCCAGTGTTGGTTGAAGTCGTAGCCGGCCATCAGGCCAAGCACGGCATACGCGCCCTGCGTCGTGTAGATCTCGCTGCCATCGAGCGCCACGTCCTGCTGGTCGCGATGGATGCGGTCCTGCCAGCGCAGCGTGGCGCCCACGCGCAAACCTTCAAGTGCCGGCACGCGATAGACGGTGGACAGGCGGAAGGTGCGGCGTGGCACGTAGGTGCGCACGTTCGCGCCATCCGGGTCATGCAGGCCCAGCTGCGTGTAGCCACCGCTCATCTGCCAATGGTCGGTGAGTTGGCCGCTCACGTCGAACTCGTAGCCCTTCGCCGTGGCATCGATGCCGGTGTAGTAGTCCTGGTTGGTCGCCAGGTTGTGGCCCGCGTATTCGGCGAGGCCGTCCTGTCGCGAACGGAACAGCGCGAACGACGCGTTGAGGCGCCCGTCGTACCACTCGCCCTTGAGGCCGGCTTCGAGGTTGGCACCGGTGACCGGATCGAGCACCTTGTTGCCCGCGTCGGTCTGCGTCTGCGGGTTGAACAGCTTGGCGTAGCTCACGTACAGCGAATAATTCTTCGAGAGGTCGTATACCGCGCCAATGAAGGGCGTGGTTTCCGTCTTGCTGTAGTTGCTGGGGACACCGTAGTTGACGCCGGTCTCCTCGACGTCCACGAAGCTGGCGCCGGTGATCAGCGTGAGCGGATCGGCGAGGCTCCAGCGCGCGGTGGCGTAGAGACTCTTGCGCTTGATGTGGAAGTCGCCATGGCCGTAGTAGGCATCGAACGGCGGCATCGGATAGTCGCCCGTCCATTGGTCGAGCGGCGGCAACGGCGTGCCGATGCCTTGTCCATAGCCGGATAGCTGGTGCACATCGTCCTTGGCCCAGTTCGCGCCGATGACCAGCTCATGGCGACGGCCCGCGAGGTTGAAGGGGCCGGTGGCATACAGGTCGGCGACGTACTGCTTCTCGGCGCTGTTGTACGCGGAGGGATAGGCGTACAGGCCCAGTCCGGTCTGCGCATCCGGCGTGCCATACACGTAGAACAGGTTGCTGTCCTCGGTGACCCGGCGGTAGTTGAGCGAGGCCTTCAGGTGCCAGTCGTTCCCGAGTTCCTGCGTGAGTTCGAGGAAACTGCGCGTATCGGCGATGTTCCAGTGCGACCAGTCGGCGGAGGTGCTGGTGGAGCGGTCGTAATCGGTCGCCGTGCCGTCCGTGTTGTACAGCGGCAACGCGCCCCACATGCCGCCATGGGTCTTGTTCTTCTGGTAGGTGACGCCCGCGCTCAGCAGCGTGCTGCTGGTGAGGTCCGCATCGACGATGCCGGAGACCACCTGCTTGCGCAGGTTGTAGCGGTCCAGATAACTGTCGGTGTCCTGGTCGGCGGCGACCAGGCGGCCGCGCACGCTGCGTGAATCATTCAACGGCCCGGACAGGTCGACATCAAGTCTGCGGTTGTCCCAGCTGCCCACGGTGACGCCGATGTCACCCTGGTAGTCCGCGGTCGGACGCTTGCGCACGAAATTGATCGTCGCCGACGGATTGCCGGTGAACGACAGCAGGCCGTTGGCGCCGCGCAGCACTTCCACGCGCTCATACACGGCCGTGTCCAGGTCGCCTTGCTGGTTGCCATCGGCGAACGGCAGGCCCACGCCGTCGACCAGGAAGTTGGTGACGTCGAAACCGCGCGCGCTGTAGTAGGTGCGGTCCGTCTCCACGCGCTCCACGTTCACGCCGGTGGTGTTGTCCAGCACCGCGTTGATGTTGTTGAGGCCGAAGTCATCCATCTGCTGGCGCGTCACCACGCTGATCGACTGCGGCGTCTCGCGCAGCGACAGCGACAGGCGGGTAGCGCTGTCCGCCGCGCGCGTGGTGTAGGAGTCGCCGTCGCCCGTCACCGTGGCGGTGGTCTGCACGCCTTCGAGGTTCTTCACCTTGGTGGTGTCGGCGGCGGTCGAGCCGTCTTCGGCGTGGACCAGGGTGGCCGCAAGGGCCAGGGAGAGGGCAACAGCGAGGCTGCGGCGCAGGGGAAGGCGTCGCGTGGGCGAGGCGAGGGCTGACATCGATGAGCCTTATGGGTCTTGTTGATATCGGGCAGACGCCGATGGAGCCGGCGACTAAGCTTGTGCTAAGCGTGCAAATGATAGTCATTATCATTTGAATTGGCCAGCGGGCCGGCATGGCGAGAATCGCCACAGGGCCATGACGGCAGGTGTCGGCGAACGCGAACCCTCGCCGTCACTTCAGGCCATGGGGTATCGTCCGCCCGTCATGACCATGCGATTCGTGCTTTTCCAACGAGATTACTGTCACCTGTGCGACCAGGCGCTGGCCGTCATGGCCGAGGCGCGTGCGCCGGATTTCGACAGTCAGTGGGTCGATGACGACGCGATGCTTGAGGCGCGCTATGGCGCGCGGGTGCCGGTGCTGCGCGACCAGATGGATGGCCGCGAGCTGGATTGGCCGTTCGATGCGGCGGCCGTGCGCGGTTTTGTGGCCAGCGCGACGGTGTAGGAGCGCACCCAGTGCGCGACCGCGAGGTGCAGCTTCCTATTCGCGGACGGGCTTTTCGCGCACTGGGTGCGCTCCTGCAAAGAACAGCCCTTCGAGATTGAGGGCGCTTACTTGGCGGTGAGAACCAGATGCGCGTTGACTTTCACATCCGCCCCAATCACCGAGGTGTCTGCGTATTCGCCGCCGCCGACGCCGAAATCGAGCCGTTTCACGCTGCCGCTCACATCGAGGGTGGCGCCGGTGCCTTGCGGCTTGAACGTCACGTCGAGACTGACTGGCTTGGTCACGCCGCGCAGCGTGAGATTGCCGTCGGCGATCACCTGGGCGCCGTTCTGGCGAAAACCCGTAGTGACGAAGTGGGCCTTGGGAAACTTGGCCACGTTGAAGAAGTCAGCGCCAGGTAGGGCCCCGTCACGGTCGCTGTCACCCGTCTTCACGCTGGCAAGGTCCACTTCGACGTCGAATTTCGATGTGGCGAGCTTGCTGGCGTCGTAACTGATGGCCGCGGTCCACTTGCCGAAGCTGCCGTTGAACGACTGGCCCTGGAAGGTGCTGGCGAAACCCAGCTTGCTGCCGGCCGGTTGCATCGCGTAGTCGGTGGCACCGGCGACG
>NZ_DASRZX010000014.1:0-13870 GCF_035685885.1 Dyella sp. | reverse complement strand
CGTGAAGATGGTGAGCTGCGTCATCGTCAGCAGGTACAGCAGCATGGTGCCGAAGCCAGCATGAAGTAAGCCATGCGCTGCAAAGTCCAACCAACGATCTATCATGAATTGTCTCCGCGCGAGCGCCGCGCCGTGTTCGCGGCGATGGAGTTCATCGGCCATCCAAAAGGAACACGGACCTCGCATCGCGCATGAAGCCGGGCGGCGAGGAGACTGGCCGAAGCTGGAGCGTGCCCAGGAAGGCCCAAGAAGTCTCGAGGCCTTTTCACCATGCGCCTGTCGTCGTGACGCCGCCGTGGGATGTCCATATATATCTTCGACCGGGCGCGCGAGGGGCCTGAAGGCCAAGGAAATGACGGCCATCCTCCAACAGCGATGTCACACTGCTGCGACGTTCAAAGGGCCAGTGTCTCTTTGCGGCATACCTGCCGCTTTGGAGTAGTACATGAACAACGCTAACGACAAGAATGCGCCCCGTACCCCGCAGTCGAATCCTTCCTCAGCGCCCAGGGAAAAGGACGCGCACGGTGCCGATCGGTCCAGGGACGAAAAAGACAGCAGGGGACAGCAGTCGAAAGATCAGAATCATTCGAAGAAGTAACCTGCTTTAAATCGCTACGAGGGCCGCCTTTGCGCGGCCCTTTGGCATGGCGCTCCGTCCAGCACCCGGTGACCGGGCGGCTTAGGCACCGCGACAACGATTCACGCTTTCGCCCGTTACGGCGACGTACCAAGCCCTCTTGCCATTACCCGTCGTTTTTCAGCAAGCGACCGATCCACCCGCTTCCTGGCCATGGCATGCAGCAGTAGAAGCCTGCCTTTGCTTGTCGGCCATTCCAACCCTCGGATTGAATCGACCATGGCACCTTCGGATGAGTTTCCAAGCGGCAGTGAATTGACATCCATCGAAACGGAATCGAGCAACGCTCCTGTCTCTCCCAAAGAGATGCCGCTCCCTCAGGACGCGCGCACGGTCTTTCAGGGCGGATTGTTTGTCCTGGCCGTACTGGCGGCCGCGTATGTCGCCAAGGTTGTCTTGCTGCCGATCATTCTGGCCTTCATTCTCAAACTTCTCGTGCAACCGGTCATGCGCTTGCTGGCTCGCATCCGGATGCCACGTGTCCTGGCATCGCTGACGGTTATCGTGGCGCTGCTAGGGCTGGTCTTTGGACTGGTCGAGCTGCTCAGCGCGCCTGCCGCCCATTGGGCTACCAAGCTTCCAGAAGGCCTTCCGCGATTGCAGGAGCGGGTCAAGGTGGTCAGCGCACCACTCAACACGCTGAGCCACCTGTTGACCCATGCGAAGAGCATGATGGGCAATGCTCTGCCCAACGGGACGGCAGCGTCGGCGGCCGCCCCTGGCATGGATCTGCAAGGCATGTTGCTCGAAGGAGCCCAGACCTTCACTGCCGAATTTCTGACGACCTTTCTGGTGCTGTTTTTCCTGTTGATGTCGGGCGACACATTTCTGCGGCGTCTCGTCGAGGTGATGCCCAGCTTCAAGGACAAGCGGCAGGTCGCCGACATCTCCTCGCAGATCGAAACGGATATTTCCATGTATCTGGTGACGATTACGGTCATGAACGCGTTGGTGGGCATCGCTACGGGTTGCGCGATGTGGGCGCTGGGGCTGGAGGACGCCTTTCTGTGGGGCGCCATTGCCTTCCTGCTCAACTACGTCCCCATTCTCGGTCCGTTGACCGGTGTCGCGATTTTCCTCGGCGCGGGCATGCTCAGCCTGGAGCCTTTATGGAAGGCTTTCATGCCCGTGGTGCTCTACGGCGCCATTCACATCATTGAGGGCGAAACCATCACGCCGATGCTGCTGGCTCGCCGTTTTACCTTGAACCCTGTGCTGGTCATCATTTCCCTGTTGTTCTGGGACTGGATGTGGGGTACGCCTGGCGCCGTTTTGGCGGTACCAATGCTCGCGATACTCAAGATCGTCTGTGATCGCGTCCGTCCTCTCGCGGCACTCGGCCACTTTCTAGAGGGTGAGAAGCAGGCGCTCGAATCCTAGGAGAGGGATTTCGTTCGCCAGATACTGGATCCACGTATTGACGGGGTGGCCAATGCGGGTCCAGTCGCAGGTCCCTGGCGCCTGGCCGCTCGCCACCCAACCGGTAGTTCCAGACCTGGGGGAGCGGCGTATCAGTGTCGAGTTCGCGTTGCGCCTGGCGCTGAAGTCCACGCCGGTCCCGTCCGCCAGGCCAGCCCACGGCCCGTCACCGCCCCGGACGGAAACCGTGATCAATTCCTCCGCGGTTTTGCGCACTACTCCCCGTAAGCCGTCATATCGCGTGATGGGCAGCGCCATCGGCGCACAGGGGAAATGGCATGAATCGTATCTATCGGTTGGTCTGGAACCGCGCTCTGCGCGTGCCGCAGGTGGCGTCCGAGCTGGTCCATGGCGCGCGGAGTGGGGTGTCTACGCCGCCGCAAGGCCAGCCGCGATGGGCGCGCCGCCCGTTGGCCATCGCACTTGCTTCGGTGCTCATCCTCGGCTCGGGTGGATTCCTGCCGATGGTCGCGACGGCCGGCGATATCCAGACGGCTGGCGGCGCCGGTGGCGGCGACAACAATGGCGCCTGGTGCAACTGCGGCAGCGGCGGTAGCGGTGGCCTCGCGGGTGGCGGCGGCGGTGGCGGCGGTGCGGGCGGCGCGGGCGGCAACGGCGCTACCTTGACGCTCGCCGCAGGCAGCGGCGCAGACGGCAGCAACAGCAGGGGCGGGTTCGGTGCCAGCGGCCTGTCCGGCGGTGGCGGCGGCGGCGGCGGGCTCGGCGGCTCAAATAGCGACGGCGGCAACGGTGCCTCCGGCACGGTCTCAGGCTCCACATACTTTCAGGTAGTGAGCGGAGCGACGCTTGCAGGCGGCCTGGGCGTCAACGGCGGTAATGGCGGAAGCAACCGCGAGGGCGGCGCCGGTGGCGGCGGCGGCGCGCTGGTATTGACCGCTACCAACGCGCAATTGGACAACGCGGGCACCATCGTCGGTGGCAAGGGTGGCACCGTCATCGCAAGCAATGGTGTCCATAGCGGAGCAGCGGGCGGCGGTGGCGCCGGTGTCGTGCTCGTGGCTGGAGGTGCTATTACCAATGCCAGCGGCGCGGTCATCGCGGGCGGCGCCGCTGGCGACAGTAATGCGGGTGCAGGCGGCGCAGGCTTGTTTCTTTATGACGGTGGCACGCTGTCCAACGCTGCGGGGGCCGCCATTACCGGCGGTGCGGGAAGCGGCGGAAACAATCTTGGAGGAAACGGCGCCGCTGGCGTGCTCTCCAACCGGGGCGTCATCACCAATAACGGCAGCATCAATGGCGGTCAGGGCGGCAACGCCTACTTCGGCGGCACCGGCGGCACCGGCGCCGTCATCAATCAGGGTAGCCTGCTCAATACGGGTGTGATCAACGGCGGCGCAGGATCGGCCGGCAATGGCGGAGGCGCCGGCGGCGCCGGTGTCGGCCTGCAGGCGCTGGGCGGTGCATCGATTACCAATAGCGGCACGATCAGCGCCGGTCTTTCCGGCAGTGGTGTCCGAGGCTCTGCCATCACGTTGAGCGGTGGCGGCAACACACTGACCCTGCTGGCAGGCTCCAGCATCGTCGGCTATGTGCTCAGCTACGGCGGCGATACCTTCGCACTCGGCGGCTCTACCGACGCCAGCTTTGATGCCACGGTGCTGGAGCAGTCTTACCTGGGCTTCGATAGCCTCCAGAAGGTCGGCACGAGCAACTGGACGCTGACCGGCACGGCCAGCAACTATCGGGGCTGGACGGTGAGGGCCGGCACGTTGTCCGTGTCGAGTGATGACAACCTCGGTCTTTCAGGCGCGGCGCTCACGCTCGATGGCGGCACCTTGCGCGCCACGACGGATATGTACCTCGCGCGCAGCGTGGTCATCGGCGCTGCAGGTGGAACCCTTCAGGGCAACGGTGTTCTGGGTCTGAGCGGCCCGATCGATGGCGCGGGCGCGCTGCTCGTGCAGAACACCGGCACCACCATCTTCAACCGCAATGTGGGCGCCGTGACGGCATTGACCAGCCTGACCACGGATGCGGCAGGCAGCACCACGCTCAATGCCAACGTGACCACCACCGGCGCGCAGGCCTATGGGAATGCGGTGACCCTCGCCAGCGCTACCACGCTGACCAGCACGGCCGGCGGCACCATCGGTTTTGCATCGACCGTCGATGGCGCGGCTAAGCTGAGCATCGGCACGAGCGGTGCGATTGTCTTTGGCGGTGCGGTGGGTGGCACCACGGCGCTGGGCGGATTGACGACATCCAGCGGTACCTTCAGCGCGGGCGCCTTGAACATCAATGGTGCGTTGTCGATCACCACCACGGCTGGTGGCATCACGTCGAGCGGTCCGTTTGCCGTCAGAGGCACGTCGAGCTTCAACGCCGGTGCCCATGAGATCACGCTGACCCAGGCCGCCAACAACTTCGGCGGTGCGGTGAGCCTGAGCAACAGCGGGGCCAGCAATGTCGCGCTCAATAACGGTGGCCACGCGCTGACGCTCGGCGCTTCTTCCGTCGGCAGCGGCACGCTGAGCGTGGCGGGCACGGGTATCACCCAGACGGGCGCCGTCACCCAGGCGGGTGGCGCTGACGCGGTCACGCTCGATGGCGGCGCGGGCGCCGTCACGTTGAACAATGCCGGCAACAACTTCACGGGCGCGTTGACGGTCAGCGGCAGCGATGTGTCGATCACCAATGCCGGCGTGTTGAACATCGCCTCGGCGACGACGACCGGCAGCAACGGCGAGATCGATCTGAACTCGGCAAGCCATGTGCTACTGAACGGTGACGTGACTGCCGACACCGTGGTGCTTGGCTCGGGCGACAATCTCTCCCAGATTGCTGGTGCGCTCACCGCAAACACCTTGAGTGTGCAGGCGACGGGCGCCGCCACGCTGACCAACGCCAATGCGATAAGCACCCTGGGCAACGTCAGCACCGGCCAGTTCAGTCTCAGCGACCTGCTTGCCTTGACGATTACCGGGACAGTGACGGCCAGTTCCGTTGCCTTGATGGATAGCCAGGGCATTACCGTCACCGGCGCGATCCATGCCGGCGACACCGATGTCGCCGCGGGTACGACGCTGCAGATCGGCAAGGGCGGCACTACGGGTTCGATCACGGGTGACATCGCCGACAACGGCGCGCTGGTGTTTGCCCGCAGTGATGCCTTGAATGTCGGCGGTGCGATCTCCGGTTCCGGCATGCTCACGCAACGCGGCGCCGGTACGCTCGTGCTCGACGGCAACAGCAGCGCCTTCGCCGGTAGTACCGAGGTGCAATCCGGCGGACTGATCATCGGCAGTGTTGCCGGCAACGGTGCGACTCTCGGTGGCGATGTGCAGGTGGACAGCGGCGCCTCGCTCGGCGGTCACGGCACCATCGGCGGCAATGCGAATGTCGCCTCGGGTGCGCACCTGGCGCCGGGCGCTTCGATAGGCACGCTCACCATCAACGGCAACGCCACGTTTGCGCAGGGCAGCCAGCTCGATTTCGAATTTGGCGCACCGGGCGCGAGCTTCCACACGGCAGGAACCAGCGACAGCGTGGCCGTGGGCGGCAACCTGGCCCTCAATGGCGCGGTGTTGAACGTCGCCGATGCCGGCGGTTTCGGCCCGGGCCTGTACAACCTCTTCAGCTATGGCGGCACCCTGACGCTGAGCAATGGCGGCATCGTGCTTGGCAGCACGCCCGCCGGCAGTTACAGCCTTCAGTATCTGAGCGCGGCCAAGCAGATCAATCTGCTCAACGCATCGGCCATGACGCTGAATTTCTGGAACGGCAATGGCTTGGCCGGTGCCACGCAGATGGGCGGCGGCAACGGCACCTGGACAGCTACCTCCGCCAACTGGACCGATCAGGTGGGCACGGTGACGCTCGCCATGCAGCCGCAACCGGGTTTTGCCATCTTGGGCGGCAGCCCGGGCACGGTGACGGTGGACAACAGCGCCGGCAACGTCATGGCGACCGGCATGCAGTTCGCCAGCAACGGTTACACGCTGACGGGTGGCACGCTGACTCTGGTGGGTGCTGGCGGCGCCGCGCCGGTGATACGTGTCGGCGATGGCAGCAGCGCGGGCGCCGGCATGGTCGCCACCATCGGCAATGTGCTCACCGGCAGCGCCGGTATGGTCAAGGCCGACCTTGGCACCCTGGTGCTCACGGCTGCCAACACCTACGTGGGAGGCACGACGATCAACGCCGGCACACTGCAGCTTGGTAATGGTGGTGCGAGCGGCTCGATCACGGGCGACGTGGTCGACAACGGCGTGCTGGCGTTCAACCGCAGCGATATGGTGCATTTCGACGGTGCGATCTCCGGCACCGGCACGCTGCTGCAGCAGGGTTCCGGCACCACCGTCCTCATCAACGCAAACAGCTACAGCGGCGGCACCACGATTGCATCCGGCACGCTGCAGCTTGGTAACGGCGGTGCGAGCGGCTCGATCACGGGCGACGTGGTCGACAACGGCGTGCTGGCATTCAACCGCAGTGATGCGGTGCATTTCGACGGCGCGATCTCCGGCACCGGCACGCTGCTACAGCAGGGCTCCGGCACCACCATCCTCACCAACGCAAACAGCTACAGCGGCGGCACCACGATTGCCTCCGGCACATTGCAACTGGGCGACGGCGGCACCAGCGGTTCGATCAGCGGCAACGTCGACAACCGCAGTGCGCTGGCATTCAATCGCAGCGATGTGGTGACCTTCGACGGCACGGTCAGCGGCAACGGCGTGCTGATGCAAAACGGCAGCGGCACGCTGGTTCTCGCCGGTGGCAATACGTACACCGGCGGCACCGTGGTCAACGCAGGCACCCTGCAGGGCGATGCGCATAGCCTGCAAGGCAACATCACCGACAATGCCTCGCTGGTGTTCGCACAGGACGTCGACGCCTCGTTCGCCGGTAGCCTCACCGGCCACGGCACGCTGATCAAGGTTGGTGCCGGCACGCTGCTGTTCAACGGCAACAATGCATTCGCGGGCAACACCGTGGTGCAGGCGGGCACACTGGCCGTGGGTGATGAAAGTCATCCTGCGGCGTTCCTTGGTGGCGATGTCGTGGTGAATGCCGGAGGCACGTTGCGTGGTCACGGCACCATCGGCGGCGACGTGGTGAACAACGGCACGCTGTGGCCCGGTGGTTCCGTCGGCACGCTCACCATCCAGGGCAACTACACGCAGAACGCCAACAGCACCTGGGTGATCGACGCGTTGCCGGATGGCACGGCGGACCGGCTGAGCGTGGGTGGCAAGGCGACGATCTTTGGCGGCAGCGTGGTGACATTGACGCCGACGGGCACGTGGGCACCACGTACCGACTACACGATTCTCACCGCCGCGGGTGGCGTCAGCGGCGAATTCGCCGGAGCCAGTTCAAGCCTCGCGTTCCTCAATCCGGTGCTTAGCTATAGCGCCAACGCCGTCCAGCTTTCCCTGCAGCGCAACGACATCCGCTTCGACGCGGTGGCGCAGACGCCGAACCAGACGGCCGTGGCCATGGCCGCCAATCCGCTCGGATTCGACAACGCGGTGTATAGCGCGCTGGTGACACTGGATGCGACGGCGGCGCGCCGGGCCTTCGACAGGCTTTCCGGTGAAATCCACGCGAGCACGCGCACGGCAATCATCGACGACGATCGCTACGTGCGCGAAGCGATCGGCCAGCACCTGCTTGGCATGGACAACCGCGCGAACGGCCTCGATGCCGGCAGCGACAACGGCGTCACCGCGTGGAGCGCGGTGTGGGGTCATTGGGGCAATCACGACCACGACGGCAACGCCGCTGACATGGCGGCGAACGGCAGCGGCCTGCTGGTCGGTGCGGATCTGCCCATCGATGGCGCATCGCGCCTGGGCGCGGCGATCGGCTCCGGTCAGGGTACGGCGCGCATCGCTACGCTGGATTCGTCTTCGCACAACACCAACACGCATGCAGGTGTGTACGGCGCCACCCAGGCCGGCGCATTCCAGCTGCAAGGCGGCGTCATCTACGGCTGGCAGAAGGTGGACACCAACCGGACCACGCCGCTCGGTGCGTCCTCCGGTACCGCCGGCAGCTCGTATGACGCCAATACTTCGCAGGCGTACGTGGACGGCGGTTATGCATTCACGCGAGGCGGCACCACGCTGATGCCCTTCGTCAACCTGGTCTACGAACACCTGCGCACCGATGCGATCCGTGAGCACGGCAGCGTTGCAGCACTGGATGTCGCGGCGCAGGACAGCACGCTTGGCATCGGCACGCTGGGCGTGCGTGGAAGTTTTGCGCTGGACGACAAGGGTGGCCTGCACGCGCACGCCAGCCTGGGCTGGCAGCACGCCTGGGGCGATACGGCGGCGACCGAGTCGATGCGCTTTGTTGCCGGTGGCGCGGCATTCGATATCGCCGGCCTGCCGGTGGCACGCAATGCGACAGCCATCAGCGGTGGCCTCAGCTTCCTGATCGCACCGGGCGTGTCGGTGGATGCCACTTACAGCGGGCAGTTCGCCAGCCATGCCAAGGATCAGGCGGCGCGCATGAGCCTGACCTGGGTGTTCTGAGGCGACTTGATGGCTTCGGCGCGGTCACACGGTGGCCGCGCCGAGCAGGCTATTCGTGGAGCAGTCAGTCCGCCTCAGCGATGACGTCAGATATCCAGCTCACGTTGCAGCCACGCGCGAGCCATGCGCCATTCGCGTTGGACGGTGGCGGGCGAGATGTCGAGCGCCGCGCCGATCTGTTCGGCGCTCAGCCCAACAAAGAATCGCAGCGTGACAATGCGTGCCTGACGCGGGTCCAGCGTTTCCAGCAGATCAAGCGCTTCCACCAGCGCCGCATGATCGACATCGGCACCCAGCCCGACCGCGATTTCCGTAAGTTGCAGGCGATCGGCATCCTGCGGACGCTTGGCGGCCTGGCGTCGTCGCGCGGCGTCGATCAGCACTTCACGCATCGCTCTTGCCATGACACCAAGCAGATGCCCACGGTCATCCCACGAGGGGCCGGCTTGTCCGCCAAACACCTTGAGATAAGCCTCGTTGACGAGTGCCGTCGCCGAAAGCGTTCGCTCGCTCTGGTTCTGGCGCAGCCTGGCATCGGCCAGCCGGTGCAAGGCGTCATACATCTCGCGCAAGGCGCTATCGAGCGCAGGCGCATCGCCGGCACGCGCGCGCTGCAGCAGCTCGGTAACCTCCACCTCACTGCGTGTCATGGCGTTTTCACCGCCACGGTGGTCGAAGCCGCCGCGCTGGCGGGGCGTGGGCAGTTCATGGGCGGTACGTCCTGGCCACGCGCCTTCGCAGCGTCGCGCCAGGCCGCGTGCAGTTCACGCGCCAAACGCGCGCAGCCGTCGCGTCGTCCCGCAGCGATGGCATATGCCGTCGACGCGCCGGACTCGGCCTTTTCTGTGTTGCCCTGTCCCAACGACAGCCGCGCCTGAAGGAGGCGCGCGTTGAGCATGCTGTCTGCATCGGCAGGGGCTGCCGTGCGTTGGTTGAAGGCGTCGAACCGCGCCAAGGTGCGCGCGGCGTCGTCGTAACGGTGCTGCATTACTGCAAGCAGGCCACTGCTGTCGGTCGCCACCATCCAGGCGCCTTGCTTGGCCGCCGCATCGGCAATCTCCGGCATGCGTGCGAAAAGCTGGCGGGCATCGTCCAGGCGGCCCTCTCGCATCGCGGCGATACCCAGGATGTTCAACGCTACCGCCTCATTGGTGAGTGCCCATGCCGAGCCGCTGGCGGCCTGCTGTTTGAACGTCGCCACATGCGGCTGCAGCAGGTTCGTTGCATCGCGGTAGCGATCCAGTTCCAGGTATTCGTTCGCCAGCGCGGTCAGCACGTTGTCCTGGAAATCGGGGCGTGGCGATGGCTCGGCTTGCGACAACGCATAGGCGCGCTGCAGTGCTTCCGCCGCTCGCTCATGCTGGCCCAGCGACGCGAGCGTAAGGCCAAGGTAACCGTGCAGCGTGGACATGCCCGCGCCGGAGGCGCCCAGCACGCGACTTCGTTCGGCGATCGTCTGCTCGTAGAGGGTTGCCGCCGTGGCGGGGTCGCTGGGTGCGGTCACCACCGCAAGAATGAAGCGTGGTCGGATCAGCGCGGGATCGTTCTTCCCATAAAAACTTTCGGCGACCTGCATCGCCTGTCGGGCTCGCGCGACGGCCTCCGTGTTCTCGCCCGCCTGACTCAGTGCAAGCGCCAGGGTCGTCAATGTCTGAACCTGCACCTCCGGCAACGGCGGACGCTGCGTCGCCAGTTCGCCGGCCACCGTGCGAAGGCGCTCGACGATCTGTGCGGCCGGCAAGTCGCCCGCGCTCGCGTGTTGCTGCAACGTGTGGGTACGCAGGGTAAGCAGCTCGCCCGGCTCAAGCCCGGGTTCGGCGGCGAGCAAGTCCATGGCGTGCGAGTCGGCGTCGATAGCATGCGCTGCATCGGTCTGTTGCCCATAGGCGCGGCCGAGCGCAGCCCACGTACGGCCGCGATCCAGGGCAGGAGCACCGGATGTCTCCTGCAATGCGAGTGCGCGCTGCAGTGTGGGAATGGCCCGCGAACTCTGGTCCAGTGCGTTGTAACTGCGGCCGATCGAAAACAGCAGCGCTGCTTGCACATCCGCGGCTATCGCCTGATTGCCGCTGATGCGTTCCACACCTCTATCAAGCACTTCACGCACGCTGATGGTTTCGCCACGCGCGTGCGTAGGGTCCGCGTTTTCGAAGAGGTCGGCCATGAAGGCGGCAATGGCCTGTGTCTTGTCGCGTTCCTTCTGTACGTGCCGCAGTTGCACCGCCAGGGTCGCGATGAAAGCCACCAGCAGGAGCAGCACGACCATGCCGGCGGCGAGCGCCACGCGCTGGCGGCGCACGAACAGCCGCCAGCGATACCAGAGGCGCCCCTGCCGCGCCTGCACGGGGCGGGCATCGAGGAAACAGCGAATGTCCTGCATCAGTTCGGCGACGCTGGCGTAGCGCTCGGCAGGCTCGCGGCGCATCGCCTTCATCACGATGGCATCCAGATCCGTGGGGATGGAGATGCCGGCTTTTGCTCGCCTGCTCGGTGGCGGCGCATGGGCCGCGACGATGGCGTTGGAAAGATCCAGTGGCGAGGTGTCGCTGGCGTCGAACGGTCTGGTGCCGGACAGCAACTGGTAGAGCACGATGCCCAGCGACCAGACATCCGCTGTCACGTCGAGCGGCAGGCCGCGTACCTGTTCGGGGCTGGCATAGGCGAGGGTGAGCGCACGCCGCATCGTCGCCGTGCGCGCGTCGGCCACCGCGCTGGTTTCATCGAGCAGTCGCGCGATGCCGAAATCGAGCAGCTTGGGCTCGCCGTCCGCCGTGACGAGTATGTTCGCCGGCTTGATGTCCCGATGGATCACCAACCGGCCGTGCGCGTACTGCACGGCTTCGCACACGCGAAGAAACAGCGACAGGCGTTCGCGAAGATAGGGAAGCCGCTGCTCGCACCAACGATCGATCCGCTCGCCATCGACAAATTCCATCGCCAGATAAGGCGAGCCGTCGGCGGTGCGTCCGGCATCGAGCAGGTGTGCGATGTTGGGGTGATTGAGCGAGGCAAGGATGCGCCGCTCATCGGCAAACCTGCGCCGCGCTTCAGCGCCCATGGAGCCGTCGCCGTGCAGCAGTTTCAGCGCCACCTGCTGGTGCAGTTCACCATCGGTGCCGCCATCGACGGTGCGCTCGGCCAGATAGACCGTGCCCATGCCACCCTCGCCGAGCAGGCGTTCGATCCGATAATCGACAGGCGCCGTGGCCGACATGTCGCCATCGCGCAAAGCGGAAGCTTCTTCAGAGATGCCGTAGGAGAGGAACGCGGGCACGCTGGTGGCTTCAGCCGCCTGCATCAGCCACTCGACTTCGGCGGTCAGGGTGCTGTCGCCACCGCATGCCTTATCCACGAACGCCGCGCGCTCACCGGCGCGCAAATCAAGCGCTGCCAGCGCAATCGACTTCGCCTGCCTGTAGGTCTGCCCTCGGTCCCCGGCCATCCTTGTCCCCTGTAGGTTCTGCACCATGCCGCTGGTTGGATCGGACGCACCGCAATTATTGACGCGGAATGACGGCAAAAACTATCCGTAGCGCGCGATTCCCGGCGCCGATTCCGGGATTTCCCGGCAACGCGACATCGGCCAGCCGACCATTCCCATGAGCATTGGACGGCTCAGGCCGTGAATCGCAGCGGACCTGGTAGCGACAGCTCTCTCGCGAGACGGATCACGCTTTCCTGCGTGCGCGACCTGGTGCAAACACCTCATCCATCCAGCCGCTGCACTCCTGTGCGAGTCGCAGGCGGTTGTTGACCTGCACGTGTGCGTCGGCGCCGGTGCTGGCGTCCAGTTCGACGAGTTCCTTTCGTGCGGAGGGAATCCGTGCGTGCCATTCGCGTGCCTGCGCGGCAAACACTGGCGAATCACCGGTGCCCAGAATGGAAAGGAAGGGCACGGTTACCAGGCTTGGATCCGCGACCATGTCGGCGGTGCGTGCCAGGAATTCCGTCACGTTGCCCGCGCCGGCTTTCCATAGGGTGACGGTGCGAGCGCGTTTGGCGGCAGTCGATGGCTCGCTGTGCGATGCGTGTTCGATGATCGCCTTTGCCGACAGGGCGAAGAGTTGCGCCGGGTCGGGAAACGGCGTGCTGGCGATGACGGTTGCAAGCCGTGTGTCGTGGCCCGCCGCGCGCGCGACGAAGTAGCCACCGAGGCTCAGGCCGATGAGGGCGATGCGGCCGGCCGCGGCGTGGAATCGCTCGATCAACACGTCGATCACCGACGCGATCGGGCGCTCAGCCTCCGCCATCCAGTGCAGCCCGCTGGCCTGCGTGATGCCCTGGCCGGGCAGGTCGACCAGCGCGACGGAGTAGCCGCGATCGAACAGGTTGCGACCCAGCGTGAGGAAGAGATCTTCGAAGCATGTATCCGCACCGCCGATGACCAGTGCCACGGGCGCCGACGCATCCTCGTTCTGCAGGAACACGCCAGGCAACGGCTTGCCGTCAAACAACACCTGGAAAAAATGGGCGGGCAGTGCCAGTTCGCCCATGGCGGCGCGGAAGGCAGCCTTGTGTCGCGCATAGAGATTCCCGAACGAGTCGCCGGGCTGAGCGAACTGCCAGGCGGAGCGGTAGCTGGCGAAGGCCTTCAGGCGCGCTTCGCCGGCGGCTCGCTGCCAGCCTCGTGCGGCCCATTTGTCGGCCTGGGTGTTCTGCACGTCGCCGTAGTCGGCAAATGACTGGACCCAGCTGTCGGCATCGCCGTCCACGATCTGCGACGCGACATGGATGGCTTGGCCCACATCGAGGCCACCGGCAGGTCCCCAGCCGAGCGCTGCTGCAAAGAACAGGTCCATGTCCGGGTCGTTGAATCGGTAACGCGTGGCCATGCGCTGGTCGGGGCGCGGTTGCTGGGGCGAGGTCTGCATGGGGAGGCTCCAGTGAAGGCGCTGCGCGCCATTGATGGGATGCCGGCCATGATATGAGTGGTACTCAGGTTTGTAGACTCACTTTCCCCGAGACCTCGGGGTCGCCCGTTTGTCGCGTAACAACAGTCACTTACTGGCGTTTCTGGCTGTCTTGGCCGCTTCCGTGCAGGCGCAGTGCTCAGGTTACGAGGCGCCTGAGTGGCGCCAGAGATAGCCGTCCACCAGATCCACCAGCGCGTCTTCGATCTCCTGGCGGGACGCCGGCAAGGCCTTGGCAAGGATCAACATGCGCATGACACCTGCCATGGCCTGCACCAGCACGAAGGCTTCGGCGGGCTTCAATCGCATGAACGGCCGCTCGTTGTGCACAGGCTGCCCGGGGGTATTGCCGGCGGTGAGCGCGGCCATCAGGGGATAGAGGCGCTTGGCGGTGC
>NZ_DASRZX010000013.1:0-37836 GCF_035685885.1 Dyella sp. | reverse complement strand
ACGTTCATGCCGACCTTGACGAACACCGTCACGATGCCGGTGTCCTGGCACAGCGGACGGTGGCCTTCGGCGGCCATGCGCGAGTTGATCAGGATCTGCGCCATCGCGTCCTTCGCGGCCGGCGACTCCTCGCGCTCATAGGCGGCGGCGAGATTGGTGATGTAGTCGACGGGGTGGTAGTAGCTGATGTACTGCAGGGCGTCGGCGACGGACTGGATCAGATCGTCTTGCTTGATGGTGGTCATGGCGGCTGCTTCGACTCCGGGGGAAACGGCGTCGAAAACCGGAATGTTGACGACGCACAACCCTCCTATTGTGCCGCAAAACCGTCTCTTCCCCTCGGGAAGCGGGCCATTGGCGCTTTCCTGGGCTATTCCTGGCTGCCCTCGGCCAAAAGACATAGCCGCAATTCTTTGCGCCAAGGATTGAGGCAGTGCGTCGATTTCGCATTTTTTTGCGTCAAGTCAGTCACTTCCATGATGGTCGACAGAGCGCTAGCTTCCGCCAGACCAGCGCGATGTTTCTCCAGGGGGCTGCTGGGTTTTGGGGAATGTGTCTCACGACTGTCTGGCTCTCGGCCTGCCGAAAGCTTGTCGGTGCGCAATGCGTCGGCAGCTCGGCCCGGGCCGTAACTACCCTGGAGAAACAACATGCTCTCGACGTTGCATCGCAAGTCGCTCGCAGTCTCTCTCGGCCTTCTGCTCTTCGGTGGCGCTACGTCCGTAGCGATGGCCGCGGGCAGCTCGTCACCGGCCGACCTCGGCCCCAGTAACACGAATCAGAGGGTAAACGTCACGCTGGTACTGGGACTGCGCAACCAGGCCGCGCTGGAAAGTCTCATCTTCAGCTCGGTGACCCAGGGTAGTCCTTCGTATCATCGCTTCCTCACCACGGCGCAATTTGCAGATCGCTTCGGCGCTTCCGCCGATGACATCGCCAAGGTACAGGCCTTCGTCAAGCAGCAAGGGCTCACGCAGGTCGAGCTGTTGCCCAATCACCTGGCCATCAAGGTGAGCGGCACCATCGGCCAGTTCAACCAGGCCTTCCAGACGTCTATCCATGATTTTCGCAATGCCGACGGCACGACGTTCCATCGTCCCAACGCGACGCCGAAATTGCCCTCGTCGCTTTCCAGCACGCTGATCGTCGCTTCGGGCCTCAGCACCGAGGCGAAGTATCGGTCGCATCGCGTGTCGGCTTATTCGCCAACGACGCCTGCCGCCAGTTCGACCATGAGCCCGATGGCCAAGGCCGCCAAGGCAGCGCCGGCTGCACCGGCCTGCACGGGCAATCCCACGGCGACCTGCTCGCCGGGCGATTTCACCGTCGGTGACGTGGCCAATCGCTACAACATCAATCCGCTCTACAAGGCTGGCGTCACAGGCAAGGGTTCGACCATCGGCATTGCCACGCTGGCCGATTTCCTGCCCTCGGATGCGTATGCGTACTGGAGCGCCATCGGCCTGGCCGTCAAACCCAACCGCATCACCCAGGTGCATGTGGATGGCGGCGGCGAACTGAGCGGCCCGGCCGGTTCGGGCGAGACCTCGCTGGACGTGGAACAGTCGGGCGGTCTGGCGCCGTGGGCGGACATCGTCGTGTATGACGCGCCCAATACCGACGCCGGCTTTTTCGATGTCTTCAACCAGGCAGTTTCCGACAACAAGGTCGACAGCCTGTCGGTGAGCTGGGGCGAGCCGGAAATCCTGTACTTCCCGCAGACGGAAGGCGGCGTCGACTACACCGACGAACTGCGCGCCTTCCACCAGGTGTTCATGGAAGCGGCGATACAAGGCATCTCGATGTTCGCTACCTCCGGCGACTCCGGCGCATACGACACGGTGCGCGGCTTTGGCGGCTCGCTCTCCGATCCGGTCCCGCCGCCGCTGACTGCCGACGCCCCAGGCTCCGATCCGTTCATCACGACGGCCGGCGGCACGACGGTGCCCTTCACTTATAGCTTCAGCGGCGGGCCCAAGGCATCGCTCACGCAGGAAAGCGTATGGGGCTGGGACTATATCTCCGCCTATTTCAAGAAGAACCTGGGCGTGGACATCACCGATGAGGTGTTCTCGGTGGGCGGCGGCGGCGGCGTGAGCGTGTTCTGGCCGTTGCCGGTCTACCAGGCGTTCACCTCGGGCATCCGCAAGAGCGAAAAGAACCAGACGTGGCTGTTCCCGTTCTATGACATCAACTACACGCTGCCGGCCAATTTCAAGGGCCGCAACGTGCCTGATCTCTCGTTGAACGCCGATCCGGAAACCGGCTACCTGTTCTACTCGACGGAAGACGGCGGCCTGCTGGACTTCGAAGGCGGCACCAGCTTCGTCGCGCCGCAGCTCAATGGCATCTCGGCGTTGCTCACGCAGGCGACGCATGGCCGCCAGGGTTTGTGGAACCCGCAGCTGTATGCATTCCAGAACCTGTTCCACTACGGCGCGTTCTCGCCCTTCAACGACATCAAGGCGGGCGACAACTGGTTCTACAAGGGCGTTTCGGGATATGAACCCGGCGCCGGCATCGGCACGCTCAATGTCACCAACCTGGCATTGTTCATGACCGTGTTCTGATCGCGGGCACGCGATGTTCGACGAAGGGCCGGCCTACGCCGGCCCTTCCCTTTTCCGGGCATACCCTTTGGCGAGGGCTTGCTGACAGCGCCCCCAGTTGCGATGCTCGCGGCACTTTCCCGCAGCGGGTATTTCATGAGCGACACTTCGACGTCCGGCGGCTACGTGCGCCGCCTTCGCCCGTGGGACGCGGCCATGATCGTGGTCGGCGGCATCATCGGCGGCGGCATTTTTCTCAACCCTTATGTGGTGGCGATGCGCACGTCGTCCGGGTTGTCGCTGCTGCTGATGTGGATCGGCGCGGGCCTGCTCACCCTGATCGGCGCGCTCTGCTATGCGGAACTGGGGGCCCGGCGCCCGCACGCGGGCGGCAGCTATGTCTACCTGCGCGAAGCGTTCGGCCCGCTGGCCGGCTTCCTGTTCGGCTGGAGCATGCTGCTGGTGATCTATTCGGGATCGACGGCAGCGGTGGCGACGATCTTCGCCAGCTACGCGACGTCACTGTTCGGCCTACCCGCCAGCGCCACCACGAGCCTGGCCATTGGCGCACTGGTATTCGTGGCGCTGATCAACCTGTTCGGCCTGCGCCTGGGCGCGCAGGTGCAGAACCTGTTCACCCTGCTCAAGCTGCTGGCGGTAACGGTGCTGGTGGTGTGCGGCCTGCTGCTGGCCGGCGTCAGCGGCCATGGCATCCTGGCGACCGACCCGGCAACGGCCGACGTGGGCTTCATGGGCGCGGCGCTGCCCGTGCTGTTCGCCTATTCCGGGTTCACCTATCTCAACAACCTCGCGGGTGAGGTCAGCGAGCCGCAACGCACGCTGCCGCGCGCCCTGCTGATCGGCATGTTGCTGGTCATCGCGGCGTATGCGCTGGTCAACCTGGCCTATCTGTCCGTGCTGGGCCATGCGGGACTCGCCGCCAGCCGCGCCCCGGCTGCCGACGTGATGCAGCGCGTGTTCGGTGTCGCGGGCGCCAAGCTGATCGCGGTGGGCGTGGCGATCTCGGCGCTGGGTTTCTGCAACATCACCTTGGTGGCGGGCGCGCGCGTATTGCAGGTGATGGGCGAGGACGGCCTGTTTTTCCGCAGCGTGGCGCGTCTGCACCCTGTCCACCGCACGCCCAATGTCGCGCTGCTGCTGCTTTCGGGCTGGGCCATCGTGCTGGTGTGGTCGGGCAGCTATGGTCAGTTGCTCGACTACGCGACCTTCGGTGACTGGCTCGCCTGTGCCTTCGGCGTGGGCACGCTGTTCTGGTATCGCCGCCACGAGGGCGCCCAGGCGAGCTTCCGCGTGCCGGGTTATCCGCTGCTGCCGCTCATTTTCATCGCCACCATCGGCCTGGTGATGGTGCAGAGCCTGCGCTCCAGCCCGCTGAACACCGGCATCGGCCTGCTGATCATGGCTGCCGGAGCGCCGGTTTACATGGTGTGGCGCCGCCTGTTCAGCCGGGTCCCCTCCTAAGCATCGCGCTGCGATGCCACAATGAGCGGACAAGGTAAGGGAGAGCTTCACCGATGGCGCAAGTGCAAGACCAGATCCTGACGCCGCGGCTGACCGGCACGATCGTGCCGGAAAAGGTGCGCGAAGGGGTCGATCTGGAGATCAATGGCCGGTCCTACCGCCACACGGGCGACGATCAGATGCCCTTGCTGTGGTACCTGCGCGATGTGCTGCACCTTACCGGCACCAAGTACAGCGGCGAACACGGCGAAGGCGGCTACGATCTCGTGCTGGTCGACGGCAAGCTCGCCGCCGCGGGCGGCCTGCCGATGCTGCAGCTTGCCGGCAAGTCGGTCACCACGGTGGAAGGCCTCGCTGCTCCGGACGGCAAGCTGCATCCGCTGCAGCAGGCCTTCATCGACGAGAACGCCATCGGCTGCGGCTATTGCACGCCCGGCTGGCTGATGGCCTCGCTCGACCTGCTCAACCGCCATTCGCAACCCAGCGACAACGAGATCGACCAGTTGCCCAACCTGTGCCGCTGCGGTTGCCAGACGCGCGTGCGCCGTGCCATCAAGCGCGTTGCCAACGGAGCGCGTGCATGAGCCGGCAGGACGATCACATCGCGCCGCTCTCGCGCCGCCGCTTCCTGCAGGTGCTCGCCGGTACCGCCGGCGCGCTGGTGGTGGGCATCCGCCTCGCCGACGCCGCGGATCTGCCGGTGCCGCCCGCCATGCTGGGCGACACGCTGTACGGCATCGGCGCCTACGTGCGCATCGACGCCGACGGCAACATCATCATCGGTGCGCGTGATCCGGATACCGGCACGGGCACCGCCACCGCCCTGCCCCGCATCATCGCCGACGAGCTGGACGCCGACTGGACCCGCGTAAGCGTGGTGCCGCTGGGCCTGGGCGTGGAAGACGACAATGGCAAGCCGCGCTGGATCTATGGCCATCAGACCGGTGGCATGGGCGACTCCATCCCCGCCGCATGGGCCGATCTGCGCGGTGCCGGTGCGCTCGCGCGCTGGCTGCTGTTGCAGGCCGCGGCACGCCGACTGGGCGTGCCCGCCGATCGCCTGCGTTGCGACGAAGGCAATGTCATCGCACCGGACGGACGCCGCCTGGGATATGGCGCACTGGCCGAAGCCGCCGCCAAGATCGCCCCGCCCGCATCGCCCGTTCCGCTGAAGACACCCGATCGCTACACGCTGATCGGACAGCCCGCGGCAGATGTCGACGCACGCGCCATCGTCACCGGCCAGGCCGCGTACGCACTCGACAACTACGCTGGCGACGCGCTGATCGCTGTGCTCAGTCACTGCCCCTGGGTTGACGGCGGCGTCGAATCGCTGGATACCACCGACACCATGGCCGTGAAGGGCGTGGTCAAGGTAGTGCAGCTCAAGCCTGAGGCTGGCGTGCCGCTGGGACAGACCGTGCGCGCGCCCGCCGTGGCCGTACTCGCCGAGAACACCTGGGCGGCCTTGCAGGGCCGCGCCAAGCTCAAGCTGCAATGGAAGTCGGGCACGCAGAACGAAAACAGCGCCTGGTTCGAGCAGCAGGCTTCCGACCTGGTCAACGACAAGAACGCCGCGCCGACCACGCGCGTGCGCAACGATGGCGATGTCGATGTCGCCGGCAGAAAAGTCGCGCGCCGCATTGAGGCCACCTACGTCCAGCCCTGGCTTGCGCACGCCACGCCCGAGCCGATGAACTGTCTTGCACGCGTGGACAAGGACGGCGCGACGCTGGTGGTGCCCACGCAGGCACCGCAACAGGCATGGCAGGTCGTGCGTCGGCTGACCGGTCTTGCGCCCGCGCAGATCGACATCAAGGTGCCGCGCGTCGGTGGCGGTTATGGCCGCCGGCTCGACCACGACTACGTGGCCGAAGCAGTCATGCTGGCCAAGCAGGTCGACAAGCCCGTCAAGCTGATGTGGACCCGCGACGAGGACATGGCGCAGGACTACTACCGCTCGGCCTGCGTGCACAAGTTCAGTGCGACGCTCGATGGCAAGCGCCAGATCGTGACGTGGAACCAGCGCATGGCCAGCGCGTCGGCACTCGCGCAGCGCGGCGTGCCGGACAACCGCTTGTGGACGTCCGAAGTGGACGGGCATCAACTGCCCGCCGGCCTGGTGCCCAACCTGCGCAGCGACTGGTACCAGCTGCCGTCGGTGATGCCGCGCGGTCCTGCGCGCGGCATGCCGCACCTGAGCAATGCGTTCGCCGTCGAAAGCTTCGTGGACGAAATCGCGCAATCGCTGAAGGAAGATCCGCTGGTGACGCGCCTGCGCCTCATCGGCGAGCCGCGCCAGATTCCGCTGGGCAACGATCGCGTGCTCGACACCGGTCGCCTCGCCAACGTGCTCAAGCTGGTCGCCGACCGCATCGAGTGGAAGAACTGGCTGCGCACCGTGAATGGCCTGGGCATCGCGTGCTGGTACGTGGATGGTGCCTACGTGGCACATGCCATCGAAACATCGCTGCAGGGCGAGCGCCTCAACATCGAGCGCGTGGTCTGCGCCGTCGACGTTGGTCGCGTGATCAACCCGGCAGGCCTCGAAGGCCAGGTCGCGGGCGCCACGCTCGATGCGCTGTCCACCGCATTGAACCTGTCGGTCACCTACAAGGACAGCCAGGTGCAGCAGCACAGCTGGAAGGATTATCCGCTCGCCAGCATGGCGCAGCTGCCCGACACCACTGACGTCATCATCGTGCCGGGCCAGGGCGATCCGGCTGGCGCCAGCTTCCTCGGCATGCCGACGGCGGCTCCCGCATTGGCCAACGCGGTGTTCCGTGTAAGCGCAGTGCGCGTGCGTCGCCTGCCGCTGCTGAAGGAAATGCTGCGCATGCTGTGAAGTGATCGCGGCACGAAGCGCCGCGATCCACAGACAGCTTTGTGAGGAAAACGTGCACGCCGCGCGTGATGCATGTCGCGTGCCCGCGTGCACGTACACGATGCATCGTTATGCCTTAGGATGCGGCGCATGCAGCGATGTCGGGCTCGCTGCCATCACGCGCCAAGGACAATCAATGCGTTGCCTCGCACTGATCGCGTTGCTGTTGTGCCTCTCCCTGCCGGTGGCGGCACAGACATCCGTCGCCACCGCGACGACACCTTGCATCGGATTGGTATTGGGCGGCGGAGGCGCGCGCGGCGCGGCGCACATCGGCGTGCTCGAAGTGCTCGAACGCGAACACATCCCGGTGTGCCGTGTCGCCGGCACCAGCATGGGTTCGATCGTCGGCGGCATGTATGCGGCCGGCTACACGCCGGACGAGATGCATCGCATCATCACTTCGCTGGACTGGAACGAACTGTTCTCCGACGACCCCGCGCGCGAAGAAATGCCCATGCGCCGCAAGGATGCGGACTACCGCTACCTGCTGAACTTCGAGGTTGGCTACAAGAACGGGCACATCATCACGCCCGCCGGCGTCGTGCAGGGCCAGAAGCTGCTGCTGTTGCTGCGCCGCCTGCTGATCTCGACTTGGGACGTGCACGATTTCGACAAACTTTCGATCCCTTTCCGCGCCGTGGCCACCGACATCGTGGCGGGCAAGCCGGTGGTGTTCGATTCGGGTGATCTCGCGCTGGCGATCCGGTCCAGCATGTCGGTGCCCGGTGCGTTTGCGCCGACCAATGTCAATGACCTCCTGCTGGTCGACGGCGGCCTGATGGACAACGTGCCGATCGACGTCGTTCGCACGATGGGCGCGCAGCAGCTCATCGTCGTCAACGTCGGCTCGCCGCTGGCCAAGCGCGAGCAACTCAGCAATCCCGTCGCCGTGCTCAACCAGATGGTGAGCGCGCTGATGGAAGAAAAGACCCAGCGCCAGCTCGATACGCTGGGACCCAACGACATCCTCATCACGCCGGCGCTGGGCGACATGAGCGCCTCCGAATTCAACCGCGGCACCGAAGCCATCGCCATCGGTCGCGCCGCCGCCGAAGCCGCCCTGCCCAGGCTGCGCGCGCTCGCGGTGGGGCCGGAGCAGTGGAGCCGCTTCATCGCCAACCACCGGCAGCGCCAGTTCGACCCGGGCCTGGTCGCGTTCCTGAAGGTGGATCCGAAACACACGCAGACGGCCGACTACGTGGCCGAGCGCCTGCAGAAGGACGTCAACAAGCCGTTCGACCCCAACAAGCTGGAAGACCAGATCGGCGAAATCTACGGGCGCGGCAACTACCAGCAGATCGACTACCACCTGCAGCAGCAGGATAGCCAGCGTGGTTTGCTGATCGTGCCGCGCGACAAGCCGTGGGGCCCGATCTACGGCAAGGTCGGCTTCCAGCTCGACGACGACTTCCAGGGGCGTAGCGAATACCTGCTCTCCGGCGAACTCACCGCCACCAACGTCAATCGTTACGGCGGCGAGTGGCGCAATACGCTTTGGGCGGGACGCATCGGCGGCCTGGCCAGCGAGTTCTACCAGCCGTTCGGGCAAGGTGCGTCGGCCTACGTGATGCCATCGCTCTTGTTCCGCAACGAGGACATTCCCTACTTCGACGACAGCGGCGATCACCAGCTCGCCGAATACCGCGTGAAACGGCGTGCCGTTGGACTGGAAGGCGGATGGTCGCCCACCAGCACCTGGCGACTGCTCGCGTCGGTCAGCCGCGGCAGCGACAACGGCGACCTGCGCATCGGCGTGCCCTCCACCTCGGTCCCCTCGGGTGACGGCAGCAACGCCGTCGTCTTTCCGCCAAGCCAGACCAACGAGTACAGCATGGTACGCGTGGGCATGGACTGGGATAGCCTGGACAACGCGCAATTTCCGACGCGCGGCGCACACGTCAACCTTTACTACGACATGTATCGCCCGTTCCTTGGCGGCCACCAGGAGGGTGACGTCGCGCGACTGGTCGCGGACTGGGTTCCCGACCTGTGGCCACAGAACGGACGCTATCGCCTGCTGCTGGGCGTGCGCGCCAGCAGTGCGCTGGACAACACCAAGTTCTTCGAGGCGCAGAGCTTCCTCGGCGGGTTCCTCAACCTCTCCGGATTTTCCGAGCGCTCGCTCTACGGCAACCAATCGGCGCTTGCACGTGCCGTGCTGTACCGGCGCACCGGCACCATGGATGCGATCTTCTCCACGCCCATCTATGTCGGCGCGAGCCTGGAAGCGGGCAATACCTGGCATGACAAGAACGACGTGCGCTTCGACTCGCTGATCTACGCGGGCAGCATGTTCCTGGGCATTCAGACGCCACTGGGTCCGCTGTTCCTCGGCTATGGCTACGCGGAGGGTGGCCGCAATTCGATCTACCTGACATTCGGCTCGCTGCTGCGCCCACAGCTGTAAGCCAAGCGCGCGCCACGGGGCACCCACGCAAGCCAGGGAGCGGTTGGCAATCGCGTGGCCTGCACAAATGGCTCCGCACAATTCTGCCGCCGCCCACCGTTCCGCGTGGGCTTTCGCCATGGAGCCATGCCATGAAACTCCTGCGTCTGTTCGTTGTGGCCGCCAGCCTGGTGCTTGCGGCGTGTTCGACCGTCAGCGTCACCAACCAGTGGCGGGATCCGTCATGGGCCGGCCCACCGGCAACCAATGTGGTAGTGGTCGGCATCTCGCGCAGCGACACCATGCGGCGCGTGTTCGAAGACACCTTCGCACAGCAGCTGCAGGCGGCCGGCGTGCAGGCGTCCGCCAGCTATACCCAGATCCCGCCCGGCAATGACGGCGCTGTGCGGTTGCGTGATCTGGTGAAGGGCACGGGTGCACAGGCCGTACTGGTGACGCGCGTGCAGCGCGTGCAGCAGAAGGTGAGCGTCACGCCCAGCGGCCCGGCCTACGGCGGCTTCTACGGTTGGTACGGTGGCGCCTGGGCATCGACGCCCGACATCAATCAGTACGAGGTGGTGACGCTGGAAACCAGCGTGTGGGATGCACGCAACGAAAAGCTCATCTGGACGGTGACGACGGAGAACGTCGCCACCAACGACATTCCCAAGACGTCCACCCAGCTCGCGCAGACGCTGATCCCGAAGATGAAGGCAGACGGCATCGTGCGTTGATGCAACGCCGACCCGGCGGGTTGCCGGCCTAGCGCCGGAACCCGCCACCCATGCGGCCACCTCCGAAGCGACCACCGCCCATGGATGGGCGGAACCCGCCCATCTGGCCGTGATAGCGGTTGTTGTAGTTGCTGCGATCGAACTGTTGGCGCTGTGGCTGCGGGCGATCCTCGCGTTGCTGGAACGAGGCACTGTCAGCACCGCGATCGCGCGCCATGCGGTCGCGATCCGTGTCGACGCTGTCAGGTCCATTCACGCGATTGAAGCCACCCTTGTTGTCGACCTTCTGCCAACCCTGGTCCTTGTCGTAACGATAGACGTTGCCGTCCTTGCCTGCGTAGACCTGGTCATTGATGTCCACCACGCCACCGCGGCTCACGTCACCACTGGCCTTGTCGTAGTGCACGTAGCCGGCGCCACGCGCGTCGCCACCCGCGCCTTGCGAATTGAACGCGCCCGCCGCGCCAGCACCCTGGTCCGTGCGACCCGCGACACCCGCCTGCTGGGTGACGCGTCCGGTGTTGGTGTTTGCAACGGTGCGCTGTCCGCCCGCCACGGCATTGCCGGTATACGGATTCACCGCGGCAGCGCCCTGCCCCGCGACGACGCGACCGGTCTGCGGGTTGTAGCGGATGCCGCCCGCGGTGGCGGTCGTCGTACCGGTGTAGATGTTGGTGTTGCGTCCCGCATAACCGACGCCGCGGCCACCGGTGGCTTCGTTGTAGTAGCCGCCACGTCCGGCGCGACCGATGTTGCCCGTCCACGGATTGGCCCAGCCGGCGACGCGCCCTGACACCACCGCGTTGCCCCAGCGCCCGTACACGTTGGCCGCCGCGATCGCACCGCCCCAGTAACCGGGGTAGTAGCCCGGGTAGTAGCCCCACGGCCCCCACCACGGTCCATACCACGCCGACGCCCAGGCCCAGCCCCAGGCATAGCCGAAGCCCCAGCCAGCCCACGGCGTCCAGCCGAACGAAACGCCGAAGCCATAAGTGGCCGGGCAGCCGTACCAGATGTCGTTGCCCACCCAGGGATTGCACGTATAGCCGGTGCCGTAGACCACCACGCCATCGCTCACCACGGTGCCGTAATAGCCGGGTGAATAACCCACGTAGACCTGGTTGCCCTCGTGGCCATACACGTAGACGTAGGTGACGTAATGCAACGGCGAACTGGGCGGAATCGAATAGATCACCGACGGCACTTCCATCGCCACCGCCCACGGACCACTGGGGCTGCCCGCGGTGAACCACACGCCGTTCTGCACCGCGTAGTAGGCGCTGGCATCCACGCGGATCACTGGCACGTCCGTGTTCCACGCATAGGAGAGCGCCGTGCCATCGATGGGACGAAACTGCGGCGCACCGTCATAGCTCAGGTGCAGCGTCGCGGTATGGCCGTCCACGGTGGCGGTCTGCGGGACGCTGTTGGCGATTAGTGACTCGCGTGCCTCGGGCGTGCCCGGGATGGAGGCGAGCACCGCGCTCTTGGGACTGTCCGAAGGAATGTTGGCGAAATCCGCCGGCAACGATTCGCCCGCCACGTAACGCCACGGGCCGTTGGTCGATTCGGCGGTGAACCAGCGACCGGAAACCAGCACGTACCAGGTGAGTCCATGCGCCTGGTCCACGAACACATCCGAAGCCGTGTTCGCCACGTAGGCGAGCTGCGTGCCGGCAATCGCATCGAACTGCGGTTCGCCATCGACCATGATCAATTCGGACGGCTGCGTGCGCACCACCAGATCAGGCAACTGGCCGGCATCGAGCACCTTCTTCAAGGCATCGGACGGATTGTCCAGCGTGTCCACCTGCTTGGCCTGCACCGCGGCCCGGGCGGCCTTGGCCACGGCGGCGGGCGGCGTTTTCATCGGCATCCACGGGCCGTCCAGCGTGGCCGACGATACCCATTTGCCGGCGAAGGTGACGAAGTATTGCTGGCCCTGCTGCAACACCAGCGAGCGCGTGTTGACGATGCGGTTGACGCCGGCCACGCCCGACGGCTTGCTCGCGGGCGCGCCGTCGATCAACACGAGCAGCGCCGGCTTGAAGGAGAAGATGACCTGCGGTGGATCGTTTTTCACCGGCAGGTTCTTCACGTCGTTTTCCTGCTTGCTGATCGCCAGCGAGGCTTCGAGCGTGTCGAGGCTCGCCACCTGGTGGCTGCGCGCGGCGATGCCGCGCAGTACCTCCAGGTAGCGCGGCTCCTGCGAAGGCGCGGTGGGAAACGACACCTTGTCGACGCTCACCTTCGACAGCTCCACCTGCCTCAAGACTTTGTCCGTTTCGGTGCGTGCCGTGACCCAGGCTACGCCGTAGGTCATCACGTCATGTTGCTTGCCGTCGCTGCCGACCTGCGCGCCGGTCTTCACTGCCACGGCCAGACGCGCCTTGAGCTGACCGTTCACCCAGCTGTCGATCTGCGGGTGGTGCAGTACGAGGTGCAGGCCATCGACATCGTATGTGTGCGGCCATGCGCGAAAATCGGAGTTGTCCTTGGGCGCCACGGCAGTGGCGTCCTGTTGCGCGAGGACAGGGATGCCCGCCAGCAGGGCGAGCGCAAGCATCAGGCCAAGCCAACGCATCGCATGCATGAGGCACCTCTCCGGCAGAGCTGGTCGGAATGCACACGAGCATGAACCCGGCACCTGCCTGCCGGTAGCGCAAAACTTCTCAGGCCTGCCGGGTAAATTTACCTAGGGCGACGCATGAGGCCGCGCATCAGTGGAACTGATCGCTGGCCGGCACCCACGAGCTGCCGGAACGCGCCGGACCTGTCGGCACGGTGATCGTCTCCGGCTGGCAGCCCGGCGGCAGCGGGCCACCGGCGACGCGGGCGGCGGCGCACTGTGCACCGTTGTCGAGCTTCACCGTCGCCATGGCCGGCGCCGCGGCACTTGCTGGCGGCGGTGGCACCAGCGGATTGCTGGGCGCCATCTTCATCCGTTCGTAGACCACGTCATCCACCGGCTTGGGCGGCGGATCGCCATTGCCGCAACCGAACAGTGCCACCGGGAACAACGGCATCACCACGCATTCGACGCGCACGCCACGCGGAAGATGGAAGGTATGGCGCACGGTGGTCTTTTCCACCGCGCGACGCAGTGCCGTGTCGATCGAGCTTTCGTTCTCGGGCGTCCAGTCCTTCTCGAAACGCGTCGCCTGGTAGCCGATGTTGGGCGTGCCGTGCGACATGATCTCGGTGTTCCCGTGCGGCTTCAGCTGCACGTACGTGCCGCTGGCGCCTTCGGACGATCCCTGCCCGGGTTGTGCGCCTTGGCCGCTGCCCTGACCGGCGGGCAAGGCGAGATCGAGCCCGCTGCCAGCCGCGGAGGATGGCGATTTGGCAACGCCGTTGGGTTGTCCCGGCGTGCCGCTGTTGCTGCCCTGCGGCGTGGCATTGGGTGCACTGCTGACACCTTGTTCGCCAGGCGCCTGCCCTGCTTCGCTGCTGGATGTGCTGGCTTGGGCGCTCGACGCCTGCGACGACGAGGTCGATGCGGAGGCCGCTGCACTCGCCTGGCTGGGCGCTTCGGAGGGCGTCTCGGCGGAAATCTGCGGGCGCGCGATCGAGGGCTGGTTGTCCAGCGCGATCGCCTTGGGCGCCGCCGCTTCCAGGCGCGGCGCCTGCGGACGTTCCAGGCTCGGTTGCGGATTGGGCGGCAACGGCACGGCTTCCAGTTCGGCCTCGGCCACGCGGATGGCCGGCGTCTCCACGCGCGGTTGTTCACGCGGCACCACCGGGGTCACCGTGCTGGGCTGCGGCTGCAGGTTCACCGTAGGCGCCGCCTGTGCCGGCAACGGCACCGCCTGCATCTCCGGTTCCGGCGGTGCGGCCGGCTCTTCAGGACGCGAGACCTCCGCGATGCTCGGACGCGTGTTGGCAGGTGCCGCCTTTGCCATCGCGATGGTCGGCGGCGTCACCACCGGCGCCGATTGCGAAGGCAGCTCGGGAATGGCCAGCGACGCGGGCGGAGGCACGGGCTGACTGCCTTCCACCTGCGGCTTGCGCACCGGCTCCGGCTGGAATTTGGGGGGCACCGGCTTGGCGGCAGGCGGCGTTTCCAGCGCCACCTGCGGCGGTTCGGGCGCCGTGGGCACCGGCTGCAGTTCTTCCGTCGGCGCCGGCTTGGGCAAGGTCACAGGAGGGATCGGTGCCGCCGTGATCTCGGGCTTGGGCGCGCTGGCCTTGGGCGCCTGGGCGATCACCGGCGTCTGCAAGGCGGGCACCGGAATGGGCGCCAGATCCGTGTCGGTGCGCGTGGACGAGCTGCTCTGTTTCGCCGTGCGCGGCGCCTTGCTGGCATTGCCGCGATGCACCGGACCGACCTGCTTGGGCGGCGTGCCACGCACCGGCGGCGGGGGCGGCGGTTCTTCCTGTTTCTTTTCGATCAGACGCACCACCAGTGGCTGCGAGGCCTCTTCGGCCTCCTCCACTTCGTACGCCGAGCCGAGGATCGCGCCGAACAGGAACATCAGATGGACGAGCAAGGCGCCCGCAAGCGCGAGGATGCGGAACCAGCGTTCGCGGGGATGCTCCGCGCGGCGGCGGCGATAGACGAACGCACTCTCCGCCGCCGACTTCGGCGATGGCAACGTCACGGTCAGTCGGTGCGCGGATTCCCTATCCATGCGCGCAGTGTAGCGGGCGCTCAGGCGGTTCCGGATAGCCCTGCCGGCGTTCGGCTTTCATTGTTTCACTGTCCACCCTGGCTCGCCGGCGGCGGCACGCGGCCTTGCAGTTCGGCATCGACGGCGCGCGTGGGCGTGTCCACCGGGCAGCCCTGCGGCAGCGGCTTGTTGGCGCGATAGGTCGCGATGCAGTCGTCGATGCTCGGCGGCTTTGGGGCGGGCGTGCCAGGCGCAAGGCTGCTGGCAGGCGCCATGTTGAGGCGTTCGTCGCCGCTGCGCCCTGACGGCTGGGGTGGCTTGGAGGGATCGCCGAGCCCACACGCTCCGGCCAAAGCGGCCGCTACCACGGTGCAGGTCACGCGCACGCCCGGCGCGACATGGAAGGTGTGCGACACGGTGCTCTTGTCCACCGCGCGCTTGAGCGCATCGTCCACCGAACTGTTGCCGCGCACCGGCGTCCAGTCGTCTTCAAAGCGCGTGGCCGTGTAGGTGACGGGGCTGTCGTGCCGCATCACTTTGCTGTCGCCGTGCGGCGCGTGCTGCACGTAATCGGCCGCGGGCGCCGATGGCGCGCTGCTGGCCGACGAAGGCAGCAGCGGCTGGCCCGTGCTGTCATAGAGCAGCGGCGCGGACGGCGCACTCGCCGCTGCCGCCGGCGCGGATTCCGGCAGCGTCACGGTCATGGCATTCCTTGCCGGTGGCTCGCGGATCACGGACCTGGCGGACGGAGGCGGCGGAGGCGGAGCCACCTCGGCTGGCGCCGCCGGCGCGGGCGCGAGGGGTCGCGGGATCAGCCGCACCTGCAGTGCGTCGCGCCGTCCAGGGTGGCCTTCATCGAGTTGCCGCCACTGCATCTCATGCCAGGTCAGCAAGGCAAACAACGCGTGCAGCGCCAACGCCAGACCCAGCACCGCCCAGCGGCGCCACCGGTTCGGCGGCACCTTGCGCCAGCGCATCTGGTGCAGCAGCGCTCGGGTTGAACCATCGAGGGGCGCCAGTCCGCGCTCCTGGGCATTCGGTGGCGTCCAGCGATGGTGTTGGACCTGCTCGGTACGTTCGATGAGGCATCCCTTCTCTGCGGGGTACGGCCGCGCGGCGGACATCCTGCCTTTCGCGCGAGGGGGAGTTCAGGTGACAAGCCGGGAGCGCCCGGGGTTCCCCTTACCCCGCAGTGCAACTTGACCCCGTGTGGCAATGGTTCAAGGCTATGCGGACCGTACCCCGCCATGACCGCCCCCGCGTCTCGCACGCCTGGACGACCATGACGGCCCGCCATCGTCAGCCGCAAGCGCGGCTTCGTGCGGCGCCGCAGGTCAACGTCCGCTCGAGCCCGCGCCCTGCCTAGGGAGGGTCGCATCGTGTCGTACAACACGGAAAACATCCGCAATATCGCACTCGCCGGACATGCCGGCGCCGGCAAGACCACCTTGCTCGAAGCCTTGCTGCACGCGGGCGGCGCCATACAGACCCAGGGTTCGGTGGAGCGCGGCTCCACGCAATCGGATACCGACAGCCAGGAAAAGGCGCGCGGCCATTCCATCGACACGGCCATCGCCAGCGTTCCGTTCGGCAACAGCCACATCAATCTGATCGACACGGCGGGCTATCCCGATTTTCGCGGACCGACGCTTTGCGCCTTCGCCGCGGTGGAAACCGTGGCCATCGTAGTCAACGCCACCAACGGCATCGAATACGGCACGCGGCGCATGATGGAACGCGCCGCCGAGCGCAACCTCGCGCGCGTGCTGGTGATCAACAAGATGGACTTCGAAGGCGCGCGACTGGGCGCGCTGGTCGATGCACTGCGCGACGAATTCGGCCCACAGTGCCTGCCGGTAAACCTGCCCTCGCAAAGCGGCAAGCTGGTGCTCGACTGCTTTTTCCACAGTGATGGCCCCACGGATTTCTCCTCGCTGGCCGAGGCGCACCAGCGCATCCTCGACCAGGTGGTGGAAATAAACGAAAGCGTGATGGGCCACTACCTCGACTCGGGCGAAGAAGAACTGAGCCCGCAGGAGTTGCACGATGCGTTCGAGCAATGCCTGCGTGAAGGCCACCTGATACCCATCTGCTTCGTCAGCGCGCGCACCGGCGTGGGCGTGAAGGAATTCCTCGACCTCGCCGACCGCCTGCTGCCCAATCCCAAAGAGGGCAATGCGCCGCCGTTCCTCAACGACGAAGACGAGCACATCACGGTCAACGCCGATCCGACGCAGCATGTGATCGCGGACGTGTTCAAGATCGTCAACGATCCGTTTGTCGGCAAGCTCGGCATCTTCCGCGTATGGCAGGGCACGATCCGGCGCGACACGCAGCTGTACATCGACGACAGCAAGAAGCCGTTCAAGGTGGGTCATCTGTTCCGCCTGCGCGGCAAGAGCCATGACGAGATCGAGCAGGCCATTGCCGGCGATATCGCGGCCGTCGCCAAGGTGGAGGAAATCCATTTCGACGCCGTACTGCACGATTCGCACGACGAAAACCGCATCCACCTCACGCCCATGCGCTTCCCTCCACCGATGTTCGGCCTGGCGCTGGAACCCAGTCACAAGGGCCAGGAGCAGAAGCTTTCGCAGGCACTGTCGAGGCTGGCCGAGGAAGATCCTTGCTTCCGCGTGGAGCATCACAAGGAACTCAACGAGACCGTGGTGCGCGGCCTCTCGGACCTGCACCTGAAGATCATGCTGGAGCGCATGAAGGAGCGCTACGGCGTGGAAGTGAAGACGCACCCGCCGCGCATCGCCTATCGGGAAACCATCGGCAGCCGTGCCGACGGCCATCATCGCCACAAGAAGCAGACCGGCGGCGCGGGACAATTCGGCGAAGTGTTCCTGCGTGTCGAACCGCTGGAGCGTGGCGCCGGCTTCGAGTTCGTCGACGAAGTGAAGGGTGGCGTGATTCCCAACCAGTTCCTGCCCGCGATCGAGAAAGGCGTGCGCCAGGCGATGGAGATGGGCGCCGTCGCCGGTTATCCGATCCAGGACTTGCGCGTGGTGGTCTACGACGGCAAATACCATCCGGTCGACTCGAAGGAAGTCGCCTTCGTCAGCGCCGGCAGAAAGGCATTCCTCGATGCCGTGAGCAAGGCGCGACCGATCGTGCTGGAGCCGATCGTGGATGTGGAAGTGGCGATTCCCGAAGCCAGCGTGGGCGATGTCACGGGCGGCCTGGCTGGCAAGCGCGCACGCATCATGGGCACCGATTCGCTGCGCGGTGGTGAACTGGTGATCAAGGCGCAGGCACCGCTTGCCGAGCTCACCGACTATCCCACCGAACTGAAGGCGATGACCGGCGGCCGCGGCCGCTACAGCCTGGACCTGAGCCACTACGAACCCGTGCCGCCGCCGGTGCAGCGACAGCTGTCGGAGGCGTGGAAACCGCACGTGGAAGAAGACTGAACCTCACCGCCCGGCCGCCGTGCGTGGCCTCACGCACGGCGCGCCTGCGCATGCACGGCTTGATGCGCGGCGACAACGCCGCCATGTCCAACCTGTCAGAGGCGTCGGCCTGCCCGACGCAGGAGGCACCGCTTCATGAGCCGCTCCTTCGTCAAGGACGCGGACGAATCCGTCGGCGAACGACTGCCGGATATTCCGCTCAGCGAACATCCCAACTACGTGACCCCGCGCGGACTGGCGCAGCTGCGTGCGCGGCTGATCGAGGCCCGCGAGCGACGAGATGCGTTGCGTGGCGCCGCCGACACGCTGCCCCAGCAAAGCGAGCTGGCGTCGCTTGAGCGCGACGTCCGCTGGCTCAACGCCCGCGTAAGCAGCGCCATCGAAGTGGACCTCTCCCAGCAGCCGCTCAACCGCGTGGCGTTCGGTGCGCTGGTCACCGTGGACAGCGACGAAGGCCAGGCCCGCTACCGCATCGTCGGCGAAGACGAGGCCGACGTGGAACACGGCCTGGTGAGCTACGTGTCACCACTGGCGGAGGCACTGCTGGGCGCGCGCGTAGGCGACGAAGTGGTGTGGCAGCGTCCCGCGGGCGACTTGGCGGTGGAAGTGATTGCCATCGACTACCCGGCCGACGAGCAACCGTCACTCACCCTATAGGAGCGCACCCAGTGCGCGACCGTGGGGTTTCGGCGACTAACGCCGCACCAAAGTTTTGCGAAACGCGGTGATGACCGATAGACGCGACCACCCGCCGAAACGATTGCCCTATCGCTGATCGCGCTGGGTGCGCTCCTGCAAAAAACGGTGGCGCGCGAGGCTGTTGTAAGAGCGCACCCCGTGCGCGATCAGCGGCAGGACAACCGATCAGTCCGGCTGTCGCCAAACACCCGGTTCGACATCATGCTCAAACGCCGCGCGCATACCGCGCGGCGCGGCATCCGCCACCTCTGCAGTCGCGCACAGGGTGCACTCCGCAAAAGACGCAGCGCGCGTCTTTCAGCGCTTGGACTTCAGCAGCGTACCCGTGCAGTTCTTCGAGCCGCACAGGCACTTCCACAGCTTCTTGAGGCGCGCGGTATGCGGCACGTCCAGCGTGATGCCGTAGTCGTAGGTCAGCTCTTCGCCGGGCTTGATGTTGCGGATGGCTTCGATCAGCACGCGGTCCTTGCGCCGGTCACCCTTCTCGTTTTCCTCGATCAGCGCCTGACAGTTGGGATTGCAGCTGTGGTTGATCCAGCGCGCCGTGTTGCCCTTGCGGTTGGCGTCGATCAGGTACTCGTCGTTGAGCGTGAACAGGAACGTGTGGCCCGTCTCGCCGCCATCGCCGTAGAGCACATCGGCCTCGGCGTGGGTCATCAGGGTGCCCTTGTATTCGATGACTTCCTCGCCCTTCCTGATCGGGGCGACGGCAAAAACGCCATTGCCGTGGATGGGCGAGCGGCGGGCAACGATACGTCGGGTCATGGGCGAGCCAGGTGATGAAGGGGAGCAGGCGATGATGCCTGCTGCGATGCGCCATGGGAACCTCCCCACCCCTCGCCGCGCCCGTCACGCAGACGTGATCGCAACCCGATTGAGATGGCGCCCGCACTGATTCACCCGGTGACAGCCGGCCGGGGCATCCTGCTAAGATTCAAACAATCGTTTGAGGTGATCCCATGGGACGACTGCTTCGCTACGTGGCGCTCGGAGTTCTGGTGGCCGGTCTGGTGGCTTGCGGGCCGCCCAAGAAGAGCGTGTTCCCGCCCACCGTGAGCATCCAGGAGATGACCACGCGGCCGGACGGCCAGTGGCGCCTCACCGTCCGCATCCAGAACAACAGCTACGGCGGGATGGATTTCAAGTCGCTCGACGGCGAGCTGAAGATCGCGGAGCTGGTGCCGGTGCGCCTGCACAGCCGCTTCGACCTCGATATCCCGCCGTTCGCCGCCGACGTGACCCAGATCGACGTGCTGCCCACGCCGGAAATGACCGCGGTGCTCAAGACCGCCGCCACCAAGGGCAGCGCGGGCAGCGTGCCCTACAGCGTGGCCGGCAGCACCAACGCCAAGCCCGAGCAGGAAGACAAGGTTCGCGACTTCAATTTCCACGGCAACGACTGGCTGTCGCCGGTGCCGGGCATCCCTAACACCTGGCGCTGAACACCGCGCCCGCATCATCAACGAAGGAACTTCGCCATGACGATCTACAAGGCCCCTCTCGACGACCAGCGCTTCGCCCTTTTCGACGTGCTCGACGCCGAGGCCGTTCTCACCAAGCTGCAGGGTGGCGATGGCCACACGCGCGACCTGCTGGACGCCGTGCTGGAGGAAGCCGGTCGACTGAGCGAAGCGGTGCTTGCGCCGTTCAACGCCAGCGGTGACCAGGAAGGCTGCGTCTACGACAAGGCCACGCAGACGGTGACCACGCCCAAGGGCTTCAAGGAAGCCTTCAAGGCTTTCGCCGAAGGCGGCTGGACCGGCCTCACCCAGGGCGAGCATTTCGGCGGCCAGGGCCTGCCGAACGTGATGGGCACGGCCACCACCGAAATTTTCCAGTCGGGCAACCTGTCGTGGAGCCTGTACCCGCTGCTGTCCGAGGGCGCGTGCCATGCGATGGAACTGCACGGCACCGAAGAGCAGCAGAACACTTACCTGAAGCCCATCGTGGAAGGTCGCTGGACCGGCACCATGTGCCTCACCGAGCCGCAGGCCGGTTCGGACCTGGGCCTGCTCAAGACGCGCGCCGAACCCGGCGAGAACGGCAGCTACCAGATCACCGGCACCAAGATCTTCATCAGCGCCGGCGAGCATGACCTGGCGGAGAACATCATCCACCTCGTGCTGGCCCGCCTGCCCGACGCACCGGCTGGCAGCCGCGGCATCTCGATGTTCATCGTGCCGAAGTTCAAGGTGAACGCCGACGGTTCGCTGGGCGAGCGCAACCGCGTCGCCGCCGGCGCCATCGAGCACAAGATGGGCCTGAAGGGCTCGGCCACCTGCGTGATGAACTTCGACGCCGCCGAGGGCTACCTGATCGGCCAGCCGCACAAGGGTCTGGCCGCGATGTTCACCATGATGAATGCTGCGCGCCTGGGCGTGGGCGTGCAGGGCCTGGCGCTGTCCGAGCGTGCGCTGCAGAACAGCCTCAACTATGCGCGCGAGCGCCTGCAGGGTCGTTCGCTGTCGGGTCCGAAGTTCCCCGAGAAGCCCGCCGACAACCTGCTGGTGCAGCCGGACGTGCGCCGCATGCTGCTGACCCAGCGCGCCTTCGTGGAAGCCTCGCGCACGCTGCTGCTGTACACCGCGCTGCAGACCGACGTGGAAGCCCGCGGCACCGACGAGGCCACCCGCAAGGCCGCCAGCGACCTGGTCGCCTTCCTCATCCCGATCGCCAAGGGCGTGGTGACGGAGCTCGCGCAGGAGTGCACCAAGGAAGCGCTGCAGGTGTATGGCGGCCACGGCTACATCGGTGAGAACGGCGTGGAGCAGTTCGTGCGCGACGCCCGCATCATCACCCTGTACGAAGGCACCACCGGCATCCAGGCAGCCGACCTGCTGGGCCGCAAGATCCTCCAGCTGCAGGGCGCGGGCTTCAAGCTGTTCGCCAGGGAAATCCAGGTGTTCTGCCAGCAGCACATGCAGGACCCGGCCCTGGCCGGCCTGATCGCCCCGCTGGCCACCTACACCAAGGAATGGGCGGACCTCACCCTGTCGCTGGCCCAACGCGTGATGGCCAACCCGGAAGAGCTGGGCGCCGCCGCCACCGACTACCTGTACTACTCCGGCTACATCACGCTCGCCTACATGTGGGCGCGCAACGTGGCCGCACTGGCCAACGGCAGCCAGCAGGAGTCGTTCAAGCAGGCCAAGCGCGATTCGGCAAAGTTCTACTTCGCACGCATCCTGCCGCGCTGCCTGATGCACAAGGCAGCCATCGAGGCCGGCGTGGATACGCTGCCCGCCATCGCCTGATGATGAAAAGGCCCTCTTCGGAGGGCCTTTTTTCGGCCTGCGTCCCTTTGCGGGAGCGCACCCTGTGCACGACTGCAGACCCGTGTCCTTGCCGCACCACCAGGTCGTTACGCAGCGCACATCCCGGAAAAATCATCGACGAGGACACCCCAATCGGACGGTCGCTCACAGGGTGCGCTCCCACAACGAATGGGTGATGGCCCAGGCACTACCCGTCGAGTCACGGCTGGGTGTAGAAACGGCACACCTTCTCGCTAGTCCGGTCTGCCCGCATGAGCGATGCCACGTACCTGATTCGTCTTGCCGAGGACGATGACGATTTCATTCTTGGGCTGGTGCCCCGCTTCGTCGATTTCACCTTGCCGCCATGGCGACGCCGCCACGAATGCATCGACGGCATTCGCAAGGAACTGCTGCGCCACCTGGAAGACCAGCCAGCGAACAGCTACCTGTTCGTGGCCGAAGACGAAGATGGCGAGGCAGCGGGTTTCATCCTGCTGCAGAAGACCCAGGATTTCTTCACCGGCCGCAACAACTGCCATATTTCCGACGTGGCCGTGGCCGAGCAACACGAAGGCCGTGGCCTGGGGCGCGCACTGCTGGAACATGCCGAGCATTGGGCACGCGAACACCGCTGCCAGTTGGTGACTCTGGCGGTGTTTCCCGGCAACGAACGCGCACGCGCCATCTACGAAAGTGCGGGCTACTCCACCGACCTGCTGAGGCTCGCCAAGCCCGTGCACTGAATCGCTGCCACACAGGGGCGCGGGGCCGCGGCGCATGCGGCCGCTGCACGAGGGTGGACAATCATGAGCCAGTCATTGCACGCCGTGCGTTTTCCGGGCGAGAGCGACGCCTATCGCCATGCCCGCGACCGGCTGTTGAAGGCCGAAATCGAATTGCGGCGACAGATCGAATCTACGGCCGCGCTTCGACGCGCCCTGCCGCTGGGCGGCGCCGTGCCCGTGGACTACTTCTTCGATGACGAGGGCGACACGCCGATGGACCCCGACGTGGAGCGCCAGCTGCGCCTGTCGGACCTGTTCGAGGACGGCAAGGACAGCCTCATCATCTACAGCTTCATGTACGGACCGGCGATGACGCAGCCCTGCCCGTCCTGTTCGTCGATCCTGGATGCGCTCGACGGCGAGATGGTGCACCTGCGACAGCGCGCGAACCTTGCCGTGGTGGCGCGCTCTCCCATCCAGCGCATCCGCCGCTTTGCGCGCGAGCGAGGCTGGCGTCACTTGCACCTGCTGTCGTCGGCGCACAACACCTACAACACCGATTACCACGGCGAGACGGCTGATGGCAGTCAGATCCCCGCGCTCAACGTGTTCGTGAAGCGCGATGGCGTGATCCATCACACCTGGTGCAGCGAACTGATGTTCGTGGCGCCGGAACCGGGACAGGATCCACGACATGTCGACCTGATCTGGCCCCTGTGGAACCTGCTCGATTGCACGCCCGAAGGGCGCCGCGCGGACTGGCGACCCAGCCTCTGGTACGGCGCATCCGCATCGCGCAGTTAGGAAAACGGCAATCCCAGCTGGCGGAACATCGCCGCGCTGTCGCGTGCGCCCCAGCGCCGCTTGATGTGGCCTTCCTTCACCAGGAACCATTCCATAGCGATCATCTCGTACTCGCGTCCCGTCACCGGACCGCCACGGAACGACGCCACGGAACGGCCACGTTCGGTGTAGCGCACGGCCACCGAGTCGCCTTCGGCCACCACCGCATCCACTTCCAGGCTGATCTGGAAACAGCGCATCAGGTCGCTCCAGACCGGACGGGCCGCCTCGATGCCGCCCCAGCCAAGCGCGCCGTGGATCAATGCATCCGGAGCGAAGAGTTCGCACACCGCGTCGAGATCGGCGCGATTGAAGGCATCCACGTAATCCAGCACCACACGCTTGTTCTGCTCGGACATGCCACACCCCGCCAAGACCGCGGGCACGGGACACTCACTCGGCCCGCAGACGCAAAGCATATCGCCGGGGCATGCTTGAAGGATGTGAGGAAGGCCGCGTCAGCGGCTGGAACAGGACATCGCTGCGCGTTGCGCGCGGCGGAAAAAGCGCCGCGGCATCATGCGATGCCGCGGCGCCGGAACATCAGTTCTTCAGCGCGGAAGTGGCTTCTTCAGCCTGCTCACGCTGGCTCAGGCGCATCGACACGCGATCGATGTTGCCCAGCGACAGCAGGTGCGCGTAAATCCAGCCCAGCACGCCTTCGCGCAGGAATTCCTGCGTGGTCTTCTCGTCGAGCTGGCGCAGCTTCTCCTCGCTGACCACGAACAGGCCATTGAGGTTGATCGACTTGCCGTCCTTCTCGAGGCGGATGTTGCGCGGCTCGAGCAGGTTGTGCTTGCGCAGCTGCTCCATGAACCACTGCGTGCGACCCACGTGCTGCTGGAATTCGCCGAGGAACTTCACGGCGTTGGTAAGCAGCTCGGAGTCGGTGCCGTCTTCCTTGAACAGACGGTCGCCTTCGGCGCCGAAGCCTTCGTAGCCCTCATCGAGGAACACGGTGAAGTCGTCGCCTTCCGTACCAGCCGGCTTCTCGGCCAGGATGAACGGATAGCGGCGCACGAACGCCGGGATGTACATGTTCTGTTCCCAACGGCCATCGGCGTCGACGAACAGGTTCTCGTTCTCGCGCAGGCCCAGCAGCGCCATCGGGCCGGCATCGGCCGCGGTCAGGCCACCGAACAGGATCGGAATATCGCGCGCAGCGGCCGGAAACTCCACGCCGGTCAGCGGCACCGAATGCACGGTGCTGGCGAACTTCAGATTCGGGATCGGCTTGATGCGCAGATCCTTGTGGTCGTTGCGATTGAGCGGAACGGGACGCTCGTAGAAAAGAACTTCAGCCACGTTTACTACCTCTCCCCTGCCGTGCCGGGGTCGCCACCCAGGCTCCCCCTCCCAAACCCGGCCCCGGGTCTACAGATGAACGGACACTATATCAGTGCAAAGTGCCCGGAGAACACCCTCGCCCGGGATCCGTTCTCCCTGCCGGGACAACCATTTGCGTGTGTTCTGTAACTGAATTGGTCTATGCTGGACCCGCTACGAGCATCGTTGCAGCGCCCGAACGTTCATTCCCCTGGGTTGAAGGACGGTTTTGCATGCTGATGGAAGTACCTGGCCGCGTCGTCGACCTGCACTCGACCCGCGTGCTCTCGCTGGACGCCGCCGGACGGATTCTCGACTGGATTAGCTGGCAGGAAGCTGTTTGCCTCTACGTCCGCGAAGCTGTCGCCTGGACCCTGGGGGACCCCTGTCTCACCGTGCATGGCGGACACAATCGCGCCAGCGGCCGGCAGAGCGAACTTTCCCTTCATCCCATCATCGCCAGCACCGGCCACTGCCGCGAACACGCGATCGACCCGGCCCCGGCGCTCACCAACACCGCGCTGTTCGCCCGCGACCGCTATCTTTGCCTGTATTGCGGCGACCGCTACAGCCGCGGCGAGCTCACCCGCGACCACGTGCTGCCTATCTCCAAGCGAGGCAAGGACACCTGGGAAAACGTGGTCAGCGCCTGCCTCGCCTGCAACCTCAGGAAGGCCAACCGCACGCCCCAGCAGGCCAACATGCCCTTGCTGGCCGTGCCCTACCGGCCGAGCTGGGTGGAGCACCTGATCCTCTCCAACCGCAACATCCTGGCCGACCAGATGGAATTCCTGGTCAGCCACCTGCCCCGCGACCGCCGGGAACACATGGCCTGAAGCTCAGGCCGTACGTCCCTCGTCCCTGTCCAGCTCGCGCTCGATGTCGTCGGCGGCGCCTTCGGCCGCCAACTGGGCGAGCTTGCAGTAGTGCTTGCGGATCCGGTCCAGCGAGGCGTCGTCCAGCTCTTCCAGATTCAACATGGCGTTGTGGGCCGAGGAGCTGCGGATCAACTCGTCCAGCTTGATCTGCAACGCGGCGGAATCGCGGTTCTGCGTGTTCTGGATAAGGAACACCATCAGGAAGGTGACGATCGTCGTCCCCGTATTGATCACCAGCTGCCAGGTATCGCCGAAATGGAACATCGGGCCGGTGACGGCCCAGGCCACCACGACCAGCACGGCCAGGACAAATGCGGTCGGCCGGCCTGAAGAGCGGGCCACGCCCTCGGAAAAACGTTGGAAAGCCTTGCGTGTACTCATGGGAAGTCCGTGTGGGGCACTGCCGTGAGCCTGGGCCCCAGCACGTCTGCAACGTGTGGAGAGGCTCTCCCGGGGATGGACCGCAAGTTTCCACATGGCCGCCCTTGCCCCGCCCTCCCGCAGGGCCGACAATTTGCCGATGAACGATTTGTCCCGCTTCCCCCACCTGGCGACCATTGAGACGCCAGCCGACCTGCGCCGCATCCCCGACGAAGAGGTTCCTGCCGTCGCGGACGAGCTGCGCCAGTACCTGATCGAGGCCGTGGCCAGCTCCGGTGGCCATTTCGGCGCCGGCCTGGGCGTGGTGGAGCTGACCGTGGCGTTGCATCACGTGTTCGATACGCCTAACGATCGTCTCGTGTGGGACGTGGGCCACCAGTGCTACCCGCACAAGATCCTCACCGGCCGCCGCGACCGCATCACCACGATCAAGAAGAAGGACGGCCTGGCGCCGTTCCCCCGCCGCGAGGAAAGCGAGTACGACACCTTCGGCGTCGGCCACTCCTCCACCTCGATCTCGGCCGCGCTGGGCATGGCGATTGCCGCGCAGCGCAAGGGCGACCCGCGCAAGTTCGTGGCGGTGATCGGCGACGGCGCGATGACCGCCGGCATGGCATTCGAAGCGTTGAACCACGGCGGCGATGTGGAGCCGAACATGCTGGTCGTGTTCAACGACAACGGCATGTCGATCAGCGAGAACGTGGGCGCGTTGACCAAGATGGCCGCGCGCGCCATGGCCAGCCGCCGACTCAACGCGCTGCGCGAGCGCGCCAAGCGCGCTATTCCGAAGCAGTCGCTTTTTGGCCGCTTCTTCAAGCGCTGGGAGGAGCACGCCAAGGGCATGTTCGTGCCCAGCACGCTGTTCGAGGAACTGGGCTTCCACTACACCGGCCCGATCGACGGCCACAATATTCCGCAGCTTCTCGCCGCGCTGCGCACGGTGAAGGACCTGCCCGGCCCGCAGCTGCTGCACGTCATCACCACCAAGGGCAAAGGCTACGCGCCCGCCGAGCAAGCGCAGATCGAATACCACGCGGTGGGTCCGTTCGATCCGCAGGCGGGCCTGGTGAAGAAGTCCGGCCCGTCCAAGCCCACCTATACCGACATCTTCAGCGACTGGCTATGCGATCAGGCCGCCGACGACGAACGCCTGCTGGGCATCACGCCGGCCATGCGCGAAGGCTCGGGCCTGGTGCGTTTCTCCAAGGAATATCCGCAGCGTTACTTCGACGTGGCGATTGCCGAGCAGCACGCGGTGACGCTGGCGGCCGGCATGGCCTGCGAAGGCGCCAAGCCGGTGGTGGCGATCTATTCCACCTTCCTGCAGCGCGCGTATGACCAGGCCATCCACGACGTGGCACTGCAGAACCTCGACGTAACCTTCGCCATCGACCGCGCCGGCGTGGTCGGCCCGGATGGCGCGACGCATTCGGGCAGCTTCGACCTGAGCTTCCTGCGCTGCCTGCCGAACATGGTGATCATGGCGCCGGCGGATGAAAACGAATGCCGCATGATGCTGAGCACCGGCTTCCAGTTCCACGGGCCGGCCGCGGTGCGTTATCCGCGCGGCACCGGCATGGGCGTGCCCCTAAGCAAGGGCCTGGAAACGCTGCCGATCGGCAAGGCTGAGCTGCGCCGTCGCGGTCGCCGCCTCGCCCTGCTGAGCTTTGGCGCCATGCTGGCGCCGGCCACCGAAATCGCCGCCGAACTCGACGCGACGCTGGTCAACATGCGCTTCGTGAAGCCGTTGGACGAAGCGATGATCCTGGAGCTGGCGAAGACGCACGACGCGTTCGTCACGCTGGAAGACAACGCCATCGCCGGTGGTGCGGGCAGCGGCGTGGCCGAGTGCCTGGCGGCGCACGGCATCGTCAAGCCGATCCTGCACCTGGGCCTGCCCGACGTGTATCTGGAACACGGCAGCCGCGAGGAAGTGCTGACCATGGCCGGCCTGGACCTGCCCAGCATCCGCAACGCGATTCGCGCGCGCTTTCCGCAGCTGACGACGTCCAACGTCGCCAGCGCGGGCTGAGCCGCAGTCCACGCTTTCCGTAGGAGCGCATCCAGCGCGCGACAGGGCGACCGCCGGGCGGTCGCCCTTTTTCATGGCAGCGTTTGGACGTCCAAATCTTCGATGCACCGTGGCGCCAATCGCGCACCGGGTGCGCTCCTACAGATGTTTGCGACGGCCGCCAGACACGCGATCGCGCTGTTCCAGATCCTGTGCGGTGAATACATCGCGGTAGCCCGCCTGCTCAAGCAGCGCGCGTATCGCGGGGCCCTGGTTCCAGCCATGCTCCATCATCAGCCAACCGCCCGGTGCGAGATGCGCCTGGGCGTGGTCGACTATGCGGCGGATGTCATCCAGCCCATCGATGCCTGAGGCCAGCGCGCTGCCCGGTTCAAAGCGTAGATCGCCTTGCGTCAAATGCTCGTCGCCGGCTTCGATGTACGGCGGATTGGACGCGACCACATCGAAAGTGCGACCCGAAAGCGGCGCAAACCAATCGCCATGCTCGAACGACACGTTGGTAATACCCAGCCGTTCCGCGTTGCGCCGCGCGACCTCCAGAGCCTTCGCACTCGCGTCCGTTGCCGTCACCTGCGCGCGGGTGCGCTCGTGCGCGATGGCAAGCGCAATGGCGCCGCTGCCCGTGCCCAGATCGACCACGCGCGCGGTGGCATCTTCCGGCACGCGCTCCAGCACCAGCTCTACCAGCAACTCCGTTTCCGGGCGGGGAATCAGCGTGGCGGGCGTCACTTCCAGTTCGAGCGACCAGAATCCCCGACGCCCGGTGAGGTAAGCCACAGGTTCGCCTTCACGGCGACGGGCGACCAACGCGCCAAACGCGGCTTCATCACCCGCATCGAGCCGATCGTCCGCATGGGCAATCAGCCAGCTGCGCATCCTGCCCAGCACATGCACCAGCAGCACCTCGGCCTCCAGCCGATCGCCCAGTTCATTCGCGGCACGCGCGAGTGCATCGCGCACCTCAGTCATGCGAACACATCCACAACCGCAGATTGAAGCGAAGCGTCATGAATACATCCAGGCGGGAAGAGCGGACAGTGTAATGCCGGTTCAAACCGGCTCCGGATGCAGGAAGTGATGCACGGCCTGGATGACCACCGAGCCTTCGCCCACGCCCGAGGCGACTCGCTTGACGGACCCTGCGCGCACGTCGCCCACGGCGAAGACGCCCGGTCGCGTGGTGGCGTAAGGCGACTCCAGCAGATGGCCCTCCGCGCAGCGTCCCGTGAGCACGAAGCCCTTGTCGTCGAGCGCGAGGCAATCCTTGAGCCAGTCGGTGTTGGGCTCGGCACCGATCATCACGAACACGTTGCCGATGGGTCGCGTGATGGCTTCACCGCTTTCGCGATGTCGCCAGGTAACCTGTCGGAGCCGGCTGTCGCCTTCCAGGCCGGTGATTTCGCAGCGCGTGTGCAGCGTGATCGACGAGGACTGCGCGATGCGCTGCACCAGATAATCGGACATCGTCGCCGCGAGCCCGCCGGAACGCACCAGCACGTGCACGTGGGAAGCGATGCGCGAAAGAAAGACCGCCGCCTGCCCCGCCGAATTGCCACCGCCGACGACTACCACTTCTTCATTCGCACACAACTGGCCTTCCATCGCGGTGGCCGCGTAATGGATGCCCTCGCCTTCGAAGCGCGCATAACCCGGCACGTCGAGCTTGCGATAACGCGCGCCGGTCGCGACGACCACCACGCGCGCCACGACGACCTGGCCATCATCAAGCTTGAGGGTATAAGGCTGCCCCGAGCAGTCGATGCTGGCGGCCTGTCTCGACACCGCCAGCCGCGCGCCGAACTTCTGCGCTTGCGCCTGCGCACGTCCGGCCAGCGCCTGGCCTGAAATGCCGGTGGGAAAACCCAGGTAGTTCTCGATTTTCGAGGAGGTACCCGCCTGCCCGCCCGGCGCCATGCCTTCCAGCACAATGGTGGACAGGCCCTCGGACGCGGCATACACGGCGGCAGCAAGACCCGCCGGCCCCGCGCCCACCACGGCTACGTCATACACGTGCTGCGGATCGATCACCTCGGTGAGGCCCAGCTCGTCGGCCAGTTCGGCGGTGCTCGGATTCTGCAGGAAGCATTTCTCCGGACAGATCACCACCGGCAATTGCTCGCGGCGAAGCTGGAAGCACTCGATGAAACCGCCGGCGTCGGGATCCACTTCGGTATCGATCAGTCGATGCGGATAGCCGTTGCGCACGAGAAAACGTTCGATACGCAAGGTGTCCGCGCTGTGCCCCGGACCCACGACCACCACGCCGCCATAACCCATGCGGATCAGGCCCACGCGCCGCAGGATGAAGGCACGCATGATGATTTCGCTGATGTCCGCCTCGGCAGCGACCATGCGGTGGAAGTCCGTGGCGGGCACGCGGATCAGGCGGGTATCCATCGTCGCTCGCGCCGAGGCCATCACGGCACGGCGATTGAACATGTTCATTTCGCCGCTGAACTGTCGCGCGGCATACATGGTGAAAACGTTGGGTTGGCCGTGCTTGTCGAGGTCGAAAATCTCGACGAGTCCGTCCAGCACGAGGAAGAAATCCACGCCGCGATCCCCGCGCTGGAACAGCATGGTGCCCGCCGGCACATGCTCCTCGTGTCCATACGTGGCGATGCGTTGCACCATGGAAGGATCCAGGCGCGGAAACATCTGCTCCTTGCGATTCATCGGATCGGTCGGGTCGTAGACGACCTCGGGCGCAGACTGCTCGGACATGCAAGAAACCTCGTCATGGCATCGGCCCGGCGTGCTGCTGCCAGGCACTTCCTGGAGTCATCTCAGCGCGTGCAGCAGGGAAGATGCAGCGCTATCCGCATCGTGCGCCCGCCGGCGTGTCGCTCGCAAGTCACTGCGAAGTCGCCTGCATGGCACCGGTGATCGAGTTGACGAGGCGTTCACGAAACCAGCTGTGCGCCGGATCGTCATCCTTGGCATCGTGCCAGTAGGCGAGGATGGGGATGGCCTTGATGCGTATCGGCAACGGCTGCAACGCCATGGGCAGCAACGGCGCCAGATGTTCCGCATAGGCCCGGGGCACGGTCAGCAGCAGATCGCTGCCGGCAACGATCTGGCACGCGGCGAAATAGTGTTGCGCCACCATGCGTACTTCGCGAAACATGCCCTTCTGTTCCAGCAAGGTATCCAGCGCGTTCGCCTCGCCGAGCGGCGAGACGACGACGTGCTGGGCCGCGAGGTAATCCGTCCGTGACAGCTGCCGCGCAAACGGATGATTGCGCCGCATGGCCACTACCAGCGTCTCATCGAGCAGACGCTGCTGCGAGATGCGCGGCCCGATGCGCATGGGGCGATCGACCATCAGATCCAGCGTTCCCGCACCCAGTTCGCGCTCCATCTCGTCGGCGGCGACGCGGCGACTGACCAGGCGCACGCCGGGCGCCTCTCGACCCAACTGGGCGACCAGCCTCGGCAGTGCAATGGATTCCAGGATGTCGCGAAAGCCGATGGCGAATTCCATCTGCAGCTGCGCAGGCGTGAATTGAGCTTGTGCATGGGTGCTCGCCAGCAATCCCTTCAGGTGCGACTGCACCGAAGGCATCATCGCCAGCACCTTGTGGTTGGGCTGAAGGCGATTGCCTTGCCGCACGAACAGCGGGTCGCCGAGGTGATCGCGCAGGCGGCCCAGCGCGTGCGTGACCGCCGGCTGGGTGAGGTGCAGTGCGCGTGCCGCGGCGCTCACGCCGCCATGGGTATAGATGGCGTCGAGCACGCGGAACAGGTTCAGGTCGATGCGGCTGTCTCGGTCCACGGCGGCTAGTCATTCACATTATTGATGACATGCCATAAAGCATATTCATTTCATTAATCAGATGCCACGGGCGTACGCTGCAAGGGGATCAGGAGAACCGTTATGGATTTCACCGCTTCCGAGCGTACCCAACGGGTGGCCGAGCGTCTGAGCCGCTTCATGCGCGAGGAGATCGCGCCCGCCGAGGCTGTCTACGCGGCCCAGCTGACCGGCAGTGCCGATCATCGCGAATGGCGCCAGCCGGTGGTGATGGAGCAGCTCAAGGCGAAGGCGCGCGCCGCGGGTCTGTGGAACCTGTTCCTGCCGGATCTGGAAGACGGCCCTGGGCTGAGCAATCTCGAGTACGCGCCACTGGCCGAGATCATGGGCCATTCGTTCATCGCACCCGAGGTGTTCAATTGCAGCGCGCCGGATACGGGCAATATGGAAGTACTGCATCGCTACGGCTCGCCCGCGCAGCACGCGCGCTGGCTGCAACCGCTGCTCAAAGGTGAAATCCGTTCCGGCTTCGCGATGACCGAGCCGGACGTGGCTTCATCCGACGCCACCAACATGCAGGCCACCGCGCGCATCGAAGGCAACGAAGTGGTGCTCGACGGCCGCAAATGGTGGACCACGGGACTGGGCCATCCGCACTGCCGCTTCGTGATCTTCATGGGCCTGAGCGATGCCAAGGCCGAGCCGCACCGCCGCCACAGCATGGTGATCTGTCCGCTGGACACGCCAGGCGTGCACATCGAACGCATGCTTCCGGTGTTCCACGGCTACGACGAACCGTCAGGCCACGGCGAACTCAGTTTCACGCACGTGCGTTTGCCGGCGGAAAACATCATCCTCGGCCCGGGGCGCGGCTTCGAGATCGCACAGGGGCGCCTGGGCCCCGGCCGTGTGCATCACTGCATGCGTGCACTGGGCGCGGCGGAACGCGCCTTGTCGCTGTTGTGCCAACGCGCGCAATCGCGCGTGGCGTTCGGCAAACCATTGTTGAAGCTCGGCGGCAACGCGGACATCGTGGCAAACCTGCGCATGGCGATCGAACAGGCACGACTCCTCACGCTGAAGACAGCGTGGACACTCGACACCCAAGGCCCAAAGGCGGCGCTCAGCCTGATCTCGCAAATCAAGGTGGTGGTGCCCGCCGTGGCGCAGCAGGCTGCCGATGCGGCCATCCAGATCCACGGCGGCGCCGGTCTCACCGACGATTTTCCGCTGGCGCAGCTTTACGCCTACGCGCGCGTGCTGCGACTCGCGGATGGCCCGGATGAAGTGCATCGCGCCGTCGTCGCCAAACTCGAAGCCAAGGCGCAGCTCGCACGGGAGCACCAGGCATGACCGCGATTCCGGACCAGGCCCGCGCAGTGCGCGAGGAAGACGCGTTCGACGTCCCGCGCGTCGATGCCTTCCTCAAGCATTGCATCGATGGCCTCGAAGGCATGCCGACGGTCACGCAGTTTCCCGGCGGTGCTTCCAATCTCACTTACCTGCTGAGCTACGCAAATCGTGAGTTGGTGTTGCGCCGACCACCACGTGGCGCGAAGGCCAGGTCCGCGCACGACATGTTGCGCGAAGCGCACGTGATGGATGCGCTCAAACCCAGCTATCCGTACGTACCCGCCATCCTCGCGCGCTGCGACGACGCCGAAGTCATCGGGCAGGATTTCTATGTGATGGAACGCCTCGCCGGCACCATCCTGCGCCGTGATCTTCCGCCGGAACTGGAACTGGATCGCAAGGGCGTGCGCCAACTCTGCATCGGCTTCGTGGATCGACTGATCGACCTGCATCGCGTCGACACGCAGCAGCCCGCACTGCGTGAACTTGGCAAGGGCGAGGGTTATATCGCGCGGCAGGTGACAGGCTGGAGCGAGCGCTGGCGGCAGGCGGCGACGGAAGGCTCCGATCCCTGCGAGGACGTGATGGCGTGGCTCGGTGCCAACCAACCTCAGCATGACAACGCGAGCTGCGTGATCCACAACGATTACCGCTTCGACAACGTCGTGCTGGCACCGGACAACCCGCTCGACATCATCGGCGTACTCGACTGGGAGATGGCCACCATCGGCGATCCGCTGATGGACCTTGGCGGCTCGCTGGCCTATTGGGTACAGGCCGATGACGACAAGGTGTTCCAGTCGTTCCGCCGCCAGCCCACGCACGAGGCCGGCATGCTCACACGCGCGGAAGTCGTTGCCTATTACGGCGAACGTAGCGGCCTGGACGTCTCGCGCTTTGCCTTCTACGAAGTGTTCGGCCTGTTCCGCCTGATGGTGATCATCCAGCAGATCTATCGCCGCTACGCGCTGGGCTATACCACCAACCCGCAATTCGCCGGCTTCGGCGACGCCGCGCGCTACATGGGCATGCGCTGCCGTCGCCTGATCGCAGTGAAAGGCTGAGCCGTGCGAGAGCTGCTGCTGATACGCCACGGCCAGGCCAGCTTCAGCGCCGAGGACTATGACCAGCTTTCGCCGATCGGCGAACGGCAATCGGTGTTGCTGGGCGAGTGGCTGGCCGCATGTGCGCTGATGCCGGAGCTGGTCGCGATCGGACCGCGCGTGCGTCATCGAGATACCGCCGAACATTGCCTGCGCGCCGCTGGCTTGTCGCCGCCCTCGTCAATGCTGCAGGGCCTGGACGAAGTCGACCACCACGAACTGCTTGCACGCCTGCGCCCGGATCTCGCCGCGCCGGGCGCGCTACGCGCTGCCATGAGGCAAAGCGGCGATCCTCATCGCGCTTTCCAGCGCTTGTTCGTCGAGGCATTGGATCGCTGGGCCAGCGGCGAGCATGACGATGAATACACCTGCAGCTGGCCAACGTTTCGCGCCAACGTGCTCGCCGCGCTACAGACGCTGGCCAACCATCCAGCGGCGACGATCTGGGCGTTCACTTCCGGCGGCCCCATTGCCGTGATCGCCAGTGCCTTGCTGGGCACGCCGCCATCGCAAACTTTTCGCCTCAGCTGGCCATTGGTGAACACCGGCGTGACGCGGGTTCGGTTAGGTTCGCGTAAGTCGACATTGGTGTCGTACAACGCATGGCCGCATTTGGAGCGTGCGCTACAGACCGGACTCGTGACGTTGCGATGAAAATCCCGCCAGAGCCGCCAGCTTTTGCCGTCATTGCGGCGCAGGTCGGAATGACGAGCCAAGAGCCCCTGCAACCCATCAACAACGGACTTTTCCATGACTTCACCCACCTTCGACCTCACCGGCAAGATCGCCATCGTCACCGGTGCCAGCCGCGGCATCGGCGCGGAGATCGCCAAGCTGTTCGCGCGGCACGGCGCGCACGTGGTCGTGTCCAGCCGCAAGCAGGCCGATTGCCAGGCGGTGGTCGATGCGATCGCTGCCGAAGGCGGCTCAGCCGAAGCCATTGCCTGCCATATCGGCGAGATGGAGCAGATTGCCTCGCTGTATGAGCAGGTCCAGGGCAGGCACGGGCGGCTCGATATCCTCGTGAACAACGCCGCCACCAATCCCTTCTTCGGGCACATCACCGACACCGATCCCTCGGTGTTCCAGAAGACGGTCGACGTCAACATCCGCGGCTACTTCTACATGTCCACGCACGGCGCACGCCTGATGGCGAAGAACGGTGGCGGCTCCATTGTCAACGTCGCTTCGGTGAATGGCGTGGTGCCCGGCTTCCAGCAGGCCATCTATTCGATCACCAAGGCCGCCGTGATTTCGATGACCAAGGCGTTCGCCGTGGAATGCGCGGAACAGGGCGTGCGTTGCAACGCGCTGCTGCCGGGTCTCACCGATACCAAGTTTGCCTCGGTGCTGGTCAACACGCCGGCCATCCTCAAGCAGGCGCTGGCGCACGTGCCCATGCGCCGCGTGGCGCAGCCATCGGAGATGGCCGGTGCTGCGCTGTATCTCGCGTCCGACGCCGCGTCATACACCACCGGCGCGGTGCTGAATGTCGATGGCGGTTATCTCAGCGTCTGATCACGGAGACCAGGCATGACTTCACAGCAACACCAGCGCGCAGCCGGCAAGCGCGCCTTCATCACCGGCGCGGCCGGCGGCCTGGGTTCGGCCACCGCACGCATGCTGGCTCGCCAAGGGGCCAAGGTATTTCTTACCGATATTGACGGCGACGCAGTCGCAACGGTTGCTGCTGACATCAACCGGCAGGCGGGCGAGAAGGTCGCCTGGTCGGCGCCGCAGGATGTGAGGGATGAAGCGAACTGGGAACGCCTGCTCGCCGAGGCGGCACTCGCCATGGGCGGACTCTCCGTGCTGGTGAACAATGCCGGGATCGGCTCGCTGGGTGCCATCGGCGCCATCGAACTGAACGAGTGGCGGCGCGTGATGGGCGTCAACGTGGAGAGCGTGATGCTCGGCTGCAAGCACGCGATGGCCTACCTGCGCGACGCGCAGCCGGCCTCCATCGTCAACATCTCCTCGCTGGCCGCGTTCAAGGTCGATCCCGATTACACCGCTTACAACACCTCGAAGGCCGCCGTCGCCGCACTGACCAAATCCGTGGCTGTGGAATGCGCGCGCCAGAAGATCGACGTGCGCTGCAATTCGATCCATCCCGCTTTTATCCGCACCGGCATCGTCAAGCCGTTCTTCGACAAGCTGGGCGAGGAAGAAGCCACGCGCAAGCTCGTACGCGGCATCCCGATGCACCGCATGGGTGACCCGGACGACGTAGCCTATGCCGTGCTCTATCTTGCCTCTGACGAAAGCCGTTATGTCACCGCCGCTGAACTCGTCATCGACGGCGGCGCGCGCGCCGTCTGAACCTGGAGATCGTCATGAGCCTCACGAACCGACAACTGCTGCTGAAGACGCGTCCCGAAGGCCTGGTACAACAGGACAACTTCGAGCTGCGCGAGCAACCCGTTCCCGAACTTCAGGACGGCCAGGCGCTGATACGCGTGCTGTACCTGTCGATGGATCCGACCAACCGCGTGTGGATGAGCGATGTGCCGCAATACATGCCGCCCGTCGCCATCGGCGAGGTGATGCGAGGCATTGGTCTGGGCCGCGTGGTGGCCTCCAAGGCGAAACACTATGCCGTGGGCGATCTCGTGCAAGGACTCGTCGGCTGGCAGGACTACGCGCTATTGGACGAAGGCAAGACGGGTTACTGGGCGAAGCTTCCGCCCAAGCCACCGGTTGCACTGCCTACCCTGCTCGGCGCCTGTGGCTTCAGCGGTATCACGGCGCACTATGGACTTACTGAAATCGCGCCGGTACAAGCCGGGGAGACGCTGGTGGTGTCGGCCGCGGCCGGATCGGTGGGCTCCATTGCCGGCCAGATCGGCAAGCTGCGTGGCGCGCGCGTGGTCGGCATCGCGGGCGGCGCGGAGAAATGCCGCCATCTCGTCGACGATCTTGGCTTCGATGCCGCCGTCGATTACAAGGCCGAGGATTTCAAGCAGCAGCTGGCGGCTGCAACGCCCGACGGCGTGCACGTCAATTTCGAAAATGTCGGCGGCCCGGTGATGCGCGCGGTGCTGTCGCGCATGGTCAATGGCGGCCGGGTGGCCCTGTGCGGACTCATCGCCAACTATGCCAGCGGCGGCAAACCCTCCGACGATTACAGCGTCATCATCGTCAAGCGCCTCAGCGTGCGCGGTTTCCTCGCGTTCGATTACAAGGATCAGCAGCGTGCGGTGCAGGAGCTGGTGGGCTGGGTGGTGAGCGGAAAGATCAAGGCGGGGGAAACCGTCGCCGAAGGGTTGGAGAACGCGCCTACGGTGCTCAACCGGCTGTTTGATGGAAGCCACACGGGCAAACTGGTGCTGGATGTGGGTGGGAAGGATCGGGGCGGCTGATGTTCTGCGGTCGCGCACTGGGTGCGCTCCTGCAGCGTCTTCGTCACCCCGTAGGA
>NZ_DASRZX010000012.1:0-13897 GCF_035685885.1 Dyella sp. | reverse complement strand
GCACAGGGTGGAATGGCTGCATCGTATGCACGCCCAGGCTACGGGCGATGCTCCACGCGACCATCAATCCATCGAGCGCCTCACTGCGGCGCATCGGGCGCCTGTGGCCCCGATCGCGCACTGGCTGCGCTCCTACATGGGGAAAGGTGACGGCGACCAACGACCCGTCGACGCGAAGCGCGCTCGCCACTGCACGCGTGCTTACCCGCACGGCGCTATGTGTCTGCATACAGGTATCTGGTTGGCCGAAAAGGCGCCGCGTTTGACGCCAGGTCCAGTGGTGCGGCCGCGGCACGGTGCAACGCAGGGCGTGGTCGTCCAGTTATCACCTATGATGCAAGCCTCTTCCGGTGAGCGCGTTGCGGAGCATCCATTCGTGTTTGTCCATGTCGAAACGCGGCGTCGCAGGCACGTGCAATGGGCTACGGCCCTGCTCGTCTTCGTATGCGTGATCAGTTTCGTGGGTCTGGCGCTGATGCCGCCGCCGCAACGCGTCTCGATGTGGCTTGAATGGGGCACCGTGCCGGCCAACATCTTCGATGCGAAGATGCCGATACTTCCGCAGTTGCATGATCCTTCCCTGCTACGCCTGGCGACGGCCTTGTTCATTCACCTCGCCTGGCTGCATCTGCTGGGCAACCTGTTGTTCCTGGTGATCTTCGGCATTCCGGCCGAGCGGGCGTTGGGATCGCTGAGGTTTCTCTTGTTGTTCCTCATTGGCGGTATCGTCGCCAACCTGGTCGGGGCACTGTCGCTTGCTGGCGTGCGCTCCCCCATCATCGGCTGCAGCGGCGCCGTGTCGGCGGTGCTTGGCACCTACATTGCGCTGTTTCCACGCGCACGCCTTGGCTTGGTATTGCCGCTGGGTCTCTATCTGGAATTCGTCAGGGTGCCGGCGTTCCTGCTCATCGGCATCTGGGTGCTGTTGCAATTTCTCTTCAGCTACGCCGGGCCGAGCTACGGTGAGGTCGTCTGGTGGACACACATTGCCGGATTCCTGTTCGGCGTGGTTTTCGCGCTGTTTTCGCGCGACGACATCGCCCGTCGCCTGCGCGGCTAAAATAGCCCCATGCGTACCAAGAAACTCTACAAGGTCACCTTCCTGCACCTGGGCAAGTGCTACGAGCTCTATGCGCGGCACGTGGCATCCAGCGCGCTGTGGGGATTTACCGAGGTCGGCGAACTGGTGTTCGAGTCCGCGGGTGAAGGCATTCTGATCGATCCCACCGAAGAACGCCTGCGTGAGGAATTCAAGGATACGCGGGTGCTGCATTTGCCCATGCAGTCGGTGGTGCGCATCGAGGAAGTGGAGAACAAAGGTGCGCTGGTGATTCGCGACGCCAGCGACGGCCAGAAAATCACGCCTTTCCCCATGCCGCCGCGAGGCCGCTGAGCGACGCGATCTAAACGTGGCGCACCATGGCGATGACGATCTCCACGGCGATGAGCACGATGATCGCCATTTCCATCAGTTCGCCGCGCTTGCTTGAAGCTTCCTCGTACAAGGCGGAATAGCTGTCGCGGATGATGGCCAGCTTGCGATCGACGGCCTTGCTCACGTGCGGCACGCGGAACAACTCGAGTGCGGCGGCATAGACGCGGGCCAGATAGACGTCTTCGGTAACCTGCAGCGCGTTGTCGACCTTTTCGGTCACCTCGGTGACTTCGGCCACCAGCGTGTGAAGGTGGCGTGCGAGGTCTGCATAGCGCCGCGCGGCGAAAGGGTTGGCGACGCTGCGGGTGGCCTCGATGAGGTCGTACATCCGCGGAAGCTCGGCATCCAGCAGCTCGTCGTAGTAGCGCATTTCCAGCAGCTGCGCGTTGGCAACTTCGATAATATCCACCACGTCCGAATCATCGCGCGGCTCGTAGATGAAGGCCCTATCCCAGGTGAGCACGACAAGGTCGTCGGTGTAATAGGCGTAGCGCTGTCGCAGCAACTCCTGCCGCGATTGCTCCGACAGCGGTCGTGACTCGCCTGAGAGCAGCGGCACCAGATCGACCTGTTCGTGCAGCGTGGCGGTGTGTGTCACTCCTTCGATCGCATGCACCAGCGCCAGCAGATAATCCTCATGCAACGGTTCGGCACTGGGCCGCACCAGCGCGGGACCAAGCACCTGCGTGATCTGCGCGATGAGCTCCACCCACACCGTGGAAGCGGAAGCGATGCCCAGCGCACTGTCGACGGCGTTTACCCGTGTGCTGAAGTCGCTCCAGGGGAGATCGTTAGCCGCGACGCTGATCGAAAACGCCGCCACGCCGAACTCGTACAGCCTGACCATGATGCTTGCGGGCATCGACACGCCACCGATGACGAGGTGGCGCGAATCCAGTGCGAGTTCGACGGGCGGAACGCCGAACGTCATCGCTTTCGGCGGCGTGGTGACCAGGCGGCTTCGAGCGGCAGCCGTGCGTGCGTGACGTGCCCACAGCGACTCGACTGCCGCGAGGTCAATGGTGTCGGCGATGTCCACCAGGCGCATTGCCATCACTGATGCGCGATGCACGTGCGGTTGCAGCTGTCCCATATCGTGCTCGTCTTCTCGGCGGCGACGCCCGGCGTCATGCCGCAGGATTCTAGGCAGTGACGATGACGAAAATGTCAGCGTGCGGCGAGGTCATGATGCCGCGAGAACTGCCGGAACAGTCGGCGTGCCAGCGGCGTGGCGGCGACTTGCCGATACGCATGGTGTGGATCGAAACCTTCACGCCGCATGTCGTGATGCTTGCGGTCGATATACGCGCGCATGACGTCGGCGTTGAATTCCGGATGGAACTGCACACTCATCGCATTGGCGCCATAGCGCACAAGATGGTTTGGATCGCGTGCGGAACTGGCCAGCACCGTCGAACCTTTGGGAAGCTCAAGCACGCTTTGCTCATGGGTGGCGTGCGCACGGAACTGGGCCGGCAATTGCCTGGCGAGTGGATCGTTTTGCGCGGCGTCGAGCACGTTGATGGTGACGGTGCCGATTTCCCGGCCGCCCGGCAGATAGTCGACGCGTCCGCCCAAGGCATGAGCCATGAGCTGATGGCCGTAGCAGACACCGAACAGCGGGAGCTCCTGGTCCATGGCATTGCGGATCCATCCCGCCGTGCGCTCGCTCCAGTCGGCCCGCTCAGTGACCATGGCCGCGGAACCTGTGATCAGCGCACCGGCGACGTCTTCGGGAGGCGGCAGTGTTTCACCCGCCTCGACATCCACGACGCGTACGCGCTCGGGCGACAGCTGCGCGCCGATGCGGAACCAGTGTGGAAAATCACCGTGCCGGGCACGAATGGGAGCGGGAGCACGACCGGTGCGGATGATCAGGACAGGCTTCATGCGACAGGAATAGAGCAGGAGGGAGGGAACAACCAGGGCACGATCAGTCCAGACCGTGCTCGATGGGCGGAATGACCGTGAGGACTTCCTGCACGGTGGTGACGCCACGCGCCACCTGGGCCGCTGCGGAAATACGCAACGGCCGCATGCCTTCGGCCAGGGCGGCGTGGCCAAAGTGGCCAAGATCCAACTGCGCGGAAATCAGCGCACGCAGTCGACCCGACAAGGCCAACATTTCATAGATGCCGGTACGACCCATGAAACCCGTGTTTCGGCACTCGAGGCAACCGACCGGCTTGAAGACCTTGTCGGGCAGGGGCAGCGACCAGCCGTGCGTCAGTGCCGTCCATTCGTGGGCATTCTGCGTGGTCTCCGCCTTGCAGTGCGGGCACAGCGTGCGCAACAGGCGCTGCGCCACCACACCGGTGAGCGTGGACTGGATCAGATAGTGCGGCACGCCCAGGTCGAGCAAACGCGTGACAGCACTTGGGGCATCGTTGGTATGCAGCGTGGAGAGCACGAGGTGGCCGGTGAGCGAGGCCTGCACCGCCATTTGCGCGGTTTCCAGGTCGCGGATTTCGCCCACCATGATGATGTCCGGATCCTGGCGCAGCAGCGTACGCACGCCGGCTGCAAAATCCAGGTCGATCGCCGGCTGCACCTGCATCTGGTTGAACTCGGAACTGACCATTTCGATCGGGTCTTCCACCGTGCACACGTTCAATTCGGGCGTGGCCAGATGCTTGAGCGTGGAATACAGCGTGGTGGTTTTGCCCGAGCCGGTCGGACCGGTGACAAGCACGATGCCATGCGGGCGCTCCACCATCGAGCGCCAGGCATCGCCCTCTTCCGGCGAGAAGCCGAGCTGCGAGAAATCCTTGGCGACGATGTCGGGGTCGAAGATGCGCATCACCACTTTTTCGCCGAACGCCGTTGGCATGGTGGAAATGCGCAGCTCCACTTCGCGACCGCCGCTGGAGCGCGTCTTGATGCGGCCGTCCTGCGGGCGCCGCTTTTCGGCCACGTCCATGCGCGAAAGGATCTTGATGCGCGCCGTTACCGCGGTCATCACCGGCGGCGGCAGCTCAAACACCTTCTGCATCACACCGTCGATGCGAAAGCGCATCTGGCCTGCCTCGCGACGCGGCTCCAGGTGGATGTCCGAGGCGCGCTGCTCGAAGGCGTACTGCAGCAACCAGTCCACGATGTGGACCACGTGGCGGTCGTCGGCGCCGACTTCGCCGGCCTTGCCCAGCTCTACCAACTGCTCGAAGTTTAGGATGGCGGAGGAGTCGTAGCCCGAGCCCTTGGCATCCTGCGCCAGCTGGATCGAGCGCTGCACGCCATAGAACTCAAGCAAGTAGCGGTTGATGTCCAGCGGGCTGGATACGACGCGCTTGACGTCCCGGCGCAGCATCTGGGAGAGGTCTGCCGCCCAGCCCTGGTCGAAAGGCTCGCAGGTGGCAAACGTGACTTCTCCCGGCCCCAGGGCGACCGGCAGGATGCGGTGCCGCTCGGCGTAGGCGCGGCTGACCACCTGGGTCACCGAGGCTACGTTGATCTTCATCGGGTCGATCTTCAGGTACGGCAGATTCGCGTGACCGGCGAGCCACTCCGTGAGGGCTTCCAGGCTCAGCGGCCGTCCGGGCTCGCGCTGGTTTGGCAACTTCGCATTGGCCACCAGCACCAGCGGATGCAACTCGACCGTCGCACGGCCACTGCGGGAACCCATGCGCACCTGCTTGGCGTCTTCGGCCTGCAGGTAACCGTCGACCACCAGGGTGGCCAACACTTCGTCCAGCACCAGCCGGTTGCGCCGGCCGAGCAGGGACACGGATTGCGGTGAAGCTGCCATGCGGTGCGTCTCCCGTGGGTTTTCGCCCGAATTCCAGCGGCGAAAGCGGTCCCGGCTATACTAACGCGCTTTATCCAAGCCCACGGAAAGCCATGTCCGCGCGCACCTTCCAGGATGTGATCCAGACCCTCAACCGCTACTGGGCGGCGCAGGGTTGTGTCTTGCTGCAGCCCCTCGATACCGAGGTCGGCGCCGGCACCTTCCACCCCGCGACGTTCCTGCGTTCGCTCGGCCCGGAACCGTGGTCGGCGGCGTACGTGCAGCCCTCGCGTCGTCCCACCGACGGCCGCTACGGTGAGAACCCCAATCGCCTGCAGCATTACTACCAGTACCAGGTGGTGATGAAGCCCAACCCGGACAACATCCTGGACCTGTACATCGGGTCGTTGAAGGAGCTGGGCCTGGATCCGCTGGTGCACGACCTGCGTTTCGTCGAAGACAACTGGGAGTCGCCGACGCTGGGCGCCTGGGGCCTGGGCTGGGAAGTGTGGCTCAACGGCATGGAAGTGACCCAGTTCACCTACTTCCAGCAGGCCGGCGGCCTGGAGTGTCGTCCCGTCACCGGCGAGATCACCTACGGTCTGGAACGCCTTGCGATGTACCTGCAGAACGTGGACAACGTGTACGACCTGGTGTGGACCGATGGTCCGCACGGCACGGTCACGTACGGCGACGTGTTCCACCAGAACGAAGTGGAGCAGAGCACGTACAACTTCGAGCACGCCAATGTGCCGGAGCTGCTGCGCTGGTTCGACGTGTGCGAGGGCGAGGCCAACAAGCTGATCGCCGCCAACCTGCCGCTGCCTGCCTACGAGCAGGTGATGAAGGCCAGCCACACCTTCAACCTGCTGGATGCGCGCCGCGCCATCAGCGTCACCGAGCGCCAGCGCTACATCCTGCGCGTGCGTACTTTGGCGCGCGCCGTCGCCGAGACCTACGTGGCGCAGCGCGAAAAGCTCGGCTTTCCGGGCCTGAAGAAGAACCTCAAGGAGCAGGCTGCATGAGCGCCGCCACCAAGCCGCTGTTGATCGAGCTGGGCACCGAGGAATTGCCGCCCAGGGCGTTGGACGAACTGGCCGCCGCTTTCTTGCGCGGCGTCTGCGACGGCCTCGCCAAGCGAGGCGTGGATGGCAGCCTGGATCAGGCGAAGCTCTACGCATCGCCGCGTCGTTTGGCCATCCATATTCCGTCGGTCGCGGTGAACCAGCCTGCGCAGAACATCGAGCGTCGCGGCCCGGCGGTGAATACCGCGCTGGATGCCGACGGCCAGCCGGGCAAGGCACTGCAAGGCTTTGCGCAATCGTGCGGGGTCACGGTCGAGCAGTTGGAAAAGCTGGAAACCGACAAGGGGTCGTGGTTCGTGTTCCGCGCCGTGAAACCCGGCCAGCCTGTGGCTGCCTTGCTTCCGGAGATCGTGGACGAAGCGCTGAAGGGCTTGCCGATTCCCAAGCCGATGCGTTGGGGCGACCACGACTACGCCTTCGTGCGCCCCGTGCACTGGCTGGTCATGCTGCATGGCGCGGACATCATCGATGGCGAAGTGCTGGGCTTGAAGAGCGGCCGCAAGTCGCGCGGCCATCGCTTCATGCATCCGCATCCCGTGCACGTGGTCGATGCCGACAGCTGGTCCGACGCCATGCGTGCGGCCAAGGTGATGGCCGATCCGGCCGAGCGTCGCCAGAAGATCCGGGAGGAAGTAGCGCGCGCGGCAAAGGAAACCGGCGGCGTGCCCCGGCTGGACGACGCGCTGCTGGACGAGATCGCCAACCTCACCGAATGGCCGGTGGCGATCGCCTGCAAGTTCGACAGCGAATTCCTGGCCGTGCCGGCGGAGGCCCTGGTCACCACGATGGAGACGAACCAGAAATTCGTGCCGGTGTTCGACGCGAGCGGCAAGCTCACCGAACACTTCATCGGCGTGGCCAACATCGAGAGCAAGCAGCCGTCGGAAATCCGCAAGGGCTATGAGCGCGTGATCCGTCCGCGCTTCGCCGACGCCAAGTTCTTCTGGGACGAAGACCTGAAGACGCCGCTATCCGGTTACCAGGATCAGCTGAAGAACGTCACCTACCAGCAGGCGCTAGGCAGCCTGTGGGACAAGACCGTGCGCGTGGCCGAACTGGCGCGCATAGTGGCCAATCGCGTCGATGTGGACGCTGGCGAAGCCACGCGTGCAGCGGCCCTGAGCAAGTGCGACCTGCTGACCCGCATGGTGGGCGAGTTCCCGGAACTGCAGGGCGTGATGGGCCGTTACTACGCCACGCACCACGGCGAGGCCAAGGGCGTCGCCGATGCGCTGGACAGCTACTACCAGCCGCGTTTCGCCGGCGATGCCATCGCGGCGGGCAAGGTGGGGCAGGTACTGGCCGTGGCCGATCGCCTGGACACGTTGGCCGGCATCTTCGCGGTGGGCATGAAGCCCAGCGGCAACAAGGACCCGTTCGCCCTGCGCCGCGCCGCGCTGGGTCTGGCGCGAACGCTGGTCGAAGGCGGCCTGGAGCTGGACGTCCGCGGCAGTTTCGTGGAAGCGCTCGAGCTTCTGCCGGAAGCCACACTTGCCGCGGGCCTCAAGCCTGGCAAGGACGGCAAGGCGCCTGCGCTGGAGGCGGGCAAGCGCCGTGCCGCGCTGGCCGACGAGCTGGTCGAGTTCGTGTTCGAACGCCTGCGCGGCTACTACGCCGAGCAAGGCTTTACCGGCGAGCAGTTCGAAGCCGTGTTGGCGGTGTCGCCGGCCAGCCTGGTCGATTTCGATCGCCGTCTTCGCGCCGTTGCGGAGTTCGGTCGTCGCCCGGAGGCGCTGAGCCTGGCCGCGGCCAACAAGCGCGTGGCCAACATCCTGCGCAAGCAGGCCGAAGAGGCCGGCGCACCGCCGGTGGGTTCCGAGGTCGATCCGGCGCACTTCGAGGCCGATGCCGAGCGCACCCTGGCCGCTGCGCTCGACAGTGCTCGTGCCGATAACGCGGCACCATTGCAGGCAGGCGACTATGCCGCCGTGCTGACGCGCCTCGCGCAGTTGCAGGCGCCGGTCGATGCGTTCTTCGATGGCGTGCTGGTCAACGCGGAAAACCCGGCCGTTCGCGCCAATCGCCTCGCCTTGCTCGGTCAGCTTAAGGCTCAGTTCGGCGCCATCGCGGACATCGCGCGACTCTGATCGGAAGCGGTCAGGTACGAACAAAAACGGCAGCCTTCGGGCTGCCGTTTTTGTTTATGCCAATCGCGTGAGGTTCACGCGATGGCCTGACGGCCGCGCTTCACCCGCTCGTGCAGGCGCTGGTTGAAGGACACCATGGCGCCCGCGTCCACATCGTTGCCACCCGGGCCGAGGATTTCATAAAGGTCGGCCAGCATGTCGGCATTGTCGGCCAGCGTAAGGCGGCTTTCGGCCAGATCCAGTTCGGATTGCAGGATGCGCAGGGCCGTGTTGAGGCGCTGCGGATCCATCGCCATGCCGCTTGCGTGCAGCGTGTCCGCGGCCGTGCGCAGCTTGGAGCGGTGGCGGTTGGCCGACGCTTCCGCATTCGGCAGTTCTTCGCCCGAGGCGATGGCGTCGGCCTGGATCGTGCCCTCGCCGGCCACCAGCCAGACCAGGGAAATGCCCAGGGTCTTGGCCAGCGTGACGCAACGCGCGCGTGAGGGGTCGGTATTGCCGTCGCGCCAGCTGCGGACCACGCCTTCCGAAAAACCGCACATTCGCGCGATCTCGGTGACGCTGCCCACCCGTTGGATCAGCACTTTGATGCGATCGGCAAAGGTATTTGCGGGCTCGATCGACGAAATTTTCTGCATGTTCATCGCATTTTCCTGACGGATGGCGACTGTGAAGGGGAGCGTGAACCCAACTTTGATTTGTAAGCGTGAAGAAAGTGTGGCGTAAGCGTAAAGCAAGTGTTAGAAATTCGTTGACACTCGCAACTTTTCTCTATTAGGTTCGCAAATTCTTGGTGGACAGTAATCCCTTGTGGGAGGACTGGCCGAGTCCAAACAACGCAATTGTCGCGGTTTGGTGATCAAGAACACGTCGGCTCATTCAGCTGGCAGACAGCAAGTCCACGCGGCGCAACGCCGTTGGGGCCTGCAATCCCGGTGCGAACCGGGTTTTCGACTCCCGGTTGGGGCCGGGGTCTTTAACTGGGGAGAAAACATGCAGTTCCGCAAGAAGCTCGATAACAAACTTACGGTGGCCGTGCGCCTCGCACTGTCCGTAGGTACTTTCGCGGCCATGGCTCCGGCGATGGCGCAGGATGCCAACGGCGCCAGCCAGGAAAACGCCAAGAAGCTGGAAACGGTCACGGTGACCGGCTCGCGCATTCCGCGCGTGGACGTCGAAACCGCCCAGCCCGTGGTCACCATCGACCGCAAGCAGATCGAAACCCAGGGTTTCACCTCGGTTGCCGATATCCTGCAGAACCTTACCGAAGTGGGCTCGCCGGCGATCAGCCGCGCCAACGCGCTGTCCTCGGGCGAAGACGTGGGTGGCTACTACGTCGACCTGCGTAACCTCGGTGCCAACCGCACGCTGGTTCTGGTGAACGGCAAGCGCCTGGGCGCCAACACCTCCGGCCTGCAGGACCTCGGCCAGATTCCGGTGTCGGCCATCGATCGCATCGAAGTGCTGAAGGATGGTGGTTCGTCGATCTACGGTTCGGACGCCATCGCTGGCGTGGTGAACGTGATCCTGCGCACCAACTTCACCGGCGTTGAAGCCAATGCTTACGTCGGCGAGTTCGACCAGGGCGACGGCAAGAAGCAGAGCTACGACCTCACCCTCGGCACTGCGAACGATCGCGGTTCGATCATGGTCAGCGCGCAGTACGACAAGGAAGATCCGGTGTGGGCGCGCGATCGCGACTTCACCGCCTACCCGGCCGGCCCGTTCCACCCGACCGCAGGTTGGAGCAGCATTTCGCAGAACGGCTCGTTCTCCGGCCCGTGCGGCCCGGGCGGCGCCAAGGCCACCTGTACGCTCAAGCCGGGTACCGACCCGACCAATATCGCCAACTACCAGCCGCTGACTTCGGATCGCTACGCCAATGCGAACCAGGAGATGACGCTGCAGACGGGCCTCGAGCACACCGCGCTGTTTGCCGCCGGCAAGTACAACCTCAGCGACAACGTCACGTTCAAGACCGACTTCCTCTACAACAAGCGCAGCACGTTCCAGCAGATCGCGGGTTATCCGTACCAGGCTACTGCGTTCGGCACGCCGCTCGCCGCCACCAGCTACTTCAACCCGCTGGGCACCACGCTGAACTTCGCGCGTCGCGGCTGGGAAGTGCCTCGCACGACCGACAGCGAGCTGGAAACCTATCGCTGGACGGCGGGCTTCGAGGGTTACTTTGACCTCGGCGGCCACACCTGGAACTGGGACGTTGGCGCGATGACCAATCGCAACAACATGCTCAAGACCGGTCACGGCGACTTCAACCTGATCAATTCCGAACAGGCGCTGGGCCCGTCCTTCATGGGCTCCGACGGCAAGGTGCATTGCGGCACGGCTGCCAGCCCGATCGCCGGCTGCGTGCCGTGGAACCCGCTGCTGCCGTACGGCCAGGCAGGCCAGGGCTCGCTGGCCAACGGCGACCTGCAGTCGTTCCTGTTCCCCGAGTTCCATGACACCGGTAAGACCACCACGACCGATTACACCGCCAACCTCGCGGGCACGCTGTTCGCGCTGCCGGCAGGCGAAGTGGGTATCGCTGCGGGTATCGAGCACCGCCAGGAAGACGGCCGTTTCGTGCCGGACGCGTTCAACCAGGCGGGCCTGAGCTCAGGTCTGGCTGCGACCACCACCCAGGGCAAGTACGCGGTGGATGAAGCTTACGTCGAGTTCGACGTGCCGCTCCTGAAGGACATGGTGATGGCTCGCGAGCTGTCGCTCGACGTCGCCACCCGTTATTCCGACTACGACAACTTCGGCAGCACCACCAACAGCAAGGCCGGCATTAAGTGGAAGCCGATCGACGACCTGTTGGTCCGTGGCAGCTGGGCACAGGGCTTCCGCGCTCCGACCATCTCCGACCTCTACGGCGGTGCTGGCAGCAGCTTCGAGTCGTACACCGATCCTTGCGACAGCAAGAAGGGTTCGGCCAAGGGTAATCCGGCCGTGGCGGCTCGATGCACCAGCGGTTTCGGTGGTCAGCCCGGCGTGGCGGCAACCTTCGTGCAGCTCGCCCAAGGCCTGGTGCCTTGCACGACCTACCCGTGCCAGAGCAACTACCAGTTCACCACGGGCTCCAACGCCAACCTCACGCCGGAAACCGCCACGACCCGCACACTGGGCATGGTCTACAGCCCGAGCTATCTGCAGGGCTTCGACGTCTCGCTCGACTGGTACAAGATCAACATCAAGAACGTGATCAGCCAGGACGCGGTGCAGGACATCCTGGATGACTGCTACGTCGGCGGCATCTCCTCGCGTTGCTCGGGCTTTACGCGTGATCCGGCCAATGGCGCCATCACCAACATGTTCTACGGCCTGACCAACAAGGGCTGGCAGAAGACCGCCGGTTACGACTTCGGTGTGAACTATCGCTTCACCATCGATTCGATCGGCCAGTTCGCCGCGCACTGGAACACGACCTACGTCGATTACCTCAACATCAAGGCGGACGACAATCCGGCCACGATCGTGCAGCCGCTCACCGGCTACGGCGGCAACTTCCGCGTCCGCTCGAACCTGGGCCTGGACTGGAACTACGGCGTCTTCGGTGCGACCTGGACCATGCGTTACTTCTCGGGCATGACCGAGCGCTGCTCGTACGTGACCCCGGACGAGTGCAACGACATCGATCACGTCGATCCGTTCAACGGCGCGCAGGCACAGCGTCACACCGGCAGCACCACGTTCAACGACGTGCAGTTCCGTTGGACGATGCCGTGGAAGGGCGTCATTTCGGTGGGCGCCAACAACGTGTTCGACAAGCAGGGCCCCATCATGTACTCCAAGCCCAATAGCGCATTCGTGTACTACGGCGGCTTCGACATTGGTCGCATGATCTACATGAAGTACACCCAGCGTTTCTAAGCTGTATCGGTGTTGTTGCACGAAGGCGGCCCGGTGACGGGCCGCCTTTTTTCTTTTTCGCAGACATTTGGACGCCTAAACCGTCACATACGCCCGCGCATGGGGAAGTTTTTACAAGTCCTTGATTTTCGTCTATCCTGAGAGCTTCCCCCGTGTAGAGTCGTGGCGTATCTGGACGCCTGTTGGTTCTCGCGCTAAGTCTTGACAGTCGATAGAGGTTTCCCATGCGCACGTTGGTTTGGTCGTTGATGTCGGTCGCGGCACTGGCTCTTGCCGGTTGCGGCAATTCTTCCGATTCTTCCCAGAACAGCGCACAGGGTGGTGCGACGGCCGCTTCGACCGCCGGTCAGGCCGCTCCGGCCCCGGCTGCAGCGCCGGCCAAGGAAAACGCCATCACCGGCCAGGTGACCCTGCGTGACGCCAACCAGGAGGTTTCCTCGTCGGCCAAGCTGCAGCTCACCCTGGTGGACGTGTCGCAGCAGGACAGCGCACCGCTGGCCACCAAGACGGTTGAGCCCGCCAACACCTTCCCGATCTCGTTCGAGCTCGAATTCAACCCCAGTGACGTGAACCAGCAGGGCCTGTACGTGCTGAAGGCCGACCTGGTCGACGGTGACCGTCACTACACCCCGCCGCTGCAGACCCAGGTGCTGACCAAGGGCGCGCCGATGCAGGTGAACATCCAGCTGGTGGCCGAGCAGACCGCCGGCGAGAAGGAACTGGCTGCGTTTACCGCCGTGCAGAAGCAGATTGGCGGCATGAAGATCAGCAACGGCACCAAGCTGGACGACAAGGTGTCGCGCGGCTGGCAGCTGTTCCGCGAAGCGGGCGAAGTGAAGTTCATCCGCGAGCAGGTCGATTACGGTGACAAGGGCTTCACCAGCACCGACTACGCCTACAAGGACGGCAAGCCGTGGGTCGTCGTGCAGCAGAAGAAGTCCAGCAAGGATGCCAAGCCCAGCGAAACCGATCGCGCCGCGTGGAGCCAGGACGGCCAGCTCGTGCTGAAGACCATCCAGGCCGGCAGCAAGACCTCGACGCTCAGCGATGATGCCGCCGCCGACCTGCAGAAGCAGGCCGATGCGATCCTCAAGCTGGCGACCAACGGCAAGGGCAAGTAAGCCCTTCCCGTTGTTCCGATGAAAAGCCGCCTCCGGGCGGCTTTTTTCATGGCCGACGTTTGGACGTCCAGACGGCCGGGCTGAATTCAAGCCACCCAATGAAAAAGGCCGCCTGCTTGCACAGGCGGCCTTTTTTTGTACGGGATTTCCAGCAGGCTTTAGAAGGCGTACTTCAGGCCCAGGTTCACGCTGTTGTACTTCTGGCTGTTGTCGCTGAAGCGACCGCTGTAACCCAGCCAGCCGCTGAGCGTCTGGGTGAACTGCGCGGCCAAGCCCACGTCGGCGGTGCCCCAGGTCTTGTCGGGCGTAAAGCCGACCATCGAGAAGCTGCCCGGCATGCCGTTGAGGCCGGCGGTCACTTCGCGCGGATCCGCCTTGCTGTCGTGGTTCCAGGCCAGTTCGGCGTACGGGGTCAGCATGGTGCTGCCCGCCTGCCAGTGGCCTTCCAGGCGCCAGCCCAGCGTCGAGATGAGCGCGTCGCGCTGCTGGCTGCCAAACCACATCGCACTGCTGTCGCTGCCGCTTTCGTTGTAGCCGTCCACCTTGACGGTCTGCCACTCGACGGTGGCGAA
>NZ_DASRZX010000011.1:0-8410 GCF_035685885.1 Dyella sp. | reverse complement strand
AGGATCGGCTGGACGAAGCGAATGCCGCCGACTGCGACGGTGACGCAATACTTGCCGCTCCAGCCGACCGCACAGGCGTAGCCGGCCTGGTCGATCCATTTCATGACCATTCCGCCGTGGACCTTGCCGCCGAAATTGACGTCGGTGGGCTGGGCGAGGAAACGGAAGTTCACTTCGTGCTGCTTGCCTGGCATGGGCGATCGGCTCCGTGGCGCGGTCAATGCGACATTATGCACCCTTCGCCCGCCCGGCCGCGTCCGGCTAGCGACTTGCCGTTGGAAGCGTGAGTGCGTCCGTCGCGTAGATGGCCACGTGCGGAACGCCGTCGGCGCCAATCCATCCGCGATACATGCCTTCGGTATTGAAAGGCAGCGCTACCTCGCCATTGGCACCCAGCACGATGGCACCGCCGTCGCCGCCCATGCCGGGAATTTCGTCTTCGATCACTGCTCTTCCCGCCTGCGTGGCCGACTCGCCCAGGCGCCCCATGCGCAGGCAGATTTCGCGCGCGGCGCTGACTCGCAGGTAGTACTCGCCCCAGCCCGTGCCCGACACCGCGCAATCGACATCGGCATAAGTACCGGCACCGATGACGGGCGAATCGCCCACGCGTCCATAGCGCTTGTTGGTCATGCCGCCAGTGGACGTGCCCGCTGCGAGGCGCCCCTGGCTGTCGCGTGCGACCGCGCCCACGGTGCCGAAGTGCTTGATCGCTTCGCGGGTCGCCTGGGCCTGGTGGTTTTCTTCCTGCAGCGCACGCTGCAGTTCCTGCCAGCGACGCTCCGTGCGGAAGTACGAAGGATCGACCAGCGACACGCCCTGCTCCGCCGCGAACTGCTCCGCACCATCGCCCGCGAGCATCACGTGCTGGGAATGCTCCATCACCGCGCGCGCCAGCAGGATGGGATTCTTCACCTTGTGCACGCCCGCCACGGCGCCCGCCGCCAGCGTGGCGCCGTCCATCAGCGATGCATCGAGTTCATTGCGGCCGTCATGCGTGAACACGGCACCACGCCCGGCATTGAACAGCGGGTCGTCCTCCAGCACGGTGATGGCCGCGGTGACGGCGTCCTTGGCGCTGCGGCCCTGCTTCAGCTGCTCGTAGCCGTGCCGCAAGGCCAGCTCCATCGCGGCGCGTGCCTTGGTCTCGCTTTCGGGCGTCATGCTGGCGCGCTCGACGCCGGCGCCACCGTGGATGGCAAGCACCACGGTCTGTTCGCCGAGCAGCGTGAGTTCGCCCTTCTCCACCGTGGCAATCGCCTTGAATGCAGGCTTGTCGACCTTCAAGGTGCGCAGGTCGATGCCGCTCTGCGGGCCGACACCGGTGATGCGCAAGTCGCGATAGGCCAGAGGTTTTCCGGCCTCTGCCTGCTGCGGCGCGCCGGCGGGCTGCACCAACCACGCGAAGCCGTTGCGGGTAGTGAACACGCGACCCTTGCCGTCGCCATCGATGCACAGCGAGGTGCGCTCGTCCACGCCGATGCCGATGGTGTTGGGGTCGCCTTCCACACGCTCGCGCGCCAGCAGGGCGATCAGGCGACCAAGGCGCTCGCGTGCGGAAAAATGCGTGTCGGTGAGCACGTGTTCGAGGAACGGCAGGTGCAGGAAATCCTCGACCAAAGTCACCGGCTTGCCGAGCGGATCGGCCATCGCTTCCTTCGAGACAAGACTGCCTCCGTCCATGGCACCGTAGACATGCGCGCCCAGCACGGCGAGTCCGGCGCTGCTGCCGCCGATGGGCTTGCCGGCACGCACGTGCGCGTTGAGCGCTTCCTGCATGGCCGTGCCCTTCCAGTAGCGCACGTAGTTCGCCTGGTCGCCGCCGGCGAGGAAGATGCCGTCGGCGTGCTGCACGACGGCCAGCACGTCCGGATTGTTCGAGGCTTCGCGCGCGCTGAACACGATGGTCTGCACGGAAGCCACGCCGCCGATGCGGCGAAACCATTCTTCCTGCAGATCTTCGGCGCCGGACGCGCGCAGGATCACGATGTGTCCATGGCCGGCGTGTGCCGATAGCCACGTAAATGCCTTGTCGACCCAGTCGCCACCGCCCATCAGCATGGCGCCCGCTTCCACTTTCGCAGGCGTGGGCGTCGTTACGTTGCCGATGGCGTAGTAAGCGTAGCCCGGTCCTTTCGCAGCGATCCCGGCGTGGGCGAACGACAGGCAACCGGCGAAGACGAACAGCGCCAGACAGGCGCGAGCGAAGTGACGCGTAGTACAGCGAAGAAGCATGGCGATTCCTGCGGCTGGGCGACGACTTGCCGGCCCCGGCATCCCCTGGTGGCCAGCCCCGATCCTCACGAAGACGAATCTGCGCGCCACTTCCCCCATGACTGCGCAAGACGAATTTGGCCAATAGGCACGTCGGAAAAATCCCGCTATGTTCCGGCGCATGGACGACACCCTGGACGCCTGGTTCACCCGCGAGATCCTCGTGCACGAAGCGGCGTTGATGCGGCTGCTGCGGCGCAGCTGGATGCATCGCGACGATATCCACGACCTGCGCCAGGAAGTCTACATACGTGTCTACGAAGCCGCCGGTCGTGGCCGCCCGCTGCAGCCCAAGGCCTTCCTGTTCACCACTGCACGCCATTTGGTGACCGACCGGCTGCGCCGCAGTCGCGTGGTGGCGATCGACGCCGTGGGGGATTTGGACGCGCTGAACGTCCTTATCGACGAGCTTTCGCCCGAACGGCGCCTGGACGGGCGGCAGATCCTCAAGCGCCTCGCCGAGGCATTTGACGGATTGCCGGCTCGCTGCCGCGAGGTGGTGTGGTTGAGAAAGGTGCAGGAGCTGCCGCAGAAAGCCGTGGCGGCGCAGTTGCAGATTACCGAGAAGACCGTGGAGAAACAGGTGGCCAAGGGCATCCGACTGCTGGCCGATCATTTCTACGGCGAACGTTTCACCACCCGTGTCCCCGCACGGACCGAATCCATGTTGAGCGCCGCACCCCATGGCCAGCAGCAGACAGATTGAACTAGCCGCGGCGAGCTGGCTCGCCCGCCGCGACGCCGGCGACTGGGGCGCCGTGGAGCAGGCTGCGCTCGATGCGTGGATGGCCGAATCCATCGCGCATCGCGTGGCGTTCCTGCGCCTGGATGCCGCGTGGCGCGAGGCTGGCCGGCTGCAGGCGCTGGGCGCCGGCCTCGCGGCCGACCGCGTGCCCGCGCGTGGACGCTGGACGCAACCGGCAGCGCCCGAGGACGTCCCTGTCGTCACGCCAGCCCGTCGACGCCACGCGTTTGCCTGGCGGTGGCTGGGCGCGTTGGCTGCGGCATTGGTGCTGGCGGTCGCCGCCACGGCGGTCTGGTACCAGGCCGGCAGCGAGCCTCCCGCCAGCTACGTCACCGCCCTTGGGCAATTGAGCGAAGTCGCGCTGGTGGATGGTTCGCACGCCACGCTGAGCAGCGACAGCCAGATCCAGGTCGCCTGGTCGCGGCGCGAGCGGCATATCGACCTGATCCACGGCGAGGCCTACTTCACCGTGGCCAAGGACCCGCACAAGCCGTTCGTGGTGGAGGCCGGCAAACGGCAGGTAGTTGCCGTGGGCACGCGCTTCTCCGTGCGCCGTGACGGCGATCTGCTGCGCGTGGTGGTGACCGAGGGCGTCGTACGGCTGGAGCCGGCGGGCGCCGACGGCAGTGGCACCTCTTCCACCCTGCTGCCGGCGGGCAGCGTGGCCCAGATCGACGGCAACGGCATGCTGGTTCGCACCGTGTCGCTGGCACAGGCCGAGCAATACCTCGACTGGCGCGGCGGCTACGTGAGCTTCCACAACACGCCGCTGGCCGCTGCCGTGAGCGAAATGAACCGCTACAGCGCCCGCAAGATCATCGTTGCCGATCCGGCCATCGCGGGCATTCCGCTGGGCGGGAATTTCCGCTGGTCGAACACCGACGCCTTCGTGCACCTGTTGGTGGCCGGCTTCCCGGTGCGGGCCGAGCAGCGCGGCGACCGGGTGCTGCTGCACGCGCGCTAGGCGCGTTTCGGAATAAAAACTTGCCGAGCGAGTGCGGGGTTTTCCCGTTTCGTTCGTCATGACGGTGTGTACGACGTCACCAGAACGTCTCGGGGGAGACCATGACCGCACTACGCACCACGTTGTTCGTGTTGGCCAGTTCGTTGTCGCTGCTGGCCCATGCACAGGAAACCGCTGCGCACATCGACATTCCGGCCGGCAATCTTGTCGACGGGCTCGATGCCCTGGCCAAGCAGTCGGGCGCCCAGTTCCTCTATCGCGCCGACCAGTTGCAAGGCCTGTCCACGCATGGCGTGCATGGCGACCTGGCACCACAGGCCGCGCTGACCCGCCTGTTGCAGGGCACCGGTTACACGGCGCATCGGGAAGCCTCCGGCGCCCTGGTCATCGTCAAGGAGACGGCCGCGTCGCCACCGCCACCACCGCGCACCACCAAGACACCGCCACCCGACGCGCCCATCGCCCAGAACCTGGAAGCGGTCACCGTCACGGGCTCACGCATTCCACGCGCGCAGATCGAAGGTCCCGCGCCGATCACCACGATCACCGCCCAGGACATCACCAGGAACGGCTTCGCCAACGTCTCCGACCTGATGTCGTCGCTCACCCAGAACCTCGGCGCGCTCGACAACAACCAGAGCACGGACGGTTTCTCGCCCGGCGCGCAGGCGGTCGACCTGCGCGGACTCGGTCCCAACCACACGCTGGTGCTGGTCAATGGCCGGCGCATTGCCGACTATCCGCAGGCCTACGACGGCAACAGCAACTTCACCGACATCTCCAACCTGCCGACCTCGCTGATCGAACGCGTGGAAATCCTCAGCGGCAGTGCGTCGGCCATCTACGGCTCCGACGCCATGTCGGGCGTGATCAACTTCATCCTGAAAAAGAAGGCCGACGGCACCACCATCGACTACCACATCGGCGACACGCAGCACGGTGGCGGCAGCTCGCAGCGGCTGCAGATCAGCAGCGGCTATTCGAAGGGAAAGTTCGATTCGGTGTTCGGCGTGGAGCTGTACGAGGCCAAGCCGATATGGGATTACCAGCGCAGCTTCACCGACTCGCGCCTGGACAGCCCCAGTGACCGTTCCGATATCGTGGCGGGCCACACCTTCGTGCGCCAGGACATCAACGGGAACTACCTCGATCCGGGCAAGGCGACCTGTGACGGGTTATCGCATCTGGATCAGGGCTCGGTCTTCTACGCATCGCGCTCCGGCTATGCACCCGACAACGAAGGCGGCCCCGGCTACTACTGCGGAACCTACAAGGACGTCGGCTACGGCACGCTGGAGAACGGGCGCAAATCCGCCAACTTCTTCGGTTCGGCCAGCTATCACATGACCGACCACACCGACCTGTTCCTGGATGTGCTGGCCGGCACGTCCCACCAGGACAGCTACAACACGTCACTGAAGTGGGTGAACTGCGAGAAGCTCAACGGCGATTGCACGCCCACGCCGTTCTACAACCAGGCCACCGGCCAGGTCGAACAGTGGGAACGCAACTACTTCACGCTCGAAGAAAACGGCGGCCTGAGACCGGGTGAGATCCGCAACATCAACAACACGCTGTCGTTGACCGCCGGCATCAAGGGCAACTTCGGCCAGGACGAGCAGTGGAATTACGAGGCCTCGTTCGGCCATTCGCAAAACCAGCTCAAGAGCAAATGGCCGGCCCTGGTCGCGGCCAAGGCGCAGGCCTTGTACCTCGGGCCGTCGCTGGGCGTCGATCCCGACAGCGGCTACCAGATCTACAACGCGCCGGTTAGTCGCCTCTACACGCCGCTTACGGTGCCGCAGTTCCGCTCCATCACCCAGGATTCGATCGACAACGACAACAGCCGCGCCGAGGACTGGTCGGTCACCCTCAGCAATACCGAACTGTTCCACCTGCCGGCCGGTGCGGTCGGTTTCGCCGGTGTGGCCGAGTACGGCAATCAGTATTTCGGACTGAAGCCCGATCCGCTCTCGCTCGATGGCAGCTATTACGGCCTGCACAACGCCGTTGCGGTCGGTTCGCGCGATCACTCCGGGCTTGGCGTCGAGTTCAGCGTGCCGGTGTTTTCACAGCTCCTGGTCACCGCCGCGGGCCGCTACGACCGATACGAGTACGGCGCAAATTCGTCGGGCAAAGGCACCTACTCGTTCGGCTTCGAATACCGCCCCTTCACCACCCTGTTGCTGCGCGGCTCGCTCGGCACGGGTTTCCGCGCGCCAGATCTTTCTTATCTCTACGCCGGCGACAGCGGCTCCAGTTCGAGCGGCACCGACTACTACCTGTGCCGCCGCGATGAAGCGGATAGCGGTCCGGACTACTACGACAACTGCAGCAACGGCAGCGTCGATTTCAACGGACGCAGCCACGGCAGCACGAACCTGAAGGATGAAACCAGCAAGTCCTTCACCTACGGTTTCGTGTACTCGCCGATGCCGAACCTGGACTTCACCGCCGACTACTACAACATCCGGGTGAACAACGAGGTCGAATACCAGGACAGCGACAAGGTGCTGCGCGAAGAGGCCGACTGCCGTCTCGGCGTGGACGCCAACGGCGCACCGGTGGATGGCAATTCGTCGTTCTGCCAGCAGGTCGAGAGTCAGGTTGTGCGCAATTCGCCGACCGCCGGTTACAACCCGGAAGGCATCACCTCGGTACTGGTGCTACCGATCAACGCCGCTTCCGATCGTACCTCGGGCGTCGACTTCGACACGCATTACGGGCTGACCACGCGAAGCATCGGCAGGTTCGATTTTCATCTTGGTGCGACCTACGTGATCAAGCACACCACGCAGTTGTCGCCCGATACGCCGGTCGACAACGAGATGACCGACATCTACTACTACCTGATTCCACGCACCAAGGCCAACTACTCGGTGACGTGGACCTACCGCGACTTCACCACCACGCTCTTCGGGTCGCGCCTGAGCGGCATACCCAACTACGACGGCACCACTCGCCTCGCCCCGACCTTCAACTACAACGCGACCTTCAGCTACGACATCACCAAGACGTTCAACCTGTCGCTGGCCATCGACAACCTGTTCGACGCCAAGCCGCGGCGCGATCCCACCTGGACCAGCTACCCGTATTACTACATTCCCTGGAACAACCCGGTCGGCCGCGCCTTCTTCCTGGAAGCGCGCATGAAGCTCGGTGGCAGCCATAGTGAGTGACGTTGGGTTCAAGCGAGATGCCTTGCGGGGCATCTTCGCTGGCGGTCGCTCATGAAAGCAGTGCGCCTGTCCGTTCTCTGGGCCGCGTGCCTGCTGGCTTGTCCGTTGGGAGCGACGGCGCGCGCCTTCCAGTTGGAGGACGTGCAAAAGATCGTGACGCTTGGCGATCCGCAGATCTCCCCGGATGGGAAAGAGATCGCCGTGATGGTGTCCACGCCGGACTGGAAGACGGACAAGGCCCGAAAAGAAATCGACCTGGTCAACGCGGCGAATGGCACGCGCCGTGCGCTCGTCGCAAACCGCGAAAACCTGTCGTCGCCGCACTGGTCACCCGACGGCAAGCGGCTGGCGTTTCTCGCGAAAGATCCGCACAGCGGGAAAACCCAGATCTTCGTGATGTCGGCCAGCGGCGGCGCGGCGGCGCGGGCGACCGCCCATAGCCAGGGCGTGGATGACTACGCCTGGAGTCCTGACGGGCGCAGCTTCGCCTTCATTGCGCAGGATCCGTCGCCCAACGCGGCAGCCATCAAGGCGCACAACAAGGTATTTCGCGTCACCCGCGGTCATTTCCTGTTGGACGAGGAGGTAGCGCCCTGGCAGCTGTGGGTGGCACCGGTCGCGGGCGGGAAAGCCACGCAGTTGACCCGTGGTACCGCCAGCCTCGGCACCGATCATGGCGGAGCGACCACGCCCGTCTGGAGTCGCGACGGCACGCGCATCGCCTTCACGGAATTTCCGGACATGCACTGGGCTTCGTCGTTTCATTCCGTCGTTGCGGCGGTGGACCTGGCCAGCGGCGACAGGCAAGTCCTGGTTTCTGCCGAGGGCGCGGGTGATGTCGCCTTTGCACCGACAGGCGACGCCTATGCGTTTTCGCGCCCGCGCGGCGGCGACCAGAACAATGGCGATGCCGTGTATGCCAGCGTGGACGGCACAACCTACGACGCGACAGCGGCGCTGGCGCGTCATATCCACGACTATCGCTGGATGCCCGACGGCCGGACGCTGATGATCGCCGGCGCGCTGGGCACGCACACGGTGCTGTGGAAGCAACCGCTGTCGGGCAAGGCCACCCTGCTCGATCTCGGCGAGGTGGAAGCCAACAACGGCCTGAGCGTCACCGCGAGCAGCAACACGACCAGCATGAGCGTCTCGCGCACCGGCGCCGTCGCGTTCATCGGCGCCACGGCCAACCATCCTTGCGAGCTGTACGTGCTCGACGCCATCGACGCCAAACCGCGCCGGCTC
>NZ_DASRZX010000010.1:0-19532 GCF_035685885.1 Dyella sp. | reverse complement strand
GCGTGGACGAACCGCCCCTTGCCGACGTAGACGCCCACATGGCTGATGCCGGCGGTGCCCCCGAAGAACACCAGGTCGCCGCTCACCAGGTCGGTCATCTGGCGAACCCGGGCACCGTCCAGCTCGGACATCTCGCGGGAGCTGTGCGGCAGCATGAGCCCGGCGGCGTTGCGATAGATGTAATCCACCAGGCCGCTGCAATCGAAACCGCCATCGGGCGTGTTGCCGCCCCAGCGATAAGGCGTGCCGACCAGCGCGATGGCGCGGAACAGCACGTCATTGGCCGTACCGGCGCTGCCCGCCGGAGCACGGGCCGGCAGGTTGGCGAGAGCCGAATGGGATTCGCGGGAAACCGGCTTGCGCGGGCTGCTGGAGCAGGCCGCCAGAAGCGCAAGCGCGAGGGCCGGCAGCAGAAACCGCGCCATCCGCCACGGCGCGGGCGACAAGGACGTAGCGGCATCTTCCGGGCACATCATGCATCCCCTCGGGCATGGGTCGCGGCCGAGGTTAGCAAATCAATGGGTTGCGCGGAAGTTTTGAGTGATTACTCGAATATGTCTCCGGGCTTCATGAGCCCGGCTTGTCCACGGTGAGATTGCGCTGCCCCACGATCCGACCCTCGCGATCCTTGGCGACAACCCGGTACTCGCCCGGTCGCAGGTACAAGGTGTTGATGCTGTCGTCGGTGAGGAAGGTGTAACGGTCGGCGGGAATGGCGTCGTCGCTTTCGTTCGCATAGCGCGCTTCCACCACGCAGGGGAGTTGCTTGCGGCACATGTCGGCCGAGGCCACGCGCGTCACCCGCGCGCCATCGAGTGCCAGCCAGTGCGGTCGGCGCTGGTGGCCCGAAGGCGGCAGGATCACGTCCACGTCATGGCGCTCGGGATCGGATGCCCAGACGCTGCCGTTCTGCCGGTTGATCAGCACGGAAGGGCCGTTTACCGGGAACTGGGCGAACAGTTGCTTGTAGGGATCGGTATCGGGCATCGGGCCGATGTCGCGCCAGCGCGTCTGGTCGACCGTCAGCGGATCGAAACCGGTGAGCTGCTTGAGCTGCATGGCCATGGGCTTGATGGTGCCGCCGAGGTTGCCGGGCGCCTTGTCGATGTGCGCGTAGCCGGCGTGCACGAACAGGCGCGCCTTCGGATCCTTGGCAAACACCTGCCGGTAAAGCAGGTTGGCCTGCCCGGCCTCGCGATCGGCCAACACATCGGCTTCCGACTCATAGGCCACCACCTGGAAACCGAGTTTGATGGCCTGGCGAACGATGTCGCCGTAGAGCGGCTCGTGCAGGTACTGGCTGCCTGAACGTTCGACGGGGTAACCCCGCTTCATCAACTCGTCGTCGCTATTGACCAGCGCTTCGGCGGCGAAATAGTTGAAGCCCTCGGCGCGCAGCTTGGGCAGCAGTTCAAGCGTGAGCTCTCGCGTGTGGGCGTCGTGGTGCGCCTCGTTGACCATCACGATGCGACGGTCGGTGGCCAGCTTGGCAATCTGTTCGGCGGCATCGACGATCTGCCAGTCGGTGGCGGCTGGCAGCGGCACGCGGGTCTGCACGCGGTTGTCGAAAGGGAAGTCATAGATCGCCTCGTCGTAGAGGCCCAGCTCGTCCTCGACCGAAGCAAGCAATTGCTGGTCGATCAGGCGGTCTTCCTTGCTCAGCTGCAACATCACCTCCTTGAGGTACATGTAGCGGGCGAGGTCGGTCTTCATGTGCGCCGTCTCGGAAAAGAGATCGCGCGATACCTGCATGCTCGACGATGCGCTGGCCGGTCGTGCTTGCTGTTGCGCGCCGGCCTGCGCGCCGACCGAAAGCAGCGCGCTTCCCATGGCACACGCCATGGCCGCCTGCCACACGACCTTCATCCTGCCGGACTTCGTATCGGACGCTTCCATCGCTCTTGTCCCTCGGGGTAGGGCGGGCTGGGCAAACGCTACAATGGGTCTATGGATGCTTCACGCAGTGATGTATTGATTCTTGGCGGCGGCGTCATCGGCCTGGCCTGTGCTTATTACCTGCTGAAGTCCGGGACGACCGTGCGCGTTCTCGAGCAGGGTACCCCGGGCTGCGGCAGTTCGCACGGCAATTGTGGAACGATCACCCCGAGCCATGCCGCGCCGTTGGCGATGCCGGGCATGCTCGGCGTCGGGCTGCGCTCGATGCTGCGGGCGGATGCGCCGCTCTACATCAACCCGCGTCTCGACGGACCGCGCCTGCGCTGGTTGCTGGGCTTTGCCAGGCGCTGCAACTGGCGCGACTTCGAGCGTGCAGCGCATGCACGCTCGGCGATCCTGCAACGCTCGCGCAGCCTGCTGACCACGCTGGTGAAAGAAGAGGGACTGGACTGCGAGTTTGGCGAGGAAGGCGAACTCTACGTCTACCGAACGCCACGCGCCCTGCAGGCGGATGAAAGGCATCACGCCCAGGTGCTGGACCGGTTGGGTGTGCAAGTGCATCGATGGCGCGGCGACGAGGTGGAGGCCAGGGAGCCGGCATTGAAACCAGGCGTGGCCGGTGGCCTGTTTCATCCGGGCGATGCCCGCCTTCGCCCAGACCGCTACGCGGCGGAACTCGCGCAGCGCGTACTCGCGCTCGGCGGCGCGATCGAATCGGGCGCACGCATCGACCAGTTCGGTTTGCAGCATGGACGCGTCGACCACGTCCGCACCACGCGCGGCGTGTTTCGTGGCGAGCGCGTGGTGATGGCGCTTGGTGCGTGGTCGCCGCTTGCGGGCGAGCTGCTGGGCCTGCGCCTGCCGATGCAGCCGGGCAAGGGTTATTCCATCACCTATACGCGACCCTCGCTCGCGCCGCGCCATGCGCTGGTGCTGCGCGAAGCGGCGGTGTGCGTCACCACCTGGGAAACAGGCTATCGACTTGGCAGCACCATGGAGTTCTCCGGCTATGCCGAAGGGCTCAACCGCACACGCCTGGATGCATTGCGCCGCGGCGCCGCCGCCGGACTGCACGAACCGGAAGGTCCGCAGATGCTCGAGGAGTGGTGGGGCTGGCGGCCGATGAGTGTCGATGAAGTGCCGATCATCGGGCCCAGCACGCGCTGGTCCAACCTGATGTTCGCCACGGCGCACGGCATGCTGGGCGTGAGCATGTCGGCGGCCACGGGTGAGATGATCGCCGCCCTCGTGCGCGGCGACACGCCCTCGATCGATCCTTCACCCTACGCACCGGCGCGCTTTGGTGCCTGAGCTTTACGCCACCTGCTCGTTTGCCACCCTAGTGTGGTTGCATGGATAGGAGATTCCGATGGCCCAGACATTCGACCTGATCGTATTGGGTGGTGGTTCCGGTGGACTCGCCACGGCGTTCCGCGCCGCGCGCCATGGCGCGCGCGTGGCGTTGCTGGAGCCAGGGGCGTTGGGGGGCACCTGCGTGAACGTCGGCTGCGTGCCGAAGAAGGCACTGTGGAATGCAGCCCAACTAGCGCAGGGGCAGCAGCTGGCGGTGGACTACGGCTTCGCCTCCACGCCGGGCGCACTCGACTGGGAACGGTTCCGGCAACTGCGCCATGCCTACATCGACGGCATCCGGCAGCGTTATGCGACGCGCCTGATGGAGGCGGGCATCCATGTCTTCGCCGAAACCGGTCGCTTCGTATCGGCCCATACGATTGCCACGTCGGGCGGCGACGAGCTGAACGCCATGCAGATCGTCATCGCCACCGGCGGCCGTCCGCGCCGCCTCGACCTGCCGGGCTTTGACCTGGGCATGGTGTCCGACGACATCTTCGAACTTCGTTCGCTGCCGCGGCGCATCGCCGTCATTGGCGGCGGCTATATCGCCGTGGAATTTGCCGGACTGCTGCGCGCGCTGGGCAGCGAAGTGACGCTGCATGTACGCAACCGCGTGCTCACCGGCTTCGACGCGGAGCTGGTGGATGGCCTCACCACGCAGATGCAGGCACAAGGCATCGACATCACCGGCCAATGCAACGTATCCGGATTGCGCCGCGTCGATGACGACATCCTGATTGGCGATGAGGTGAACGGTTCTTGCGGCCCGTATGACGCCGTGCTGTGGGCGATCGGCCGCGTGCCCAACAGCGATCGCCTCGACCTCGAAGCGGCCGGCGTGCATGTCGACGAAGCCGGGCATGTGGTGACCGATGCCTGGCAGAACACCAACGTGCCTGGCGTCTATGCGGTGGGCGACGTTACCGAGCGTCCCGAGCTGACGCCGGTGGCCGTGGCGGCGGGGCGGCATCTCGCCGATCGCCTGTTCGGCGGACAGGCGGACAGTTGCCTCGATTACGAAAACATTCCCAGCGTGGTGTTCGCGGAGCCGCCGCTGGCCATGGTCGGCCTTACCGAGGCACAGGCGCGCGAATTCCACGGCGACCAGGTGCAGGTTTATCGCAGCCGCTTCACGCCGCTGGGACTGGCCGTGGCCGGCCACACCGCGCAGAGCATCATGAAGATCCTTTGTGTGGGCGAGGACCAGCGCGTGGTGGGCTTCCACGCGTTGGGTCCCGGCGCGGAGGAAATGATGCAGGGGTTTGCCGTCGCCCTGAAGATGGGCGTGCGCAAGCGCGACCTCGACGCGACCGTGGCGATCCATCCCAGCTCGGCCGAGGAAATGGTGCTGATGGGGTAGGGCGGCCTTCATGCCCGGCGATTCAGCCCAAGGTAAACTTGCCGCATGACTTCCATCGTTAGCCTGCATCGCGGCACTGCGCCGCTGCTCATCAGCCTGCCGCACAACGGTACCCACATCCCCGACGCTCTCGCCGCGCGCATGCACCCTGCGGCGCAGCGTTCGGTCGATACCGACTGGCATGTCAGCCGCCTCTACGAGCCGCTTGCCGAGATGCTGGGCGCCAGCGTGTTGAAGCCGCTGGCATCGCGTTATGTGGTCGACGTCAATCGTCCGGCGGATGGGCACGCGCTCTATCCGGGACAGCGCGAAACGGGCCTGGTATCCACGGTGGGCTTTGATGGCGAGCCGCTTTACCTCGATGGACAGGAGCCCACGGCCGATGAAGTTCAACGCCGGGTAAACGAATTCTGGCGTCCGTACCACGAGGCGCTGTCGCAAGAACTTGAACGCCTGCGTGCCGAGCACGGTCGCGTGGTGCTGTGGGAAGGACATTCCATCCGCAGCCGCGTGCCCATGTTGTTCGAAGGCCGCCTGCCCGATTTCAACCTTGGCACCGCCGACGGCACCAGCTGCACGCCCCCACTCCAGCAGGCGCTGCAAACCGTGCTGCAGGGCCAGTCGCGCTACAGCCATGTGGTCAACGGTCGCTTCAAGGGCGGCTACATCACCCGTCACTACGGGCGTGTGCATGCCGGCATCGAGGCCGTGCAACTGGAGCTGGCGCAGCTCAACTACATGGATGAAGACAGCTTCGCGTATGACGACGCGAAGGCTGCGCACGTGCAGGAACTGATCCTGCAACTGCTGCGGCACTGCGTGTAGGACGCAAGAAGATTCGAGCCGTGCCAGGCCTTTGCAATGTCAAGCCGTTCGTCGCTGAAATCTGGCAAAACTACGGGAAAAGCGCGGTGCAGATGCGCCTCGAAACATGTCATCGTGTAACCGCCGCGCCGCCCGTGTCGCCGGGTTCCGGCCGGGTCCGCGGCACACGACGTTCGAGGTTTGACATCATGCGCAAGTTTGCGATCGCTTCCCTGCTCGTGGCGAGCGTTGCCTTCTCCGGTTCCCTGTTGGCCCAGGACGCTACTCCGCAGGCCGCGCCCGCGACCAAGTCGTCGTCTTCTTCGCATCACCACAAGAAGAAGTCCGGCCAACCGGGTGCGCAGAAGCAGAAAGGCGGCAAATCCAACAAGAAATCGGCCAAGGCAACCCTGCCAGCCACTACCACCAGCCACTGATCCGTCCCGGTTCAGGGCCATAAAAAACCCCGGCACCATGCCGGGGTTTTTGCTTGCGACTACGAGCGGCCTCAATCGCGCCTGAGCGAGGCGATGCACTTCAGTTCGATGGCGATCGGCGTCGGCAGCGCGGTGATGCCGAGCGTCGTGCGGCACGCATCCACGCCGGCGAAATATTCCGCATAGAGCTTGTTGTAGACCGGGAAATCGCGGGCCATGTCGGTGAGGAATACCGTCACGTCGACCAGGTCTGACCAGCGTGCGCCACTGGCTTCGAGCACGGCACGTACGTTGGCGAACACCTGCCGGCACTGCGCCTCAATGTCGTAACCGATCAGCGCACCACTCGCGTCATGCACGTTGCCTGGAATGCTGTTGTCGCCCGGCATGCGCGGCCCGACACCCGAGAGAAACAGCAGTTCGCCCACGCGGCGCGCGTGCGGATAGGCGCCCACGGGCGCAGGTGCGTGGCTGGTGCGAACGATGTCGCTCAACGATTGAACTCCGGCACGGTGCCCAGGCGCTGCAAGGCATGTTCGTAGGCCGGCTTGAGGCCCTCGCGCGCACTCACGTGCATGCCCAGGTCGTTCACATGGCCATCGAACAGGCTGTAGCACCACGCATGCACGGACAACTTCTGCCCGCGCTCCCAGGCGTCCATCACCATGGTGGTATGGCACACGTTGACTACCTGCTCCATCGCATTGAGCTCGCACAGGCGCGCATTGCGCAGGTTCATCAGGTCGATGGACGTGAGCAGGCGCGAGTGCTTCTGGGCGACGTCGGCCACGTGGCGCAGCCAGTTGTCGACGAGGCCGAGGCGGCGATCGTCGAGCACCGCCTGCACGCCGCCGCAACCGTAGTGGCCGACCACGATGATGTGCTCCACCTTGAGCACGTCGACGGCGAACTGGATGGTGCTGAGGCAGTTGAGGTCGGTATGCGACACCACGTTGGCGACATTGCGCTGCACGAAGATGTCACCGGGCGGCAGGTCGACGATCTGCGTGGCCGGCACACGCGAATCGGAGCAACCGATCCACAGGTATTTGGGTGCCTGCTGCTGGGCAAGACGTTCGAAGAAGCGAGGGTCCTGTCCGCGGACGGCGGCAGACCACGCACGGTTACTGTCGATCAGGCTTTGGAGTGGGCTTTTCACGTCGGTCGTCTCAACTCAATAGCGAATGCAGATGTTTTTCGGCTCGGTGAAGAAGCGCAGCGCTTCCGTGCCGCCTTCGCGGCCGAGCCCCGATTGCTTCGTGCCGCCAAAGGGCGTGCGCAGGTCGCGCAGCAGCCAGCAGTTGATCCACACGATGCCGAAGTCCAGTTGGGCGCCGAAGCGATGCGCGCGCGACAGGTCGCGCGTCCATACCGAGGCGGCGAGGCCGTAACCGGTACCGTTGGCGATGGCCAACGCGTCGGCTTCGTCCTCGAAGGGAATCAGGGTGACCATTGGGCCAAAGATTTCGTGCTGGTTGGTGATGGCATCGCTGGCCAGACCCTCGATCACCGTGGGCGCCACGAACCATCCGGACTCGCAGCGGCCGGCAACCTGCACGGAGTCGCCGCCGCACAGGACGCGGCCGCCTTCTTCGCGCGCGGTGGCGATGCAGCCCAGCACCTTGTCGAAGTGTTCGCGCGACACCAGTGCACCGAGGTCGCTGCCCGCTTCATCCGGATCACCGACATGCAACGCCTTGACGCGTTCGAGGTAGCGCTCGCGGAAGCTGTCATAGATCGAGCGCTGCACCAGCAGGCGCGAACCGCACAGGCAGATTTCGCCCTGGTTGGCGAAGCCCGAACGCACGATGGTGTCGAGGTTGGCGTCGCTGAGGTCGGCATCGTCGAACACCACGGCAGGGTTCTTGCCACCGAGCTCCAGCGACACCTTCTTGAACTGGGGTGCCGCCACGGCCGCGATCTGCGCGCCGGTGCGCGTGCTGCCGGTGAACGACACCGCCTTCACCGCCACGTGCTCCACGATGGCCTGCCCGACAGTGGGGCCGCGGCCCTGCACGATGTTGAGCACGCCCGCAGGAAAGCCTGCCTCGATGCTCAACTCGCCCAGCAGGGCGGCGGTGCAGGGCGTGATTTCCGAGGGCTTGGCCACCACCGTGTTGCCCGCCGCCAGCGCCGGCGCAATCTTCCAGGTGAACAGGTACAGCGGCAGGTTCCACGGGCTGATGCAGCCCACCACGCCCAGCGGTTGGCGCAAGGTGTAGTTGATCGCCCCGGTTTCCATCGCGTGCGATTCGCTGCCCCAGGTCACGATGCCGGCGGCGAAATGGCGGAGATTGGCGATGGCGCGTGGAATGTCCAGGTTGCGAGCCTGGACTAGCGGCTTGCCACTGTCGCGCGATTCCAGTGCGACGAAGGCGTCCATCCGTGCCTGGATGAGATCCGCCAGCGTGTGCAGCAGACCGGCGCGCTTCTCGGCAGGTGTCGAAGCCCAGGCCGGTGCTGCACGACGCGCTGCGTCAACGGCATCGGCGACGTCATCAGCGGAGGAATCGGGGCAGTGCGCGAAAACCTGGCCGGTCGCCGGTTCGAAGACATCCAGCCATTGATCGTTGCGAGGCGCCTGCAGGCGGCCGTCAATCAGGTTGGCGAGGCGCAAATGTGGCATCAGCGCAAGCTTAAGGCCTGGATCGTTCAAATGCACCGGACGCATGCGTACGCGCCTCCCGGAGTTGTTTTTGTAGGAGCGCACCCTGTGCGCGATCGACGGTCGGCATTGTCCCGTACTGCAATCGCGCCCAGGGCCAGGAATACAGGTGTCAGCTCAGCGTGCGCGTGCGCCCGCCATCCACCGCAATGCTCACGCCATTGACGTAGGCCGCGGCCGGCGAGCACAGAAAAGCCACCACCGCCGCGACTTCCGATGCCTCGCCGAAGCGACGCGCGGGCACCGAGGCCAGCATGCCCTTGGCGATTTCGTCGCCGCTGCGTCCGCTCTGGCTGGACTGCGCCGACAACAGGCTGTCCAATCGGGCGGTGCGCGTGTAACCCGGCAACACGCTGTTGACGGTGATGCCGTCGGCAGCCAGTTCGCTGGACAGCGTCTTCGCCCACGCCGCCACCGCCGCACGCACGGTGTTGGACACACCCAATCCTGCGATCGGTTCCTTCACTGACGTGGAAATGACATTGACGATGCGTCCGTAGTGCGCAGCGCGCATGCCCGGCAACAAGGCCTGGACCAGGATTTGTCCTGCCAGCAGATGCTGCCGGAAGGCGGCCTCATAAGCGGCTGGTTCGGCGGAGAAGGCGGGGCCGCCCGGCGGTCCACCCGTGTTGTTGATCAGGATCTCCACGGCGCCCTCGGCCACCACGCCGGCCAGTGCGTCCCGCAGGTTGTCGGTTTGCGACATGTCCGCCGCCAGCCATTGATGCTGTTGTCCGTGCTTGCGGGGCAATTCGGCGGCAACCGCTTTGAGCGTATCCGTCGAGCGTGCGAGCAGGATGACGCTGGCGCCCAGTTCCGCCAATTCGATGGCACTGGCACGGCCAATGCCCTGCGATGCGCCACAGACCAGGGCGCGACGGCCACTCAGGTCCAACTGCATGGAAAGCTCCTTGCGGTGGAGGGAAGACGATCAGCGCGCGTTGAGCTGGATGCCGAGCGCGCCGAACCAGCAAAGCCAGGCTGCCCACAGACTGTAGCGCCAGGCGCGACGCCAGCGCGTGATGGCGTTGTCTTCCAGCGCCGGCAGCACCGGCGAGCGCAGCGCCAGCTGCAGGCGCATCCAGGTGCGCATCAGGTTGGCCGGCTTTCCATCCGCCTCGGCGATGATCTGCCATTGCTTCGGGTGATTGCGGCGCAACAGCGAGGCCACGCGATATTGCGAGCCGAAGTGGAGCAGGAAGCAGGCAACGCCAGCGGTCAGTAGGGTGAGGTAGAGCTCGATCATGCCGTGCCTGTCATGGGGTTGCGTGGGTACGCGCTCAACTCTGCGGCGCGCTGCCCGTGGCCGGAGCCACGCCGGTGTTGTCGGGAGTCGTCGTTTGCGGCGTCGCGGACTTTGGCTTGCCATCGCCAAGGCCCGGCAGCGGAATGGCGTCGCGCAGCGTGCTCAGTACGCCGTTGCCCTGTTGCGGCTTGGCGCAGATCGCATTGTCGACGGCGGCCTGGTAGGTCTTGTCCATTACGCCTAGCCAGACGGTGCCGTCGGGGCCGTGCGGCACCTTGAAAGTGCCGGCGGACGCCATCTTGACCGGTGCCTCGGCGGAGAACGCCGCCGGAGACTGTTCCCAGTAGGTACTGTCCGCCTGCTGCTTCGCGGAGCTGTACAACACGAGGTAACGAGCACGCTTGTCGGTGATCTCGACGGCGCCGAAGGCACCGGTGGTTTCATCGGTCCAGCCCATGTGTTCGCATAGGCCGATGTCCTGCGACGCGATCGGCTGGAATGCGTCGTCCAGCAGTACCACCGTGGGCGCGAACAGGTAGCTGGCGCGCAGCCAGCGGCCGTTCAATTCGGACTTGATGGCGATGCGATACGGCAGCTGCGTTTCGCGCGGCAGGCTGAAGCTCAGGAAATAGCTGCGCTCGCCATTGAGGTTCACCACTAGGCTGCCGGGTCCGAGCACGAACCTCCGCGGTTGCCAGGGCAGCGAGTTCTGGAATGAGAAGTCCGCGAACGTGCTGCAGCAGGGTGTGGCCTGCTGCAGCGTCTGGCGCGCCTGGTCCAGGCTCACGCGCGAGTCTTCCGGCGCCCGGAGGTTGGGCGGCACGAAGGATTTCATGCTGTGGCATCCAGCCGCCAAGGCGGCGGAGACAGCGATGGCAGTGGCAGCGATCAGGCGATAACGCATGGCATAACCGTCAATCAGAATTCGGCCGTCCCCGCCGCACGCGGGTAGGGGATGGCATCGCGAATGTTGGAGAGACCGCATACATACACCAGCAGGCGCTCGAAGCCGAGGCCGAAACCGGCGTGGGGTACCGTGCCGTAGCGACGCAGATCACGGTACCAGCCATACGTGGCCGGATCGAGGCCGAACTGGACCATGCGGCGGTCGAGGTAGTCCAGGCGTTCCTCGCGCTGGCTGCCGCCGATGATCTCGCCGATGCCCGGGGCCAGCACGTCCATCGCGGCGACGGTCTTCTCGTCGTCGTTCAAACGCATGTAGAAGGCCTTGATCTGCTCGGGGTAGTTCATCACCACCACCGGGCGGCCGACATGCTTCTCGGCGAGATAGCGCTCATGCTCGGTCTGCAGGTCGATGCCCCAGACCACCGGGAACTCGAACTTCTGGCCGGACTTCTTGAGGATGTCGACCGCTTCGGTGTAATCGATGCGCGCAAACGGTTCGGCAATAAAAGCTTCCAGGCGGCTGATGGCATCCGGCTGCACGCGTTCGGCGAAGAACGCCATGTCATCCGCGCGTTCCTCCAGCACGGCCTTGAAGATCGCCTTGAGGAAGCCCTCGGCGCAATCGGCATCGGCGTTGAGGTCGGCAAAGGCGATCTCGGGCTCCACCATCCAGAACTCAGCCAGGTGGCGCGGCGTGTTGGAGTTTTCGGCGCGGAAGGTCGGGCCGAAGGTGTACACCTTGCTCATCGCCAGGCAGTAGGCCTCGACGTTGAGCTGGCCGGACACGGTGAGAAACGCCTCGCGACCGAAGAAGTCCTTGCGGAAATCGATCTTGCCGTCCGGCGTGCGCGGCAGGTTGGCCAGGTCCAGCGTGGACAGGCGGAACATGTCGCCCGCGCCTTCGGCGTCGGACGTGGTGATGATCGGCGTGTTGATCCAGAAGAAGCCCTGTTCGGTGAGCCAGCGATGGATCGCCGTCATCATCGTGTGGCGCACGCGGGTCACCGCGCCGAACAGATTGGTGCGCGGGCGCAGGTGGGCCACCTCACGCAGGAACTCCATCGTGTGCGGCTTGGGCTGGATCGGATAGGTCAGCGGATCGTCGACGAAGCCCGTGACCTCGACGCTGTCGGCCTGGATCTCGAAGCGCTGCCCCTTGCCCTGTGAAGCCACCAGCGTGCCGGTGACGATCAGGCCGGCGCCGGTGGTGAGGCGCTTCACCTCGCTCTCGTAGTTGGCCAGCTTGTCGGTCGCCACCGCCTGGATCGGGTCGAAGCAGGAACCATCGGTCACATTCACGAAGGACAAGCCGCCCTTCGAATCACGGATCGTGCGCACCCAGCCGCGCACCGTGACCACACTGCCGGCCTCGATAGAGCCGGAAAGGGCCTGCTTCACGCTCGATAGAATCGGGCTAACCACCGCCATGGATTGAAACTCCTGCTGAGCGCCGCATATCGGACGCGTAAGACGAATCTGGCATGATAAACGACGTTCCGTTCAGGTAGCGACCCTTCGCGCCCGATTTCCGACCATCGAATCTCACGGTAGTTGCACCGCCCATGACCATCACCATCACGCCTGCCGCCAGCGAACGCATGCGCTCCTTCCTCGCCGGCACCCCTGGCGCCGCCGGCGTGCGCTTCGGCGTAAAGAAGACCGGCTGTTCCGGCTTTGGTTACGTAGTGGACCTGGCGACGGCTGTGGGCGAGGGCGACCGGTCGGTGGACGTGGATGGCATCCCGCTCATCGTCGACGAGAAGAGCCTGCCCCTGATCGACGGCACCGTGATCGACTTCCAGCGTCAGGGCCTCAACGCCAGCTTCGTGTTCCACAACCCCAACGCCACCGGTGAGTGCGGTTGCGGCGAGAGTTTCACGGTCGGCTGAGCGCTATCAGGCGCGACACGACTTACGCACGTCATCCCCGCTTTCGGGCGTATGACGTGCCTGAGAGGGTGTAAGGCTTGGGTGACCCTGCATTCTGAACCGCTTGCCCCAAGCCCCTGAATTCACTTACACTTCCGCTTCTGTCCAAGCCCAACGGGTTTGGACGGAACCTTGCCTCACCGCATAGCGCGGGAGGCTGCCAGGCCCCAAAAGGGCCGCATCCACAAGGAGTTACCCCCCAATGTCCCTGCGACATTACGAAGTCGTGTTCCTGGTCCACCCTGACCAGAGCGAGCAGGTCCCGGCCATGATCGAGCGCTACAAAGCGCTGATCGAGACCGACGGCGGCAAGATCCACCGCCTGGAAGACTGGGGCCGCCGTCAGCTGGCTTACCCCATCGTGAACCTGGCCAAGGCTCACTACGTCATGCTCAACATCGAAGTCAGCCAGAACGCGCTGAACGAGCTCGAGTCGGGCTTCCGTTTCAACGACGCCGTGCTGCGCCACCTCGTCATCAAGCGTGATGAGGCTGACGTCGAGCAGTCCTTCATCCTGAAGTCCAAGGAAAAGGATGACGCCAAGTCCTCGCGTCGCCGCGACGACGACAGCGATGGTGATGAGCGCCCGGCCCGTCGCGAGCGCGACGACCGTGACAACGATCGCGACAGCGACGACTGATCAGGAGCACAGACATGTCCAAGTTCTTCCGCCGCCGCAAGTTCTGCCGCTTCACTGCCGAGAAGGTGAAGGAGATCGATTACAAGGATCTCAACACCCTGCGCCAGTACGTCACCGAGAACGGCAAGATCGTTCCGTCGCGCATCACCGGCACCAAGGCCAAGTACCAGCGTCAGCTGGCGACCGCGATCAAGCGCGCTCGCTTCCTGGCTCTGCTGCCGTACACCGACAACCACGACGTCTAAGTCGTGGCTTTGCTTCCTCTCCCCTGTGGGGAGAGGACTGAGGTGAGGGGCGGGTCTCGCGGTAGCGCTGCTACGAAGTTCGCTTCGATGCTGCCATCTCGCAAGATTGCCCCTCACCCCAACTCTCTCCCCGAAGGGGAGAGGGAGCTGAAAACCTTCGGACAACCGTCCACGGCTGCGCCGGGCCCATCCGGTGCTAACGAATAGGAACCATCATGGAACTGATTCTTCTCGAAAAAGTCCGCAACCTCGGCAATCTGGGCGACAAGGTCAAGGTCAAGCCGGGTTACGGCCGTAACTACCTGCTGCCGCAGGGCAAGGCCGTGCCGGTCAACGCTGCCAACCTCGAAGCCTTCGAGAAGCGCCGCGCCGAGTACGAAGCCAAGGCTGCCTCGCAGCTGTCCGGCGCTGAAGGCCGCAAGGCCAAGCTGGAAGGCGCTTCGGTGACCCTCACCGTGAACGCCAGCCCGGAAGGCAAGCTGTACGGCTCGGTCGGTCCGCGCGAAATCGCCGAGGCCCTCGAGGTCGCCGGTTACGAAGTGCACAAGAACGAAGTGATCCAGGGCGAAGGCCCGATCCGCCACACCGGCGAGTTCGAGGTCGTGATCGCGCTGCACGCCGACGTGCAGACCCAGGTCAAGGTGATCGTGATCGGCGAAAAGTAAGCCGATCCATCGCTTGCGATACCCAGACGGGCGCCTCCGGGTGCCCGTTTGCTTTTGGGCGAGGCGAGTGGTTTTCCACCGCGTTATCCACAGCTGACCACAGGTTTTCCACAGGGTTATTGTCTCGCGGCCTGAGATGGCGCCGCGTATGCTCTGTGCCTAATGCCATGCCACCGGCGATCGCGCCGGTTCGCTGAGGAACCGCGATGTCCTTCGTTTCCGACCGTTCCGATCGTCCCGAGCGCTCCGAGCGCCGCGGTCGTTCCGAGCGCAAGTCCAACCCCAGCATCGACGCGCTGCGCGTGCCGCCGCATTCGATCGATGCGGAACAGGCCGTGCTTGGCGGCCTCATGCTCTCGCCCGATTCGCTGGACAAGGTGGCCGATCGCCTGGGCGAGCAGGACTTCTACCGCAAGGACCACCGCCTGATCTGGCGCGCCATCACCGAACTGGCCAGCAAAGGCATGCCCTGTGACGCGATCACGCTGGGCGACTGGTTCGAGGCCAACGGTCTGGCCGAGATGGTCGGGGGCGCCGCTTACCTCATCGAATTGGCCAATACCACGCCCAGCGCGGCGAACATTGGTGCCTACGCGGATATCGTGCGCGAGAAGTCGGTGCTGCGGCAGCTGATCGACGCCGGCACGGGCATCGCCGAGGACGGCTATCAGCCCGAAGGCATGGGCGTGCAGGAGGTGCTTGAGCGCGCCGAGCAGGCGGTGTTCAAGATCGCCGAGTCCGGTGCCCGCGGCAAGAAAGATACGGTGTCGATGCGCGAGGCCGTCAAGGATGCGTTCCGCATCCTGTCCGAGCGCTTCGAGAACAAGGGCCAGCTCACCGGCGTTTCCACCGGCTTCTCCGACCTGGACGAGCTCACCTCGGGTCTGCAGCCTTCCGACCTCATCATCGTTGCGGCGCGTCCTTCGATGGGCAAGACCGCGTTCTCGGTGAACATCGCCGAAGCCGTCGCGATGCGCGGCAAGAAGAAGGCGGTGGCGATCTTCTCGATGGAAATGTCGGCCTCGCAGCTGGCCTTCCGAATGATTTCGTCGGTCGGCCGCATTCACGCGCAGCACCTGCGCAACGGCGACCTTGCCGAAGAGGACTGGCCGCGCGTTACCAATGCGATCGCGTTGCTTTCCGAGGCGAAGATCTTCATCGACGATACCCCGGGCCTTTCCCCGGTGGAAATGCGTTCGCGTTCGCGCCGACTGCATCGCGAGCACGGCGGCCTGGGCCTTATTGTGATCGACTACCTGCAGCTGATGCAGGTGCCGGGCAACAAGGAAAACCGCGCAACGGAAATCTCCGAGATCTCGCGCTCGCTCAAGGGCCTGGCCAAGGAACTCAACTGCCCGGTGATCGCCCTGTCGCAGTTGAACCGTTCACTGGAACAACGTGCCGACAAGCGTCCGATGATGTCCGACTTGCGCGAGTCGGGTGCTATCGAGCAGGACGCGGACGTGATCATGTTCATCTACCGCGACGAGTACTACAACAAGGAATCGCCAGACAAAGGCCTGGCCGAAATCATCATCGGCAAGCAGCGTAACGGCCCGACCGATACGGTAAAGCTGACCTTCCTCGGGCATTACACCAAGTTCGAGAACTACGCGCCCGATTCGTTCGTGGGTGCGTTCGAATAAGGCCTGCGCGTGCGGTACAGGTCCGGTTCCACTACAGGAACGGCACCTGTACCGACCCGACCGTATGCGCGAAGTCCACACGAATCCCCGGCGGGATTCACATAATCCAGCGCAACCTCGTAGCCGGTTTTCCTGCACGAGGCACAACACATGTCGCTGATACTTCTGCTCATCATCGTGTTGCTTTTGCTCGGCGCACTGCCGGCTTGGCCGTATAGCCGTGGCTGGGGTTACGGTCCCAGTGGTGGCCTTGGCCTCATCCTCATCATCCTGATCGTGTTGTTGGTACTGGGCGTGCTTTGAGGATGCAGCCATGAACCGGACCGTGATCCTTGCTTCACTGGCCGTCGCCTGCCTGGCGCTGGGTGGTTGCGGAAGCTCCACCCGCGTCGTGCAAAACAATGAAACCTGCGGCAAGCAGATGACCGATCTGCAGGACGCGCTGGCGTCGGGCGCCATGAGCCAGCATGAATACGATCGGGCGCGCCGGGTCGCCATCGAACGTTGCAACACGAAAGACACGCACTGAGCAAGCATGGCTGTCGGTGGGGCAGCCTTGCCCGGGGATTGCCATGGGTGCGCCCCGGGCGTGCCGGGCCGGAAAGTTAGGCTGGGTGCATCGGGTCGGCTAGGCCGCGGACAGGACTGGTAAGCTTGCCGTCCTGTCCGGAGCCGGCCGGCCCCATTTTTCCGACCACTTCCCACCGCGCCGTCACGGCGCCGAGCAGGCATGAGCCGTACTACCGTCGCCACCATCCATCTGGGCGCACTGCGCCATAACCTTGCACGCATCAAGCAGCTGGCCGCGCCTGCGAAGGTGATGGCGGTCGTCAAGGCCGATGCCTATGGCCATGGGCTGGAGCGGGTGGCGCGCGCGCTTGACGGTGATGCGCACGCCTTCGCGGTCGCGGCGCTGGGTGATGGTCTGCGCCTGCGTGCGGCAGGCCATCGGCAGCGCATCGTGGTGTTGTCCGGCCCCGATCGCGCCAGCGACATCGCCGAGATGCAGCGGCTGAACCTCGATGCCGCGATTCATCACCAAGAACAATTGCACTGGCTGAAAGAGGCGTCTCCCGCGCGCGGCGCGCTGCGGGTGTGGCTGAAGGTGGACAGTGGCATGCATCGCCTGGGCTTTGCGCCCGAGGCAGTGGCTTTCGTGCATGCCCAGCTCGCTGCCATGCCGGGCATCGATCCGGAAATCGGTCTCCTCACGCATTTCGCCGAATCGGAAGTATTCGACGGCGTGCAGACGCCGGCCCAGATTCGCCGTTTCGCCGACGCCACGCGCGGGTTGCACGGCCCGCGCTCCTTGTCGAACTCGGCGGCGGTGCTGGGTTGGGGCGAAGCCAAGGGCGACTGGGTTCGCACGGGCGGGCTGCTTTATGGCCTGTCCGTGGTGGATGGCAAGACTGGCGCGGACTTTGGCTTCCGCCCGGCCATGACGCTGAGCACGCGCCTCATTGCCATCAACCATATCGGGCAGGGCGAGCGCATTGGGTACAACGGTACGTGGACCTGCCCGGAAGACATGCCGGTGGGCGTGGCTGCCGTGGGTTATGGCGATGGCTATCCGCGCAGTGCGGTGGCCGGCACGCCTGTGTTGGTGGGCGATGTCCGCGTACCGTTGATCGGCCGCGTGTCGATGGACCTGGTCACGCTGGACCTGCGGCAGGCGCCCAGCGCGAAAGTGGGCGATCGCGTGACGCTATGGGGACCGGAATTGCCGGTGGAGATCGTGGCGGAGCGGGCAGCTACCATTTCCTACGACCTCACCTGCGGCATGACCCGTCGCGTACTGTTCGTCGAAGACGAGCAATAGACGACGCATCGCCGTCTCGCCGCCTGCGATGATCGCCCGCTAAGCTCATCGCCATTCGTTGTGCATTCCAGGGATTCCCGATGGCCAAAGCCAAGACCGCCTATGTCTGCGCCGATTGCGGCGCGGAGCACTCCAAATGGCAGGGCCAGTGCATCGAGTGCAATGCCTGGAACACCTTGAGCGAATTCGTGGTGCAGCCGGCGGTAAAGTCGGTGGGCGCCGCACGCACGACGGGCTATGCGGGCGCTGCCGCGGGCTCACCCAAGGTCACGCCGCTCACCTCGGTGGCGCTCCAAGCGGAAATGCGCACGCTGACCGGCATCGGCGAACTCGACCGCGTCCTGGGCGGTGGCCTGGTCGACGGCTCGGTGGTGCTAATCGGCGGCGATCCGGGCATCGGCAAATCCACGCTGCTGCTGCAGATGCTGGGCACGCTAGGCATGCAGATGCCCAGCGTCTATGTCACCGGCGAGGAATCGCTCGCCCAGGTGGCCGCGCGTGCGCAGCGCCTGGACCTGCCGCTGGCGCCGTTGCATGCGCTGGCGGAAACCTGCATTGAGCGCATCATCGAGCAGGCACTCGCGAGCCGTCCACGCGTGCTGGTGATCGACTCCATCCAGACCATCTGGACCGAACTGCTCACGGCGGCACCGGGCTCGGTGAGCCAGGTGCGCGAATCGGCCGCCAAGCTCACGCGCTTTGCCAAGGAAACCGGCACCTCGGTATTCCTCGTGGGCCATGTCACCAAGGAAGGCGGCATCGCCGGACCGCGCGTGCTGGAGCACATGGTCGACGCCGTGCTTTATTTCGAGGGCGAATCGGGCAGCCGCTTCCGCGTGCTGCGCGCCTTCAAGAACCGCTTTGGCGCGGTCAACGAACTGGGCGTGTTCGCGATGACCGAAAAAGGTCTGCGCGGTGTCGCGAATCCCTCGGCGCTCTTTCTCTCGCAGCACGAGCAGAGCGTGCCGGGTTCATGCGTGCTTGTCACCCAGGAAGGCTCGCGGCCGCTGCTCGTCGAAGTGCAGGCGCTCGTCGACACTGCCCATGTGCCCAATCCGCGCCGCCTCGCGGTCGGCCTCGAGCAAAACCGGCTCGCCATGCTGCTGGCGGTGCTGCATCGTCATGCGGGCATCGCGTGTTTCGACCAGGACGTGTTCCTCAACGCCGTGGGCGGCGTGAAGATCACGGAACCGGCCGCCGACCTGGCCTTGCTGCTCGCCATTCACTCGTCGATGCGTAACAAGGCGTTGCCCAAGGGTCTGATCGTATTTGGTGAAGTGGGGCTCGCGGGCGAGATTCGACCGTCGCCGCGGGGTCAGGAGCGTCTGAAGGAAGCTGCGAAGCTCGGATTTTCATGCGCCCTGATTCCCCGGGCCAATGCGCCCCGGCAGCCGATCGACGGCTTGCAGGTCATTGCCGTGGAGCGCATCGAGGAGGCGATCGACCGCGTGCGCGAACTGGATTGAACGCGTCGCGCTTCGATGGCAGGCGTACTGTCGCGTAATGATTAGTAACAACCCTGGTTTTCGCTGTAACCATTTTGCACGTCGTTTTCCCTATCCTTGGCGCGATGTTCAATCCCGTGCCGGCGGAAAGGATAGCGACTTGAAACAGACTGATACGTCCTGCGGCGATCGATCGATCGTCGTGCGCGGCTGCCGGGTTTCGGAGCCGCTCATGCAGCCTTGGGGCAGCGGTTGCCGCATCGTCGAGTGGATCGACGGCGACGGGCGCATTTCACGCCGTGTCGTGGCGGAAGACGTGACGGCGGCAGAGGTGCGCAGCACCATCGCCCATCACGTGGAAGGCCGCAAGTACGTGCTGTACGACGACGAACGCTCACCGCGGCAAACCCTGCCGCGGCGTTAAACAAAAAAATGGGCGCTGCAAAGCGCCCATTTTTTTCTTGTGCGCATGGC
>NZ_DASRZX010000009.1:0-5810 GCF_035685885.1 Dyella sp. | reverse complement strand
CAACACTCGCCGCGAATCCACGCCACGCGCACGGATATATCCCAGAATCCAGCGCAGCGCGAGCCGATCGAGCGTAAGCACGATACCGGCCGAGACAAACCATGTACCCGCAGCACCTCGCGAGTAGTGATCGGTCGCCTTAAGAGCCCACGCGATGAGAAGTTGCACCACCATGACGCCAGCCCATGCCAGCCACAACCTGCCGATCTCCAGTCGGCTACTCTCCCCTCGCCAGCTGCGATAAAGACCTGCAGCAGGAAAAACCACAAGGGCGAGCAGCACGGTTCGTATGAGGCCGGACGTATAGGCAAGCTCCAGCTCGAAATTCCCAAACTGGATACGGTAGACAGCCAGCGCAACAGCTGTGATGACCAGCACATCACTGACGCGTAGGACGATATCCAATAGCGCAGCATGCTTTGATAAGAAATGCGACTCCGCCCGTTTTAGTTGCGGAACACTTGGAATAGTTAACATCACTGCACTCCGTCCTTGCCTTCGTTTGCGACTGTGCTTCCATCGTCGTGCTTTTTTCGACACCGATGCGGCGCACATACGCAAGGCAGCCCCTCCCTAGGGCTGCGCCATGCTCTTTCATTGCCCCTCATTCACTCCCCCTTGGTGAAAGAGCCGCGGAATCATCTCTAATCCCGCGTCAAGCAACCAATAGACTGTTCGTACTAGTGAGACCAACAGTCCCTGCTACGACATCAACTCTTCCGACAATGACGCGTTGGCCTTCTCTCACGCAGGGCTGCTGCCGTACTCGTAATAGCCATACGAGTAGTAGCCTGTGCTCCTGCGCTCCACCGCGTTGAACACCGCGCCCTTGATCTGCACGCCGTTTTGCTCGAAGCGCTGCTTCGCCAAGGCGATTTCTCGTGCCTGATTCAATCCGAAACGGACCACCATCAGACTGGTGCCGACGTGATGACCCATGATGGCGGCGTCGGTCACCGCAAGAATGGGCGGCGTATCGATGATGATCAGGTCGTACTGCGGCTTCAGCTTTTCCAGCAGATTGACGAAGTTCGCGTGCATCAACAGCTCGGACGGATTCGGCGGAACCTTGCCTCGGCTGATGAAGTGCAAACCTTCCGTATCCGCCACGGATCGAACCGCATCTTCAAGGACAAGCTGGCCAGAGATCAGCTCGGACAGTCCCTTGTCAGGGCGTCCACCAATGACGGTATGCAGCGCGCCCTTGCGCATGTCGCCATCGATCAACAAGACGCGCTGTCCGCCCTTGGCGATGACGGCGGCCAGGTTGGACGAGATGAAGGTCTTGCCTGCCCCAGGGCTGGCACCCGAGATCATCAGGATGTTGTTCTTTGCTTCGATGCGAGCGAAATGCAGGCTGGTGCGGAGGCTGCGCAACGCTTCGATGGCCAGATCTGCCGGCGCGTTGACAGCCAGCAGCTTCTGCTTGCCATCGCCGCGGCCGCGACGCCCCTGCAGGAAGCTCTGGCGTTCAACCGCACTGCTTGGAATGGATGCGTACACGGAGAGACCGAGCTCTTCGATGGCAGACGGGTCCTCGACGCCACGACTTAGCATCTGGCGCAGTAGCACAAATGCGACGGCCAGGAAGCCGCCGAGGAAAGTACCGCCCAGAGCAACGAGCGCCTTCTTGGGCTTGGCAGGCTTGGAGATATCCACGGCAGCCGGATCGATCACTCGCACATTGCCAACGGTACCGGCACGCGCAATCTCGAGCTGCTGGGCCTGGTTCAGCAGACCGGTGTAGGTGGCATTGGTGACTTCCACGTCCCGGGTCAGGCGCAGCAGTTCCTGCTGCGTATCCGGCAATCCGCCGACCTGCTTCTCGATACCGGCTTTTTGCGCCTGAAGCTGGCCGATTTGATCGAGCAGCGCCTTGTACGCCGGATGCTCGCCGGTGAACTTGCGCTCCATCTCGGCCTGCTGCAAGCGCAGCTGCTGGATGCTGGTCTCGATCGCGACCGTCTGATCGAGCAAGCCCTTGGTCTGCAGCGTGATATCGACCGACTTGGCTTTGATCTGGAAGCCATTCAACGCGTTCTGAGCGTTGTCCAGGTCATGCCGAATCCTGGGCAGTTGCTCTTTGACGAACTTCAGGCTGTTCGCCGCCTCTGCCGAGTTGCGCTCGACGTTCTGCTTCACATATGCCTGGCTTACATGATCCAGCAATTGACCTGCGAGTTCTGGATCTTCGTGATCGTAGGTCAACGAGATGATGCCCGAGTCCTTGCCCTGTTCCGATGCGCTAATGTCTAGCTGCAGCTGATTGATCACCGCGAGGGCGGTGTGATGCGTCACGGCGAAGTGAGTGCCTGCGTTGGCGCGCAGTTCGCGCACCTGCATGGTGACGCCGTGGCCGCTGGCTACTTCGCCGACGCGTCCCTTCACCAGGGAATCGCTGCCGTCGAAAAGCTGGTACTCGCCCTGCGCACCCGCAATCAGCACAAGCTTCTTTTCCTCGAGCCCGGCCGGCACCTTCATCTGGAAGATATCGAGCTTCGAGCCACCCCAGTCGTAACGGCCAAATCCCAGCATCGGCGGGGCCACGTCACCAGGCTGGTCTGGCAGGAAATGGCGTGCAACCCATCCGCCAAAGATTGGGAAGTGGTACGGATAGGTCTCAACCTGCAGGTTGAGTTCGTTGACGGCCTTGCCGATGACGGAGCGCGACGTGATGAGCGCGATTTCCGTGGTGGCCTCTGAACTCGATGCTCCCAGCGTCTGCGAGATCGCGCTAAGGCCCGGGAGGTCGGGCACCTTCTGCTCCACCTGCACCAGGGCGTCCGCCTCATAGATCGGCGTGCCAAGCAACGCATAGCCCACGCTGAGCACGAGGAACACACCGGTGATGACACCAATCAACCACTTATGGTCGAGCAGCGTGCCCAGCAGCTCGCGCAGGTCAATCTCGTCGTCTTGCTGCGCGGTGTTTTGTGTTGCGGCCATGCTCGGTGAGTCCGGTGCCAATCAATTAGGTTGAAGGAAATGCTTGACGATTCGTATGGGTGCCTACCTTCGTTGCGTGTAGGCGTTTCCTGACATCGGCATTAGCAGCGTTGACTTGACAGGTAGGGCAACCAGGTGCCGACGGCTTCTGCGATGACGTCGTAGACATGCTCGAAGGCTTCGCGGCTCTGGCGGTAAGGGTCTGCGACGTCGCGCCCCTGGACCCATCGATCGAGCAGCATGATCTTTCCGCTGGCTTCCGGAGCCATGCGGCTCATGCGATTGACGTGTTCGCGCTCCATCGCCAGCACCAGGTCGGCGTCGCGCAACATGCCGGAGGTGAGTTGGCGCGCGCGGTGCGCGCTGCCGTCGACGCCATGCTCGCCAAGAACCTGCAGGGCGGTGGCGTCCATTGGCTTGTCCACGAGCGCGCCAAGGCCGGCGCTCTCGATCGAGGCGCCACCTGCGGACAAATGGTGTCGCAGCAGATACTCCGCCGTAGGACTACGGCAGACGTTCCCCACGCATACGACCAAGATCCTTTTGAACACGTTCGACGACTCTTCCGGATGCAACCACTGGCGCGCCACGCGGCTCATGCCGTGTCGTGCTCGCCAGACCCCTGTGCTGAACGCCTCCAGGGCCTGTCCGGTGTGAGCTTTGACTGTAAAGTCCCCAAGCCCAGGCCTGCAGGACCGGGCTATTTCTCTCAAGTCAAGATGACGCCATCACGGACCAATCGCTAAAGGCTTGCGTTCAGCTGACGATCATATACACAATCAAGTCCTACGTCACGAATCGTACACGTGGAAATCACAATTCATTTTCCGGTAAGGTTTCGTGTGGATTGGGTCGTAACACACTGAACGGAGCTCACGTGAAGAAATTGCTTGCAGTAGTCCTCATGACCAGCCTGGCGGGCCAGGCTTTTGCACAAACGACCCCTGCCCCGGCAACCCCGCCGGGGCCCGCTGCCAATGGCGGCGCAGGCGCAGGTGCTGGCGGTACGGCTGGCGGCACCGCGGGTGCTGGCGCTGCTGGTGCGGCAGGCGCTGCCGGCGCCGCTGGTATGTCGGCTGGGGCCATCGCGGCCGTCAGCATCGGTGCCGTAGCTGCCGTTGGCGCTGCCGCGGCCGTTGCCAGCAGCAGCGGAAGCAGCTCGCACGGCAACAGCAACAACCCGCCCAGCACGGGCGGTGGCGGTACGGGCGGCACCGGTGGCACCACCGGCACCACCGGCACGCACTAAGTCTTTTATCTGCCAGCGAAATATCCGCGCCAGCTTCGGCTGGCGCGGATCTTTTTTTGTCTGCACCCACCGAAAGCAGAAGTCATGAACGTTCGTAACGCCGTAGTCCTGGCCGCCGCAGCTGTCCTGCTGCATGGCTGCATGTGGGCGCCGGGACAGCACATGTCCACCAGCAGCATGATGCGTAGCGAGGATGAGAACAGTCGCGTCGACATCGTTCCCATCACGCCCAAACTGATCGCGATGGACAAGGCGGCGGAGACCGTACAGGGCATCGCCCCTGAGCTGCTGTCTTTCCGGCCCGAGCCCTATCGCATAGGGGCTGGCGATACGCTTTACATCACCGTATGGGACCACCCCGAGCTGACCTCACCGGCGGGCCCGCAGCAGCAGACGCTGGCCAATGGCCGCCTTGTGCGCTCCGACGGCACCCTGTTCTACCCCTACGTGGGCGAGCTGAAGGTGTCCGGCCTGACCATCGAGGAACTGCGCAAGGCCATCAGCGACAAGCTGGCCAAATACGTGGAAAAACCGCAGGTCGACGTCAACGTCATCGGTTATGGCAGCCAGCGCATCACGCTGCAGGGGGCCTTCGTCAAGACCGATCCGCAGTCGATCACGGCGATTCCGACCACGCTGGGCCAAGCCATCGGCGCCGCGATGGTGAATACCGAACAGGCCAATCTGGCCGGCCTGGTGCTGACGCGCGACGGCCATGATTACCACCTCAATCTGGATGTGCAGAGCTCGACCAAGGAGTTCGCACAAGACATTTTCCTGAAGCCGGGCGACCGTCTTTTCTTGCCGTACAACGATCGCCAGGAAGCGTACATCGTGGGTGAGATCAATCACCCGATGGCGCTCAGTTTCAAGACGAGCGATCTCACGCTCACGCAGGCGATCGGTCGTGCGGGCGGCCTCAATCAGACCACCGCCAAGGGCAAGTCGGTCTACGTCATTCGTGGCATCGAGGATCTGGAGAAAGCCAAGGGCACCGTGTACCAACTGGATGCCCGTTCGCCGGATGCGTTCATCCTTGCCGATCAGTTCAAGGTGAAGCCGGGTGACGTCGTGTTCGTCGGCCCTGCGGGTGTCACGCGCTGGAACCGATTCCTGACCCAGCTGTTGCCGCTCACCGGCATCATCAGCAACGCGGCGAACGCTTCGTACAACCTCGATCACTGATGCCCGTGCGCCGTTTGCCTGACAGCCGGCGCAAGCCGGCCTTCGCGATGTCTCGCGTGTACAACGCGGGCATTGCTCGCGTGGGCGGACGCATGATCCGGACGGGCGGCTTTTTGGCCCTGGTCTGCATGGCGTGCCTCCTGGTGGCAGGATGCACGGACGTCGCCCGCGGCACCGGCGACACCATCAAATTGGTATGGCGCGGCACGCCAAGACTGTCGCCCACAGCCGAACAGGTCGCCGCCAAACCCTACTACCAGCTACGCGCAACGACGGCGCACGGTGATGCCATCCTCATCCTTGGCAACGTCGATGGAAAACGCGAGTACTGGTACGGCGCCAACGGCGTGGCCCTGGTGCTTGAGAACGGGCGGATCGTGCAGACCATCGGCCTGCCGGAAAACCTGGAGCGCAGCGTCGCAAACGGATC
>NZ_DASRZX010000008.1:0-72804 GCF_035685885.1 Dyella sp. | reverse complement strand
GCTTTCTCGCTTGGCGCCGCTTTGTGAACCTGCAGCTCGGTGAGCTTCATCCCGGGGTATTTTCCTGGCCGACTTGGGGCATCTTGCCACATACCCCCAGCTCTACCCCCAAATGCACCGGGACCCAGCGGGTCCTTATGGAACGTTATGGCATAAAAAAACCCGCTAATAGCGGGTTTCTCTATCTTTATGGGTCTCAGTGGAATGTGCTGAAACCCTCAAATGGTGCCCAAGGGGGGACTCGAACCCCCACGCCTTACGGCGCTACCACCTCAAGGTAGTGCGTCTACCAATTCCGCCACCTGGGCAGGTGTCTTGCTTAGTTCTTCTTTGCCGGTTTCGTCGCCGGCGGCACGTCGCTGGCGGCCTTGGCCGGAGCGGTGGCGGCCGGGACGTCGCCCTGGCTTGCCGGCTTCGTGGCCTGCGGGATTTCCGCGTTGACCGGAGCGGCGGGCTGCGCATTCTGCGTTGCAGCCGGCTTGTTGGCAAGACCGGACATGACGCCCAGGTCGTTGCCGTTCGAGCTCTGCGGCACGCCGTGGTGACCCAGGTACATGCCCATGCCGAGGCTGAGCGCGAAGAACAGCGCAGCCAGCACGGCCGTCGAACGCGTGAGGAAGCTGGCCGAGCCACGCGCACCGAACACAGTGGCGCTTGCGCCGCCGCCGAAGCCGGAGCCCGCATCCGCGCCAGCGCCGCGCTGCATGAGGATCAGCACGATCATCGCCGCGGCGATCAATATGTAGAAGACGCTGAAGATGACGAACATGAGTCTTTAAGAGTCCGTAGCGCTTAATGCGCCGCGGCGCAGATTCCCAGGAAATCGGCTGCTGCCAGCGAGGCGCCTCCGACCAATCCTCCATCCACGTCCGACTGCGCGAACAAGTCCGCGGCATTCGCCGCTTTGACACTACCGCCGTAAAGCAGTCGGGTCAGACGGGCAATCATAGCATCTTCTTTTTCGAGTTGGCTACGGATGAATGCGTGGACGTGCTGCGCCTGTTCCGGCGTCGCGGTATGCCCGGTGCCGATGGCCCAGATCGGTTCGTACGCGATAACGGCGGTATCGAAGCTCTGGATGCCGTTCAGCTCGATCACCGCCTTGAGCTGGCGGGCCACGACGGCCTCCGTGAGGCCTGTTTCGCGCTCGGCCAATGTCTCGCCCACGCAGAGTATCGGCGTGAGGCCTCCGGCGCGCGCGGCGGCAAACTTGCGCGCGACCAGCTTGTCCGTCTCATGGTGGAACTGGCGGCGCTCCGAGTGACCCACGATTACCCATTGCGCACCCACGTCGGCGAGCATCGCCGCGGAAACTTCGCCGGTATAGGCGCCCTGCCCGTCATGCTCGCTGACGTCCTGGCCGCCAAAACCCAGGCCCGAACCGGCATGCTGGCCGGCAAGTTCGCCAAGATAGGGAAACGGGGGGAACACGGCCACGTCGATCGACGTCGGCAAGGCAGCGATGATGTCACCGACAAGCGCAGTCGCCATGCTGCGGCTACCGTGCATCTTCCAGTTCGCCGCCACCAGTTTCTTGCGCATGTCCCTATTCCTTGCATGTAAACCCGGCAGCTTACCGACGGACCATGCCACTGGCAACGCGTTACTGACAAGTCACTGCTGCTACGGTAAAAATCAGCAAAACCACAAAGAGACCACTTGATGACAACCACCCGTCCACTGTCCCTTGTCACCGGCGCCTCCGCGGGCATCGGCGCGGCCTTTGCGCGCGAGCTTGCGGCCCGGGGTCACGACCTGGTCCTTACGGCGCGACGCGTGGAGCGTCTGACCGAACTGGCGGATGAGCTGCGCACGCGGCATTCGTGCACGGTTACGGTCCTTCCTGCCGACCTCGCCGATCCGACCGCAGTGGCCTCGCTTTGCAGGGAGCTGCAGGCGCGTGGTCTGGCGGTGGACTGGCTCATCAACAATGCCGGCTACGGCGTGCCTGGTACGTTCGAGGCGAATACCTGGGCCACGCACGAGGCGTTCATCCGCGTGCTCATGACGGCGCCGACGGAACTGGCATGGCGATTGATACCGGGCATGCGCGAGCGCGGCTACGGGCGCATCGTCAATGTGGCGTCGCTGGCAGGCCATGTACCGGGCTCGGCGGGTCACACCCTGTACGCTGCCAGCAAGGCGTACCTGATCAAGTTCTCGCAATCGCTGGCCTTGGAGAACCGCCATCTCGGCGTGAACGTATGCGCGCTGTGCCCGGGCTTTACCTGGTCGGAATTCCACGATGTGACCGGCACGCGCGACATGATGAACAAGCTGCCCGGCTTCATGTGGCAGACGGCCGAGGCCGTCGTGCGCGAAGGCTACGAGGCCGTCGAGCGTGGCGAGGTCGTGCACGTCACGGGTGGCGTCAATCGCTTCATCAAGGCGATGACCAAGCTGCTGCCCGATCGGTTGGCACTGTGGCTGTCGGCCAGGGAATCAAAACGCTATCGCGCCCTGGAAGCCAACTAGCGAGCGGCGGCGCTGCGAACGCAGTGCAACGTGTCTCCCATCACCAAAGCCCCATTCCGCTCCACTTCCCAGTCAATGCGGAGTGCTTGATCGCCTTCGCGCGAATAGACGAAGCGCTGCACGGGTTTGACGTCCGGCGCCGAGTTCCAGACCAGACGTCCCTCTTTCCAGCCCTCCGAAGAAAACACGCGCGCGCCGCCGAAGCTGTCGAGAATGGTCGCGTTGTAGCGATGGTTTCCGGCGTCGAAACCCCAGGCCTCCAGCGCGTGATATGTCGCTGGCGGCGAGGTGTCGTCGTGATGTTTGACGAGGGCCTTGCCGTCCAGGTCGAGCGCGAAATTCACGGTGGAATCGATCGTCTTGCCGCTGGCGGGAAGCACGCCGTGGCAGGTCCAGTCGCCCCGCAGATCGGCGAAGTCATGGAGCGAAGCATCGGTCGATGCCATGGCGCTGCTGCTTAGCAGACCCACGGCGCAGAGGAAGGGCTTGAGGCGCATGGCGGAGCTCTCCTTGGCGGAAAGCCGAGGGTAATGCGGGGCGCAGCGTGGCGGATCGACCACAAGTCATGTGTGGCGGAGGTTACGGGGTCAGCGCGATGGCTTGATTCCTTTCGTTCCCGCGGGAGTAAGCACAAGTGGAATGCGCGGGGCGCACCATCACGCGCGGGAAGCTGAAAGCCCAAGTCGCTGGGTTCCTGCTTTGGCAGGGACAACGAAGATTGGCGACTGAGGCGAGAGGCTATCGCGCACAGCCTGCGCTCCTGCAGACGAGCGGCCGTGGCGTTTTTCGCGGCATCAACAGACTGGAACGGAAGGCCCTCTCCCCGAACGGGGGAGAGGGCAACTCGATCGTCAGATCAGCTTGATTTCGCGCAGGCGCTGCAGCAGGTACTCGTGCGAGGTGATGCTGGTGTCGTAGCGGCTCGGGTTGTCCGCGGTGATCGTCTGCGGCAGCGGATCGAGCACGACGTCCGGGTTCGGATGCAGGAAGTACGGCACCGAGTAGCGCGGCTTGCGCGCGTTGTCGTTCTGCGGATTCACCACGCGATGCGAGGTGGACGGGTACACGTGGTTGGTCAGGCGCTGCAGCATGTCGCCAATGTTCACCACGATGGCATCGCCTTCGGTGGTGATCGGCAGCCATTCGCCTTCGCGCGTCAGCACTTCCAGGCCTTCGGCGCTGGCGCCGACCAGCAGCGTGATGAAGTTGATGTCCTCGTGCGCGCCGGCACGCACGTTGGGAATGTTGTCGTCCGTGATCGGCGGGTAATGGATCGGCCGCAGGATGGAATTGCCCTGCTCGATCTTGTCGTCGAAGAAGTGCTCGGGCAGGTCGATGTGCAACGCCAGCGCGCGCAGCACGCGGCTGCCCAGCTGGTCGAGCGCCTCGAACAGGCCATAGCCGTTCTTCTTGAAGTCCCCCACTTCGGTCGGCCAGATGTTCGGCGGCATCACGTCGGCGAACTTCGAATCGCGCGAAATCTCCCGGCCGATGTGCCAGAACTCCTTGAGGTCGGCGTGTTTGCTGTCCTTGGCCGTTTCCACCTTGTAAGGCGTGTAGCCACGCGCGCCGCCGCTGCCGGCCACGTGGTACTTCATCTTGGTTTCCGTCGGCAGCGCAAAGAAGCGCTGGAACGTGTCGTACGCGCCGTCGATCAGCTCGCGGGGAATGCCGTGGCCGCTGATGCAGCAGAACCCGAATTCGCGATAGGCGTTGCCCAGCTCGGCCACGAAGGCGGCGCGGTCGGTGTCATAACGACGGATGTCGAGGGTCGGAACTTTCTTCATGGCTTGTCCAGGGAAGTGCGTGCGGTCCACTTGTCAGTCCGCCACCGCAGGGGCGGGGCACGTCGGGCCAATCCTTGGCGACCTGGGTGTAGAGCAGCTCAGGCTCTTACAGGCTCACGAGCGTTCAGCGACTGATTTTACGACATCTGCCAGCTTTTCGGCCAACCGGCGCACCTCGGCCTCGTCGGCGGCCTCCACGGTCACGCGCACCAGCGGTTCGGTGCCCGAGGCGCGCAGGACCACGCGGCCTCGGCCGGCCAGTGCCTGTTCCGTCGTGGCCAGGGCGGCGCGGACGTCGTCGCTGTCCAGCGACTCGCGGGCGCCGTTGGCGCGCACGTTGATCATCACCTGGGGCATCTTCTGCAAGCCTTGCCGGGCCTGCGCCAGGTCCTTGCCCGTTTGCACCAGCACTTCCAGCACGGCCAGCGCCGAAACGATGCCATCGCCCGTCGTGGCCCGGTCCAGGCAGAGGATGTGCCCGGAGGTCTCGCCGCCCAGGTTCGCCTGGTGCTGCTTGAGTTGCTGCAGCACGTAACGGTCTCCCACGTTGGCACGGATCAGCGCAACGCTGAGCTTGTCCAGCGCCAGCTGAAGGCCGTAATTGCTCATCAGCGTGCCGACCACCGGCCCTTCCAACTGGCCCTGTGCGTGCCAGGCGTTGGCCAGCACGTAGAGAATATCGTCGCCGTCGGCGAGCTTGCCGTTGCGGTCGACCAGCTGGACGCGGTCGCCATCACCGTCGAACGCGATGCCGATGTCCGCACCCTGCTCCACCACGGCGCGCTGCAGGGCCTGCGGATGCGTGGAACCGACGTCACGGTTGATGTTGAAGCCGTCCGGCTTGTCACCCAGCGTGGTCACCTGCGCGCCCAGCTCGGAAAACACCTTGGGCGCCACTTGGTAGGTCGCACCATTGGCGCAGTCGAGCACGACTTTCATGCCACGCAGGCTGAAGTCTTCGGCCACGGTGGACTTGCAGAATTCGGCATAGCGCGTCACCGCATCGGCGACGCGGATGGCCTTGCCCAGCTGCTCGGAAGGCACGGTGGCGAATTCAAGTTCCAACTCGCGCTCGATCGCCAGCTCCACGTCATCGGAGAACTTCTCGCCGCTGGCGGAAAAGAACTTGATGCCGTTGTCGTGGTGCGGATTGTGCGAGGCACTGATCACGATGCCGGCCTCCGCGCGCAGCGAACGCGTGAGGTAAGCCACCGCAGGCGTGGGCATGGGGCCGAGCAGGCCCACGTCCGCACCGGCAGCCACCAGGCCCGCTTCCAGCGCCGATTCGAACATGTAGCCGGAAACGCGCGTGTCCTTGCCGATCAATACCTTCGGGCGCGCATGACCCTGACGGGCCAGTACCGTGCCGGTAGCGCGCCCCAGTTTCAGCATGAAGTCCGCACTGATAGGCCACTGGCCTACGAGCCCGCGAATGCCGTCCGTTCCGAAATACTTGCGTTGGTTCATGGCTGTACTCCAGGGCATCGCGCGTCGCGCGTCCTTTGCCCTTGCAATAAGGTTATTCGTCGTCCGGCCAGCGTGGCGCGGAGGGTTTGATGTCACGGCGCTCGGGCACATCGCCCGCCTGAACGGCGTGCCATACCGCAAGCGCGTCAAGGGTGGCCGCCACATCGTGCACGCGCACCAGGCGTGCACCGCGCTGCGCGGCGATGACGGCTGCGGCAGTGGAGCCCGCCACGCGTTCGGCGGGAACCTGCCGACCGGTGATCGCCCCGATCATCGACTTGCGTGACAGGCCGGCATATACGCCGCTGCCGAGGCTGGCAAAACGCTCCAGCGCGCGCAGCAAGGCCAGATTGTGCTCGAGCGTCTTGCCGAAGCCGAAGCCCGGATCGACCATCACCTTGCGACGGTCGATGCCGGCCAGCTCGCAGGCGAACAAGCGGTCGGTGAGGAAGCGATGCACGTCGCCGACCACATCGTCGTAGTGCGGATCGTCCTGCATGCTGCGCGGCTCGCCCAGCATGTGCATCAGGCACACCGGCATGCCGAGCTCGGCGACCGCATCCATCGCGCCTTCGCGTCGAAGCGCGTAGACGTCGTTGATCATGCCGGCGCCCGCGGCCACCGCCGCACGCATCACCTCGGGCTTGGACGTGTCGATGGCCAGCGGCACGGACGTGCGCGCTGCCAGCTGTTCGATCACCGGGATCACGCGGCGCAGTTCTTCTTCCAGCGGCACATCGTCCGACCCGGGCCGCGTGGATTCGCCGCCTATGTCGAGCATGTCCGCGCCCTCCGCCACCATGCGCAAGCCATGCGCGACGGCGTCTTCCACCGTCGCGTGCGCACCGCCGTCGGAGAAGGAATCGGGCGTGACATTGAGGATGCCGACGACGCGCGTCCGGTCCAGCTTCAGCGGCCGGCCGTTGCAGTCGAGCACGGGAGCAAACAGATCAAGGGACATGGTGACTCCCGTCTGTCAGCGTCAGGATCCGCCGCCGAGCGGCCCCATGAACTGACGGTAGTAACGCAACTCATCGATCGAATCGCGGATGTCCGACAGCGCCGTGTGCGCGGACTCCTTGGCGAAGCCCTTGCCGATCGCCGGCGCCCAGCGTCGAGCCAGCTCCTTGAGCGTGGACACGTCGAGGTTCCGGTAATGGAAAAAGCGCTCCAGCCGCGGCATCTGTCGATGCATGAAGCGACGGTCCTGGCAGATGGAGTTGCCACACATCGGCGACTTGCCCGGCGGCACCCATTCCTTGAGGAATTCCAGCGTCGCCAGCTCGGCCACCGCATGATCGTCCGCAGACGCCACCACCTGGTCCCACAGACCCGAGCGGCGATGCTGGTTGCGGTTCCATGCATCCATGCCTTCGAGACGATCCAGCGGATGGTGGATCGCGAACACCGGCCCTTCGGCCAGAATGCGAAGGTCCTTGTCGGTGACGATGGTGGCGATCTCCAGAATGGAGTCGTTATCCGTATCGAGCCCGGTCATTTCCAGATCGATCCAGATCAGATTGTCGTCGTTCGCTTGGCTCATGCGCCCTCCTGGACGGGAAGTCTAGCAGCAGGCCCGCAGCCCGAGCCGCTTTTAGGCATCGGCGGCGAAAGCCTATGCGATGATCGCCGGCATGCAGACCTTCTTCTGGCACGACTACGAGACCTTCGGCGCCGATCCCTGGCGCGACCGGCCGGTGCAGTTTGCGGGCATCCGCACCAATCTCGAGCTGGAAATCGTGGACGAGCCGGTGATGTTCTTCGGCAAGCCGCCGCGGGAAATGCCGCCGCACCCGGAGGCCTGCCTGATCACCGGCATCACACCCCAGCAGGCCGAACGTGAAGGCGTGATCGAAGCGGAGTTCGCGGCGCGTGTGCACGAGCAGCTGGCCCAGCCAGGTACCTGCGGCGTGGGCTACAACTCCCTGCGCTTCGATGATGAAATCACGCGCCAGATGCTCTACCGCAACATGTACGAGCCGTATGGGCGCGAGTGGGAGAACGGCAATTCACGCTGGGACCTGATCGACCTGGTGCGCATGTGCCAGGCGCTTCGCCCCGAAGGCATCGTGTGGCCCACCCGCGATGACGGTACGCCGAGTTTCAAGCTGGAGCACCTCGCCAAGGCCAATCACCTGCAGCAGGAGCGCGCGCACGATGCGCTGTCGGACGTGCACGCGCTGATCGACCTCGCGCGGTTGATCCGCGTGCGCCAGCCGCGCCTGTGGGACTGGTACTTCGGCCTGCGGCGCAAGCAGCGCGTGTTCGAGCTGCTGGACGTCACGGCCATCACGCCCGTCGTGCACGTGTCCTCGCGTTACCCGTCCAGCCGGCATTGCCTGGCGGTGGTGGCGCCGCTCGCGGCTCATCCGAGCCGGCCGGCGGAGATCATCGTGTACGACCTGAGCGAGGATCCGTCCGCATGGCTCGCGCTGGACGAGGAGGAGATCGCCGATCGCGTATTCACCGCGCGCGCCGATCTTCCGGAAGGCGTCCAACGTATTCCGCTGCGTACTGTGCGCGCCAATCGCGCACCGGCCCTGGCGCCGCTGTCCGTGCTGAAAGGCGCAGACCTTGAACGCCTGCAGATCGACCTGGACCGCGTGCAGGCGCATCGCGACATGCTTGCCAGCGCCGAAGGCCTCGCGCACAAGTTGCGGCGCGTGTTCCAGCGCGCGGCCGATTTTCCCCCGGCGGAAGACCCGGAACTGGCGCTCTATGGCGGCTTCCTGCCCGATGCCGACAAGCGCCTGCTGGCCGAGGTGCGCGCCACGCCGCCGGAACAGCTTGCCAGCCGGCCGTTCCCCTTCCGCGATCCGCGCTATGCCGAGCTGCTGTTCCGCTATCGCGCACGCAATTGGCCCCAACTGCTGAGCGCCGAAGAACAAGCCCGCTGGCTGGACTTCTGCCGCGCGCGCCTTACCCGCCCCTCACCCTTGACTGGCCTCACCCTGGATGACTACTTCGCGCGCATCGAGACCCTGCGCGGAGAAGTCCCCGGCGACAAGCTGATCCTGCTCGATCAACTGCAGCTCTGGGGCGAACAGCTCGCCACCGACATCGCGCCCCTTTCCGCCTGAGCACCGATCCGTCCATGCCCAACGCCTACTTCACGCCTGCAACGTTCCGCTTCCTGCGTTCATTGGCCCGAAACAACAACCGCGAATGGTTCCTGGCGCACAAGGATGACTACGAGCGCAACGTGCGCGAGCCATTCCTTGCACTCATCGACGACCTGCAGGCGCCGCTCACGAAGATCAGCCCGCATTACCGCGCCGATCCGCGCAAGAGCGGTGGCTCGTTGTTTCGCATTCATCGCGACACGCGCTTTTCCAACGACAAGCAGCCGTACAAGCCGTGGCAGGGTGCGCGCTTCTACCACGAGCGGCGAAACGAAGTGCACGCACCATCGTTCTACATGCATGTGCAGCCGGGCGACTGCTTCGCAGGCGGCGGCATGTGGCATCCCGAATCGGACGCACTCAAGCGCATCCGCGCATTCCTCACCGACAACCCCGAGGCATGGAAACGCGCCACGCGCAGCAAGGCGTTTCGCGATCACTTCGCGTTCTGGGGCGAATCGCTGAGCCGGCCACCGCGCGGTTTCGATGCGGACCACGAGCTGATCGACGACCTCAAGCGCAAGGATTTTGCCTGCGGCGCAGGCTTTGACGAAAAGCTTGCGTGTTCAGCCGAGCTGTTGCCGTGGCTGGTGGATACGTACAAGCGGGTCGCGCCGATGATTGACTATCTGTGCGCGTCGCAGGAGCTGGATTTTTGAGAATTGAGGGGTTTGGAGGCTTGCGCGAGAACCGCACCCTATCCCCAACCCCCTCCCGGCGGGAGAAGGGTTAAGAGGCAGCCTCGTCGGCCAGCTTGAGGCCGGGGCGCTGCTTGGCCAGTTTGCGGAGCAGCAAGGCGAAGTTCTGCAGGTCGGCATGCCACGGCGAAGCTTCTCGCCAATACAGCGCGATCTCGCGTCCCGGCTGCTGCCCCTTGAGCTTGGCCAGCACGATATTGGGCGTCGAAGCCAGGCGCTCATGGGCAAGTGCCGGGACCAGCGCGTAGCCACCACGCAGCTCCACCAGGGCGGCAAGGCTTTCGAGGCTCACGTCCTGCACGTGACCTCCGCCGAGGATGTCCTCGCAGTGGCTCTCGGTCATGAGCGTGGCGTCGCCTGCGTCCAGTTGTTCCAGCGCCACGCCGCGCTTTCCCGCCAAAGGATGATCCGCGCGGAACATCACTTCCCACGGCTCGAAAAACAGAGGGCGCGTGGCGATGCCGCTCACCGGTGGCACCTTGGGAGCCAGCACGGCGTCGAGCTCGCCTTCGTTCAAGCGACGCAGCAGGCCGCGCGGTTTGCCTTCGGAAAGGCTCAGGCGCGTGCCCGGGAAATGCTGGGGAAACGGCGCGATAAGGTGAGGTAACAGGTACGGGCCCAGCGAGGCGGGCACGCCGAGGCGAAGCTCACCGCCAAAAGCCACCTCGCCCGCGCGAGCGACCTGCTGCAAGTGTTCGGCAGCAGCAAGCACGGCATCGATCTGCTCCAGCAGGCGCTGCCCGCCCGCAGTGGGCACCACGCGACGTCCACCGCGCTCGAACAAGGGAGCGCCGAGCGCCTGCTCAACTTTCTGCACTTGGTGCGAAAGTCCCGACGGACTGATGTGCATCGCCCGCGCGGCACTGTTGAAACTGCCATGGCGATGGACCGCCTGCACCAGCATCAGGTCGCGCAAGGAGACTACCGAGAGGTGACTGGAGATCATGCGCGGCCTGCGGGTCGAGGGACGGCGAAAGCATAAACGACGGAGCACGGCACGGGTTGTTCACCCTCGCCGCGCTGAATAAGCCCGTCACTGTAGGAGCGCACCCAGTGCGCGATAAGCCGCCCCCCAAGGAGACCTGGCGGAGCGGTGATGCCAATGCGCTGCGGTCACCCACTGGGTGGGCTCCTAACAAGTGCAAGTAGCGCCTCGTTTGGCGACTTCTCTCTGTGGGAGCGCACCCTGTGCGCGACAAATCATCCCCAAAGGGGACCCGGCGTAGCGATGACGCCGACGCGCCGCGGTCGCCTATTGGGTGGGCTCCTGCAACGTAAGCGGTGGCGAAAAAGAAGGGCGGCTTGCGCCACCCTTCCTTTTTTTCTTTCAACCCGTCAATCGACTCAGGCGGTGACCGTGTCGGCCACGTCCTGGTAATCGGCGATCTGATTGAAGTTCATGTATTTGTAGATCTTCTCGCCGTTGGCGTTGATCACGCCGATGTCGGTCATGTACTCGGCCTTGGTCGGAATGCGACCCAGACGCGAGCAGATCGCGGCCAGCTCGGCCGAACCCAGGTACACGTTGGAGTTCTTGCCCAGACGGTTGGGGAAGTTGCGGGTGGAGGTGGAGAACACCGTGGCGCCCTCGCGCACCTGCGCCTGGTTGCCCATGCACAGCGAGCAACCCGGCATTTCCATGCGGGCGCCGGCGGTGCCGAGCACGCCGTAGTGGCCTTCCTCGGTCAGCTGCTGCTGGTCCATCTTGGTCGGCGGGGCCACCCACAGCTTGGTCGGGATATCGCGCTTGCCTTCCAGCAGCTTGGACGCCGCGCGGAAGTGACCGATGTTGGTCATGCACGAACCGATGAACACTTCGTCGATGGTGGCGCCGGCCACGTCGCTCAGCGTCTTCACGTCGTCCGGATCGTTCGGGCAGGCCACGATGGGCTCGTGCACGTCGGCCAGATCGATCTCGATGACGGCGGCGTATTCGGCGTCGGCATCACCCTGCAGCAGCTGCGGGTTGGCGAGCCATGCTTCCATCGCCTTGATGCGGCGCTGCAGGCTGCGCGGATCCTTGTAGCCCTGGGCGATCATGTATTTCAGCAGCGTGATGTTGCTGTTGATGTATTCGATGATCGGCGCCTTGTCGAGGTGCACCGTGCAACCGGCGGCCGAACGCTCGGCCGAGGCGTCGGACAGCTCGAACGCCTGCTCCACCTTCAGGTTGGGCAGACCTTCGATTTCCAGGATGCGACCGGAGAAGATGTTCTTCTTGCCCTGCTTGGCGACGGTGAGCAGACCGCTCTTGATCGCGTACAGCGGGATCGCATTGACCAGGTCACGCAGGGTGACGCCCGGCTGCAGCTCGCCCTTGAAGCGCACAAGCACGGATTCGGGCATATCGAGCGGCATGACGCCGGTGGCGGCGGCGAAAGCCACCAGGCCGGAGCCGGCCGGGAACGAAATGCCGATCGGGAAGCGGGTGTGGCTGTCGCCGCCGGTGCCGACGGTGTCGGGCAGCAGCATGCGGTTGAGCCAGCTGTGGATCACGCCGTCACCCGGGCGCAAGCTTATGCCGCCACGCGTGCTGATGAATTCCGGCAGCGTGTGGTGGGTCTTCACGTCCACCGGCTTCGGATAGGCGGCCGTGTGGCAGAACGACTGCATCACCAGGTCGGCCGAGAAGCCCAGGCAAGCAAGGTCCTTCAGCTCGTCGCGGGTCATCGGGCCGGTGGTGTCCTGCGAACCCACCGAGGTCATCTTCGGCTCGCAATAGGTGCCCGGGCGCACGCCCTGGCCTTCCGGCAGGCCGACGGCGCGGCCGACCATCTTCTGCGCCAGCGTGTAGCCCTTGCCGGTATCGGCCGGCTGCTGCGGCAGGCGGAACAGGGTGGAGACCGGCAGGCCCAGCGCTTCGCGCGCCTTGGCGGTGAGGCCGCGGCCGACGATCAGCGGAATGCGGCCACCGGCGCGCACTTCGTCGAACAGCACATCGGACTTCACCTGGAACTCGGCAATCACTTCGCCGTTCTTCAGCGCCTTGCCCTCGTACGGGCGCAGCTCGACCACGTCGCCCATCTCCATGCTGGAGACGTCGAGTTCGATCGGCAGCGCGCCGGCATCTTCCATGGTGTTGTAGAAGATCGGAGCGATCTTGCTGCCCAGGCACACACCGCCGAAGCGCTTGTTCGGAATGAAGGGGATGTCCTCGCCGGTGAACCACAGCACCGAGTTGGTGGCGGACTTGCGGCTGGAACCGGTGCCGACCACGTCACCCACGTAGGCGACCAGATGACCCTTTTCCTTCAGCGATTCGATGAAAGCGATGGGGCCGCGCTTGCCGTCTTCTTCCGGCGTGAACGGTGCGCCGTCGCGCTTGTTCTTCAGCATGGCCAGCGCGTGCAGCGGGATGTCCGGGCGCGTGGTGGCATCCGGTGCCGGCGACAGGTCGTCGGTGTTGGTCTCGCCCGGCACCTTGAACACCGTGATGGTCAGGCTCTCGGGCACTTCGGGCTTGCTGGTGAACCACTCGGCGTCGGCCCAGCTCTGCAGCACGGCCTTGGCGTTGGCATTGCCCTTGTCCGCCTTTTCCTTCACGTCGTGGAAGGCGTCGAACATCAGCAGCGTGTGCTTGAGCGCGTTGGCGGCAACGGTGCCGATCTGCGCATCATCGAGCAGCTCGATCAGCGGATGGATGTTGTAGCCGCCCAGCATGGTGCCGAGCAGCTCGGTAGCCTTCTCGCGCGAGATCAGCGCGCACGTCTCGGTGCCGAACGCCACGGCCGCCAGGTACGAGGCCTTGACCTTGGCCGCATCGTCCACACCCGCCGGCACGCGGTAGGTGATCAGCTCGACCAGGAAGGCTTCCTCGCCGGCAGGCGGGTTCTTCAGCAGCTCGATCAGGTCGGCGGTCTGCTGGGCCGACAGCGGCAGCGGCGGGATACCCAGCGCGGCGCGCTCGGCAACGTGTTGGCGGTAGGCGATAAGCATGTGGTCTCGTCCGGTGAACAACATAAGGGGCAGCGAGCGATGGCTTGCACCACCGCGACGGAGGTCGCCCGAGGGAGAATCCGCGTGGCCGCTAGGGGCGCTCGGCAAGGCGTAAAACCCTGTCGCCAGGCCGCTTTGGGACGGCATGGCAGCCCCTTATTTTGCCAGCCGCGGCCCAAGTGCCGCAACGCAAGACAATGCTTCCGGCAGCATTCGAAATCTTGCAATGCGACATGGTTGGAATAAGCGATCGTGCGGCTTGCACCCTCGGCCGTTTGCCCCAAACTGGCGGACATCCCCTCAGGGAAGCCTCTCCTTGCAATTCCTCTCACGTACCGTGTCCTAGGATCCCCCCCTGGTACGCCTCGCGCGTTCGCCAGACTCAAGCAACAGGAGTTAGCCCATGCTGGATTCATTCGCCACCCGCGACACCCTCACTGTCAACGGCAGCCAGTACCAGATCGCCAGCCTCGCCAAGTTCGGCCAGCGATACGATCTGAAGACCCTTCCCTATTCGCTGAAGATCCTGCTGGAAAACTTGTTGCGCCACGAGGATGGCCTCAACGTCACCGCCAGGGAAATCGAGGCCATCGCCAACTGGGACGCCACGGCCGAACCCGACACCGAGATCGCCTTCATGCCGGCTCGCGTGGTGCTGCAGGACTTCACGGGCGTGCCCTGCGTGGTCGACCTGGCCGCCATGCGCGATGCCGTGGTGAAGCTGGGCGGCGATGCCACGCAGATCAATCCGCTCGCGCCGGCCGAACTGGTGATCGACCACTCCGTACAAGTCGACGTCTACGGCTCGGAAGATGCGCTGGAAAAGAACGTCGAGATCGAATTCCATCGCAACCAGGAGCGCTATTCGTTCCTGCGTTGGGGCCAGAAGGCATTCAACAATTTCAAGGTCGTGCCGCCGCGCACCGGTATCGTTCACCAGGTGAACCTGGAACACCTCGCCCGCGTGGTGTTCACGGCCAACAAGGACGGCACGCCGTGGGCCTATCCGGACACCGTGTTCGGTACCGACTCGCACACCACCATGATCAACGGCATTGGCGTGCTGGGCTGGGGCGTGGGTGGCATCGAGGCCGAGGCGGCCATGCTGGGCCAGCCGTCGTCGATGCTGATTCCACAGGTTGTCGGCTTCAAGCTCAGCGGCAAGCTGTCCGAAGGCGTGACCGCTACCGACCTGGTGCTTACCGTTACGCAGATGCTGCGCAAGCTCGGCGTGGTGGGCAAATTCGTCGAATTCTTCGGTGATGGCCTCAAGCACCTCGCGCTGGCCGACCGCGCCACCATCGGCAACATGGCGCCGGAATACGGTGCCACCTGCGGCATCTTCCCGATCGACCAGGAAGCCCTGAACTACATGCGCCTGTCGGGTCGCGGCGAAGACCAGATCCAACTGGTCGAGGCTTATGCCAAGGCACAGGGCCTGTGGCATGACGCAAACACGCCAGAGCCACGCTTCAGCGCCACGCTGGAACTCAACCTCGCCGACGTGAAGCCATCACTGGCCGGCCCCAAGCGCCCGCAGGATCGCGTATTGCTGGAAGGCGTGCAGAAGAGTTTCCAGGATGCGGTCGGTCCGCTCACCGCCAGCCGCAAGCCGCGCAATGCCGAAACGTCCAACTTCATCGCCGAAGGTGGCTCGTCCGCCATCGGCAATCCGGCCAATGACATCACCGACTCCGGCGTTCGCGTGGTGAAGGATGGCGAGTCGTTCAAGCTTGGCGATGGCGCCGTCGTGATCGCCGCGATCACCTCCTGCACCAACACCTCCAACCCCAGCGTGATGCTGGGTGCCGGACTGGTCGCCAAGAAGGCTGCCGCGAAGGGCCTCAAGGCACAGCCGTGGGTGAAGACGTCGATCGGCCCGGGCTCCAAGGTCGTCACCGATTACCTGGAGAAGACCGGCCTGTTGAAGGAGCTGGAGAAGATTGGCTTCTACATTGTCGGCTACGGCTGCACCACCTGCATCGGCAACTCCGGTCCGCTGCCGCCGGAAATCAGCAAGGGCATCGCGGAAGGCGATCTCGCGGTCGCGTCCGTGCTGTCAGGCAATCGCAACTTCGAAGGTCGCGTGCATCCCGAAGTGAAGATGAACTATCTCGCCTCGCCGCCGCTGGTGGTTGCCTACGCGCTGGCCGGCACGCTGGACATCGACCTCACCAAGGAACCGCTGGGCACGGGCAGCGACGGCAATCCGGTATACCTCAAGGACATCTGGCCGACCAACAAGGAGATCTCCGACACCATCGCCGGTGCGATCAATCCGGAGATGTTCGAGAAGAGCTATGCCGATGTATTCAAGGGCGACAGTCGCTGGAACCACATCGCCTCGCCGGATGGCGACGTGTACAAGTGGGACGACTCCACCTACATCAAGAACCCGCCGTATTTCGAAGGCATGAGCAAGGAACCGGGCACCATCGAGGACGTCCACGGCGCGCGCGTGCTGGGCCTGTTCGGTGACTCCATCACCACCGACCACATCTCGCCGGCCGGCTCGATCAAGAAGGACAGCCCGGCGGGCCGCTTCCTGATCGGCAAGGGCGTGGACCCGAAGGACTTCAACTCCTACGGCTCGCGCCGCGGCAACGACGACGTGATGGTTCGCGGCACCTTCGCCAACATCCGCATCAAGAACCTGATGCTCGATGGCGTCGAAGGCGGCTACACCATGCATGTGCCTTCCGGCGAGCAGATGGCCATCTACGATGCGGCGATGAAATACAAGGCCGACAGGACGCCGCTGGTGGTCATCGCCGGCAAGGAGTACGGCACCGGCTCCTCGCGCGACTGGGCTGCCAAGGGCACGCTGCTGCTGGGCGTGAAGGCGGTGATTGCCGAGAGTTTCGAGCGCATCCACCGCTCCAACCTGGTGGGCATGGGCGTGCTGCCGCTGCAATTCCAGGACGGCCAGAACGCACTGACGCTAGGGCTCAACGGCAGGGAAACCTTCGACATCGTGGGCCTCGAAGGCGGTGAATCGAAGGTCGCCAAGGTCACCGCCACCGCCGCGGACGGCAGCCAGAAGACCTTTACCGTGAAGGTGCTGCTGCTGACCCCGAAGGAGCGCGAGTTCTTCCGCCACGGCGGCATCCTGCAATACGTGCTGCGTCAGTTGGCAGGGAAGAAGGCGGCAGCCTGATAGCCCTCGTCATGAGGCGTGAAAGAATGCTGCCCTCGGGCGGCATTCTTTTTATCTGCGGGGGTTATCAGTGGGAGCGCACCCTGTGCGCGACGAACCTACGGAGCGGTAACGCCGATGCATCACCATCGCGCTCAGGGTGCGCTTCCACAATGGATTCGACTTCAGCGGGGCCTAGGCAGACTTCCACGTGGCCGAATAACACCGCCACGTGCGCCCTTCCTTCCGCCACGCCGTTTCCACCTCATAGACGCCCATCTGCGCCGGCAGCAGCTTGCCGCCGCTGGTAAGTGTCACGGTGAAGTTCGCCACGTAACGCTCGCCACGCGGCTCGACCGTGATCGACCCGGCGAGCGCATGGATCGTTTCGCCACGGAAGGCCGCGGCTCGCAGCAGGCCCAGCAGTTGGCGCCGGTCCATGCTGCCGTTGTTGCCGTCGAAATCGTCGGTGACTACATCGCCCAATGAGGAGGCATCGGTGTGTTCGGCCGCCTGCTCCGCTGTCTCGATGCCCTGGCGCACGAGACTTTCGTCGGGTGTGCGATGACAGGCTGCCAGACCCAACGCCAACAGGCCGCAAAACAGCGGTTTTACAAGCAGTTTCTGCATCATGGGGGTCCGGAAATCTCGCTGCAGCGCGGCTTGCCGCTATACGCGGGCGTATGCTCCAATGCCGCGTCGCCATCTTGCCCTACCCGTGCCACCATCACCAACGGGCCATCAACAAAGGAGCTTTGGATACAACATGAGCAACGAGCGTCCGTGGCTGGCCCATTACCCGGAAGGCGTCCCCGCGCAGATCGACATCAATCAGTACGCATCCGTGGCCGCCGTGGTGGAAGAGGCGTTCGAGCGCTTTCGCCACCGCCCGGCGTTCGCCAGCTTCGGCAAGCAGCTCAGCTACGGCCAGATCGATGAGATGAGCCGCCAGTTCGCCGGCTACCTCACCGGCGTGCTCAAGCTCGGCAAGGGTGATCGCATCGCGATCATGATGCCCAACGTCCTGCAGTATCCCATCGCCCTTTTTGGCGCGCTGCGCGCCGGCCTGGTGGTGGTCAATACCAACCCGATGTACACCGCGCGCGAACTCAAGCACCAGCTCGAGGACGCCGGCGCCAAGGCCATCGTGGTGCTGGACAACTTCGCCGCCACGCTGCAGCAGGTGCTGGCCGAGACGGAAGTGAAGCACGTCGTCACCACCGGCATCGGTGATCTGCTGGGCGCCAAGGGCGTGCTGATCAACTTCGTGCTCAAGAACGTCAAGAAGATGGTGCCGCCGTACAACATTCCGCATGCGGTGCGTTTTCGCGATGCTCTCTCGCAGGGCGCCTCGCACGCGCTGCCGAAGGTGGACCTGAGCCACGACGACATCGCCTTCCTGCAATACACCGGCGGCACCACGGGTGTGGCCAAGGGTGCCATGCTCACGCACGGCAACATGGTGGCCAACATGCTTCAGGCGGGTGCCTGGATCGGCACCAACGCCAAGCCGGGCGAGGAAGTGATCATCACGGCGCTTCCGCTGTATCACATCTTTTCGCTTACCGCGAACGGACTGGTGTTCATGCGACTGGGCGGCCTGAACTGGCTGATCACCAACCCGCGCGACATGCCCGGCTTCGTCAAGGAACTGAAGCAGTCCAACTTCACCGCGATCACCGGCGTCAACACGCTGTTCAACGGCCTGCTCAATACGCCAGGTTTCGCCGAGCTCGACTTCTCGCGCCTGCACCTGAGCCTTGGTGGCGGCATGGCCGTGCAGCGTGCCGTGGCCGAACGCTGGAAGAAAGTCACCGGTTGCACGCTGGTCGAGGCCTACGGACTGACCGAAACCTCGCCGGCTGCGTGCATCAATCCGCTGGACCTCAAGGCCTACAACGGCTCGATCGGCCTGCCGATTCCCTCCACCGAGGTAGCGATCTGGTCGGAGGAAAACCAACCGCTGCCGATCGGTGAAGTGGGCGAACTGATGGTGCACGGCCCGCAGGTGATGAAGGGCTACTGGCAGCGACCCGGGGAGACTGCCAAGGTGCTGGGCCCCGATGGCTGGCTGCACACCGGCGACATCGCCCGCATGGACGAGAGTGGCTACGTCTTCATCGTCGACCGCAAGAAGGACATGATCCTGGTGTCCGGCTTCAACGTGTATCCGAACGAAGTCGAAGACGTCGTCATGCAGCATCCCGGCGTGGCCGAGGTGGCTGCGGTCGGCGTGGTGGACGAGCACTCGGGCGAAGTAGTGAAGCTGTTCGTGGTGCGCAAAGACCCGAACCTCACCGTGGAAGAACTGAAGAAGTTCTGCCACGACAATCTCACCGGCTACAAGCGTCCGAAGATCATCGAGTTCCGCGACTCGCTGCCCAAGAGCAACGTAGGCAAGATTCTTCGCCGCGAACTGCGCGACGAGAAGAAGGTCGCCGCGGGCTGAGAACGAGGAGTGAGTGGAGAGAAGTGAGGAGTGAGAGAAGGCCTCGCCTCCACCCAAACAAAAGCCCGGCGTGATGCCGGGCTTTTTTGTTGGTAACCCGCGAGGTCATGAAGATGGAGAGGGTTTCTCTCACTTCTCTTCACTCACTCCTGCTCCCAGGCCTCAGTCGTGCCACAGCTCCAGGATGTCGGCATAGCCGCCCAACAGGTTCCACAGCGGCACCTGTTTGTCCTCGGGGATGCGCGTATAGGCGAAACCCACGTGGCGATCGGAAATGCGGGCCACCTGCGCTTCCAGATGAATGTGCAGGTCATGGCCAAAGATCATGTCCAGGATCCAGCTTTCCCCTGGCTCGCCGTTCCAGCCGAGCGGTCGGCGCAGCAGCACGCCCGTTGCGGAAATATCCACCAGCTCGGTGGGATGCGACTCGTCCGCACGGCTCATGAGTACCGTGGTTTCGATCCGCATGCGCGCAGGTCGCAGCTGCTCCGGTTCGGAGCCTGTCCTGGCGTTGTCTTCCGCTTTGCTCATCCTGCCTGGTCTCCCCGCACCGCGCGCACCATGCGCCGGCTGCCTCTTCCTGCTGAAGGCACGCCCATCACCATGATGTGGAGTGCCCATTCCAACTTCAATCCTGGTTCCGCGTGCGCAACACGCCCGCGCGTACCAGACTCCCCGAACCGAACTTCGAATTGATCCTGTCCTGCAGACTGTCCGGGGCCTGCGTTGCCGCCGCATCCTCGAACAGATCCTGCTGGTGCCTGCCCTCGAAGCCCGACAGGCTGATGCCCAGCAGGCGAAGGCGCGGCCTTGCCTGCATCTTCCACCATGCGCGAAGCAAACCTCGTGCCAGCTCATAGATGTCGGCAGCCGAGGCACTAGGCAACCGCAGCTGCGCCTGGCGCGTATGCGTGACAAACGGCGGCTCCCGCAGCTTGACCGTGACGGTACGCCCCATGAGGGCACGTTGGCGTGCACGGGCTGCGACACGCTCGCAATGTCGCAGCAGCCACGCTTCCGCCATGGACAGATCCGCCAGATCCGTATCGAAAGTGTGTTCGGCGCCGATGGATTGTTCGGCCTGTTCGGCTTCGACGCAACGCTCGTCTTCGCCACGCGCCAGCGCCTGCATGACGCCGGCCTGACGTCCCAGCGCACCGGCCAGACGCATCGTGTCACATGCTGCCAATTCCCCGATGGTGTGGATGCCCAGACGATGCAGCGCCTGCTCCGTCACCTTGCCGACCGCCCACAGCCGGCCGACCGGCAACGGCGCCAGTTCAACAGCGGCGTCTGCCGCGGCGATGCGACGGAAGCCGTCGGGTTTGGACAGCTCGCCGGCCAGCTTCGCAAGCAGCTTGTTGGGCCCCATGCCGACCGAAGCCACCAGCTGCGTTCGCTCCCTGATCGCGTCCTTGATCCGCCTGCCGATCACTTCCACCGACCCCAGCAGGCGCAGGCTCGCGGTGACGTCGAGAAACGCCTCATCCAGCGACAGGCCTTCGACCAGGGGCGTGGCCTCGTGGAACACCTCGAACACCTGCGCGGAGACTTCTTCATACCGCGCCATCCGCGGCCAGAGGTAAACCGCATCCGGGCACAGCCGCCGCGCCTGGGCGGTGGGCATGGCCGAGCGCACGCCAAAAGGCCGGGCCTCATAACTGCAGGTGGAGACCACGCCACGCGGCCCCAGGCCACCGACAACGACCGGAAGCCCGCGCAGCTCGGGGTGGTCGAGCTGTTCCACGGACGCGTAGAAGGCGTCCATGTCTACATGGATAATGGAGCGGTCGTCGGATGGCATGCGCCGCTATTTTGCCGCCAGATCGATGGTTCGGCGTACTGGACTTGCCGGCTTGCAGCCGCTAATCTTGGTCCTGCGTGGGTCATGAGGGTGCGCGCACGATCGGCCAGGATCGACCGCTACGTCACCCATCCCGATGCACTCAGCCGACCGATTGAGAAGCCAGTGACGAGGGTTTCGTCATGTTGTGGCTTGCGTCTTTGCCATGGCTCGCGGCCATCCGAAGACGCTCAAGGGTCGCTCACGGCCAGCCTGATCGAAACGCCGGACGCGCGATTTCATCATGCATGCCCGCGACGGTGACGCCAGGCGCACCGGCTAGGCATCGCGCAACAAAGGCTTCAACGGATCGCCGACACATGGGCGCGGTCCGGGCGGGGACATTCGCCGGTCGCATGCGGCGGGACAGAACGTTTCCTAACGTGTTGAATGCAACGCACGCCGTCCAGGACGGCCCAACGACATATTGATGAGCACTGAGCCAGTCGAGCCTCAGCAGGTCACCCCACCGCAGGACGTGTTTGCGTCCGTACCGCAACAGCAGGAAATGCCGCTGGCCATCGTGCGCGGTGAACCGCTGTTGCAGATGCCGCAGGACCTGTACATCCCGCCGGATGCGCTCGAGGTCATCCTCGAAGCGTTCGAAGGCCCGCTTGACCTGCTGCTGTACCTGATCCGTCGGCAGAACCTTGACATCCTGGACATCCCTGTCGCCGAGATCACCCGGCAGTACATGGATTACATCGAAATGATGCGCGATGTGATGCGGCTGGAGCTGGCGGCGGAATACCTGCTGATGGCCGCGATCCTGGCCGAGATCAAATCGCGCCTGCTGTTGCCCCGGCCACCAACCGAGGAAGGCGTGGAAGACGACCCCCGCGCCGAACTGGTCCGTCGCCTGCAGGAGTACGAGCGTTTCAAGAGGGCGGCGGAGGATATCGAAGCCCTGCCCCGCATGGAGCGCGACTTTGCGACAGCCCATGCGGACACCGGCGAGCGCAATGTCATCAAGCTGCCGCCGCCGCTTGAGCTGAAGGAACTGCTGCTGGCGCTCAAGGACGTGCTGCACCGCGCCGAGCTGTTCGGGCATCACGCCATCAAGCGCGAGGCGCTCAGCGTGCGCCAGCGCATGGGTGAACTGCTGAGCCGTCTGGGCGACTCCAGTTTCCATCGCTTCGAGACGCTGTTCGATATCAGCGAAGGGCGCCTGGGCGTGGTGGTCACCTTCCTGGCCATGCTGGAGCTGGCCAAGGAAATGCTGGTGGAGATCGTGCAGGAAGAACCGCTGTCCGCCATCTACGTTCGCTCGAAGGCGGCCAATGTCGAGGAATCGATCGAACTGTCCGACGACGAAGCGACCGCCGCGGCCGAATAAGCGGCTCGCCGCACAAGCCCAATCATTCATCCTCACCTGAACTGAGGCCATGCAGATCGAACAACTCAAACCCATCATCGAGGCGGCACTGCTGGCATCCAGCCAGCCGATGACCGTGCCTCAACTGCTGGAACTGTTCGGCGAAGAGGACGAAGTCGGCCGCGAGGAAGTATCCCGCGCACTGGAGGCACTTGCCGAAGACTGTGCCCAGCGCGGCGTGGAACTGCGCGAAGTCGCCTCCGGCTTTCGCTACCAGGTAAAGCAACACGTGCATCCGTGGATTTCGCGGATGTGGACCGAAAAACCCAGCCGCTACTCGCGCGCCCTGCTGGAAACCCTCGCGCTGATCGCCTACCGCCAGCCGATCACGCGCCCGGAAATCGAGCAGATCCGCGGCGTGGTGGTCTCTTCCAACATCATCAAGACGATGGAAGAGCGCGAATGGATCCGCGTGGTGGGCTACCGCGACATGCCCGGCAAGCCGGCGCTGTTCGGCACCACCCGCGCCTTCCTCGACTACTTCAACCTGAAATCGCTGGACGAGCTGCCGCCGCTGTCGGAAATCCGCGACATGGAAGATCCGCAGATGAGCATCGCGCCCGAGCCGCTTCCGGCCCGCGTGGCGCGTGACCTGCCGATCGATCCGGACGAAGAAAATGAAACCCTGGTGGTGGCCGGCGACGACGCCGACACCATCATCGAAGAAACCACCGACGAGGCACCTGTGCCCGCCGATGAAGAAACCACCGACGCCGCCGTGACCGACGCGCCGGCCGACGAACAACCTGAGGCGATGGAAGTCGCCTCTTCCGAACCCGGCGCTGCCACGCACGCCGACATCCCGACTGACACTGCCGATGAGGCAGCGACCCGCGCGGACGCCGATGACGGCGACGCCACGCAAGATACCGAGGAGTACCGCGCATGACTGCGCCCCAGAAATCCGTTTTGACCCTTAAGCGCACCCCGCGCGACGAAACCACCCCTGCCCTGGAAGAACGCCTGCACAAGGTGCTGGCCAACGCGGGTCTCGGCTCGCGCCGCATGCTGGAACAGCGCATCCAGGCCGGCGAAGTCGAACTCAACGGCGCGCCCGCCACCATTGGCGCCAGCGTGCACGCGGGTGACCGCGTCGTGCTGGATGGCAAGCAGTTCGTCGTCGCCACCGACAACCGCGACGAAACCGAAGTGCTGGTCTACCACAAGCCCGAAGGCGTGGTGACCACGCGCGAAGATCCCGAAGGCCGTCCCACCGTATTCGAGCAGCTGCCGCGCCTGAAGGGCGCGCGCTGGGTCGCCGTGGGCCGCCTGGACATCAACACCACCGGCCTGTTGCTGCTCACCACTGATGGCGAGCTGGCCAACGCGCTGATGCATCCCAAGAGCGGGCTTGAGCGCGAATACCTGTGCCGCGTGCACGGCGAAGTGCCCGACGAAATCATCGAAAGGCTCAAGGCCGGTGTGGAGCTGGAAGACGGCCCTGCCCGCTTCGACGAGATCGGCGTGATCAGCCGCGGCGGCAGCCATAGCTGGTTCCGCGTGGTGATCCGCGAGGGTCGCAACCGCGAAGTGCGCCGCCTGTGGGATTCGCAGGGATTCCTGGTCAGCCGCCTCAAGCGCATCCGCTACGGCAGCGTGGAGTTGCCGCGCAACCTGCGCCGTGGTGATTGCGAAGCGCTGGGCGAGGAAACCGTCAAGGACCTGCGCAAGACCACCGGCCTTGGCGCACCGCAGCCGGTGCTGACCCTGAGCCCCGTGCTGCACCAGCGCCGGGCGCCGCGCAACGTCACCGAATATCGCCCCGAGCGTGGCGCCACCGGTGGCTACAGCGCCGGCTACCAGGACGAAGCACGCGAACTGCGCGCCTACGACCGCATCCGCGAGGAACCGGTACGCGGCAAGCAGCAGCGCCGCAAGCCCGGCCGCGAAGTGAACGGCAACGTCGCTCGTCCGGATCGGCCGGCCGGCGGCATGCAGCGCAAGGGCAAGCGCGGCGGCGTGGCGCCGGGCCAGGAGCTGCCGTCCGTACGCACCTGGTTCGCCGGCGATAGCCGCGAGGGCGGTGCTGCACGCGGCGGCGCAGGTGGTGCCGGCAATCGTCGCGGCCCCGGTGGCGGCAAGCCGTTCGGCGCTCGCTCGGCCGAGGGCGGCAGCAAGCCGTTCGGTGGTCGTTCCGGCGAGAGCCGTGGCGGCAATCCGTATGGCGGCTTTGGCGGTGGTGGCGCGGGTGGCAATCGCAGTGGCGGCCAAGGTGGCCCGGGCGGCAATCGTGGCGGCAAACCCGGCGGTCGTCCCGGCCAAGGCCAAGGTCAGGGTGGTCGTCCGCAGGGTCGCGGCGGCAGCCGTCCGCAGGGCCATGGCGGCGGTACCGGTGGTGGCCGTCCGCATGGTGGCGGTGGCGGTGGCGGTGGCGGTGGCGGCGGTCGAGGCGGCAATCGCCACGGCAATCGCTGATGACGGTCCGCATCTACCACAACAGCCGTTGCTCGAAGTCGCGCGCGACGCTCGAGCTGCTCGAGTCGCGCGGCGAAGTCTGCCAGGTAGTCAACTACCTGGAGACGCCGCCGAGTTCGGCTGAGCTGGTGCAGTTGCTGGACATGCTCGGCATGATGCCGCGCGAATTGATGCGCACGAGCGAACCGGAATATGCCGAGCTGGGACTGGACGATCCCACGCTCGACGACACCACGCTGATCGCCGCCATGGCGACTCATCCCCGACTGATCGAGCGTCCTATCGTGGTCGCCAACGGCAAGGCGGCCATCGGCCGTCCGCCAGAAGCGGTGTTGTCGATTCTCTGATGACCCTGCCCCGTCACCGACGGGGCATGCGTATCGCTCCTCAGGCGCTTTCCTCGCCTTCTTCCTCGTCGCCCGGTTCGTAAGCGAGCAGATCGCCTGGCTGGCATTGCAGGAACTCGCAGATCTTGCTCAGCGTCTCGAAACGCACACCGCGCACGCGCCCGGATTTGAGCAACGAGAGATTGGATTCGGTGATGCCCACGAATTGCGCAAGCTCGCGTGAGCGCGCCTTGCGCAAGGCCAGCATCACATCGAGTCGAACGACTATCGCCATGCGCGCCTCACACGATCGAACGATGGTCGTCTTCGAGGCGAGCGGCCTCGTCGAACAGACGCGCCACAAAGAAGAACACTGCCGCCGGCAGCAAGGCGAGCAGGTCGTCGCCCGAAAATTCCAGTTGCACTGAACCCGTGCCTCCCGAATGCCAGGCGCTCCAGAGCACGGCCATCGGAGGCAGCACCACGCGCAATGCGGCGGCGATCATCAGCAGGCCGGCAAAGCGGCGGAAATGACACGTGACCGTCGCGGAAAACAGCGCGTCGGGCCGCACCCGCCCAAGCATGCGCGCGAGCTCGACCAGCGCTGCACTCGTTATCAAGGCCAGAACAGCCGCGATCCCGGCCGCCCAGACGCGGGGCAAACCATCGGTAAAGAGCGTTGCCGCCACGGCCGCAGAACCGCCGGTATTGCCCAGAATGCCCCAAGCCGTCACCAGCACGCAGGCCGCCGCTCCCAGCCACGCCGCCCATCGGAGGCCGTGCGCGACCCTCGTCAACTTAAGTGCTGTTGCATGATTATTTTTTTCTGTATTACGATAATTTTTACTCGTCATACGGACACCATAACATGGAAAAGCGCGGCCTCGCCCGATTCGCCTCGGGATTGCTATTGACCGGCGCCCTGGCGCCATCCCTTTGCGTCGCGGCGCAGGCAGGGGTTGCGGGCGACCCGGCCATTCGCATCGCCTTGCAGGAAGCCGCGGACGGCGATGTCTTCCGCCTGGAGGTGCAGCTTCCCCACATCGACGATACCGGCCTGGCCCTGCTCGCCCGCGCCCGCATTGCCGCCGCGCGCATGGACACCAATCAGGCGAGGCAGCTGGTGGATCGCTACCTGGCCGGAAGTGAGCGCAGCCCGGCCGATTGCGCGCTGGCCTGGCCCATCGCAGCGGATGCCAGCTTTGCCGAGGGCGATTACGCAAAGGCCGCGCAGGCATCCCATGCGTGGCAGGCCGCGCTCGCTGCCGACGGCGCCACCGTCGAGCAACAAGCCGATGCCATGCAGATGGCGACCTTGGCCGATCAGTTGAGTCGTGCGCCCGCGCAGAAAGTAACGGGCTATGCACCGCATGCGATCGCCCTCGTGCGCGACAAGGTCGGCCTGCCCCGCGCCGATGCCGACATCAACGGGCAGCGCCAGGCATCGGTCATCGATACTGGCGCCAACCTATCGGTCGTTTCGATGACCACCGCCCGCAAGCTCAAGCTGCGCATGCAGGATGGCGCGGCCAGTGTCGGAAGCTCAAGCCGCCAGGCAGTGGCCACGCGCATCGGTGTGGCGGATCACCTGGCCATCGCCGGCCTGCAACTGGATCACGTGGCCTTCCTCGTGCTGGACGACGATCAGCTCAACATGCCCGTGCCGGGTGGCTACCAGATCGATGCCATCATCGGCTTTCCCGTGCTGCGCGAACTGCAGCGCATCGCGTTCACTTCGGATGGTCGACTGGTGCCCTCGCTCAGCCCGGCATCGCAGGGCGAGCCAGGCAATCTACGCATGGCCGGCAGTGACCTGTATGTCGACGTGGCGTTGAACGATCTGCCTGTGGCGATGCATCTGGACAGCGGCGGCTCGCACTCGTCGCTGTCATCGCGCTTCGCACGACAGCATGCGGACCTGCTGAAGGGGCTTTCGTCCAAGAAAGATCACGTGGCCGGTGCTGGCGGTGCGCGCGACCGCACCTCGGTAACGTGGCCGCAAGTACGCATACGCATCGCCGGCCAGCAGACCGTGATGAGTGGCATCAGCGTGTCATTGGCCGATGCCGGCAACGTCAAGGAACCCAACGTGCTGGGCGGTGACATCCTGCGTGCGTTCGATGGGTGGACCATCGACTTCCGGCGCATGCAACTGGACGTTGGCGCACCGAAGACGCCAACACCGTCGTCCGGCGCCGCGTCTGCGCGCTGAAACACAGCATGCCCGCGAACCACCCTTTCATCACGAAGGGTGTTTCGCCTGTCAGCTCAGATGGTCGGATCGAGCGTGAAGCGATCGGCATCCATCCACGCGGGAAAACGCTCGCGATGCGCCAGCAGCGGCGCTGGATCGACGGTCACCGTTACCACCTGCTCCTGCGGACCCAGTTCCACCAGCGGTTCGCCAATGGGATCGAGAACGGCGCTGTCGCCCGCATACGGCAAGTCGTTGCCATCCACGCCGACGCGGTTAAGACCGACCACGTAGCTCAGGTTCTCGATGGCACGCGCGCGCAGCAACGTACGCCACGGTTGGCGACGTGGCGCCGGCCAGTTGGCCACAAACAGGGCAAGGTCGTAATCCATGCCGCCGGTAGCGTCTTCACGGCGGCCGTTGCGCAGCCATACCGGGAAACGCAGGTCATAGCAGACCTGCGGAAGAATGCGCCAGCCCTTGAGCTCGACGATCAGGCGTTCTTGGCCACCGCCGTAGCGCGTGTGTTCGCCAGCCATGCGGAACAGGTGGCGCTTGTCGTACTGCGCGAAACTTCCGTCCGGCCGGGCCCAGATCAGGCGATTGAAAACCTTGTCGCCCTCGCGGATGGCCAGGCTGCCGCACAGCACGGCGTCCACTTCCTGCGCAAGCGCGCGCATCCACGCCACGCCTTCGCCATCCATCGTCTCGGCGCTGGCTCGCGTGTCGTTGCTGAAGCCCGACAGGAAGGTTTCCGGCAGCACGACGAGATCAGTCTGGCCGGCCACGCGGCGCACCAGCTCGCCGTAGTACTCGCGATTGGCGGGCGCGTCGTGCCAGCGCGTGGCACCTTGCACCAGGGTGATCCTCAGAGCTTGCATAGACGCTCCGCGGCGGCGTCCATGGTGGCGTCGCTTTTGGCGAAACACAGGCGCAGCAGGTGCGTGCCCGGCGCCTTGTCATAGAACGGCGTGAGCGGAATCGCAGCCACGCCGCCTTCCTTCACCATCCACTCGCAGAATGCCACGTCATCCTTATTGCTGATGGCGGAGTAATCCACCAGCTGGAAATAGCCGCCCGGCACGTCCAGCAACGTGAAGCGCGAGGGCTTGATCAGCTCGCGGAAGCGGTCGCGCTTGGCCTGGTAGAACGCCGGCAGTTCCAGGTAATGCTCTGGCGTGCTCGCCATGAATTCGGCGAACGCCACCTGCGCAGGATGGAACGTGCAGAACGTGAGGTACTGGTGCACCTTGCGGAATTCCGCCGAGAGCGCCTTGGGCGCCACGGCGTAGCCGACCTTCCAGCCGGTGCAGTGATAAGTCTTGCCGAACGAAGACACCACGATGCTGCGTGCCGCAAGCTCCGCGTGGCGCAGCACGCTCTCGTGCTTCGCGCCGTCGTACACGATGTGTTCGTACACTTCATCGGACAGCACTACGATCTCGGTATCGCGCACAATGTCGGCGAGTTCATCGAGATCGGCCGCCGACAGCACCGCGCCCGTCGGGTTGTGCGGGCTGTTGACAAGGATCATGCGTGTCTTCGGCGTAACCGCATCACGCACGCGCTGCCAGTCCACCGCAAAGGTCGGCGCCTGCAGCGGGATGTGCACGGCACGCGCGCCCTGCAGTTCGATCGCCGGCTCGTAGCTGTCATAGGCGGGGTCGAACACGATCACCTCGTCGCCCGTGCGCACCACGGCGGCGATGGCGGCAAACAGCGCCTCGGTGGCCCCGGAGGTCACCGTCACTTCGGTGTCGGCACTCAGCTTGTGGCCGTACATGCGTTCGGTCTTGAGCGCGATCTGTTCGCGCAGCGTCGGAAGCCCGATGCCCGGCGCGTACTGGTTGCGACCTTCCGCCATCGCGCGGGTCACGGCGTCGCGCAAGGCCTCGGGCGGCTCGAAATCAGGAAAGCCCTGCCCCAGGTTCACGGCCTTGTGCTCGACCGCCAACTGGCTCATGACACTGAAGATGGTGGTGCCGACTTTGGGCAGCTTCGTTTCGATCTGCATGTTCCGGATGTCTGGATGGCTAAACGGTGATGCTAACACGTGCCCTGCGGCACCCTAGTGTCAGACGTACTTGTTGCACTGCGCATGCTTCTCGCGGACGGTATCGGGCAGTCTCTCCGCAAGAAAATCCACGAAAGCCCGAACACCCGGCAGCAGCCCGCGGCGGCTGGGGTAGACAAAGTGCATGGTGCCCTGCGGCACGCTCCAGTCGGGCAACACCACTTCCAGCTCACCGCGGGCGATGGCCGGCCCGCAGACGAATTCCGGCAACAGGGCCACGCCGATGCCGCGCTTGCAGCTTTCCAGTAGCGCTGCGAAGTCACCGCAGATCAGGCGCGGCTGGATATCGACGATGATGCGCTCGTTCTGCGCGTCCAGTAGCTCCCAGCTTTGCGCGCCTTCGTGCTCGTGGTTGCTTAGCGCGGGCAGTTGCGACACGTCGGCGGGTTCCTTGGGATGGCCGTAGCGCTTGAGCAGGTCGGGACTGGCGACAAGCAGCACCCGCGATTGTCCGAAGGTGCGCATGACCAGGGTGGCGTCGGTATCAAGCTTGCTGCGCACGCGGATGGCGATGTCGAAGCCCTCGCCGATCACGTCCACGCGCCGGTCGGTGGCCTGCAGGCGCACCTGCATCTTCGGATGCTGCGCAAGGAACTCCGGGAGGATGTGCCCGACCACGGTCTGCACCAGCGACACCGGGCAACTCACGCGCACCACGCCACGTGGCTCGGAGCGCACTTCTTCCACTGCCTCCTGCGCGGCGCGGGCTTCCTCCAGCACCGCGCGGCAATGGCCATAGAAGCGTTCGCCGACCTCGGTCACCACGAAACGCCGGGTGGTCCGCTGCAACAGGCGCACGCCGAGGCGCTCTTCCAGTTGGGCAATGCGCTTGCTGAGGCGCGACTTGGGAATCCCAAGTGCGCGGCCCGCTGCCGAAAAGCCGCCGTGTTCCACCACTGCCGCGAAGAAGTACAGGTCGTTGAGATCCTGCAGGGCGCCGTCCAACACCGTCATCGCTGTTTCCTTGTGGGAACAATACGTTCGACTTTACCCGTCTTATCGGGAGATTGTCTCCCGGATACCTTAGTTCTGTCGCCGGATGGTCCGGCCCGTTACTGAGGAATTGCCATGAAACTGCTGCATCTCGACGCCAGCGCCCTGGGTAGCCACTCCGTTTCGCGCGGTCTGACCGCAGCCATCGTAGCGGAGTTCACCAAGAACCAGCCGGCTACGGAAGTGATCTACCGCGATCTCGTTGCCAACCCCCTTCCGCACTGGACCCCTGTGGCCGACGCCGCCGACCCGGCCACGATTCTCGGCACCCAGATGCTGGAAGAGTTCCTGGCGGCGGACGTCGTGGTGATCGGCGCGCCGATGTACAACTTCTCCGTCCCCAGCCAGCTCAAGGCATGGATCGACCGCGTCGCCGTGGCGGGCAAGACCTTCCACTACACCGCCAATGGCCCCGAAGGCCTGGCCGGCGGCAAGCGCGTAATCGTCGCCTCCTCGCGCGGCGGCGTGTACAGCGAAGGCAGCGCCGCGGCGCCGATGGACTTCCAGGAAACCTACCTGCGTGCCCTGTTCGGCTTCCTCGGCGTCACCGACGTGGAGTTCGTGCGCGCTGAAGGCGTGAACCTCGGTGAGGACAACAAGGTTGAATCGCTGAAGACCGCTCATGCGTCGATCGGCGTGGTGATGCGCAAGGCGGCGTGATGGAAGGCCCTTTCCCTCTATAGGAAAGGGCGACATGAAAGATAGGGGCGCATGACTGCAAGCAGTGTTGGTTGCTTGACGGATACGCCCCTCTCTCGCCGAGAGGGATGAGACTTCGCTTTAAGTCCTCAGTACTTCGACGCGTTGCGGGGTAGCGGCGCCGTTTGAGGCAGTAAGACCACGTATTGTCGATGCTTCAGTCGACAAGCTTGTATCCATCGAAGCGCTGCCAGCCTTTCAGGCCATTTTCTTTGGGCCACGTTTCTTTTGGGCCAGCAAAAGAAAGGTGGCTCGGCGGCCGGCAGGACGTCGAAACGCCCGCTGCGTCCCACAGGGACTTCCTTCGGTCGTAAGCGGCACGCTGGCGATAGCGTCACATCAGAACCAAACAGCAAGGTCACTGGATAACCAGCCATTCGGCTGTTGTAAAGCGCCTCCTACGTTCGCAGGAATGACGCCAGGAAAGACCGAGGCGAAAGGCGGTCGCGCACAGGGTGCGCCCCTACAGGGAGCGGCACCCTGCGCCGCGCATCAATGCGCGGCGTTTGCGTTCTTCGCCTGATACACCGGCTTCCCATCCACCCACGTACTCTCCGGTTTCAGATCCGCGATCTGCCGCGGCGACACCGTCATGATGTCTGCGTCCAGGATCACGAAGTCCGCGCGCATGCCCGTCTTGAGCATGCCCACTTCGTTCTCCATGAAGGCGGCGTACGCCGCGCCACGGGTGAAACCCGCCAGCGCCTGGATGCGACTGACACGCTGGTCAGGCAGCCAACCTCCCGGAGGCTGGCCATTGAGATCCTGCCGGGTGACGGCCGCGTACAGGCCCAGCATCGGGTTCACCTGTTCCACCGGGAAATCCGAGCCGAACGCCAACGGCACATGCTCGTGGATGAAGCGTTGCCATGCATACGCGCCCTTCAGGCGTTCCGCGCCGAGGCGCTGCTCGGCCCACGGCATGTCGGACGTGGCGTGGGTGGGCTGCATCGATGCGATCACGCGAAGCTGGGCAAAGCGGGGAATGTCATCCAGCGCCACGATCTGTGCGTGCTCCACGCGCCAGCGATGGTCGCTGTCGGCATGCTCCCCCAGCACCGACTGATAGGTATCCAGCACCATGCGGTTGCCGCGATCGCCGATGGCATGTGTGGCCACCTGCACGTGACAGCGATACGCCTTTTCCACCGCCGTGCGATACGCGTCCGGCGAGGTCACCAGGATGCCGCGATTGCCGTGGTCATCGTTGTAGTCCGACAGCAGCGCCGCGCCGCGGCTGCCCAGCGCGCCGTCCATGTACAGCTTCACGGTGCGCATCTGCAGCCGGCCACCAGCGTCGGCCCAGCGACCACCCTGCGAACACAACCAGTCGAGCGCGGCATGGTTGCCGTCGGCCATTTCATAAATGCGCAGGGGAATTTCGCCAGCAGCGGCCATCTCCTGCAGCACCTTGAAGTCATCGAGGCTGGTGCCCGGATCGTGCACGCCGGTAAGGCCAGCGGAGACCGCATCGGCGAACGCCGCCTTGTATGCCTCGCGCGTTTGCTCGTGCGTCAGCGGCGGAATCGCATCGGCCACCAGGCCGACCGCACCATCCACCAGCACGCCTGTCGCTTTCTTGCCGACGCGCAGGATGCGGCCACCCTGGGGCTGCCAGTCCCCATCCAGTGTTTTCGTCGCGTGTTTCATCGCCGCGGTATTTACCCAGGACGCATGACCGTCGATGCGTTCCAGATAGACCGGCCGGTCGGGAAACGCGGCATCCAGGTCGGCGGCAGTCGGAAACTGCTTGCCCGCCCAGCGGTTCTGGTCCCATCCGCGACCGACAAGCCAGGCATCCTTCGGCAGTTTTGCTGCGCCGGCCCTGAGCCGATCCAGCACCTCGGCCTTGGATGAGGCGCCCACCAGGTCCACCTGGATGTGCGTCATGCCCAGGCCCAGCATGTGACCATGGGCATCGATCAAGCCCGGGATAACCGTCGCGCCCTTCGCGTCCACTTTGGTGGCGTCGGGATAGCGCTTTTCGAGGTCAGCGGAATCCCCGACAGCCAGCAGGCGGCCATCGTCCTTCCATGCCAGTGCGGTTGCCTCCGGGAGCGCAGGATCCAGCGTGTGTATACGTGCGTTGATAAGCAGCGAGGTCGCCTGAAGCGGCAGTGCCGCCAGCGCAAGCAAGGCGATGGACGTACAGCGAAGCGACAGTCGCATGGAGGGATCCCGGGCAAGAGGTCCTGCGACTTTGCCCAGCCAGCCGCGTCGACACAAGCGGCCATGCAACATGCCCGGCCCGGGGGCCGTCAGCGAAGAAGCATCAGGCGGCCTGCACGAGTGACGGCGTGGGCTGGTCGAACCTGGCCAGGCGAATGGTCGACTCCGGCCCGGGCATTTCCACGCAGACCGGGTGCCCGGAGCGCAGGTACTCCTCGCGCGCCACTTCACGGGCCAGTTTGATTGCAGCCGAAAGCTGCAGTTGGCTGAAGAGCAAGGAACCCGAACGGCACACGTTCCACTGACCCTCAGCGGATTGCTTGAGCGAGTAGGTGACCATGATCCAACCCCTGTAGGGAAAGAGAGCCCCGCCACTGCTTGACCACGTAGGCGCGGAACTTTCCGTGCCATTGACCGGGACCGATCAAGAGTGCCCTCATCCTGCCGAGAAGCCTATCGGCCTCTCACATCGTGTCGCGTAGGAATGCGACTACATCACCCTGAGGCGCCGTTCGCAACTGTTTCACGCCTGATACACGATGAATTGGCATCAATGAACGTGTGCGCAGCGTCTCGTGAACGGCCTTGCTGCGCACATCGACTTTCTCACCCGTCGTTAACTGCATAGCTTGCAGGTTCGAAACTCTCACGACGGGAGTCATGCGCGATGTCACAAGAAATGGATGACCTGCGCGGTCGCATGTACCAGGCATTCGATGAGCTGCTGAATCTGTATCGCTTGCTGGAGCAGGAGAACGACCTGCTTCGGGAACAATTGCGACGCCACCCGGTCGGCGAGCTGCAGATACGCGAGACCGAGCGAAAGATGCTGGAGGTGAAGGGTGGCGCTGCCCTGGTAAGGCACGAGCGATTGCGAGAATTGCTCGCGTCGCATGCGTCATGAAGCCGGCGTTGCACGCGCTGGCGCAGGAATGCCCACATGCCTGGTAATGACATCAGCGGCATCAAGATCACCCATCCCGACCGCGTGCTGTACCCCGATGAGGGATTCACCAAACAGGACGTGGTGAACTACTACGCTGCGGTGATGCGCTGGTTCCTCCCAGGCGTCATCGGTCGGCCTGTCTCAGTGCTTCGCTTTCCCGACGGCCTGGGTGAGCCGGGCTTTTTCCAGAAGCATCCGATGCGTGGACTCAAGCACGCGGGCCACGTCCGCCTGCGCGAGGAAAGTGGGGAATCCGACGATTACCTGTGTCCGGGCGACGCAACCTCCATCATCGAACTCGTGCAGTTCAACGCCATCGAGTTCCATCCGTGGGCGGCACGCGCCACGTCGCTGGAAACACCCGACTACCTGGTGTTTGACCTCGATCCCGGACATGGCGTTGCGTGGCGCGAGGTGATCGAAGCCGCGCGACTGGTGAAAAGCCGCCTGGCGGACTTGTCGCTGCAAAGCTTCGTGCGCACCACCGGCGGCAAGGGGTTGCATGTCGTGGCGCCGCTGCGTGGCACGCAACGCTGGGACGATGCCCGGCGCTTCAGCCAGGCGTTCGCACAACAGCTGGTAGCGGAACAACCCAGCGCTTTCATCGCCAAGGCGGCCAAGGACGATCGCCGCGGCAAGATCTTCATCGATTACCTGCGCAACACGCGGGGCGCGACGAGCGTGACGTCGTACTCCCTGCGCGCGCGGACCGGCGCTACCGTTGCGACGCCACTTCGCTGGCAGGATCTGGGCAAGTGCACGGGCGCGTCGGATTTCGACATGCGCTCGATCCCACGCCGGCTGGCGAGGCTTCGACACGATCCCTGGGAAGGCTTCGCCGAGCTGCGCCAGGATCTTCGCGAGGCGCTGCGCATCTGCGCATGAGACCATCAGCGAATGAGGCTTTCCACGCGGCCCAGTGTGGAAGATACGAAGTAGCGATCCTCGAGCACGCAATGCACGGCATCCGTGAGCTCCTCGCCCGCAGACGCCTTGAGCACGTAACCCTTGCCGATGGCCAATGCCGCGCGCGCCAGCGTGGGGTCATCGTGCACCGTGATGAATACCACCGGCAACGCCGGCCGGTCGTTGAGGAGTTCGCGTGCTGCCTGCATGCCATCCATGCCGGGCATGCTGATGTCAGTAACGACAACATCCGGACGCAGGCGCCTGACCGCCTTGACCAAGGCTTCGCCATGCCCGACCACTGCGAGCACGTCAAATTCCTCGCCAAGCACTTCCCGGATCTGCTCGGCGACAGGAGGGTGGTCTTCGGCCAGCACGACCGTCGCTCGCGTCACGCTCGTCCCCGCTCGGATAAGGCTCAGAGGGGAGCATCGTCCATCGCGAAAACTTCCGCCACCGAAAGAGAACCGAGTTTCCACTAAGTAAAACTACGCGTTCCGCCTCTCGCGGAGCACGAGCAGCACGGCGACCCAGGAAAATGCCTAGAAAAGCAGCCCCAAGTCCTCGGCCCGGCGTACCAGCTCCAGCGTGGAATGCACGCCAAGCACCTGCATCATGGTGTACTTGTGCGCCTCCACCGTGCGCACCGAAAGCCCGAGCTGCAAGGCGATCTGCTTGGAACGCAGCCCCTCGCCCACCAGCCGCAGCACCTGCAGCTGCTTGGAGGTGAGATTGCGCATATCTGCCGACTGGCCGCTGATGTAACGCGCGCCAAGCGCAGGGGTGACGTACGTGCCGCCCAGCATCACCTGCTGCGCCGCATTGCGCAGGTCTTCGCCGGCCGAACTCTTGAGGATGTAGCCGCTGGCGCCGGCCCGGAGCGCCGCCACTGCCAGCGCCGGTTCCATGTGCATGGTGAGGAAAACGAAACGCGTGCGAATACCCGCCTGCCGAAGCCGCTTGAGCGCATCCATGCCGTTGCAGCGAGGCATGTTGATGTCGGCCACGACAAGGTCGGGCTGCAATCGACGCACCGCGTCGATCAACGCCTCGCCGTCGGACACCATGTCGAGCAACTCGAAATCGTCGTCGAGAATGTGCTGCACGCCTTCGGCCACCATGCGGTGGTCGTCGGCAATGATCAGGCTTGGCCGTGCAGCGGCGTATACGGTCCTAGCGGAATGCATATGCATAATTCAGTCCCTTTCCCCAGAGTCGAATGCAGTCGACAGCTGCCGCCAAGCAGCTTCGTACGTTCATCGATACTCATAAGTCCCAGCCCCCGATGCCCCTCGGCGGTCGTGACGAATCCTTTGCCGTCATCCTTTATGGTGAGATCCACATGCTGGTCGCCGATCTGCAGCGAGACTTCCACGCACTGCGCGTCGGCGTGCCTCAATGCATTGCCAAGTGCTTCCTGCGTCACGCGATAAAGACAAAGCGCCACGTCCTCGTGAAGATCCTTGGCATGTGGCGACACTTTCAATTCGATGTTGGGCCCGCCTCGCTGGCGTTGCGCCTGGCAAAGCCCCGCCAATGCAGCCGTCAGCCCTGTCTGAGTAAGCATGCTGGGATGAAGGTCGTGTGAAAGGTGGCGCACGTCCTCGGAGAGCGCGATCAGCTCGCTCTGCAGCTGGCTGACATCGTTCCGATTGCTCTCATCCACCTTGCGACGTAGCGCGCTCAGGCGAATGGAAGCAACAGCCAACCGTTGATTGATGTCATCGTGCAGGTCACGCGCGATGCGTGCCCTCTCCTGCTCCTGCGCGACAATCAGGCGGCCGGCCAGTTCGCGCACCTCCGTGCTGCTGACCGAGAGTGCACGCTGGGTGGTCCGGCGCTGCTCGACCAACGCCGCCAGGAACAGCGAAGCCACAGCCATGCCCAGCATCCACAGTTGCACGCTCAACGTGGTGTGTGTCTCTTCACCCTGCACGAACGGGCCTTCCATCGACAGGCTGAGCTGGATGGCGATGACGCCCACCACCAGGCTCACCACGCTGGTTCCCGGGATCTGCGCGCGCAGCGCGACGTAGATGGCGAGCGGCACGGGGGCAAGCAGCAGCAGCGGCCGCAGCGTTGCGAAACTGCCCAGCTCGCGCCACCCCAACCACAGGCAAACCAGTGCGATGGTGGTGATCAGCAGCATGTTCCAGCTCGGAAGCGCATCGCGGCGCAGCGACGATGCGGGGTTCGCCAGGCTGATGATGGCGGGAGGCAACAACGCGTAGCCCAGGGCATCGGCGAGCGCGACGTGCCACCACGGTCCGGTAAGCCACACCGGCAGAGGCCAAGCTACGCCTATTGCCAAAGCCACGCCGGCCGAGAGCATCGGCAGCAGCATCACGGCGGTGACCACGAACACCAGCAGTCGCAGGAAGTCGTCGATGGGCAGATCCCGGCGCAGCCTGGCGATCACCCATGCGGTCAGATTGATCAGCCCCATGACCAACAGGTAGACCGCCGCCAGGCCCCTTGTCGGTGCCTGCATGATGCTGGTGATGACCAGCAGGCCCGCTATCCAGCCGATATCGTAGGCGGGCCAGAAACGGCCCGGATCGCAGAGCAATGCAGCCAGCAGCAGCGCACCCGGCAGCCAGATCATCAGGACCTCGCCCTGGTGGTTCCACAACGCCAGCGACAGCCATTGGGTCAGGGCTGCAACGACGAGCATGCCGGCGCCACGCACGAGGTGGGGCAAACCGCCATCCAGCGTCATCTCGCTCATGCGCTCCCCAACGATCCGTCCGAACGCCCGCGACAACCGCACAGGCGACACCCCATCCGGTGATGGCCGGCTCGCAGCGTGCGTCCCGACCGGGTGTTCCGCATTTCCCCACGATGGCCGTCATGCCTTCGTGATGACTTGCGTAGTTCTACCGAGAACATGCAGGCACGCGGGTGGCACATGCCTCCAACAAGCGCCTGCCGATGCCCGCCGGGACAGTATTTTTACTGGGCAAGTTTGAGTGAAAGTTCGCTTATCACGCGCTCGCAAAAGGCCCAAGCTTTGCGGCAGCCAAAGGGGCAAAAAATCACGCCGGGAGACCCTCCATGTCGTACGGTCCTGCACCATCTTCGCGTGCGTGGTCTGCAGCTTTCACGCGCGGGGCAGTCATCGTTCCGGCAACGGAGCACAACTGAGCATGTCGGGCGAACATACCAAGGTGGCCAAGGGCAGGCGCAAGCTTCGCGTGCTGCTTGCCGACGAGCATCGCTGCGTCGCCGAAGGCCTCGCCGGCCTGATGGCTCGGCGCACGGATTTCGTGCGGATCGTGCATGACAGCGAAGCCATGGTGCTGGCTGCGCTGGCAGGCGATATCGACCTGATCATTACCGATATCGCCATGTCGCCGGTCAGCGCGCTTCAGGCCCTGCGCCGGCTGCGCAGGCAAGGCTGCGCCATTCCCGTCATCGTGCTGTCCACCCATGGCGAGCCGCTGATCGTGCGCGAAGCCATGATGGCTGGCGCCAATGGCTATGTCCTCAAGCAATCGACCAGCGACGAGCTCTACAGCGCGATGGCCGCCGTCGCGGCGGGAAACCAGTTTGTCAGTCCCGAGCTGATGGCCTCGCTGCTGCAGGCGCCAGAAGCGACCTACCGTTTCACCCGCCGGCAACGCGAAGTGATCGAATGTATGGCGCGCGGCCAGCGCACCAGCGAAATCGCCTCGGAACTGGGCATTTCGGTGCGGACCGTTGAAAGCCATCGCCAGGCATTGCTCGACCTGCTCGGCGTGCATAGCGGCGTGGCGCTGATCCGGGAAGCCGAGCGTCTCGGCCTGATCCCGCTGAGCCCTTATGACACGGCCGTCCATCTGGAAGACGAACCCTGTCCCTGACGTCCTGCGGCCGCTGCGCCGCCATTCACTTGCTTCACGGAGCATCGCCATGAAAACCACGTTTGCATGTTCCATCGCCCTGTTCTGCTCCGCCGTCGTAGTCAATGCAGTGGCGCAGCAGCCACCGCCGGCCCCGGTACCCTATCCCGCGCAGGGGCAGGACGCGGCCCAGCAACAGGCCGACAAGAGCGCCTGCATGTCCTGGGCGCAAAGCAACGCGCCATCGCAACCCGTGCCCGCACAGCAGACGGGACCCGCCGTAGGCGGTGGTCAGCGCGTGGGTGGTGCGGCGCGCGGCGCCGCGGCTGGCGCCGTGGTGGGCGGCGTGGCAAATGACGATGCGGGGCATGGTGCGGCCGTCGGCGCGGCGGCGGGGGTGGTGGCAGGCGGTGCGCGCGCACGCCAGCAACGTCGCGAGCAAAACGCGGCGGCGACACAGACGCAGAGCAACAACGCCACCAACTTCAACCAGGCCTATGGCTCGTGCATGAAGGGCAAGGGTTACACGATCAACTGACGGCGGTGCCCGCTTACCGCCACGCGCTGCCGACCTGTATGTAGAAGGCGTGGTCGTCCTGGCTGCGTGCGAAGTCCAGGCCCACATAGAGCCCCAGCGCGCGCGCCATGAGATAGCGAAAGCCTACGCCTTCGGTCGTGCGGGTTGAGGCGTCGCCAAAATTGATGCTACGCCCCCACGCCTTGCCGGCGCCGCCGAAACCCAACAGCGCCCATCGCGGGTTGAGGTTCCAGCGCAGCTCGGCCTCGAGCATGCCGACGTTCTGGTCCTGGTATCGCCCATAGGAAATGCCGCGCAGGTCGATCGACGGCAACTGATAGAACGGCACGTCGCCGCGCGCCGATCGCAGGTCGGCACGCAAGCCCAGTACGCAGCTTGAGGCGAAAGGAATGTAGTCGTAGATGTGCGTGCGATAGGTCTGGAACGTGTTGTCGCTGCCGAACGCCGGCGCGTAGGCCGTGCCTTCGAGGCGCCACAACACGCCCTTGGAAGGCGTCAACGTGTTGTCGCGCGAGTCATAGCTCAGGCCAAGCCCGAGGCCCGATGCGCGCTGGGCAAAGTCCTTCGGCTTGAAGTACTGGTTGTCGCTCTGCAGGTTCAGGCGGCTATCCAGATCCATGTAGATCCAGCGCGCCGACGCGAACCAGTCGCTTCGACCAAAGCGCCGCGACACCTGCTGGTAGGAAAAAATGCCATCGAGGTTGTAGCCGATCTTGCGCGGCTCCAGCAGCGTCCCCTGCGTGTAGAAGTCCAGGTTCACCGAGGCCTTGCCGGCCAGTCCGGCATAACGCCAGCTGTCGTCGTCGAAGTGGAAGCTGCCGCCAAGGCCCGTGCCCCACGTGCCGTTTTCGGTCTTGAACGCACCGATGCCGTAGATATCCGGAGGAAGGCGCTCGCCACGCTCCTTCGATTCCTCCGACTGCGCCGGGCGATGGAAGAACACCGCTGCCAATCCACCGCCAGTGCCCACCGCCGGCTCGGTGATGATGATGGGCACCAGCAGCGCGCCCTTGTGCTTGAGCAGCCACTGCGACATGTCGAGGTCGCCGTCCTTGGAATCCTTGAAGTTGTCCCACCACGATGTCTTCCCGGCCGGCGGCGGCCCGTCAGGCGACAGTGGGGAGGCTGCATTTCCAGTCGATGCGAAGCCAGCAGGCGCCAGCAAGGCTGGGGATGGGTCCGCCTCGCTGGGCTCATTCGCACCTGCCGACCCGCACGCCAGCATCGTCACCAGTGCCCAAGCCCATGGCGTGTTGCGCGACATCCCGGCCCTCGTCCTGTGGTTGCGATGGGCCGCCTGATCCATGCATTGGCGCAAGCGCGCTTCAGTCGTTTCATGCGGCATGGGGCCAGCTTGCCTGCCCATGACGCACGCCAACAGCGCAATTACTCGGTGAACTCGTGCGTAGAACTACCTAGCCGATGTTCATGCAGGTGAAACGCACCGTCATTCGGCGGGCTTCACCTCTTCCCAGCTGCTGTCGGGATCGAATGATTTCATCGATTGCGCTGTGGCCGCGCCGTTCTTGCCCAGGTCCTTCTCGAAGACTTCGCCGTCATGACTCACCATGAAACTCATCACGCCCGTTTCGCCGTACTGAGAGGGCCAGGCGATCAGTGCGAAGCCGCTGGTCATGCGGCCACCCACGACGTAGTTGTATGCGCCACCCGGGGCGGACGGTCCTTGAGAGGTCAGGATTCGATAGCGATAACCGTGGAAGTCCGGTCCGCTGCCCACTTTTTCGCCCACGAATTGTTCGCCCAGAGGACTGAGCGGCTCGTCGCCGCTCACCGGCCAGTACAAGCCATCCTGTTTGCCCGGGCTGCTCCTGAGCTTCTGCGCATATTGCAGTACGTGGTCACCGTCATGGTCTTCGGTGGCGTACTCACGCTGGGCATCGTAGTAGGCCAGCATCGCTTGCTGGGCGGACAGCTCGTTCGCGCCGATGCGGCGCACACGTATCTCTTCGGCGCCTTTCTTCAGATCGAAATGCCAACCGCCCGCGCCCTGCACAAGCGGCAACGGCAGCACCCAGTTTTCCGAGCCGACATTGAGATGCGCCGCGCCATCCGCCGTTTCGATGCGATGGCTTTCGTCGTAGCGCTTGAGGAACAGATCGACATCGTCGCGATCGATGTCGTCGGTGGGGATGTAGTCCTTCCAGTTGGCGCCGAGTACCTTGGCCAGCGCGGCCTTGTCACTGTCGCGCAATGCCTTCACGAATGCCGTGGTGGCGGCGTCGGCCGTTGGATAGCTGGCCTCCTGCGCGAGCACGGCTGCTGAAATCATGCAGCCCGACCACAAGCTGAGGGCCAGCGCCAGACGAAGTGTCCATGGATTGCGGTTCATGGTCATCCTCCTCAACGACGACGTCCGCCACCGCCGCCCCGATGGGGCGCAGGGCGAGACATTTGCCGACCACCACCGCCGCCGGCGCCACGTGATTGGGACATCGAGCGTTGGCTCGCCTGCCCACGATTCATCTGCGAGTGCGACGAACCTGGCGAGCGCGATCCGCCGAAGGCGTTGTTGTGCGGGCCGCTTCCCTGGCGGGCACCACCGTGATTCTGGCTGCCGAAGTTGCCCCGCTGGGATGCCTGGCCGCCGCGATTGCCACCACCGAAGTTGCCGTGGTTGGCCGCACCCTGCCCTGCGCGATTGCCGCCGGAAGGACGATTGAGCGCGGCGCCGGATTCACCCGCGCCACGGCGCGCCGCCATCGACGAGCCGTTGTTGGTGCTGCGGTCGAAGCTTTGCAATGAACGCTGCCGATTTGCATCCATCTGGCCATTGCGGCCACGGAACTGTTCGCGCTGCTGTGCACCAGCGCGCCCCTGGTCAAAACGCTGGCGACTGCCGGAGTCGCGATAGGGCGTTCCTCGCCGGTTGTCCGGATTGTGATTCCACCGCTGGTTGCCATTGCCGCTGATGCGATTGTTGACGTTGTTGACGCTGTTGTAGCGATTGACGTTGACGTTCACATCGCCATGGCCCCAGTTGAAGCCGCCCCACAACGCCCCGGTGATCGCGATGCCCGCACCAAACGCCAGGCCCGCCGCCAAGGCCTGCCCGGGGTAGTAACCATAGGGCGGCGGCCAGTACGTTGGCGGATAGGCCGGATAAGGCCAGGAACCGTAGACCACCGTCGGGTTGTACGCCGGTACGTACACCACCTGCGGATCGGACGGTTCGATCTGGATGATGGTGGTGCCTTCCGACGACCCGGGAGGTGCGGCCTGTTCGGTTACCTTCTGCTGTTGGTTCGACTTGAGGTTACCCGCGGCCTTGGCCTGCGAGCGCAGGCGCTGCACCGACGCCATCACGTCGTCGGGCTGGGCAAGGAAGGCATCGCCCACGTTCTGCACCCAATCGGGATGCTGCTTCATCTGCGCGAGCACCTGCGGGAAAGCCACCAGCGACTGCACGCTGGGATCCCAGGGCTTGGTGTTCACCTGCTTGACCGCGTCGTCACCCTGCGCCTTGGGATTGGCCGCAGACCACGCCGCTGCTTCCGCCACATCGCTGGGATAGGTGGCGGCCATGAATATCTGCGAGAGCAACGCATCGGGATAAAGCGCCACCGGCGCAAGCATCTGGTCGAGCTGTTGATTGGTGTATATCTTCTGACTCTGGGCCGGAGCTTGATTCTGATCCTGAGCCTGGCTTTGCGGCTGGCTTGCGCCCTGGCTCTGCGCGCAAACAGCAACGGGCAGCACCAACAGCAGCCATGCAAGACACCGCACACAACCCCAACGCATCGTCGTTTTCATGGTGTCGCTCCCATGCCGCCATCGCGCTCACACCAGCTTGATCCACAGGGGCGGACTTGACCACTGCATTTATGCGGAAGCGGATCTGCGTAAAATTACTTAGTCCCGAGCCGCATCTTTCGCGGTGCTTACCTTGCCCGTAGAAATACGCAAGGGCGGCTAGGTAATACTTCGCTTTGAGCGCGGACGGCATCGTTCCAACATAGGCGCACCTTTCCAGCGTTCCGGGTGTCAGCCATGCACCGCATCACGTTTGGACGTCGCTTTTTTTCGCTCACCCTCGTCGCGCTGGCCGTCTGTGCCACATGGGGCGCGCGCCCGGCCCATGCCGACACGCCCGATCAATGGGATGGAAACTGGCACGGCAGCATCACGCCTTACGGATGGTTGCCGGGTGTCACTGCCAAGTCGAGGTTCCAGGTGCCCAATGGTCCCTCGGTCGAAACCAAGTCGGACAACAACATCCTTGATCATCTGAGCGGTGCTTTCATGCTTGCGGGTGACATCCGCAAGGGCGACTGGGGCATGTTTGCCGACCTCGATTGGGTGAAGTTCACGAATGAGAACGGCCGCTTCACGAATATTGGCGGCGATCGCATTGGTGCCAGCGCAAACCTGAACACCAGATGGGGCTTCAAGGGTGGCATGGTCAACCTGGCAGGCTTGTACACGCTGGCCCACGGCCAGCAAGGCTTTGTCGACCTGTTGTTCGGCGGGCGCTATCTCTGGCTGAAGGGCAATCTCAACTGGAACTTCAACCTCAATGGCAACGCCGGCAACGTCAATCTCGCCAACAGTGGCCATCTCAACAACCAGACGCACGTCACCGACGCGATCGTCGGCCTGCGCGGCCGATGGTCGCCATTCGACGACAAGAACTGGTTCTTCCCCTATTACGTGGACGTCGGCTCGGGCGATTCGGACAGCACATACCAGCTCGTCGCCGGCGTGGCCTACGGCTTCAGCTGGGGCGACATTGCGCTGGTCTATCGCGACGTGCAGTACAAGGAAAGTGCGAGCGACAAATCTCTCGAGAAATTGGAGCTGGGCGGACCGGCCTTCAGCCTGACTTGGCACTTTTGATTCATTCGGACGTCCATGGAGTTGTCGATCCGGTGAGCGGGGAAAGCCAGAGCATTTTCGACGAGCCCCGCCACGTCGCCGTGCTCAGGCGCGCGCGCCTGATCAAGCCCGAGCACCGAACGGAAGCCCTGCAACGCATCCTCATTGCGGTGGCCATCGGTTGGGTACCGCAGGCGCTGCTGTGCCTGGTGCAATGGCTGGTGCTGGGCCGTGCATCATCGGCAAGCTTCTTCACCGACGTGGCCACCTATGCGCGCTTCGTATTGGCCGTACCCATCCTGATCCTGTCCGAATACATCATCCTGCCCAGGCTCGAAGCGATCACGCAGTACTTCGCGCGTTCGGGCCTGATCCTGCCGGAGGACCAGCCCCGCTACGACCATGCCGTCGCCTCGGCGCGGCGCTTGAGTCTTGGCGTTTGGCCGTCCGTCGGCATGACCATCGTCGTGTATTCGCTCATAGCGATGATTGCGGTTACCGTGTCGCCCGAAGCCCTGACTGACTGGCAGCGTTCTACCGGACCGCTTAGCCTCTCGATGGCCGGATGGTGGCACTTGCTGGTGAGCATGCCGCTGGTGCTCGGCCTCATCCTCAGCTGGCTATGGCGCCTCGGGGTCTGGATGCGCTTTTTGCATCTGGTATCGCGCATGAACCTTCGCCTGGTGCCGTCGCATCCCGACAAGGTCGCCGGGCTTGACTTCATTGCGCTGTCGCCACGAACCTTCGCGCCGCTCGCATTCGCCATCGGCGTCATTACCGCCGGCACTTTCGGCAACGAGGTGGTCCACCTCCATCTCAATCCGATGGATCACATGGCCGTGCCAGTGGTCACGGCGATCGTGGTGGCGGTGTTGCTGGTCAGCCCGCCACTGCTTTTTTCGCGGGTACTGATGCTCGCTCGCCGGCGCGGCGTGTTCGAGTACGGCGCGTTGGCCGCGCGCCTCGGTGCCGCCTTCGAGGCCAAGTGGCTGGCGCAGGGCAAAACCATCGATTCATCCGCGCTGGGCGAACCGGACTTCTCGTCCACCACCGACCTGTATGGCGTCGCGTCGAATGTCTATGACATGCGCCCCGCGTTGTTCGACCCGCGCGTCGCAGCGTCCCTGGTGATTGCCACCCTCGTGCCGTTCGCACCGATCTGGCTTACGGTGATACCCGCCAAGGTGCTCTTCAGCCACCTCATCGGGCTGCTCGTCTAGCCCATTACGGCAACTCGATATGCCGCAACAGCAGGCGCGCACTCTCGCGGCCCTGCCAGTCGTTGATCACCAGTTCGTAGACGGCGCGAATGACGCCGGGCGGCGGCGTTCCGTCGTACGCATTGAACATCACGGCATCGTGGATCGAGCCGTCGCGCGGATCGCGCAGGCTCAGTCGAAGATGCTTCTCGCCCATCACGCGCCAACTGGCGCATTCGAACACGTTGTCGAACACCGGCTCGGGGAACGCCTGTCCCCATGGCCCAGCGGCGCGCAACTGTCTTGCAAGATCGAGCGTGGCCGAGCCGGGTGGAAGTTCGCCATCGGTGAGTTGCACGGCCTGCAGGCGATCGTCGTCCAGCCATTCGCGCGCGATCGCGTCGAAGGCGTCGGCGAAGCGCGCGTAGTCGGACGTCTTGAGGCTGAGGCCCGCGGCCATCGCATGGCCGCCAAAACGGAGGATCAGGCCCGGGTGTCGCGCATCGATCATGGCCAGCGCATCGCGAATATGGAACCCCGCGATGGAGCGTGCCGAGCCGCGCAATTCATCCTGCATGTCCTCGCTCGCGGGCGCGAAGGCGATCACCGGGCGATGCAGGCGCTCCTTGAGCTTGGACGCGACCAGGCCGACCACGCCGGCGTGCCAGCTGGGCTCGAACAGGGCAACACCAACGGCATCGGTATCCGCCGCCTGCGCCACCATCACTTCGGCTTCGGCCACCATCGTGGCCTGCAGTTCGCGGCGTTCCTGGTTGATGGAGGAGAGCAACTGGGCGTAGTGGCGAGCCTGCGCGGCATCGTCGGTAAGCAGGCATTCGACGCCGATGCGCATGTCCTCCAGCCGCCCCGCCGCGTTGAGGCGAGGACCGATCGCGTAACCAAGATCGCTCGCGCACAGCGTGGCAAGGCTGCGCTGGCTGGCTTCCACCAGCGCGGTGACGCCTGCGCAACCATGGCCGCCGCGCACCCGGCGCAAGCCGGCTTCCACCAGCACGCGATTGTTGAAATCCAGCGGCACCAGATCCGCCACCGTGCCGACGGCAACGAGATCGAGCAGCACCGACAGATCAGGCTCCGCGCCCGGCGTAAACGCACCCTGCTCCCGCAAAGCCGCGCGCAGCGACAACAGCAGGTAGAACATCACGCCGACGCCCGCCAGCGCCTTGCTGGGGAAGGCGTCGCCGGAAAGATTCGGATTGACCATCGCATCCGCCGCCGGCAACTGCTCGCCAGGAAGATGATGGTCGGTGACGATCACGCGGATGCCGAGCGCTTGCGCCGCCGCCACGCCCGCCACGCTGGCCACGCCGTTGTCGACGGTGACGATCAACTGCGGCTTCGGCTGCAGCGATTCCACCAAGGCGGGGCTCAGGCCGTAGCCGTGCACGAAGCGATTGGGTACGGCGTAATCGACATGGCGCGCGCCCAACAGACGCAAGCCACGCACGGCGACCGCCGTACCCGTGGCGCCGTCACAGTCGTAGTCACCCGCAATGAGGATGGACCAGTCGCCGCGAATCGCTTCGATCAGCAGCGCCACTGCCTCGCGCATGCCGCCCAGCTGCTGGGGCGACAGCAAGCGAGCCAGCCGATATTCCGCTTCCGCCGGACACAACACGCCGCGTGCGGCATACACCTGCTGAAGCACCGGATGGACGTCCATACTCCAGCCACTGGGCTCGCCCAGCGGTTCGCGGCGGCGCAGGCGCAACACTTTCATCGTGCACCTCCGCGCCAGAAACGCAGTCGATGCCAGGGACGATGCAGCCAGCGCTCGCCACTGGCGAAGCTGAGCAGCAAGGGCTGCCTCAGGGCCAGCTGTTCGATGGCGGCCCACCAATGCGCATCGATCTCTTCGGCGGGAAGGTCCTGCAGGTCCAGCAGCCAACCGGCCTTCGCCGCGCTGACGGCTTGCGCAGTGCGCGTGTTGATGGCAATGCCGGCACGGCGCGCCAGCGAAGTCAGCAGCACATCGTCACTGATCACGCCCGCCAGCGACGTACGCACGTCGCCCGGCAGCGAACCACCACCCCACAGCCACAGGCTGTTGATCGGCGGCAGGCCGCGTTCACGACGCTCCGCATTCAGCGGGTGCTGGTGCAGGATCACCTGCACTTCGTTGAGCAATACGCGCCAGCGCCGGCCGTTCGCACCTTCAGGCAGATGTTCGTAAAGGTCCTCGCCCAACGCCTGCTCCGGCGCGGCAAGCGAAGGTGCCGATTCGCCGTCCGGCAGGCACACATGCCAGTGATCGGGAGACGACACATGCAGCACCATCCCAGCATCGGCGAACACTGGTTCCAGCGCGTCTGCCAGCGCCCGCGCTTGCGCCATGTCCAACTGCATCTGGCCGCAGGCGAGCAGTCGTGCGCCATTGAGATCGGGTTGCACCCAGGCGGGATCGGCACACAACCACTGCACGTCCGCGGCGTCGCCGGCAATCAGTTCCCGCGTGAGTGCTCCGGCCGGCAAGTTGCCACCCGGTACGGAAAAACGTTCGGCCAGGCCGGCGAGATAACCGCGCGCCGCCATGGCTTGCCCATCAGCCTTGCGCAGCAGGGCGCGCATGGGATGCGATGGCTCGAAGCGCGCCAGGTCAGGCAGCCACAGTTCCAGCGGAAGGCGCGGCGGCGTGTGCATGGATCGGCTCACGCCTCCAGTTGCTCGTAGAGTTCGAGCCACTCGGCTTCCAGCGTTTCCTTCTCCTTGCGCAATTCGGTCTGGCGCTGGCTCAGTCGCATCATTTCGGCGGTGGGACCGTTATAGGTCGCCGGATCGGCCAGTTTCGTTTCCAGCGTGGCAAGTTCGCCCTCGATCGTCGCCACGCGCGTCTCGATCTTCTTCACGCGCTGGCGGGTGGACTTTTCGTTTTCACGCTGGGCGGCAACACGCTGCCGGCGCTCTTCAGCCGACTCGACCACGACGACCGGCTTCACCTCGGCTGCGGCTTTCTTGTTCTTCTTGCTGGTAGCACCACGACTGCGCAACCAGCGCGCGTAGTCGTCCAGGTCGCCGTCGAAGCTCTCGACCGCGCCATCGGCCACGCGCCAGAAGCTGTCGCACACCAGGCCCAGCAGGTGGCGATCGTGCGAGACCAGCACCAGCGCGCCTTCAAAGTCCGCCAGCGCATCGGCCAGGGCCTCGCGCATATCCAGATCCAGATGGTTGGTCGGTTCGTCCAGCAGCAACAGGTTCGGCTTGTCCCAGGCAATCAGTGCCAGCGCGAGGCGTGCGCGTTCGCCGCCGGAGAATCCATCCACGGATTCGAACGCGCGGTCGCCGGCAAAATTCCAGGTGCCGAGGAAGTCGCGGATGGCCTGCGCACTTACGCCTAGTGCCTTCTCCTGCAGATGATCGAACGGCGAGGAGCCTTCGTGCAGGCTTTCCACCGTGTGCTGGGCGAAGTAGCCGATCTTCAGGTCCTTGTGTGCCTTGCGCTCGCCGCCCAGCGGCTCCAGCTCGCCAACCAGGGTCTTCACCAGCGTGGATTTACCAGCGCCGTTGGGACCGAGCAGACCGATACGCTCGCCAGCTTCCAGACGAAAACGCACGTGCTGCAGGATCACTGCGGCCGCCTCGTTGTCCGTGCCGGGATAACCCGCTTCCACTTCTTCCAGCTGCAGCATCGAATCGGGCAGGCGATCGGGCACGGCGAACTGGAAGCGAAATGCACGTTCAGCGCGCACGGCTTCGGTGCCGGCGAGCTTTTCCAGGCGCTTCACGCGCGACTGCGCCTGCTTGGCCTTGCTCGCCTTCGCCTTGAAGCGATCGACGAATGACTGCAGATGGGCACGCTCCGCCTGCTCGCGCTCGTGCGCGATCTGCTGCTGGCGCAGATGTTCGGCGCGCTGGCGTTCGAACGCGCTGTAGTTGCCGGTGTAGAGCTTGCCCTTGCCGTCGGTGAGATGCAGCGTGTGGGTGATCACGCCATCGAGGAACTCGCGGTCATGCGAGATCACCAGCAGCGTGCCCTGGTAGCGACGCAGCCACTCCTCCAGCCACAGCACGGCGTCAAGGTCGAGATGGTTGGTCGGTTCGTCGAGCAGCAGCAGTTCGGACGGCGCCATCAGCGCGCGCGCCAGGTTCAGGCGCACGCGCCAGCCGCCGGAGAATTCCTTCACCGGCGTCTCGTGTGTTTCCGGCGCAAAGCCCAGGCCATGCAGCAGGCGACCGGCGCGGGCGCGTGCGTCATAGCCGTGCAGTTCCTCGATGCGATGGTGCGCGCGGGCCATGGCTTCGCTGTCACCGCGGGCCTGGGCGTCCAACTCGTCGCGCAACACCGCTGCCAGCTCTTCGTCGCCGCCCATGACGTACTCGATGGCCGGATCAGGCAGCGAGGGCGTCTCCTGGGCCACCGAGGCCATGCGGATCCGGGCGGGAAGGTCGAGGTCGCCGGCATCGGGTTCCACCGTGCCCTGCAAGGCGGCAAACAGGCTGGACTTGCCGCAGCCGTTGCGCCCGACCACGCCCAGCCGCCAGCCGCTCTGGATCACCAGGTCGATGTCGGAAAGCAACAGCCGGCTGCCGCGGCGCAGGGCGAAATGACGAAAAGAGATCATGGGAAAGCGCGTGTCCGAGCCGGGCGTCACGGCGCCCGAAGCCGCCCATGATAACGAGCCGGGGGGTCCGAATGCCCATCCCATCGCATTAGAAGCGGATCCACGTGGAATGCCCGAGGTAGTTCTGCTACAACAGCGCGGCATCGCTTCGCGTGGAGAGGGGACCTGTGAACACGTACGGAATCAGCAAGTTCAGCACCAGCCTGTCGATGATCGTGCTGCTGGCCGTGGCCGGCGCCTGGTCGCCCACCGCCCATGCGGACAACCTGCTCGTCAATCGAGTGCAGCAGGAACAGGGCATGGACCTGCCCGCGCGCGGCATGAGCATGGACCAGGTCGAGAAGAAGTACGGCGCCCCGCAGCGCAAGCTCTCCCCGCGCGGCGGCGACACCGCCAAGCATCCGGTCATCAATCGTTGGGACTACTCCAACTTCATCGTGTACTTCGAAAAAAGCCATGTGGTCCACGCGGTGCTCAACACGCCCGCGGGCAATAACACCAATCCCGCCTCGGTCAACTGACCGTTCCCGGCTGACTGACGACGCGGCTCGTGGCGACACGGGCCGCGTCGTCGTTTCCGTGCCGTCACGCCGCATCGTTTACACTGCACGTCCCTTGCAGCCGGCCCGTCGCGGCCGCTGCCTTCCCCGATGCATGAGATGCCACTGATGACTGACTCTAGCCTGCGCCTGCCGGCGGAATGGGAGCCGCAATCGGCCGTATTGATCGCATGGCCGCATGCCGGCACCGATTGGGCCGAGCGACTGGCCGACGTGGAGACGACCTATGTCGCGCTCGCCGCTGCGGTCACGCGCTTCCAGCCGCTGATCATCGTGGTGGCCAGCAACGAGCTGCGCCTGCGCGTGCAGGCCCTGCTGACGGGTGAAGGCGTGGATCTGTCCCAGATCCGTTTCGTCGAGCGTGCGTACGACGACACCTGGCTGCGTGACTCGGGCCCGATAACGCTCAAAGCGGGCGACAACCAGTTCCAGCTCACCGATTTCCGCTTCACTGGCTGGGGCGGCAAGTTCGGCGCCGAACAGGATGACGCGCTGATCGCCGGGCTCGTCCAGGATGGCGTGTTCGGCAAGGCGGCGCACAAGCGCATCGACTGGGCGCTGGAAGGCGGCGGCATCGAGAGCGACGGCGCGGGCACCGTGCTCACCACCTGGCGTTGCCTTGCACAGCGCCATCCGGAGCAGTCGCGAGAGGAAATGACCGCCATCCTCAGCGACAGCCTGCACGCCCGGCGCGTGCTGTGGCTGGACCATGGCTATCTCGAAGGCGACGACACGGACGCCCATATCGACACGCTTGCGCGCTTCTCCCCGGGCGACCGCATCGTGTACCAGGCCTGCAACGACAAGAACGACCCACACTACGACGAGCTGCAGCGCATGGGCGATGAACTCGCCGCCCTGCGCACGCCTGATGGCCGCCCGTACCAGCTCTATCCCCTGCCCTGGGCTCGCCCGATCGTCGACGAAGGCCGGCGTCTGGCCGCTTCCTACGCCAACTACCTGATCGTGAACGGCGCGGTGCTGGTGCCCGCCTATGGCGACACAGCCGACGACGAAGCCGCCCGCATCATCGGTGAGGCGCATCCGGACCGTGAGATCGTGCAGGTGCCCTGCCGTCCGCTGATCTGGCAGAACGGCAGCCTGCATTGCATCACCATGCAGTTGCCGGCCGGGATCGTCTGACAGGCGCCACGCGCCGGAAACGACGCGCGGCACCCTACACGCTGAATCGGCGTCCGGCCCGGAAACGGGCCGCCGCACCGCATCCATTAGACTTGGCGACCTGCCCTCGTCGACAGCGCCACCCAAGAGTTAAGCCGATGACCCGCAAGACCCTCAAAGTCGCCCTGCTGCAGGAAACCGACCGCGGCAGCCGCGATGCCAATCTCGATGCCATCGAAGCGGGTCTACGCGACGCCGCGGCCCAGGGCGTGGAGCTGGTGCTGTTGCAGGAGCTGCACAACGGCCCGTATTTCTGCCAGCGCGAGTCGGTGGACGAATTCGACCTGGCCGAGACCATTCCCGGCCATAGCACGGCGCGCATCGGCAAGCTGGCCGAGGAGCTGAAGCTGGTCATCGTGGCGTCTCTGTTCGAGAAGCGAGCGACCGGCCTGTACCACAACACGGCGGTGGTGTTTGACCGCTCCGCGGCCATCGCGGGCAAGTACCGCAAGATGCACATCCCGGATGATCCGGCGTTCTACGAGAAGTTCTACTTCACGCCCGGCGACCTCGGTTTCGACCCCATCGAGACTTCAGTGGGACGCCTGGGCGTATTGGTGTGCTGGGACCAGTGGTATCCGGAAGCCGCGCGCCTGATGGCGCTGGCCGGCGCCGACCTGCTGCTCTACCCCACCGCCATCGGCTGGGACCCGCAGGACGAACAGGCCGAAAAGGATCGCCAGCGCGAGGCCTGGGTCACCGTCCAGCGCGGGCACGCCGTGGCCAACGGGTTGCCGCTGCTGTCGTGCAATCGCACGGGTTTCGAGCCGGATGTCGCGGGCGTGGGCAACGGCATCCAGTTCTGGGGCACCAGTTTCGTGGCCGGTCCGCAGGGCGAGTTCCTCGCGCAGGCGGGTACGGACTCGCGGGAACTGCTGGTGGTCGACGTCGACATGGCCCGCAGCGAGCATGTCCGCCGCATCTGGCCGTTCCTGCGCGATCGTCGCATCGACGCCTATGGCGACTTGCTGAAGCGCTTCCGCGACTGACGCCTGCGCGCGGCTTGTGTCGCGCGATGGAAAACCCCATGCCGTTTCCCGACCTGCCCCATCGAAGCCCCGCATGAGCCTGACCGACATCGACGATTCCCTGCCGAGCGTGCTACGTGACCAGCCCATCGAACGCGTCACGCGCGATGGCGTGGAGTACGTCGTGCTGGGCACCGCCCACGTCTCGCGCACCAGCGTGGAAGCGGTGGACGCGATACTGGCGCATGAAGCATTCGACGCCGTCGCCGTGGAACTGTGCGATAGCCGCGCGCAGGGCATGCGCGATCCGGAAGCGTTCAAGCAGATGGACCTGTTCCAGGTGATCCGCCAGGGCAAGGCCGGCATGGTGGCCGCGAGCCTGGTGCTGTCTTCCTTCCAGAAGCGGCTGGCCGAGCAGTACGGCATCCAGCCGGGCGCCGAGATGAAAGCAGGCATGGATGGCGCCGAACAGCGCGGCGTGCCGGTGTGGCTGGTCGATCGCGAAGTGGGTACCACGCTGCGTCGCGCCTGGCACAGCGTGGGCCTGTGGCAGCGCTTTGGTTTGATGGGCGGATTGATCGCCAGCGTGTTCGAGCGCCAGCAGATCGAAGAAACCGAAATCGAAAAACTCAAGCAAGGCGACATGCTGGAAAGCGCCTTCAGCGAATTCGCCACCCATTCCGCGCCGCTCTACCGCAGCCTGATCGCCGAACGCGACGCCTACATGGCCGCGCGCCTGCGCGAGCAATCGGCGGCGGCCGGCTTTGGCGAAGGCCGGCGCGTGCTGGTGGTGATTGGCGCGGGCCACCTGAAAGGCTTGTGCGAGCTACTGCGCACCCAGCAGACCGATCCGTCGAGCGAAGCTGCCTTGCTTGCCGCTGCCCCGCCGAAATCGAGCTGGCCCAAATGGGTGGCGGTGGGCCTGGTGCTGGCCGTGTTTGTTGCCATCGGCTTCGCGTTCTATCGCAGCCCATCGCTGGGTGCGGCCGCCTTGCGCGACTGGGTCGTCTACACCGGCGGTTTCTCGCTGCTCGGTGCCATCCTCGCCGGCGCCCATCCGCTCAGCGCGCTGGCTGCCTTCGTCGCCGGTCCGATCAAGCCATTCCGCCCAGGCATTCCCTCCGGCGGCATCAGCGCCATGGTGGAAGCCTGGGTGCGCCGCCCACGCGTGGCCGATTTCGAAACGCTGCGCGACGACATCGGCCAATGGCGCGGCTGGTGGCGCAACCGCGTCGCGCGCACGCTGCTCAACTTCTTCCTGGTGAGCTTCGGCACCATCATTGGCGAATACACCGCCGGCATTCATATCTTCAAGAGCCTGTTCTAGCGTCGGCGCAGGCCCGGCGCTTTTCGCACATACGCCAGGACCCAGGCTCGTCATTCCGGCGCAGGCCGGAATGACGGAAGAAATCAGCGCGGGCGCAACGACTGGTCCATCACGTCGAGCAGTTCCTCGTTGCGATCCAGACCGTGCTCCCAGTACATCACGCCGCCCAATCCCTTCGCCTTGACGAAAGCCGCCTTGGCGCGAATCGATTGCGGATCCTCATAACTCACGAAAGTGCGCGTGTCTGCATTCCACAGATAAGGCGCCTGCGCCTTCGCATCCCAATGGCGCACGTAGCCGTTCTTGTCGATGTATTGCGCGACCAGTTCGCGCCATGACGGATCGCCCACGTATTTGGCGTATTTCTGCTGCAGGCCGTCATGCGCGGGGTCCACGCCCGTGAACGCGCGCCCATAGAACGCCGCGCCAAGATTGAGTTTCTTCGCCGGCACGCCCGCCGCCAGGAACTGCGCCACGGCCTTGTCGCCGGCGCGATCGTCAGCCGGCGCGAGGGCCGACAGATGCAATCCCGCGTGGTGCCCCGTTGTCGGCGTGAGGCTTTGGTGGAAGTCGTAGGTCATCAGGTTGAACCAGTCGAGCGCGCGCGATACGCGTTGAAGCTCGATGCCCGCGACGAATTCGCCGTCCGCGGCGGCGATGGTCAACAGGTAATGGCGGCCGCCATGTGCCTCGCCGACTTGATCGAGCCGCGCCCTGAGGGCTTCGAGCAGCAAGGTGAAATTGCGGCGGTCTTCCGGCCGATGGCTGATGCCGGCGCCCGGCAAGGTGGGGTATTCCCAATCGAGATCCACGCCGTCGACATCGTGCTTCTGCACCAGCGCGGCCACGCTGTCCGCCATGCGCTGGCGCGTGGATGCGGTCAGGGCCACATCGGAGAAATAATCGGCGCCCCAGCCACCGATCGACACGATCACCTTGAGTCCCGGGTTGACCTTGCGCAGCGCGACGAGCGCCGCCAGCGTGCGGTCGGCAGTGGGACTGGGGAAAATCACGTTGCCCTGCGGGTCGAGCCGCGCAAACGCATAGTTGACGACATCGAGCTTGTCGGCGCTAACGGTGGGGAGCGGCGAGGCGTCCAGTACGTAGCCGACGATGCGGTAACCTGCCGCAGGTGTTCCGGCAAGCACCGGTACCGCGCAGCAGGCCAGGCCCAGCGCCCCCATGAAAACCCTGATCCATCCCGGCCGACCGGTCTTGATGCCGCGCTTGCTCATGTTGCTTCCTTTGGTCTGCTGAGGCGCAGGATCGAGGCCCGCGTCGATGGCATGCACCTATGGTGATGTTTCGCACTGAGAAGAATCAGTGGCTTGCGACATGTTGTCCGTTCGTGAAAGCAACGACTATACTTTCGCGACTTTTCACCATGTACCAGCCGGAATCGTGGGGACGTTTCAGATGACTCGACTGCAACTGCTTGGCCTGACCGTGGCCGCCGCTTTCTTCGCCACTGCCAGCGTGCATGCCGAGGGTGACAAGGCCGCCGGACGCAAGTTGATCTACACCTGCAACGGCTGCCACGGCGTTCCGGGCTACGCCAACGCCTATCCGAACTATCCGGTGCCGCGCATCGCTGGCCAGAACGAGCAGTACATCGTCAACGCCCTGCATGGCTACAAGAGCGGCGAACGCAAGCATCCGACGATGATGGCTCAGGCGCAGAGCCTGTCCGACAAGGACATCGAAGACATCGCCGCCTATCTCTCCAGCCTCGCCAAGTAAGCCAAGGACACCATTCCGCATGAAACGTGCACTGACCCTGCTTTCATTCGGCGCCGTCCTGGCGTTCGCATCCACGCAGATTTTCGCCGCCGCCAGCATCGAGAACGGCAAGCAGAAGGCCGCCACCTGTTTTGCCTGCCACGGCACCGACGGCAACGCGGTTGATCCGCAGTACCCGCGCCTGGCCGGCCAGTACGACATGTATCTCCAGCAGGCCCTGCACGAGTACAAGAGCGGACAGCGCGACAACGCCATCATGAAGGGCTTCGTCGCCACGCTTTCCGAGCAGGACATCGAGGACGTTGCCGCGTACTTCTCCAGCCTGCCGACCAAGCTGGATACCGTGAAAGGCCATATCCAGGGCGACAAGTAAGCCATTGCCGCACACGAGAAGGCCCGCATCGCGCGGGCCTTTTTTGTTGCCGCCATACGCTGGTCGTGATCAGCCCATGGCCGAGCGACCATCCTTCCTTTCGTAATAGGGATTGCTGCCGCCACTATGGTCGGTGGCATCACGCACCGCGGTGATTTCCGGCACGCGCTCGCGCAGGGTTTTCTCCACGCCGTGCTTGAGCGTGACATCCACCGAGGCGCAGCCATGGCAGCCGCCGCCGAACTGCAGCACCACGACGCCGTCGGCATCCACCTCCAGCAGGCTCACGCGACCGCCGTGCGAGGCGATCTTGGGATTGACCTCGGCCTCAAGCACGTAACGCACCCGCTCGATCAGCCCGGCATTCTCGCCCGGGATCTCGCCCTTGATGCGCGGCGCGCGGATGTTGAGCTGGCCGCCGGTGGCATTGGGCTCGAAGTCGATGCTGGCGCCCTCCAGCCAGGACGCGCTGTCGCCCTCCACGTGGAAGTCGAAACCCTCGCAGACGATGGTCCATTCCTGCCCGGTCAGTTCGTCCGGTTCGGCGAACTCCAGCTCGCAATTGGCCGCCGGCGTGCCCGGCGAAGTCACGCGCAGGCGAATGCTCAATCCATCAATGCCCTGCTGGGAGAGCAGTCGCAGGAAATGCTTCTGCGCGCGTTCTGAAATCTCGATCATGTCTACTCCAGCTGAAACCCGGCATGGCCGGATAAATACAGCACCATTTTAGTCCTATTTTGACGGCGCTGCCTTGTTTTGACTTTTGCCCGCCCAACTTCGAACCTTCGCACCTTTCTCGATACGGAATGCCAGCCATGAGCCTTCACCCCCTCGCCAGCCAGCACTGCACGCCACGCAAAGGCAAGGAACATGCGCTGGACGCGGCAAAGATCACCGAGCTGCTGGCCACGCTGCCGGGCTGGAAGCCCAGCGGCGACGGCAAGGCCATCGTCAAGGACTTCAAGTTTCCGGATTTCCACCACACCCTGGGCTTCATCAATGCCGTGGGCTTCATGGCCAACCAGGAAGATCACCATCCGGATCTGGAGGCGGGCTACGGCCATTGCCAGGTGCTGTGGTCGACCCATGACGTCGGCGGTCTTTCGCTCAACGACTTCATCTGCGCCGCCCGCGTCGAAGCCCTGCTCGACCATTGAGCGCCCCGCGCGCCACGCGCCGCATCGCCGCCTTCGCCGGGTTTGCCCTGGCGGTGGTGTTCGCGCTGTGGCTGATGGCCGCGATCTCGGGCTGGGTGACGCGTGGCCGCCTGGTGCACGATGCGCGACAACGACTGACTGCGCTGCATGAGGGACAGCCCTTATGGCAATGGCGCTTGCGACAGGCGTCCGACCTGGTCGCCGGCAGGGTATTCGGTCAGGCCGAGACGGCATCGGCACCCGGCGCCCTGAGCTTGCGCAGCCGGGATGGTTCACGTTTCGAACTCGGCCTGCCCGTCACCGGCCCGATCGACGCAGCGCACTGGCCCCTGCTCCAGCTTGACGTGCAGTCGTCTTCCGCCGGAACGGTGGGCTTGAGTTATCAGGCCAGCACGACGAGCCCGTCGTGCACGGCCACATCAATGATCGATGTCGCACCGGGCGGCCGAACCGTCTCCGTCGACCTCCGCCGCCTGTCATGGCAAACCGCGGCAGGCGTCGCGTGCCCCGCGCCGGGCGTCATCGACTATATGCTTCGCCTGAGCGCGCAATGGCCGCCGGGTTCGACCGTGATGATCGGCGACATCGCGCTGGTGGCTTTCCCGCCGCCCGCGATGGGCGCAGCCATCAAGGCGAACGACAGCGGCATGCTGTGGTCCTCGGTACGCGAGAACCGCCCGCCGTCACCCACGCCGATCATCCGGCTTCCCGCGGGGGCTTCCGCCGAAACGCTGCTGACGCTGCGGGACCAGGCCTTGCAGCGCTGGCCGGGCGCAGTGATCGTGCCTTACGGCGCGGCGATCAACGCGGCGCACGACCCTCGGCCATGGGCCTGGCTTGATTGGTCGTTGTGCGGCGCGTATCTGGCGTGGTTGGCCTGGCTGCTCTGGCGGCAGCGCCCTGGCCTGATCCGCCCCTGGGTCGAGGCCGCAGCGATTGCCGCCGGTCCGCTATGGCTGATCGCCGGCCTGCGCTGGGGACCACCGCTGTCCCTGCCCGGCATCACCGCCTTTCTTGCCGCCATCGCCTACGGAGGATGCAGCGAGTGGCGGCGACGTCCCGCGCCGTGGGCATGGCGGGGGCAAACGTGGGCGGACTGGCTCTGGCCCCTCCTGCCACTACCCGTGGCGCTCGGCCTGATGCTCGCCGACGGACACGGCCTGGTACACCTGGCACCACGACACGTCCTTGCCTATTTCGGCTGGGCGCTGCTGCAGCAATGGGCCATGCTGGCCATCGTCATGGGCCGGTTGAGGCACACGCGCCTGCCGGTACCCGTGATCATCCTGTTCATCGCAGGGCTCTTTGGCCTTCTCCACACGCCCAACGGCTCGCTGATGCAGCTGTGCCTGCTCGCCGAGCTATGGTGGGCCTGGTGTTTCATCCGCTCGCCACGGCTCGTGCCGATCGCCGTGGCTCATGCGCTCAGTGCCCTGCTGGTCGAAAGCGGCCTTACCGGCCACCTGCTGCGCTCACTTGAGGTCAGTGCGCGCTTTTTCCTGTAGGTGTTCTTGCAGGCGCCGGATCCTTTTTCCTTTTACGGCAAGGACATCCAGGAAATCCTTCAAGTCATCCGGCATCGGGGCGGAGAAGCTGTAGGCACGCCCGTCCAGCTCAAAGCTCATGTGCGAGGCGTGCAGGAACAGGCGCCCCAGGCCCAGCTCCTTGAATTTCTTGTTCATTTCCTTGTCGCCGTACTTCGGGTCACCGGCCAGCGGGTGCTCGACATGAGCCGCGTGCACGCGAATCTGATGAGTACGGCCGGTGCCCAGCGTTGCCTGCATCAGGCGGGCGCTTGGATACTGCTCCATTTCCTGGAAAAAAGTGAGCGATGGCTTGCCGTTATCGGACACTCTTACCATGCGTTCACCGCCCTGCAGCACCGATTTTTGCAGCGGGGCATTGACGCTGAACTTGGCCTTGCGCGGATGACCGACCATCAGGCACAGGTACTGCTTGGTCACCGTGCCCTCACGGATCGCGGCCTGCAGCCCAGTCAGGCCGGCGCGCGTCTTGGCAAATACCAGCACGCCGCTGGTGTCGCGGTCGAGCCGGTGGACCAGCTCCAGATGTTCCGTTGGGCGGGCTGCCCGCAATAGCTCGATCGCGCCATGGCTGACTCCGCTGCCGCCATGACTGGCGATGCCGGTCGGCTTGTCGATCGCCAGGAAATGCTTGTCCTCGAAAATGATCGACTCAGTAATCGCTGAGACAAGCCCTGCCGCAGGCCCCTTGGTAACTTCCTTCTCCGCTACCCGGACCGGGGGGATGCGCAGCGTGTCGCCGGCCGCGAGACGCGTGTCGGGCTTCGCGCGCTTGCCGTTCACCCTGACCTGGCCCGTGCGCAGGAGACGGTAAATCATGCTCTTTGGCACCCCTTTCAGCAGGGTCATCAGCGCGTTGTCGATGCGCTGACCATCCCGCTCGGGACCAATCTCGACTTGACGCACACCTTGAGGTGCTCCGGGGGAAGTTGCCGTCTGCATTGAAAAAAACCTGGCGAAATAGGATACTCGGCCGGCGCTTTCGTCCCGCCCTGCCGATGTTCGGATGGGAATCGGGAAGCCCGCCCCGTGACGTCGGCGAGGATAGCGCCGGTCGCCTTCTTCGGCAGCCGGTCGCTGCTCCCTTTCATCGTAACGGTTCGGGTGGTCGTTGTCCGGTTCCCCAGGGGCGCCGGGGCGACGGGCGCATTGCCACGAATCATCCCGGCACCGGAAACGATGCCGTCATGTTGCCGCTTAACCGCAGCGGCGCGATCCCCGGCAGGCCGCCGCAGTGACGGCGCCACCGCGGCACGCGACGCGCGGCAAGCCGAGGAAAAATTACAATGAAACGTATGTTGATCAACGCAACTCAGCGTGAAGAGTTGCGTGTGGCCATCGTCGATGGCCAGACCCTTTACGATCTAGACATCGAAATCCCCTCCCGCGAACAGAAAAAGGCCAACATCTACAAAGGCCGCATCACTCGCGTCGAACCCTCCCTGGAAGCCTGCTTCGTCGACTACGGCGCAGAACGCCACGGCTTCCTCCCGCTGAAAGAAATCGCCCGCGAGTACTTCACTCAGGGTCTCGACCCCAACAAGTCCAACATCCGTGACCTTCTGAAGGAAGGCCAGGAAGTGGTGGTGCAGGTCGAAAAAGAGGAGCGCGGCAACAAGGGCGCCGCCCTGACGAGCTTCATCAGCTTGGCCGGCCGGTACATGGTGCTGATGCCGAACAACCCCAAGGCGGGTGGTGTCTCGCGTCGCATCGAGGGCGAAGACCGCCAGGCGCTCAAGGAAGCGCTGGACCACCTCACGGTCCCCGACGACGTCGGCCTGATCGTGCGTACCGCCGGCCTTGGCCGCGATGCCGAAGAACTGCAATGGGATCTCGACTACCTGCTGCAGCTGTGGCGTTCGATCTCCACCGCTGCCGGTTCCCAGAAGGCACCGTTCCTGATCTACCAGGAGTCGAAGCTATTCATCCGTGCCCTGCGCGACTACCTGCGCAGCGACATCGGCGAGATCCTGATCGACGAGGAATCGCTCTACAACGACGCCCGCGAGTTCATGCAGCAGGTCATGCCTACGGCCCTGCGCAAGCTCAAGCTGTACCGCGACGACACCCCGCTGTTCTCGCGCTACCAGATCGAAACCCAGATCGAGAGCGCGTTCGATCGTCAGGTTCGCCTGCCCTCGGGCGGCTCGATCGTGATCGACCAGACCGAAGCGCTGACCGCCATCGACATCAACTCGTCGAAGGCCACCAAAGGCAGCGACATCGAGGAAACGGCGTTCAACACCAACCTCGAAGCCGCGGCAGAGATCGCCCGCCAGCTGCGCATCCGCGACGCCGGCGGCCTGATCGTGATCGACTTCATCGACATGGACAGCCCCAGGCACCAGCGTGAAGTCGAGGAGCGCCTGAAGGACGCCCTCAAGCTGGACCGCGCCCGCGTGCAGATCGGCCGCATCAGCCGCTTCGGCCTGCTCGAGATGTCGCGCCAGCGCCTGCGTCCCAGCCTGGGCGAAGCCACCCAGATCGTCTGCCCGCGTTGCGAAGGCCATGGCCATATCCGTGGCGTGGAGTCGCTGGCGCTGTCGACGCTGCGACTGATTGAAGAACACGCCATGAAGGACAACACCGGCCAGGTGCTGGTGCAGGTGCCGCCCAGCGTCGCCAACTTCATGCTCAACGAAAAGCGCGCCAGCGTGGTCGAGATCGAACTGCGCAACAAGGTGCACGTAGTGATCGTGGCCGACGACAAGCTCGAAACGCCGCACATCGAGATCCAGCGCATCCGCGAAGCCGACATGGGCGAGCACAGCAAGCCCAGCTACGAGCGCCTCACGGCCGTGGAAGCCTCGCCGTTGCCGAAGATGGGCCAGACCCTGGGAAGCAGCGAGCAGCCGGCTGTCAGCGGCATCGTGCCCGCTACGCCTGCCCCGGTCCGAGAGGAGACTGCGGAGACTCCGGCGCCCCAGGCCGCCTCGTCTACCCGCCGGCCCGCCGCTACGCCAGCACCCAGCGGCGGCGTCATTTCACGTCTGCTCGGCTGGTTCCGCAGCGGTGCGGCACCGGCAGCTCCAGCGCCTGCGGCCAAGACCGAGGCATCGCAGCCGGCCCGTGGCCAGCGTCGCGACGAACGCGGCCGCCAAGGCCAATCTGGCCGTGCGCAGCAGCCACAGCAGCGCCGTGAGCAGCAGCCTCAGCAGGGCCAGAAGGGTCAGCAGCAAGCCAAGGGCAATCGCCAGCGTGGCAACGAAGCTGCGCAGCAGCGCCGCGAGCAGCAGCCTCAGGGCAACAAGGCTCAGGAACCGCGCCAGCAGCAGCCCAAAGCCGACCAGGCCCAGAGCGAGCGCAAGCAGCAGCGCCAGGAGCAGCAGCAACGCCAGCCGCGCCCGGCACAGCAGCAGACGGCCCAGCCGGCAGCCGCTCCGCCACAGCCAGCCACCGAGACCAGCCGCCCGGTCGCGCCCCCTGTCGTGGACGAAACCGCCAAGGAGCTTGCGAAGGACGCAGTCGCCCTGCCTGGCAGCGATATGGCCAGCACGCCTGACGCTACCGTCGCCGGAGAAGGTGGACAGTCCCGGCGTCGCCGTGGTCGTCGCGGTGGCCGCCGCCGTCGTCGCCATGAAGACGCCAGCGAGGCCGGCATGACGACCGCCGAGGGCACCGAAGACTCCTTTGACCTGGACGATGAAGATCGCGCGGAAGAAGCGGCGCCGTCTTCCGCTGCCCCTGTGGCGACCGTTGCAGCAGCAACCGCGGCAGTCATCGTTGCCGCAAGCGAGACACGGCATGTCGAACCGGCACACCCGGCCGCCAACGCGCAGCACCCGGCCGATGAAGAACAGCCTCGCGAAGCACGGATGGAAACCGCTCCCGAGCAGATCCTCAGTGCGGTGACGCCCTCCTCCTTCAACCTCCCGGCGTTGCCGCCGATCCCGGACAAAGCCTCCGAGGCCACGACAGCGGAAGAGGTGAAAGAAGTGCCGGTGGAAGCCGTAGCCCCGACCCTGGTACATGTCGAGCCCATCGCCCCGGTGGAGACCGCGCCTACGATCCAGCAGGAAGCAGCCGCTTCCCTGATCGACGTCGCAACCACCGCTACGCATGCACCGGAAAGCCAGCCGGTGGCGACGCCAGTGGCCGAGGTGGTGACCAGTACTACCATTGATTTCCGTGCGCACCTCGATACGGCGCCGCATGTGGAGCAGGAATCGCAGCCGGCCGTTGAAGTCGCTCACGTACAAGTCGAAGCGCCATCAATGCTTGAGCCGGTTGCCGCTCCCGCACAAGGTGACCTGCTTGCCCACGCGAGTCTGGCCGCTTCCCCTGATGCGACGACCGACTCGCAGGAAGGCGCGGCCGAGGAAACCGACGAAGCGCCCAAGAAGGACGCGTCGCACGGCTGAGCTGGCCCTCAAGGCAAACAAAAAGAAGCCGGGCAATTGCCCGGCTTTTTTGTACCCGCGATCTTAAGCGCCTGCGCTTAGCTGCCTACCTGATTGTTGTGGGTGTCTAGCAGTCCATGGATCGTCATGAGATGAGCCAGGCTGATCACGTGGTCCACCTGCAGCTTCTCCATCAGGCGTTGCTTGTAGGTAGAGACCGTCTTGGGACTCAGGTTGAGCTGATCGCCGATCGTGGTCAACGCCTTGCCCCGTACCAACATCATTGCGACTTCCAGTTCCCGGCTCGACAACGCATCGAAGGGAGAGCCTTCCCCATCCAGGGTGGCGAGTGCCAATTGCTGGGCCACGGCGGGAGCCAGATAACGGCGACCATAAGCCACCTGTCGTACCGCTTCGAGCAGCTCCTCGGATGAACACCCCTTGGTGAGATAACCCAGCGCGCCCGCGTCAAGCAGACGTTTCGGAAACCTCGCATCGTCGACAACCGTCACGATGATGATGTGCGTCGGCAACTTGGAACGGGATACGCGCTCGGTCAGCTCGATGCCGCTCATGCCTGGCATGTGCACGTCGACGAGAGCGATGTTGGGCGCCTTCGACCGGATGAGCCTCAGCCCTTCCTCCGCCGTTCCTGCCTCGCCACAGATTTGAACATCAGGCTGCTGCTGCAGGATCATCCTGAATCCCGTGCGCACCAGCTCGTGATCATCAATCAAGACTACCTTGATCACCAGTCACCCTCCTTGGGTTGATGCCGAGAACATAGGCTGCGCTATGGCTTTATGCAAGCGTTCAGCCGGCGGCGCGAATGCCGCATCCTTAGCACCCTACAGGACATACCGAAGTTGCCTGACAATGTATGCAGGCGCTCAGCGAGCCGATCACTCGACACCCGTCGACCAGTTCCTGAGGCCGGCAACGTCAAGGTCAAAATCCTCGACCCACACGGTGATGGTGCGACTGCCGTCGGACCAGTGCTGCTCCCCGACGCCTCGCACGACACCGGAGATCTCCACACCATCTTTGAGGACGCAATCGCCGGGGCAGGAACCGACGACATACCCCTCGGGTAATTCGGCGGCGACACGCTTGTCATACGGCCCCAGGAATCTCACGGTACTCATGGCCTCTCCCGGATGCTTCATCCGATGAAAGTGGTGCCCGGACCCGGGATCGAACCGGGATAACCTTTCGGTTGAGGGATTTTAAGGCCCTTCGCTACAGTCTGCATGTGTCCAATACAGTCTTAGCCGAGGGACTGATTGAATATAACTTATTGAACAATAGTCCATTACCGTCCACTATAGTCTATGATGGTATCTCAGCTTGTGTACAACGAACGGCAAACGGATGGCGATCACAAAGACCAAGCTAAGCAAGATCAAGCCCGGCGAGTGGCTTACAAACAGCGACACACGTGGCAGCGGTCAGCTAATGGCCTACGGCATGAAGTCTGGCGGAGCGACGTTCTATTTCAGGTACACGCTTCCGAAGGACGAAAGCGGCAAGGCGAAGCGCGACTCTTATCCGCTGGGGCCGCATGACGGAGCCGGAACCGCTGGCATAACGCTGGAACAAGCCGAGGACCGTGCGAACGAGCTTTCACGACGCTATCGAGCAGGTGAGCGTGATCTGCGCTCGATCCTCAAAGCTGAGAAGGAAGCCGCGGAACAGGCCGCGGCGGACGCTGCGGCGGCGGAAGCTAAGGCACTCGCAGAAGCAGAAGAGCGCGCACGCGTGACGCTTAGCACTTTGCTCAACGCTTACGTGGCTCAGTTGCGAAAGGACGGTAAAGCATCAGCGCGTGAGGTAGAAACCGCATTCGCTCGGCACATAGAGAGGGATCACCCCGGCCTGTGGAAAAAGCCACTAGTGGACGTGGACGACGAGGACTTATTCAAAATCGTCACTACCGTCACCGATGAGGGGAAGATGCGTGCGGCGGCGAAACTTCGTTCATATCTACATGCGGCGTACGTCGCTGCGATCCGTGCCCGACGCTCAGCCAGCGCCATCCCTGCCCTGCGGTCCCTGAACTGGCGCCACAACCCGGTGGCCGAGCTTGCCCCTATTGCTAAGACGAAGCACGACGAATACGGCTCTCAGGGTCGAAAGCTGTCGCTCGCCGAGCTGGCGGCGTATTGGCGGCGCATTGAGCAGATGGACGATGCCGGCGGCGCGCTGTTGAGGTTCCATATCCTCACCGGGGCGCAGCGCATCGTTCAGCTGGGGCGACTTACGGAGCAAAACTTTGACCGCGATGCAAAAACCATCACGATCATGGACGTAAAGGGACGGCGCACCGGTGCCCGTAAGCACGTCCTACCGCTACTCCCGGAAGCGCTATCCGCTATGCACGCAATGCGGGAGCCAGTGGTCGGAAACTACCTTTTCACCGTCAGCAACGGGCTAACAGGCGCCACGAATTCGATAGTTAGCGACCGCCTGGAAGCGGTGGTGACGGCAATGCGGGACGCGGGCGAACTCGAAGGCGGAAAAGGGTTCACCGTTGGTGCTCTTCGCCGCACTGTAGAAACCCGCCTTGCGGCCGAAGACGTCAGCAAATATCACCGTGCACAGCTGCAGTCACACGGCATCGGAGGAGTGCAGGACGAGCACTACGACGGACACGATTACCTCGACGCAAAGCGAAATGCTTTGCTAGTACTTCGAAACCTGCTGCGTGGAAAACCCGGAAAGCGCCGGGCCGGCAACGTGCGAAGCCTACGCGAAACCGCCTAACTGAAAATTCTGCAGCCTCCCGGCTGCGACGACCAACCACAGGGGAAAGACCATGGACAATAACCACCACTTCGAGCAAACCTCACAGTCGGCTGACTATGCAACCGGCGTGACTGTCTCCTCCGCGCCGCACAACAGCGCGAGAGTTGAAAAGCTCCTTGGCTTAATGGCTGAGTGGGAGTGCCCTGAAGGCGCCGAAAACATCGAACAAAGGGCGGGCGCCACTATTGCCAATTGCGTCTCCGCAAAAGCCTAACTAGCGGTCACCGCGCGACATGCCCGGCCAAGTGCCGGGCTTTTCGTTCATGTCTTGGCCGACACCCTACGTATCCTAAGGGACAAAGACGCCAGCGCATGTCAGGCATCGCCACTCCATCTCATATTGTGCCAGCTTGGGCGCATTGTCTTGCACGGCCTTTGCGTTGGCAGCCCTGAGCGCGGCGAAAACAAACAAAGCGACGCCTGCCGCAATGTATGTGTCATGCAGCGCGCGAAGATGACTCAGGAAGAGCAAGCCGAAAAATGTTAAGCAAAAAATCAACCAAGCAGCCGCGAATGGCTTGGTGATTTCAGGCTGTGGCGGCGCGCATTCTGCAGCAAGAGCCGTCGCGCTCGTTCCCTGCCGATGCGCAACGCCAGCGCCTACGGCGCCAAGTCCCATAGTTCCAACTGCAGTGGTGGTGCTTTCAAGCGCGGTCGTTCCGCTCAAATAGATAGCACGCTTTGACATAACGGCGTTGCTCCTGCAATGCGGGCAGGACCTAGCTTCATCCATTGACTCCCCCTGTGATTTCGCACACCTTTGACCCGGCGTAAAACCGGAGTGAGGACTGTATCCGCGCCAGTTAGCTGCACGCTAGTAGCCCAGGTGGCCCGGGACCCGTCGCGCCGGCCGTCTCTGTATTTGAGGCAGGAGGACGGTAACGTTCGTCGCCAGGTTAAATCCTCGGTCCGGCTGCAACAATGGGCCGTGAAGCCGTCCAAAGCCCAGCGAGGCTAAAGCAATGGCCGAAGAGCAGAGTCCATTTGGTGAGCTTGTTAAAGCCGCCGCGGGAATTGCGGTGCAAGCCATAGCGCCCGGTGCCGCCTCCGCACTGTCGCTCCTGAAAAAGGGGCCTGACGCGTTAGCAAAATACTTGGCTGATTCAAATCAGCGACGCTACGACGAGTTTTGTCGTGCGGCATACGAGGGTGAAGTACTCCCCGAAAATGCCGAGGCGATGACCGCGAGCGAACTGATCAGCATGCTGCGCGCCTGTACTGCAGATATAGAAGACCAAAAGGCCCCCCTTTACGGCCGGTTAGCTAGCGCAATCGCTACGGGCAAAGTCTCCAGCGAATTCCGATACCCCCTAATGTCATCGGTGACCACCCTCACCTTCGCCCAGCTAGACAGGCTGAGGCGCGTATGGGTCGCGAGCAACTATGCCCTCATCCCGTCACAGGGCTCTGGTAGCAAACGCGTGCCAGATGTGTTCGCCGGCAAACACCTGGATGACTGGGACCTACAGACCCCCATGTCCCACGCGATGTTCAATGGCAAGACCATCACTCTCTTGGGAAAGCAATTGGTAACCGCGTGCTTCGCCGAAAGCGAAAGGACGCCAGAGGCTATCGGCGAGCGGGCGTGGCTGAGCGATCTTTTTCTTCCCATCGTGTTGATGTGCATCCAAAACTGAGCCACTTTCCCGGGTGATGTGCGCCCAAATTTGAGCCACTTCCTACCACCCTCCGCTCACAGCACGAGCGGGAGTAACGGGAGTGATCGACGTGGCCCTATTGAGCGTAATCCGACGCTGGCACCTTCGCGACAAGGTCTCGATCCGAGAGATCGCCCGACGCACGAAGCTGTCACGCAACACCATTGCCAAGTACTTGGCAAGCGGTGAGACCAGCCCGCACTATCCGCGCCGCAAGAGTCCCAGTCAGCTGGATCCCTATGCGGCCGAGCTGGCCGGCTGGCTGCGCAGCAACCAGCAACAACCCCGCAAGCAGCGCCGTACGCTTCTGCTGATGTATGCCGCCCTGGCGGCCAAGGGCTACACCGGGTCCTATGACCGAGTGACCGCCTTTGCCCGCGAGTGGCGCCGGGCCGAGCAAGAGCGGTCTCGCACCGCCGGCCGAGGCACCTTTGTTCCTTTGGTGTTCGCCCCGGGCGAGGCGTTCCAGTTCGACTGGAGCGAGGATGTGGCCCGGATCGGTGGTGAGCGCGTAAAGCTGCAGATCGCGCAGTTCAAGCTGTGCCACAGCCGCGCTTTTCTGCTGCGCGCCTATCCGCTGCAGACCCACGAGATGCTGTTCGACGCGCACCAGCACGCCTTTGCCGTGTTTGGCGGCGTGCCCCACCGCGGCATCTACGACAACATGAAGACCGCCGTGGACAAGGTGCACCGAGGCAAGGCACGCGACGTCAACGCCCGGTTTGCCGCGATGGTCGGCCACTACCTGTTCGAGGCGGAGTTCTGTAACCCGGCCTCCGGTTGGGAGAAGGGCCAGATCGAGAAGAACGTGCAGGATGCCCGTCACCGGCTCTGGCCCACGGTGCCTACGATGCCCACTCTGGAGGCGCTCAACGCCTGGCTGCAAGCGCGCTGCATGGCGCTATGGCAAGAGTTCACCCATCCCGCATGGCGCGATCGCACGATTGCGGCCGTCTGGCAGGACGAGCAGTCCTTCCTCATGCCCATGCCCACGCCCTTCGATGGCTTCGTCGAGCAGACCAAGCGGGTGACGCCGACGTGCCTGGTGCACGTCGAGCGCAACCGCTACAGCGTCCCGGCCAGCTATGCGAACCGTCCCATCAGCGTGCGCCTGTACGCCGACCGCGTGGTAATGGCGGCCGAGGGTCAGGTCATTGCCGAGCACCGACGCCGGATCAACCGCAGCCACGATGGCGGTCAGACGATTTATGACTGGCGCCATTACCTCAGCGTGCTCCAGCGCAAGCCGGGCGCCCTGCGCAACGGCGCGCCGTTTGCCGATCTGCCCGAGGGCTTTCGGCGGCTGCAGGCGTTGCTGCTCCCGCGCCCCGGCGGTGACCGGGAGATGGTCGAGATCCTCGCGCTGGTGTTGCAGTACGACGAGCAGGCGGTGCTGACCGCGGTGGAGTTGGCGTTGGAGGCCAACGCACCCTCCAAGCCGCACGTGATCAACCTATTGGCGCGCCTGGTTGGCGAGACTCCACCGGCACCGGTGGATGCGCCACCATCCTTGACGTTGCAGGTCGAGCCGGTGGCCAACGTCGCGCGCTATGACGGTCTGCGGAGGACACGCCATGTCGCATGACGCCATGATCACCACGCTCAAGTCGTTGCGGCTGCACGGCATGGCGCACGCCCTCGATGAGTTGGCGAAACAGGGTACGCCGCTGTATCGCGAGGCCATGCCACTGATGAGCACGCTGCTCAAGGCCGAGGTGGCCGAGCGCGAAGTGCGCTCCGTGAACTATCAACTGAAGGTGGCACGCTTCCCGATCTACCGGGACCTGAGCAACTTCGATTTTGCCCAGAGCGCCGTCGATGAAGCGCTGGTTCGTCAATTGCACCGTGGTGATTTCATGGACGCCATGCAGAACCTCGTCTTCGTCGGCGGGCCCGGCACCGGCAAGACCCATCTGGCCACGGCCATCGGTGTGCAAGCGATCGTGCATGGACGCCGACGCGTGCGCTTCTTCTCAACCATCGAACTGGTCAATACGCTGGAGCAGGAGAAGGCGGCCGGCAAGCAGGGACAGCTGGCCTCGCGCCTCATGGACGCCGATCTGGTGATCCTCGATGAGCTGGGCTACTTGCCGTTCTCACAAGCCGGCGGTGCCTTGCTGTTCCATCTCATCGGCAAGCTCTACGAGCACACCAGCCTGGCGATCACCACCAACCTCAGCTTCGCCGAGTGGGCCAGTGTCTTTGGCGACGCCAAGATGACCACCGCACTGCTTGACCGGCTCACACACCGTTGTCACATCCTGGAAACCGGTAACGATAGCTACCGCTTCAGGAACCATGGCATGGACATCAAAAAGGAGGCAAAGACCCCGACCTCAACCCAGATCTGAGCTAACCTGAAACACAAGCGGGTGGCTCAATTTTCGATGCACATCCCGGTTCAATTTTCGGCGCACATCAACAGATTGCCCCGTGCCTGGCGTCCACGTCGCGTTTGGCGAGTTCATCAATAAGATATAGCGCCCGGTCCGCGCCCCGGATAAAACCTGCGTCGTGTGAAGCGTCGATCAGCGTGCCGATGTGGTTAAGCGCCGCCTCATTATCCAGACTGGCGATTGAGCGCTTGCGCCACTTTTCGAGATCAGCACACGCTGCTTGTGCGTGCTGATCTTGTCCATTAGGAAGGCGTTGCTCCACTCTCGATCCCCCAATAGGTCAATCAGCGTCATCAGTCGCCCAAACACGCCTTGGTAAACGTCAACCAACCGCTACCGACTGCATGAAAGCAGGCTAGCCATCGTGCCATCTGACCAAGGCCTCCTTTGCGGTAAACGAAGAGCCGAGGCTTCCGGCTGTCGTTCAACAGGTAATGATTCTCCAACCAAGACAAATTTAAGTGTCCTGCTCCAATTGACCGAACTTGACTAGGGACACCTCGTACCAACAATTTGATGTATCAATTGGTTATTGTGTTTCAGCTACGCAACGCTACCCAGACATATTCAGTAGTTGCGTGACCACCTTACGTCGACTGGCTTATTTACGTGCCGCTGAATATCACTATCGTTGCCTCCAAGAACTCAGCGTCTTGGGGCGAATATGGATCGGCGAGCCTTTGTCGGTGCATTAGCTGGCCTTGCGGCGTCCCCTTTGCTCCGTGCATCGTCGGGGCGTACAGGCTATCCCACCCCCATGGGTGTTCCTTCGAGAGCCTGGGTGCATAAGCCCCAGTTAATACGTCAAGAATGTCCCGCTTGGTGCTGGGCCGCCTCAATTTCCATGATCTTTGCATCGCACGGCCACGATGTGGCACAGGAGGATGTTGTTCAAAGAACCTATGGCCAAGTGGTGTGCGCGCCATCAAACGACCCCATTAATATTGCTAGAAACCTAGCCAGCGCCTGGGTCGACCGTGACGGCGCGAGCTTCAGTTCCAATCTCGTCGCTGCTTTTGATGCACTCCATGGCGTCCAGAACATAGATAACGCCATTCTTATCAACGAGCTTGCGAACAACCGACCGTTGCTCTATGGAAATAGTCATCATGCCATGGTCATAGTTTCGGTGGACTACCTCGACACACCGCTGGGTCCAAATGTGCAAGCTGTCGGCGTGATGGATCCATGGCCTGGAAGCCCTGGATTCCATTCGCTATCTCCCAGCGAAATGATGCCAACGCCCTACGGCGAAATGTTTTTCCTTGCCGCCGTATACATCACTTAACGGGCAGCACTCGGGCTCGAATTATTTCAAGCTAAAGGGCCGCATATGAAGCCGGGATTGATACTTGCGCTTGGCGCTCTTGCCTCCGCCCCTCTTCACACCCAACCTAGCTATACCCCGCCCAAAGCTTCCATGGGGGTCATCGCAGGCGTGAACCTTACTGGTGAAGTCGCAAGCAGTAGTCTTCAACAACGATTTGCTTCATTCGATAGGGCCGCACGCAAATGTCGTCAGGACCATCGGAAATCGTGCCAAGAGCAAAACAACAACACCACCTTGCTTAGGCTCAAGAACGGGACCATTTTCTTTGACGCCAAGCTAGCTGTAGATGCCGACGGCTCCGACTATGCAAAGAGCCTTTCATCTTCACAACGCGGAACGAACAGCCCAAACACATCACTCCGATACCCGCTCAAGGGTAGTCCGAGTGTTGACGCGGACCATGTTGCATACATCGCCATTCCTGGAGGTGGGTTTCCGAGCACCCTCAACGTTAAGGTAGGAGATGTCGCCGTTGTGGTTCATGGGGATAAGCTCGCCTACGCAGTAGTAGCCGATATCGGCCCCGAGAATCAGATTGGCGAAGGCTCACTTCGACTCCATGAAGAACTTGGTCACTCAGTCTGCAAGACGAGGAATGAGCAGGGTGATTGCACGAAGATTGTTGAACAGAGCATAGGCTCTGACGTCATGTTTTTTATTTTTCCTGGCACGCATTCTGGGTTCATAGCCGGACTTACTCCTGAAAACATTAATGCGCGCATCGAAAAACTTGCGTCCTTGAGGTGGGATGCGCTCAAGACGCAACATGGCTCCTCCACCTTGACTACTGACATGTCGTCTAGTGACACGAGTCGGTGAGCCCACGGGCGAGTCTCTTCTCTCCTCAATCCACGGACAACTGGTTGATAACAGAGCTTTCGGTACCACCTGAACTGCGCCGGAAAATGTAGCCAATCAGGCGGTGAGTTCGGTGAGGATAGTAGCCTGATCCCATGCGCGCCGGACGGATGCCGGCGGCTGGTAACCCAGTGCACCGTGTGGTCGCTGCTCGTTGTAAAACTGTCGCCATCGCTCGATTAGCACTTTGGCCTCCGCACGGCTTCGGAACCACTCGCGGTTGAGCAGGTCGTCGTGCAATTTGCTCTGAAGCTCTCGACGAAGCGTTTTGCCACGGGCTGCCCGGCGCAATGAAAGACCGCCGTTCCATCACGAGTCGTCAAGTCAAGGAAAAGGCCGCAGCAGGGATGAAGGCCAAGTACAGACTATGAAACTTTGCGCGCCCAAATACCGCCAGCCATCGCACGCAACCAATTGATTTGTTGGATTACGCGCTAACTATGCGCCGTACTTGAACACATAGTGTGTGCCGATGGCTCACGGCACACACAAACTATGGCGCCCTAGCAGGCTCAAACTTTAGAGTTCCGTCCACGCGCTGTCCAGCAGGACACGCCCATGACCGGGAAGCTTGCGCGGGCTCCG
>NZ_DASRZX010000007.1:0-73792 GCF_035685885.1 Dyella sp. | reverse complement strand
CAGGCACTGCTGTCGAGCCCGACGGTGGCCGCTCTGTTGGCTGGCGCGGGTGGCGTGCCGTTCACGCATACCGGTGGCACCGCACCGTTCACCACACCGGCCGTGGCAACCGCCAGCTATTGGCACCAGGCTGAGAAGTTCGGCCTCGGCATCGATGTGGCATGGACCAAGTGGGATGTGTTCAAGAACCTCACGGTGAACTACGCCAACCCGGCGCAGCCGGCCACCACCGAAGTGTTCAACTGGCGCAACACCTGGTACGCCGCGATCGGTGGCGATTACTACGTCAACGACAAGCTGACCCTGCGCGGCGGCTTTGCCATCGACACCACGCCGACCTACTCGGCCACCCGCGACCCGCGCGTGCCCGATTCGACCCGCCAGCTCGTGTCGGTGGGCCTGGGTTACAAGGCCAGCGAACACTTCCTGATCAATGCCTCGTACGCCCATATCTTCGTGAACAGCGCGCACATGAGCTCGACCAGCTCCACCGGCGACGTCATCACCGGCAGCTCGGACGACTACGGCAACCTGCTCAGCCTGTCGGCCCAGTACAAGTTCTGACCGCGCAAGCGATGTAGAAGAACAAAAGCCACCCCTCGCGGGGTGGCTTTTTTCTTGTCCGGCTCTTTTTTGTAGGAGCGCACCCAGTGCGCGAAAAGCCGATGGAGCGTAGGTTCCGGTAACCCGGGATCGCGCACTGGGTGCGCTCCTACAGGTGCAAGGGATTAACCCAACCGCATCAGCAATTTCAGCATCCGCTTGAACTGCGCACCGTAAGGCGGATTGAGCATGCCGGTGCCATTGATGCGCGACTGGTGGAACACCGGCTTCATGTGCGAGAACGTGCGGAAGCCCGCTTCACCGTGATAGCCGCCGATGCCCGACGGACCCACGCCACCGAATGGCAGTCCGTGCTGGGCGATGTGGTAGAGCGTGTCGTTGATGGTGACGCCGCCGGCATGCGTGCGCGCGAGCACGCGATCAATCGTTGCACGGTTCTGCTCGAACAAGTACAGCGCGAGTGGTTGCGGATGCGCAGCAACATAGGCGATCGCTTCGTCCAGCGAATCGTAGGGCAGCACCGGCAGCAAGGGTCCGAAGATTTCCTCCTGCATCACCGCCATGTCGTCGTTCACGCCGGTAAGGATGGCGGGCGGAAGCAGGCGTCTGGCCGAGAGGTCCTGCGCATCGCTGAGCGGTTCCAGGCGTGCGCCTGCCGCCAATGCGTCGTCGCGCAGTTTCGTCAGTCGTTGGTATTGGCGATCGGAGACGATGGACGCGTACTGCTCCTGGCGCGCGATGCCGGGATAAAGGCGTGCCGCCGTGTCTCGTGCGACCTGCACGAACTCGCCCATGCGCTCGCGCGGCACCAGCACGTAGTCCGGCGCGATGCAGGTCTGGCCCGCATTGACCAGCTTGCCGAACACGATGCGTTCGGCCGCGTGTTCCAGGCGCGCGTTCGGACCCACGATGGCGGGCGATTTGCCGCCCAGTTCCAGCGTCACCGGCGTGAGGTTGGCGGCGGCGGCGCGCATCACGTGATGACCCACGGCCGTCGAGCCGGTGAACAGCAAATGGTCGAACGGCAACGCGGAGAACGCTTGCGCCACGTCGGCGTCACCGGTCACGACGACGACTTCGTCCGGCTGGAAGTAACGCGCCACCTGTTGGGCGAACAGGGACGAGAAACCCGGCGTGTACTCGCTCATCTTCAGCATCACGCGGTTGCCCGCGGCGAGCGCATCGATCAGCGGACCCACCGCGAGGTACAACGGGTAGTTCCACGGCACGATGATGCCGACCACGCCGCGCGGCTGGGGCATCAAGGTGGTGCGTGCGGGCAGGAACACCAGGTTCGCCAGCCCGCGCTTCGGGCGCATCCAGCGCTTGCCGCGCTTGAGCGTATGCCGAAGATTCGACAGGCTCGGATACAGCTCCAGCAGTTCGGTTTCCTCCACCGGGCGGTGGCCGAAATCGGCGCTGATCGCTTCGGCGAAAGCCCCTCGCTGCTCCGTCAGCAGCTTCTCCAGCGAACGCAGCCGCGTGGCACGCGCATCCCAGCTGGGCATGGGATCGCGGGCCTGTGCTTGGCGCAGTCGGAGCAGCGTGGCGTGCAGGGAGGGGCTGGGCTCTTTCATGGTCAGAACTTCGCGCGCAGTTCGAGGCCCCACATGCGGGGCGGTGAGATGGATGCGAACGGTGTGCCAAACACGCTGGTGCTGATGTTGTTCACGCCGGTCACGTAACGCTTGTTGAAGACATTGGTGCCGTAGAGCGCAACGCCCCAGCGGTCGCCCGGCGCATGCCAGTCAAGGCGTGCATCGGTGCGCTGCTGGCTGGTCCCGACCTTGAAGTTCGGGCTCACCACGCACTCGCCCTGGAATTCAGAGTCGGCATTGCAGCGCGACTTGCCGCGATAACCCTGCGACAGGTCGAACTCCAGGTCGCCGTTCAGCACCTCATGCCAAGTGTAAGCCAGCGTTGCCGCACCAGAGAACTTCGGCGCGCCCGTGGGCTGGCCGGTGAGGACGATGCCGTCCGGTGCCGAGCCCTGACGGTAGGTGGAGTCGATATACGCGCCCGTGAAGCCGAGGCGCAGTCCGTCAACCGGCTGCCATTGTGCTTCCAGCTCAAGGCCCTTCGCTTCCTGGTCGGTGCTGTTGACGACATAGATGGGCACGCCCGAGCCGCTGTAGTTCGGATCGAGCGACAACGACTGCTTGTTGTCGTAGCGGTAGTAGTAGGTCGAGGCGTTGAGCAGCAGGTTCTGCTCGGGGAACAGCGTCTTGATGCCCGCTTCGTAGTTGATCACCTTTTCCGGTGCGAACTTCGAGCCGACCTGCACGCTGTTGTAGCCACCCGCCTTGTAGCCCTTGGTGATGGAGAAATAACCCATCACGTCCGGGGTGAACTTGTAGCTGGCCACTACGCGCGGACTGAGGTTGTTCCATGTGTTGCTGGCCGATACCGGGACACCCACCGACGTTGGGAAGATCAGGTTGCTCTGGAGCACGCCCAGGATCAGTTGCTGCAAGGGATTGAGCAGGTTGATCGCGCCGCTCTGCTGCATGGCTGCCACGGTGGCATCGAACTGCGGTGCGCTGCGCGGCATGTTGTACCAGCTGAAATCCTTCTCATCGCGCGTGTAGCGAAGGCCGGTGGTGAGATCAAAGCGATCGCTGAGATGCCAGATCACGTCGCCGAACGCGGCATACGCCTTGAAGTTGCCATCGTTGCTGATCGCCTCGTGCCAGGGGTCGCCGAGCAGGTTGTAGTTCAAGCCATTGGATTGCAGCAGGCTGGTGATGTCGGCGAGCGGCGTTCCCACGCCATATGAATTCTGCGCGAGCGTGTCCACACTGTCGGTGAAAACATTGGTCTGGCTGGTCTGGCGAGCCTGCTCCTGGTAGTAGCTGACACCCGCGACCCAGTCCACCAGATCCGTATTGCCCTGCAGCTTGAATTCCTGATACCAGCTGTTGTTGTGCTCGATGTTGGTGGTATCGAGATAGTCGACGATGTGATTGGTGCCGTCGTAGTCGCCACGGTTGAACGTGTCGAAGCCGCGCCATGCCGTGGTGGAGACCAGGTTGGCCCAGCTAAACGAGTGGTCGATGGAAAGCGTGACGCCGTCGAAGCGACGCGTCTCCGCGCCGCCGACGCTGTCGTTGTACAGCGGTGCATGCAGCGGATTGAGATAGGTCGCCGGATCCGTCGGGAAAGGCGCGCGCTGGTTGGTGTCGTTGGACAGCGGGATCAATCCGATGGCCGCTTCCGGCGGCTGGTTGAGCTTCTCGTGGTCCCATGACAGCAGTACGCGGGTGTCGGCGGTGATGTTCCAGCGATAGACCGCGCGCGTGCCCCAATCGTCGTCCTTGCCGTAGTGCTTGCCGGTGGCGGCGTCCTTGATCCAGCCGTCACTCTGGTTGTCCAGCACGCTCAGGCGCAGGGCCATGTCCTGGTTGAGCGGAATGTTCACCAGGGCATCGGCGTAGCGGCGGCCATCGTTGCCGACGCGCACGCGGGCCGAACCCTCGAACCTGTTGGTGGGTTCATTGGTGACGATGGAGATCGCGCCCGCCGCTGCGTTGCGACCGAACAAGGTGCCCTGCGGACCCTTCAGCACTTCGATGCGGGCGATATCGTTGAACGCCAGCAGCGAGCCGCCGGAACGCGCTGCATACACGCCGTTGATATAAACGCCCACCGCCGACTCGGTGCCGATGCCGAAGTTGCTGGTGGCAATGCCGCGCAACTCATAGGTGGGCTGCGTGGGCTGGTCCGCGCCGATGACCAGGCCCGGCACGAAGATGTCCATCTTGCTGAGGTCGGTCGCCGCCAGCGTGTCGATCTGCTTGGACGTGACGATCTGCAGCGGGATCGGCACCGACTGCACTTCCTGGCTACGGCTCTGCGCCGTCACCGTGATGTTGCCCAGCAGCTTGGCCTTTTCCGGATCGGCCTGCGTGCCGGTGCTTGCGCCAGCGTTGTCCTGGGTGCCGCCCGGCGTTTGGTCGGCGGCGAAAGCGCCAAATGGAATACCAGCCAGCAGCACGGAACTGCCGAGCAGCAGGCGGTGCAGACTGACGGACAGCGGACGCAGACGAATCATCATCACCAGATCTCCCCTTAAATAAGAAAAGGCCGCGACCCTTGGGGGCGCGGCTTGTTGCTTCCTAGTGGATCGCGACGCAGCCCCCCGACTGCGCCGCTATCCATGCCTTGATCAGTGCAACGCCCTCACGATGCACCGTACTTCGGCCCAACTCCGGCATCATCACGCCAGGGTCGGCCGAGTCCATGCGATACGGCAGGATGGAATCGCCAGGCGCGCCGGGCACGATGTCGAACAGATGATCGCCTGTGCCTCGTCCCGCTGCCACTGGCGGCTTGCAGATACCAAGGTGGCGATCTTCGGGCACGGTCACGTCCAGCGTAAGTCCCGTGGTGTTCGCGGCACCCTTGGGGTTGTGGCAGTGGCCGCAGTTGATGTCCAGGTACGCGCGCGCCCGCGCATCGAGCGGTGCGCTGTCATCCATCCAGTTCGCATTGCGCGGCGCCTGCGAAGCGTCCGGCGCGCCGCTGAGGTAACCGGCCTTCATCAGATGCGCGAGCTGGTTCTCTTCGCCGGCGGCGTAGTGATAGTCGCGATTGAGATGGCGGGCCTTCGGTCCGATCGGATGGATCTTGCGCGTGACCCAATCCTGCGCGTGGCAGCTGGAGCATTGGCTCTCATCCGGCACGACGTAGTTGAAATCCTCGCGGCCATCGCCGTCGGTCACCAGCGTCAGCGGCAGGACGGCGCCGGTACGCGCCAGCTGCGCGTCGCTCTGGTCGTCATTCCAGACATAGGGAATGGCCGCCCAACCCGATTCGCGATGCACCAGGATGCGTGTTTCGATCAGGCGAACATTGGCCAGATCGAGGCCTTCGCCGGCGAAATCGTGCGAGCTGTCGTAGGTACGCTCCACATCGCTGAACTTGCCCGTGCTCGCGCGCGGGTAATAGAACGTCTTGCTGATGACGGTGCCGACCGGGAAATCAAAGGTGTCGTTCGGGTCGTACTTGGCCGACACGCCCTTGGGCATCCAGATCGTGCGCAGCTTGTGCGCGTAATCGGTGAACAACGGCGTGTTGAGGTCATAGGGCACCTCGCCGTGGTTCAACACCAGCTTGCCGTCGCGCACTTCCACCACATGCCAGTCGCTGAGGTGCTGCGGACGTCCATCCGCCTGGAAGGCCACCGGATCGAGGTCGCGGTGGCAGGCACTCGCCAGCAACAGCATCGACAGCAGGAGAAAACGAAAACAGAACTTCATCAGTACGACGGCCTCATGCCTTCGGTTCGGGGTCGAGCACGACCGGCGGCAGCTTGGGCAGCGTGCACTGGTAAGCCTTGGTATCGGTGCTGGGGTTCTTGTAGTCGTGCGCGCCATCGGCATTGATCACGCCCACGTCGCCGTTCTGGATGCAGAAGCGGTCCTCCGCCGGCGGCAAGCCGTTGACGAGCTTCTTCTCGTCCACATAGCCGTCCCACAGAATGTCGGGGAACTTGCCGCTGAGGCCGTATACGGCGGTCTTGAGCGTCTTCAGCTTGATGCCGTCCGGCGAGTCGCCGCCGCCCTTGAAGCGGTTGTCGTAGATGAAGATGCCCTTCGGATACGGGTTGTAATCCGCCGCGACGCCCTTGGTGTTGTAGTAATTGGTGGAGAAATAGCTGGAGATGATCACGTTCGCCGTCTGGTTGTCGGCGATGTCGTTGTCAAAGATCTCCACCTTGTCGTTGGAGTTCACCACCACGCCCGCACCGCGTGGCACGCTGGCCACTGCTGCGCCCTTGGCGGCGAAGTTGTCGGTGTTGTTGGCGAACGTCTTGTTCTTGAAGATGCGCGTGCTGTGGCCCGCCTGCGAGAGGTTGGGCATGTTGAACACCAGGATGCCGCCGGTGTTGTTGGTGGTGGTGTTCTCGTAGACGTCGGCATTCACCGAGTTTTCGATCTCGATGCCCGCCACGTTGTACTCGGCGCGGTTGCGGCGAACGATGATGTTGTTGGACTGGCCCACGTAGATGCCGGCATCGGAAGCGCCGATCACCACGGAGTCTTCCACCAGCACGTTCTGCGTCTTCACCGGGTACAGGCCATAGGCGCCGTTGGTGGTCTTGGGGCCACCGGTCCACTCCACGCGCACGCCGCGGATGGTGATGTTCTTGCCCTGGTTGATCTTCAGCGCGTCGCCCTTGGTGTCTTCAAGGGCGAGGTTCTCGATGGTGAAGTCGTTCGCGTTGACCAGCAGGCCTTCGGGGCCGACCACCTGGCCCTTGAACGACAGCACGGTCTTGTCCATGCCGGCGCCCTTGATGGTGACGCCGTCGGTACGCAGGCTCAGGCCGCGCTGCAGGTGGTAGTGGCCCGCCGGAATCTCGATGACGGAACCCGGCTTGGCATCCAGAAGCTGCTGCTGGAGCTTGGCCTCGAAGGTTGCGTCGGTGCTGCTCTGCGCGGTCGGCGCCTCATGGTTGCAGGCGGCCAGTGCCAGCGGCAAAGCCAGGATGAATAGGTTCTTGCGCATGGTCGCTTCCCTCCCCGTAGCAGCAATCTGCGTGACGCTTCACTTTCACGGAACGTAAACGCGGTGGGGAGGGCCGCAGGAGCGGCGAAGGGGGGCAAATCGGCCAGTGTGACGACCGTTTGAATTTGGCCAGGCGATGCCGGCGGGTCGGTTGGGTCCGGCAAGGGGTGCCCGCGCCGTCTTTCTCAGTAGCAACACTCTCCTGGGCCGATCAAAGCAAGCCAGGGACGAGCGCGTGGCTTCGCTTCGAATACGCGCGATAGGCCTCGCCAAAATGCTGGGACAGCCACCGTTCCTCCAGTCGCAGCTTTCGCCAGAACGATGCGAAGACAATGGCGAGCGCCAACAGTCCGCGCCAGTCACCCACGAGCACGGCGTTGCCAAGGAACAGCAGCAGGAAGCCGGAGTAGATGGGATGCCGGACCAGGCGGTAGGGGCCGGCCGTAATCAACTGGTGGTTGTCTTTCAGTTGAACCGTGGCGCTCCAGTTTTCCCCAAGCAGGTAACGCGCCCAGCAGGCAAGGGATGCGCCGAGCACGCAGAAGAGTAGCCCCAATGATTCGAATGGCATGGAGTGGGGAACGAACTGCTCGGCCAGCAGGGTGTGCTGAAACCATTCACCCGGACCGAGCAAGGCGAAGGCCACGGCAAGCGGCAGCCAGTACGCGACAAGACGCTTGGCGGGATGCTCGGTTTGAACAGAAGTCTTCACCCGGCGCGCAGACCAGAGCCAATAGGACAAGAGCGCGAGCCAGACCACGTGCAGCGCGACATTGAATCCGTGTGACATGGTGCAACTCCTCAAGTCGCGCGGCAGCATCGGGACGGCATAGGATTTCGTCTGCCTTTGGCCTGGGCCAGTTCCATTGGTCATAGCGCTGCGGACGTTTGCGTTCCGGGTGAGGAACAAACATGCGTTGCGGCAAACAGGCCATGGCATGGACCGCCTGGCCGTTCTGGTTCCTGCGTGGTATCGCTCTTTCCGCGGCGTGGTTGCAGCTCGCAGACGCCTATAATGGCGCTCATTACTCACAGGCAACGCTGATGACCGAATCCGTACGCCTCGCCAAACGTGTCGCAGCCCTGGCGCAATGCTCGCGGCGCGAGGCGGAAATGTATATCGAAGGTGGCTGGGTGCGCGTGGATGGCGTGACGGTGGAGGAGCCGCAGTTCAAGGTGCTGGAGCAGCACATCGAGATCGATCCGCACGCCCAGCTTGAGCCTGCCGAACCGGCCACGCTGGTGTTCCATAAGCCCGCGGGCACCACAGTCGAGCAGGCACGCGCGTTGATTGGCGAGGAAAGCCACTCTGCCGACGATGCCTCCGGCGTGCGCCTGCTGAAGCGTCACTTCGCCCGACTGGAATCGCCGCTGTCGTTGCCTGACAGCGCCAGTGGGCTGCTGGTCTTCACGCAGGACTGGCGAGTGAAGCGTCGTCTGGAAGAGGATTCGGACCGCATCGAGCAGGAGCTTGTGGTCGAAGTTGCGGGCAAGCTGGCGCCCGATGGCCTCGCTCTGCTCAACCACGGACTCAGCTTCGACCATTACGCGCTGCCACCGATCAAGGTGAGCTGGCAGAACGAAACCCACTTGCGCTTTGCCTTGAAGCGGATTGCGCCCGACAAGATCGAGCGCATGTGCAACGCCGTCGGGTTGAAGGTGCTCGCGATCAAGCGCATCCGCATCGGCCGCATTCCCATGTCCCGGCTGCAGCCCGGCAGTTGGCGCTATCTGGCGAGTACCGACCGGTTTTGATGTCCTGAAGCGTCGCCGACAGGATGACTTCCGGAAGCTGATCGCACGACATGGTCAACGCGCTGTGCGCGGTGCCCGACGCCACGTTTTTTGCTTTGGTTCAGTCGGTCCACAGAGTTTGGCCGACGTCAGCCAGGGCTTGTCGATCTGATCAGCGATGCCGGCCCTTTCCGCCAGCTATCAGCGGAGAGGGCCGGCCGCCCGAATCGCCAGGGTTACCAGCGATACCGCGCCGACACGGTGATCTCGCGCGGGTAGCCGTAGTAGCACCAGATGGCGCTGTTGCAGGCGGTGATGTATTCGCGGTCGAACAGGTTGGCGGCGGTAACCTGGAAGCGCCAATGGTCGATGTCGTAGTGCGCATTGGCATCGAACAAGGTGTATCCGCCGGTGCGGAACTGGTTGTTCGCATCGCCGTAGTGATCGCCGATGAAGCGCACGCCGCCGCCGAAACCCAGACCCGCCAGCGAGCCTTCATGCACGCTGTAGTCGGCCGAAACCGAAGCCTGCTGCTTGGGTACCAGCGCGACCTGCTTGCCGAGCGTGGCATCGTTGGCGTGGGTGACCTTGGCGTCGGTGTATGCGTAGGCCGCGGTCATGTTGAGGTGATCGGTCACCGCAACATTCGCCTCCAGCTCCGCGCCGCGTGTGCACGTCTGGCCCTGCTGCAGCGAGAAGAACAGATGGTCGGGGTCGATCGTCAGCGCATTCTTCTGCGTCAGCTGGTAGACGGCGCCGGTGATCAGTGAGCGTCCATCCGGCGTCTGGTACTTCAGGCCGCCTTCGTACTGGTCGCCAGTGATCGGCTTGAACGCGCTGCCGTCGAAGGTCGTGCCTACCGTGGTCTTGAACGAGTGCGAATAGGCGACATAGGGCACGAGGCCCAGGTCGGTGGTGTAGTTGACACCGAGGCGACCTGAGAATGCGTTGTCATCCTGCTTGGTGCGCGTGCCGGCAATCAGGTCCTTCACATCGTTGCTCACCCAGTCTTCGCGACCGCTGGCGACGATGCCCCACTTGCCGATGGTGACCTGGTCCTGCACGTACGCACCCAACTGCTCGAGCAGGCTGTTGGTGTGGTACGTGAAGGGCGCCGGCGGAATCGGCTGGCCGTAGACGGGATCGAAGATATCGATCGGCGCGGCGCTGCCGAAGCCCGACTTGTAGTCATTGTGGCTGTGCAGGTAGTCCACGCCCATCAGCACGTCGTGCTGCACGCTGCCCTGGTCGAACTTCGCCTGTATCTGGTTATCCACCGCGAACACGTTCGCGTGGTCCACCAGCGGATAGTTGTAGCGATTGAGCGTGCGAAGGTCGTCCTGCAGGCCCAGGCTGCCGATGGAGCGATGGTCGACCTTGGTGTTCTGCAGGCGCAGATCCTGGCGGAACGACCACACATCGTTGAAGCGGTGATTGAAGGCGTAACCGATCGACTCGTCGGTCTTCCAGTAATGGTCGTAGCCAGGTTCGCCCGGATTCACGTCGCGCGGAATCTGCCCGTTGGGATTGGGATACAACGTGCCCTGCGAAGGCAGGAAACCGCCCACGCCATCGGACAGCGTGCGCTGGTAACGCGGCAGCACCGTAAGCGAGGTGTTGTCGTCAGGCTGCCAGGTGAGGCTGGGCGCGAAGTAGTAGCGGTCGTCCTTCGAGTGCTCGATGTTGGAGTCGCCCTGGCGCGCCAGCGCCACCACGCGCCACAGCCAGTGGCCGTCGCTGCCGAGCTGCCCGCCGGTGTCGCCGGCCAGCTGCTTCTGGCCGAAGCTGCCCACAGTGGCTTCGATCTCGTGCGGCGCCTCCAGGCTGGGGCGCTTGCTGGTCATCTCGATCATGCCGCCGGGCGGCAGCTGGCCGTACATCGCGGACGACGGACCCTTGTTCACTTCCACGCGTTCCAGGCCGTAGGTCTCGATGCGCGAATCCGCCGTCCAGTCGCCATTGGGCAGCGCCAGGCCGTCCAGGAACCTTGCGGGGTCGTAGCCGCGGATCAGGATCCAGTCGCTGCGCGGATCGGCGCCGTAGCTGCCGCCCACGGCGCCCGCCAGGTAGCGCACCGCTTCATCCAGTCCCTGCACGCCGTACAGCTGCATGCGGTCGGGCGTAATCGTGCTCACCGACTGGGGGATTTCCACGGCCGGTGTTTCAGTCTTGGTGGTCGAGTAGACGACGTTGATCGCCTCCAGGTTGACGCTGTTCTTCTCGCTGGGAGCGTCAGTCTTCTTGCTGGCGTCGGTGGTGTCGTCGGCTGCGGCCGCAAAGGCCTGGCTGGCCAGGGCAAGCGACATGGCGGCCAGAAGCGCGCTTCTGGAGAAAAGGGCAGGCATATGAGGTATCCCTACAGGAAAGGCAGCGTTGTTCGCGCCGCTGCCGCGGCGCGCCCGTCGATGAATAACGGAATGATAATGATTCTTATTGGCTGCTGATAGGGACTGCGTCAATATCGTCCGGGCGCACGGGTGCTACGCGCCCTGTCCTAGCGCGGGCGGGTTGGCCGGGGAGAGCTCAGGCGGCGTGCTGGCGGGCGCTGCGCGGCGCCATGCCCGTCCAGCGCTTGAAGGCGCGGCGGAATTCGCGGGGATCGCTGAAGCCGATTTCCAGGCCGATCTCGGCCACGCTCAGGGCGCCGCCATGCAGCAGTTCCAGCGCGCGCTCGGCGCGCACACGGTCATGGATCTCGCGAAAGATGCGGCCACTTTCGGCCAGCCGGCGGCGCAGGGAGCGCTCGCTCATGTTCAGCATGCGCGCCACATCCGGCAGACGCGGCTGTTGGCGCAGATGGCTGCGCAGCAGGCGTTCGACCGAGGCGACGATTTCCTGCCGCACGCCGTTGGCATCGTGCTGCTGCGTGCAAAGCGCCAGCGCCTGCTGCGCCGTCAGCGGATTATGGGTGGCCAGCGGATGATCCAGCCACGGCACGTCGAGCACGACGCGGTTGTAGCGCGCGCCGAATACCAGCTCGCACTGGAAGTAATCGGCATAGGCGTCGGCATGCGGCGGACGGGTATAGGTCACTTCCAGCCGGGACGGCCGGAAATCCTGGCCCAGCAGCTCCCGTGCGATCGCCAGCGCGCTGGAAAACAGTTCCTCGCACAGGAACGGCAGCAAAGGCGCATCGTTGAAGCGCGGCCATGCGGCGAGCGCCACTTCCAGCGGCCCGAGTACTTCGAAGCTCACGTCCAGCAGGCTTCCGCTGACGCGGTGATGCTCGATGCCCGCCCTCATGGCGTCGCCGAAGGTGGCCGACGTCATCATCGCCAGGCCCAGCAAGCCAAAGCTGCCGAGTGTCTCCCGCCGTCCCACGTCCAGGCCCAGGCCCGGGTCGCCCGTGGCCAGCAGGGCGCGGCGGATCACCGAACGCGCCTGCCGATAGGACACGCGGAGGCTCGGGTCGTTGAGTTGCTCGCGGGAAAGGCCTGAGCCGGCGAACCAGTCGTCGCAGCGCGCGCCGCGCGCCAGGGCCAACTGGGTGAGGTGCACGAGGACGTTCGGCGACGTTTCTGCCGCCGTGTAGCGCGGGTCGGTGCTCAGGAGCGCCGCCGCGGAGTCATCGGTTGGATGGCCCGTGGCTACGGACGTCATCGTGACTGCTCCCATCCCTTGCGTCGGACAGGCCCGACGCAGACTTGATCTATATCATGGTGGCCGGTCGATCGCCTTATGCAATGCACCACGGCCCATGCCGCCCAACCTTGGGGAGTGCCCATGAAACAGCGCCGTTTTGCCGTTCCGATGGCGGTCTTGCCGGTCGCGATGCTGATCGCCGGTTGCGCAGCCGTCGCGACGTCCCCGGGTGTGTCCTCCACGACACCGGCCCCGGCCCCGGCCCCGGTCGCCGACCTGCGCACGGCCGTGCTGCTTCCGGCGGCGCCCAAGGTCGGGACGCCGCGCTACGAAGCGGACCGCCAGGTCTTCCGTGCCACCCGTGGCCTGGAAGGCTCGCCGCGTTGGACGCTCGCCCAGGAGGACGTGGATTACGCCACGCCCAAATTGATGGCCGACTTCAGTTGTGCCATGGGCGCCCCGCTCGATGCGGCCCGCCTGCCGAAACTGGCCGCACTGGTCGACGCGACCAGCAATGCGGCGGAGATTTCCACTGCGCCCGCAAAGAAGGCCAATCAGCGGCAGCGGCCCTTTCTTATCGACCAGGGCGCGGCCTGCCAGTCCACGTTGCAGCTCTCACATAGCTTCGACTACCCCTCCGGCCATGCCACCCGCGGATGGGCGGTCGGGCTGGTGCTGGCGGAACTGGCACCAGACCGGGCCACCGACCTCCTGCTCAGGGCGCGCGCCTTTGCCGATAGCCGTGTGGTATGCGGCGTGCACAACCTCAGTGCGATCGAGGCCGGTACGATGAACGGTGCCGCCGTGGTAGCGGTGCTGCATGCCTCGCCATCGTTCCAGGCAAGCCTGGCCGATGCGAGGCGGGAGCTCGATGCGTATCGCCAGGCCAACACGATGGATGCCGGCCCACGCTGCGCCGCAGAAAAGGCGCTGATTGAACCCACGCCTTACTGACGCCAGGGCAGCGCATCGCGCCCTGGTCGGCGCCTGTGGGAAACCCACGTGTCGCTGTAGGCGCGCGACCGGGGTGAATATCGGATTTGTCTGATGTTTGCGGGCGTCCGCCATCCCTAGGCTTCGCAGTGCATCGCCTTCGGTGCATTGCCCCGCCGCCCGCATGTTTCCCGATCAATCCCGCGTCTACGAACCTGCCCGCCATCCGTTCCTGTGCCATCCGCGGCTGCACGCGTGGTCGTGCGCGTTCGGTGCGATGTTTTCGGCAATCACCTTGCTCTCCATGGTGGCATCGGCCGACTGGAATCCCTGGCTCGTGCTCACCGATCCGCTCGCCTGGATGATGTTGTTCCTGGCCGCAGCCGCAGGCGTTTCCACCGGTTACGCCCTGAGTTGCCGCGTAGGAGCCGGGCGCAACGCTATCTAGGCATCCCGCCTCATCCACGTCGGTTGTCGCCGCCAAAGGCGTTGGGCGTAAGCTAGCCGCGCTCATCGGTTGCCGATTGCCATGGGGAACGGTGCATGGACCACGATGCAGGGCTTGCCAGTGACGTGCTGATCATCGGTGCGGGGTTGTCGGGCATCGGCATGGCCTGTCATCTCGCGATGGAACATCCCGACTTGCGCGTGACGATCATCGAGCGACGCGCGGCCATGGGCGGCACCTGGGATCTTTTCCGCTATCCCGGCGTGCGTTCCGATTCGGACATGTTCACTTTTGGCTACGCGTTTCGACCATGGCACGCATTGGATGTCATGGCTGATGGTGAATCCATTCGCCGCTATGTCATGGAGACCGCGCAGCAGTACGCCGTCGACACGAAGATCCGGTACGGGCTGAAAGTCGTTTCCGCGGCATGGGCGAGCGAGCAGCGGCGCTGGACCGTTAACGTGCTCGACGAGTCGCGCGGCCAAACCAGTGCCCTCACGTGTCGGTTTCTCATCGTGTGCACGGGCTACTACAACTACGACCGTGGCCATCTGCCCCACTTTCCCGGTGAGGAGCAATTCCGCGGCCTGCGGGTGCACCCGCAACAGTGGCCTGAAGGCCTGGACTATCACGGCAAGCGCGTGGTCATCATCGGCAGTGGCGCGACCGCGGTGACGCTGGTGCCGGCGATGGCGCCCGACGCGGCGCATGTCACCATGCTGCAGCGCTCGCCCAGTTACATCCTCTCGTTGCCGCGCTTCGACACGATCTCCGCGGTGCTCGAACGATTCCTGCCCAAGGCGCTGGTGTTCCGCCTTGCGCGCCGGCGCAACATCTTCCTCACCCGCCTCATCTACAAGGCTGCGCGGCGCTGGCCGGACAAGGTGCGCGCCTTCCTCATCAACGGCGTACGCAAGCACTTGCCTGCTGACGCCGACATGCGGCATTTCACGCCGGACTACGCACCATGGGACCAACGCCTGTGCGTGGTTCCTGATGCGGACCTGTTCGAAGCCATCAAGAGCGGCAAGGCATCGGTGGCGACCGATGGCATCGCGCGTTTCACCGAAGGAGGTATTCGCTTGCAGTCGGGCGAGGAACTGCAGGCGGACATCGTCATCACCGCCACCGGCCTGGAGATGCAGACGCTGGGTGGCATGACGCTGCAGGTCGACGGTCAGTCGCGCGTGATGGGCGAGCTGGTTACCTACAAGGGTGTGTTGCTGCAGGACACGCCGAACTTCGGCTGCGTCTTCGGCTATACCAATGCACCGTGGACGCTCAAGGCCGACCTCGCTGCGCGTTATCTGTGTCGCCTGCTCGGCTACATGCACCAGCGTGGCATCGCCGTGGTCACTCCGCGCGCGCCGGCGGATGAGCGACAAGAGGAAACCATCATGGGTTCGCTGACGTCGGGCTATGTCCAGCGTGGCGCGCCCGTGTTGCCGCGTCAGGGACGTGCCGTGCCCTGGCGGGTACTCAACAACTACGAACGCGATTGCGAGATGCTGCTGGAGCAGCCGGTGGAGGATGCGGCGCTGGAAGTTGAGCGCGCAGATTCGCAAGATGATTCAGCGAAGGCGCATTCGGCGGCACTCATCGGCTGATGCCGGCAGCTTTCGCGTTGTCCTGCGCAACCGGTTCCGCGCGCTTCCATTGCTCGATCCAGCCACTGAGATCGGCCAGGCGCTTGGCCTGATCGTCGCGCATCGCGATGCCCACCGCCGCGCCAGCGATGCGTCCATCCGGGCCAAGCAGCATCAGGGTGGGATAGACGCTGACGCCAAGCACGTCGATAAGGCCCTGGCCATCGTGAAGGATCGGCCAGTCGAAGTGCCGGTCTTTCGCGAAACGGCTCGCGTTGATCGCGTCCTCATAAGTGATCGCCACGAAATTCATGTCGCCGTGTTCGCGCGCATATGCGCTGAGCATGGGTGCTTCCGCGATGCATGGCGCGCAGTCGGCGAAGAAGAAGCTGACCAGTGTGTAGCGGCCCTGGAAATCGCCGAGGCGGCGTGTGCGGCCATCGAGTGCCACCAATTCAAACGGCGGAAACGCATCGCCGCGCCCGAAAGCAAGCGTCAGGCCGCGCTGGCCGGATGCTGGGCCGACGATGCGCGACATGGCGGCGCCGGAGCGCGTGTCGCGTGTGCTGCTGTACGACTTGCCCTCTTTGACCAGACGCATGAACGACACGGCGTCCAGCGGCTTGCCAGCGGCGTCGAGATACCGTGTGTTGACCACCACGCCCAGTTGCGAGGGATCGGCAAAGGAGGCGTCCTGAGGCCAGGCCTGCGTGTTCGCTGCGGTGATGCAGAGCAGGAAGGGAGCGAGGAGCCGGGCAATCCGCATGCGTCCTCCAGATGAAACGGGCCGGTGTGTTGGCACCGGCCCGTCGTGCGATTACTCGCCGATCGTCAGCAGCGAGGCGTTGCCGCCGGCTGCCGTGGTGTTGATGGTGAGCGTGCGCTCGCCGGCGAAACGCAGCAGGTAGTGCGGGCCACCCGCCTTCGGGCCGGTGCCCGACAGTGCTTCGCCACCGAACGGCTGCACGCCGACCACCGCGCCGATCTGGTTGCGATTGACGTAGCAGTTGCCCACGCGCGCGTGGCTCTGGATGTAATCCACAGTGTCGTTGATGCGGCTGTGGATGCCGAGCGTGAGGCCGTAGCCCGTGGCGTTGATCGCCTCGACCACCTTGGGCAGCTCGTCCGCCTTCCAACGGATCACGTGCAGCACGGGGCCGAAGATTTCGCGGGTCAGCGTGGACAGACCCGGGATCTCATAGGCGCGCGGCGCGAAGAAGGTGCCGTTGCCAGTGTCGGCGGCGTCCATCTTCACTTCGCCGATCTTCTTCGCTTCCTTGTCCATGCGCGCGGCATGGTCGACCAGGATCTTCCTGGCGTCCTCGTCGATCACCGGGCCGACGTCAGTGCTGAGCTGGCCCGGATCGCCGACCTTCAGTTCGGCCATCGCGCCGGCGAGCATGTCGCACACCTTGTCGGCGATGTCTTCCTGCACGAACAGCACGCGCGCGGCCGAGCAACGCTGGCCGGCGGACTGGAAGGCGGAGGAGATCACGTCCTTGACGATCTGCTCGGGCAGCGCCGAGGAGTCGGCGATCATCGCGTTCTGGCCGCCGGTCTCGGCGATCAGCGCGGCGATCGCTGCGTTGCGCGCAGCCAGCGAACGGTTGATCGCCCACGCCGTCTCGGTAGAGCCGGTGAAGGCGACGCCAGCGACGCGCGGATCCTTGGTCAGTGCGGCGCCAACGGTGGCGCCATCGCCCGGCAGGTATTGCAGGACGTCGGCCGGCACGCCGGCTTCGTGCAGCAACTTCACCGCGGCGTAGCCGATCAGGCTGGTCTGCTCGGCCGGCTTGGCGATGACACTGTTGCCGGCAGCGAGCGCGGCGCTGACCTGGCCGAGGAAGATCGCCAGCGGGAAGTTCCACGGGCTGATGCAGACGAACACACCACGGCCGTTCAAGAACAGCTGGTTGCTCTCGCCGGTGGGGCCGGGCAGTTGTTCCGGATGGCCAAACAGGCGGCGCGCCATGGTCGCGTAGTAACGCAGGAAGTCGGCGGCTTCGCGGATCTCGGCGATCGAATCGGGCAGGCTCTTGCCGGCCTCACGCACGCACAGCGCGATGAACTCGCCGCGACGCGCTTCCAACTGCTCCGCCGCATGCTCAAGAATCGCGGCGCGGCTGGCGGCCGGCAGGCGATCCCAGTTGTGCTGGGCGGCAACCGCATTGGAAAGCGCCTTCTCCACCGTGGCGCTGTCGGCGGCGATATAGCTGCCCACCGACTGGCGGCGATCGGCCGGGTTGGTCACCGCCACGGTGGCGCCGGCGCTCTTGGCGCCGGGCACCAGCGGCTCGGCGGTCCACGGACCGTTCTTCGATTGGATGGCCTCGGCGAGGGCCTTCAGTTCGTTGTCGTTGGAGAAGTTGACGCCCATGGAATTCTTCCGAAGTTCACCGTAGAGATTCACCGGCAGCGGAATGCGCGGGTGGGGGATGGAGGCGAAGGAGCGCACGGTCTCGCACGGATCGGCGACCAGTTCGCGCACCGGCAGCGTTTCGTCGACCACGCGGTTGACGAAGCTGGTGTTGGCGCCGTTCTCGAGCAGGCGGCGCACCAGGTAAGGCAGCAGGTCTTCATGCGTGCCCACCGGCGCGTACACGCGGCACGGCACGTTGAGGTTCTGCTTGCCGATCACCTCGGCGTAGAGGTCCGTGCCCATGCCGTGCAGGCGCTGGTTTTCGTACGGCCGACCCTGCGACATCTGATAGATGGCGGCAATGGTGTGCGCGTTGTGCGTGGCGAACTGCGGGTAGATCAAATCCGAGCCAGCGTCGAACAGCTTGCGCGCGCAGGCCAGGTACGACACGTCGGTGTTCGGCTTGCGCGTATATACCGGATAGCCGCTGAGGCCGTTTTCCTGGGCGCGCTTCACCTCCGCGTCCCAGTATGCGCCCTTCACGAGGCGCACGTACCAGCGGCGGCTGGTGGCGCGCGCGGTTTCGATCAGCCAGTCGATGACGAACGGCGTGCGCTTGGCGTACGCCTGCACCACGATGCCCAGGCCATTCCAGCCTTCCAGCGAGGGATGCGCGAACACGTCGCCGATGATGTCGAGCGACAGTTCCAGGCGATCGGCTTCTTCCGCGTCAACCGACAGCGCGATGCCCTGCTTCATCGCCAGTTGCGACAGCTCCAGCAGCTTGGCGGTGAGGTCGCGGCGGGCGATCTCGCGCTTGGCCACTTCGTAACGCGGATGCAGCGCGGAGAGCTTCACCGAGATCGACGGCGCATCGGTGTGGCTGGCGAACGGGCCGCGCGAACCGATCGAGGCGATCGCGTTGCGGTAATCCTGCTGGTAGCGCTCGGCGGTTTCGCTGGTGAGCGCGGACTCGCCCAGCATGTCGTAGGAATAGCGGTAGACCGCATATTCCTTCTGCGCGCAGCGGTCCAGGGCGTCACCGATGGTCTGACCCATCACGAACTGGTGGCCCATGATGCGCATGGCCTGGCGCACCGCGAGACGGATCGCCGGCTCGCCCGCGCGACCGACCAGGCGACGCAGCGCGCCGGTGAAGTCGTGGCGGGTTTCCTCCGACAGCGTCACCAGCTTGCCGGTGAGCATCAGGCCCCAGGTCGACACGTTGACGAACAGCGACTCGCTCTGGCCGAGATGCTTCTTCCAGTTGGCGTCGCCCAGCTTGTCACGGATCAGCTTGTCGGCGGTGGTCTTGTCGGGAATGCGCAGCAGCGCTTCGGCCACGCACATCAGCAGCACGCCTTCTTCCGACGACAGGTCGTACTGGCGCATGAAGGACTCGACCGCGCTCTGGTCCTTGGCGCGGGCGCGCACGCGGGTCACCAGCTCGGCGGCCAGGTCGATGACCTTTTCGCGTTCGGCGTGCGGCAGCGTGGCCTGGGCCAGCAGGTCGTTGACGGCTTCGGTCTCGTCGCGCAGCCAGTTGGCGGTGATACGCGCACGCGCCGGTTCGACACCGGTGGGCAGTTCGGGGCTGAGAATGGGTTGGGTCACAGAGGCTTAGCCGAGAGGAGCGGGTGGGGAATCGCGGAATTGTACGCGTGGGGTAGGGCGCACGCATCCGTATGCGGTGCTGCGGTGCCGCAGGGGTGTTCCGCGGGCGCATATATATGTAGGTGGATCGGCCGCCGGCTGCCGGGGAGCCAGGAAAGGCGATTGAAGGAAAGGTGCCTGCAGATCACCCCTTGGCGCGAAAATCCGCTCGCTCAGTGCGACCCGTGGCAAACGGTCGCACCCCTCCGCGCCAGCCCGACGCGTCGCGCATGGCGACGGTCAGTGCCGATCCAAACCCATGACGTGCAACACAAACGGTCGGCGAGGCAAGCGTTGCGTGAGATGCAACGCGCGCGTGAGGGTGTTCATGCGCGCTTCAAATCAAGGCCCTGCGGCATTCTTGCCCATCGACACCGTCGCGGCCTATCATGCCGGGGTTCCAGGCACGCCGGGTCCTCATGATCGTGCTTCGACCAGCTGCTGCCGGCTTGCCGTGCGCGACCATGTGGCTCAAGCCCAATCGCGCCCTCAGCCGTCGCGACCTGCGTCGATTGATCGGAGTACTGGCGGCGCTGGCACTGACGACGGCCGTGCTCGGCGCGTGGCAGGGGAATGTCTTCGCTCCGCTGTTCGCACTGATCGAGTCCTCCGCAGTGGCGTTCGCCCTTGGCGTCGCCTGGCGGGCTGGCGACCGCAGCGAGCGCATCACCCTCGACGAATCGTCGCTGGAGGTGCAATCCCTGCCAGGTCGGCGCAGTGCGCGCTTTCCCACGTATTGGGTGCGCGTGCAACTGCGGGCCGGACACGGAAGGGGTCGTCTGCTGCTGGCGTCGCACGGAAAAGAGCTGGAAATCGGGGCGTTCCTTGCCGAAGAAGAACGCGCCGAGCTGTCAAGGAAACTCATGGTGCTGCTGGCGGAGATCAACCAACAGCGGCGCAAGTAGGTTCAACAAAGGTGCAAGACATGACATCTGGCGGCATCAGGCCTGGCAGTATCAAGCGAGCAGTCGCGGCATGCGCACTCTTCGCTATCGCAATGTTCGGCGGCGTGGCATTCGCCAATCCGCAGCCAGGACAGTTGAACATGACGCGCGGCGCGTCCGAATGGTCGCCCGAAGCGTATTTCCTCAACAATGTCGCCCTGGGTGTCTGCGTCGTCATCGGCATCCTGGTGTTCGGCGCGATGTTCATTTCGATGTTCCGCTTCCGCAAATCGCGCGGCGCGGTGGCTGAGAAGTGGTCGCACAACACCATGCTCGAGATCGTGTGGACCACCATTCCGGTGATCATCCTGATCGTGCTGGCGTATCTCGCCACCGGCGGCCTGCGCACCTTCGCCGACACCACCGGCTCCGAGATGACCGTCAAGGTCACCGGCTACCAGTGGAAGTGGCGCTACGACTACGTCGAGTACAAGGGCAAGGCGATCGAGAAGGTCGGCTTCATGTCCAAGCTCGACCGCGAGAGCGACGAGACGCGTCAGCTCAACTCGGGCCTCGATCCGAACTCGGTGAAGGTCGACGGTTACAACACTTACCTGATCAACGTGGACAAGCCGCTGGTGGTGCCGGTGGGCACCAAGATCCGCTTCGTGATCACCGCGGGCGACGTGATCCACTCCTGGTGGGTGCCGGCGCTGGGCTGGAAGATGGATGCCATCCCGGGCATCGTCAATTCGGCCTGGACCAACATCAAGGAGCCGGGTGAATTCCGCGGCCAGTGCGCGGAGCTGTGCGGCCAGGATCACGGCTTCATGCCGATCGTGGTGAAGGCGCTGCCGAAGGCCGAGTTCGAGAAGTGGCTGGCGGAGCAGGAAGCGCAGGCCAAGCAGCCCGCACCGGCTGCACCGGCCGCTGCCGCTCCTGCCACCGCGCAGGCCATCGAGGCACCCGTTTCCCAGGGCCATCAGGGCTGAGCAATCAGTTCGTCCACAGTTTCCGCATTTAGGTAGAGGTGCAAGGCATGGCCCACGCAGCCACCCACGATCACCACGACGATCATCACGGCGCGCCGTCAAACTTCTTCGTGCGTTGGTGCATGTCCACCAACCACAAGGACATCGGCACGCTGTACCTGGTGTTCTCGCTCCTGATGTTCTTCATCGGCGGCAGCTTCGCCATGGTGATTCGCGCCGAGCTGTTCAAGCCCGGCCTGCAGCTGGTGCAGCCATACTTCTTCAACGAAATGACCACGATGCATGCGCTGGTCATGATCTTCGGCGCCGTGATGCCGGCCTTCGTGGGCTTGGGCAACTGGATGATCCCGCTGATGGTCGGTGCGCCGGACATGGCGTTGCCGCGCATGAACAACCTGTCGTTCTGGATCCTGCCGTTCGCGTTCGCGCTGCTGCTGTCCACGCTGTTCCTGCCCGGCGGTGGCCCGGCCGGTGGCTGGACCATGTATCCGCCACTGTCGCTGCAGGGTGATTCGGTCGCCTATCTGGTGTTCGCCGTCCACTTGATGGGTATCAGTTCCATCATGGGTGCGATCAACATCATCGCGACCATCCTCAACATGCGCGCGCCGGGCATGGATCTCCTGAAGATGCCGGTGTTCGTGTGGAGCTGGCTGATCACGGCGTTCCTGCTGATCGCGGTGATGCCGGTGCTGGCGGGCGCGGTGACCATGCTGCTCACCGACAAGTACTTCGGCACCAGCTTCTTCAATGCCGCTGGCGGTGGCGACCCGGTGCTGTTCCAGCACATCTTCTGGTTCTTCGGTCACCCCGAGGTCTACATCATGATCCTGCCGGCCTTTGGCCTGGTATCCGAGATCATTCCGACCTTCGCGCGCAAGCCGATCTTTGGTTACAAGGCAATGGTGTTCGCAATCGCGTCGATCGCCTTCCTGTCGTTCATCGTATGGGCGCACCACATGTTCGCCGTGGGTCTGCCGCTGGGCGGCGAGATCTTCTTCATGTACGCGACCATGCTGATCGCCGTGCCCACGGGCGTGAAGGTGTTCAACTGGGTCAGCACCATGTGGGGCGGCTCGATGACGTTCGAAACGCCGATGCTGTTCGCCATCGCGTTCGTCATCCTGTTCACCATCGGTGGCTTCTCCGGCTTGATGCTGGCGCTGGCCCCGGCCGACTTCCAGTACCACGACTCGTACTTCGTGGTGGCGCACTTCCACTACGTGCTGGTCACCGGTGCGATCTTCGCGATCATCGCCGGTACGTACTACTGGCTGCCGAAGTGGACCGGCCGCATGTACAGCGAGTTCTGGGGCAAGATGCACTTCTGGAACAGCGTGATCTGGGTGAACGTGCTGTTCTTCCCGCAGCACTTCCTGGGCCTGGCCGGCATGCCGCGCCGCATCCCGGACTACAACGTCGCGTTCGCCAACTTCAACATGATCAGCTCGATCGGCGGCTTCCTGTTCGGCGCCTCGCAGCTGATCTTCGTCGGCGTGATCGTGCATGCCGTATGGTTCTCGAAGAAGAAGGCCCTGGACCGCGTGTGGGAAGGCGCGAAGGGCCTGGAGTGGACCGTGCCGTCGCCGGCGCCGTTCCACACGTTCGAGCTGCCGCCGGTGATCCACGACGAAGAACTGGCCCACGGCCACGTCGAAGATTGATGGAATGTTCAACCGCTCCGGCCTCGTGCCGGGGCGGAGGGAAACGAGTCGGATGAAGCAGGCCAACGCAACGATCGAAGACATGCGCAAGAGGGGCGTGCGACGCACCGTCACGGTGTTCGGCGCCATCGCCATTGCGATCTTTCTTTTGTCGCTGCTGCAGGGCCTGAAGTACTCCTGACGCGTTTTCCCGCAGTATCCGTCCGTGGTGCCGCCAAGGCATGACGGGTTGCAGTTCCCGCGAATGCGGGGGCGGAAGTAAACAAGAAATATCCACGGGGTCGCACCATGGGTCAGCAGCAAGGCGCTTATTTCGTACCGACCAAGAGCTATTGGCCCATCGTGGCCGCGGTCGTCATGTTCGTCACCGTGTTCGGTGCCGCGCACTGGCTCAACGCGCCTCCGGGTGAGGCAAGCTTCGGCAAGACGGTACTCACCGTTGGCTTCGTCGGCATCCTGCTGATGTTCTTCGGCTGGTTCCGTTCGGTGATCCGCGAGTCGCTCGCCGGCAGCTACAACAGCCAGGTGGACCGCTCGTTCCGCATGGGCATGATGTGGTTCATCTTCTCCGAAGTGATGTTCTTCGGCGCGTTCTTCGGCGCCTTGTTCTACGCCCGCATGTTCGCGGTGCCGTGGCTCGGTGGCGAAGGACATGGCGTGCTGACCCACCAGTTCCTGTGGAACGACTACTCCGCTTCGTGGGGCGCCAACGGCGGCGGTGGTCCGGAACGTATCGGCGGTGATTTCCAGACCGTCGCGCCGTGGGGCCTGCCGCTTCTCAACACGCTGATCCTGCTGACTTCCAGCGTCACCATCACCATCGCGCATCACGCGCTGAAGGTGGGTCATCGCGGCAAGATTCTGGTGTTCCTGGCGCTCACCGTGTTGCTCGGCGCGACGTTCCTGTACTTCCAGGCGCACGAGTACATGGAAGCCTACAAGGAGCTCAACCTGACGCTGCAGAGCGGTGTCTACGGCTCGACCTTCTTCATGCTCACCGGCTTCCACGGCATGCACGTGACGCTGGGCACCATCATGCTGGCGATCATCTGGCTGCGCGTGGCCAAGGGCCACTTCAGCAAGGACCACCATTTCGGCTTCGAGGCCGTGGCGTGGTACTGGCACTTCGTCGACGTGGTGTGGCTGGGCCTCTTCATGTTCGTCTACATCCTCTGAGGCGCTTGCGCGTCGCAGCAAAAGGCCCGCCGGAAGGCGGGCTTTTTTGTGCCGAGACTTTGTAGGAGCGCACCCAGTGCGCGATCGCGGAGCAACGGCGTCACCGCTCCGTCGGCTTTTCGCGCACTGGGTGCGCTCCTACAGGGAAGGGCCTCGCCCCAAAACAAAGGCCCGCCAGTGGCGGGCCTTCGGGGAAACCGCGTGCGCGACGAAGCGCTGTCTACGTCGTGACGCTACAATTACTGCCCCACGCCGTGCGGGTGCAGCCAGCCCATCCAGATGCCGAGTACGACCATCAGGATGAGCAGGATCGACAGACCGATGCGGCGGGTCAACGCCCACACCGTGCGCTTGCTGCCGTCCTTGTCGGTCATCATGAAATACAGGGCCTGACCAAGGTTGAACAGCACCACCAGCAGCAGGATCACCAGCGCATATTTGTAGATGGTTTCCACGTGATTGGTCCGAACGTTTTTGACATCCGCAGTATAGCGGTCGTGCGTGGTGCCACTGCGTGAAGTGGCTGCGCCGCCCTTCGTGGTTTGCCTTGCTGCTCACGGTGGCAGGTGCCTTGCTGTTCATACGTTTGGGCGTGTGGCAGCTGCACCGCGCGGACGAGAAGGAAGTCATTCTGCGACGGTATGCCGCAGCGGAAAACGAGTCGCCGCGCGACTTCGCCGCGGTGGCCGCAAAGCCCCCCATCAATGCGTTTGCGCGCGTGCGCGTCGAAGGCGAATACATCGCCGGCAAGCTCTATCTGCTCGACAACCCCAAGCATGACCAGCGCGGCGGTGTGGAAGTCTATGCGCCTTTCCGTCCACTTGGCGGCAAGCGTCTGCTGCTGGTGGATCTCGGCTTCCTGCCCGGCAACGGCACCGACCAGCCGCCGCAACTGCCAGCGCTGCCCACGGGCAAGCAGACGCTGCAGGGCCTGTATGTGCCGGCACCGGGCGTCGGTTTCGAGATGGGTGGCAATGCCCTCGCTCGTCAGGTGCACTGGCCCAAGACCACGGTCTATCTCGAGCTGCCGCAAATCGCCGCCGATCTCGGCGCTACGGTTTATCCGCAGGTGCTAGCGATGGATGCCGACCCCACGTCGATCTACGTGCGCGAACACACCATCGATTTTTCCGCGATGCCTCCTGCCCGCCATCGCGCCTACGCTTTCCAGTGGTTCACTTTTGCCGTGGCGGCGGTGGTGATCCTGCTTGTGCTGCATCGACGCCGCCCTTCGAAAATCCGGACACACCATGAGCAAGCCTGAACCCGCCGCGCTGCGCGCGAGCCGACTGAAACTGCTGTTGATCATGCTGGTGTTTGCCGCACCCATCATCGCCGCGATCACGCTCACGGCCACTGGCTGGCAGCCTTCTGGCAAGGCGAATGGGCTCGCGGTGACGCCGCAGCGCAACTTCGCGACGGAACAGCTGCAGGTCACGCTGGCCGACGGCAAGCCGTGGGCATGGCGGTCAAGCGAGCCGCAGCTCACGTTGATGGCGCTCGCCGGTCCCGGATGCGCTGCCCGTTGCCTGGAGACGCTGACCAAGATGGCGGCCGCCCGCATCACGCTCAATCGCAACGCTCCGCGTCTGCGGTTGCTTTACGTGGGCCAGCCGCCCGCGGATGCGAAGGACAGCGGCATGGCGAGCTATTGGCAGCTGGGCCATGACGACATGGACGCGCTGGCCGCGTTCCGCCCGTCTGAACCGGACAGCGTAAGTGCACTGCTGGTCGAATCCGACGGCACCGCGTTGTCGCTGTATCCCGCAGGTTTCGATCCTTCCGGCTTGCGCAAGGATCTGCAGAAGGTGATCCGCTGATGACCGCCCGTTCCTCCAAGGTGCTGCGCGGACTCGCGCTGCTCGCCGCGGTGTTCGCCTTTGGCGTGGTGATGTTCGGTGCCTTCGTGCGCCTGTCCAACGCCGGGCTTTCGTGTCCCGACTGGCCGACCTGCTACGGACGCGCCGCCTGGCCCGAGCAACAGCACGAGATTGCGCAGGCCAACCAGGCCTTCCCGGATCGTCCGTACGAAACGCACAAGGCGTGGCGCGAGCAGGTGCACCGTTTCCTCGCCGGTACGCTGGGCACGCTCGTGCTCGCGCTGGCATTGATCGCCAGCTGGCGTGACCGCTGGGCGCGCTACGCCGTCATCGTGGGCGCGGTCTGCGCGGCGATAGGCGTGGGCATGTACATACGCGGTGAACATCACTGGTCGTTGCTGTTGTCGATCGTGGCGATCGGACTGCCGTTGATCTGCGCGATCAGGATGCACCGGCCGGGCGCGTGGCGCATCAGTGTGCTGGCGCTGTCAGTGGTGGTGTTCCAGGCCATGCTTGGCATGTGGACGGTAACCTTGCTGCTCAAGCCCATCGTGGTCATGGGCCACTTGATGGGCGGCATCGCCACGTTCGCATTGCTTGCCTATGCGGCGCTGCGTTTCGGTGGCATCGCCGCGCAGGACGACAGCTACGCCGGCTTGCGCAGGGCGGTGGTGTTCGGGATCGTGCTACTGCTGGCGCAGATTGCGCTGGGCGGTTGGACTTCTTCCAATTACGCGGCGCTGGCGTGCGGCACGGATTTTCCCAAGTGCCTGGGCCAATGGATGCCGCCCACCGATTTCCGCGAAGGCTTCGTGCTGTGGCGCGGCGTCGGTGTGAACTACGAGGGTGGTGTGCTCGACATGGCCGCGCGTAGTGCGATCCAGATCGCCCATCGCATCGGCGCGCTGGTGGTGTTCTGCTACCTGGCGTGGCTGTCCCATCGTGTGTCCCGCCGTGGACTGCGGTCGCAGGGCCTCTCTATTGCCGTGGTGCTGGTCACCCAGGTGCTGCTGGGCATCAGCAACGTGCATTTCGGCCTGCCGTTGCCGGTGGCGACGTTGCACAATGGCGTGGCCGCGCTGTTGCTGTTCACGTTGCTGGCGACGCTGGCGCGTACGCAAAAGCGTCATGACGACGCGATGTTCCTTTCCCTCGGGCGCTGACGATGACGAGCCGTTTCCACGAATACATGGAGCTGACCAAGCCGCGTGTCGTCGCGCTGCTGGTGTTCTGCGCCGTCATCGGTATGTTTCTCGCGGTGCCGGGCATTCCACCTTGGCGCGCGCTGGTGTTTGGCACGCTTGGCATCTGGATGGCCTCGGGTTCAGCAGCTGCGTTCAATCACCTGATCGACCAGCGCATCGACAAGGTGATGGCACGCACGGCGCATCGTCCGCTTGCCACGGGACACCTGAAGCCGGTCCAGGTGCTCACGTTTGCGCTGGCGCTCGGCGCGCTGTCCATGGTCGTCCTTGTCGTGCTGGTGAATCCGCTGACCGCCTTGCTGACCTTTGGCGGTTTGATCGGCTATGCGGTGATCTATACCGCTTACCTCAAGCGCGCCACGCCGCAGAACATCGTGATCGGTGGCCTGGCCGGCGCCATTCCGCCGGTGCTGGGATGGACGTCAGTCACCGGATCGCTGCATCCGTTCGCGCTGCAGCTGTGCCTGATCATCTTCGTGTGGACGCCACCGCATTTCTGGGCGCTGGCCATCTTCCGTCGCGACGACTATTCGCGCGCCCAGGTGCCTATGTTGCCGGTGACGCACGGCGTGGTGTTCACGCGCTGGCACGTGCTCTTCTATACGATCCTGCTGGTACTGGTGACGTTGTTGCCGGCGCTGACGGGTTACAGCGGCATGGTTTATCTCGGTGGTGCCGCGGTGCTGGGCCTGGGCTTCCTGTATTACGCGATCCGCCTGCTGAATCCGCCGGATGAGTTCTTCGCGATGAAGGTGTTCAACTATTCCATTGTGTACCTGATGGCGCTGTTTGCGTTCCTGCTGGTGGACCATTGGGTGATGGAGCCGCTGGTGCAGCATCAGGGCGTAGTGATCGAGCGTTCGGCGTGACCCGGGGTCTTTTCTCCCTCTCGCCTTCGGAGACAGGGTCGGGGTGAGGTGCCAACCTTGCTGCGCGATATGTTCGTGCTGACCCTGAACGCAACAACTTTCGCCACCCAAATCCATGCCATAGGGTTGACACTCCCGCACTGCAGCAAGACAATTTATGCGCCGCCGGGCGCGTTTCGCCCTCAGTGGCCTCTGTCCTATCAACCCAAGGCATATGGACGTTTACCCTAGTCGCAACGTCGACATCCGCGAGCATCGGGTGCCGGCATTGCATAACAAGCTGATCTGCTGCGGCGACCGCCTGCGGTCGGCTGGCGCTTTCCTGGACTAGGGAAGACCGGCCCACCTCTGACGGCGCCGTCGGCGCCGTTAACGAGGAGAAAGGGCCATGAAGCTCCTTCGCGATTTTTTCCGTCTGCGTGTCGCCCGTCTGGGCCGCCGTTCGGATTCCCGTTCCTGGACGATCACCGTGCCGGCCCCGCTGGGGCAGGCGCAGCCGTCTGAGTCGTCCGAAGCCCACCGCCTTTCGGACGCTACGCGTGGCCATCAGCTCGCGCGCAAGCAGGAACATGCCGCTCCGCAAGCTCATCGTCATCTGCAGCTGGTATCCAGTCACTGATGAAGGCTTTGTCGCGCCCCGCGCTGCCCCGCAAGGGCTGGCCTCCGCCAGTCCCGTGGCGTCGATTGCGACGAAGTCCGTAGCGCAGGTCTAAGCGTCACGCGCGGGATACCCGCCCGGCTCGCTGGTCCGGCCCAGATGTCACCGATTTCACGGAAGCGAGTCATGTTGAAGCACTCCACCCAGACCGTCACCGGCAAGGCGGCCGGCAAGGTCGCCGCAGCTGCGCCTGTGCGCGTGGCCGTGGCACAGGAAGCCTTTCGCCCTAACGAGGCCCTCTACGCAGCGCTGGATACCAGTGCCGCCGGTCTCAACGCGGACCAGATCGCCGAGCGCCTGGATCGCGATGGCGCCAACGAGGTATCGCACGAGCGGCCGCCGGCGTGGTGGAAGCAGCTGCTTCACGCCTTCAAGAACCCGTTCATCGTGGTGTTGCTGGTGCTCGCCGGCGTCCAACTGGCGACCGATAGCACCAACCTTACGGGGCCGACCATCATCAGCGTGATGGTGTGCATCAGCGTGTTCCTGAGCTTTACCCAGGAATACCGTTCGTCCAAGGCCGCTGAAAAGCTCAAGGCCATGGTGCGCAACACCGCCACGGTCACGCGTCGCGCCTCCGATGGCCACAGCGAGCGCATCGAAGTGCCGGTCGGCGAGCTGGTGGCTGGCGATATCGTGCACCTCGCCGCGGGCGACATGGTACCCGCGGACCTGCGCCTGGTTTCCGCGAAGGATCTGTTCATCAGCCAGGCCATCCTCACGGGCGAATCGCTGCCGGTGGAAAAGGCGCCGCCAGCGCGCGTCCATACGGGCGACGAGCTGGAGGGGTCGGGCAACGGTGACAACCCGCTGGATCTGGCGACCGTGTGCTACATGGGCACCAACGTGGTCAGTGGTACCGCGACTGCGGTGATCGTCGCCACCGGTGGGCGGACGTACCTGGGTTCGCTCGCGCGTTCCGTTGTGGGCCAGCGCGTGCAGACGAGCTTCGACCGCGGTGTGAAGAGCGTGAGCTGGCTGCTTATCCGCTTCATGGCGGTGATGGTGCCGATCGTTTTCATCATCAACGGCCTCGACAAGCACGACTGGCTGCAGGCGTTCCTGTTCGCGCTGTCGGTGGCGGTGGGCCTGACGCCTGAAATGCTGCCGCTGATCGTGACGGCGAACCTGGGCAAGGGCGCCATCGCGATGTCCAAGCGCAAGGTGGTGGTGAAGCGCCTCAACGCGATCCAGAACTTCGGCGCCATGGACGTGCTGTGCACGGACAAGACCGGCACGCTGACGCTGGACAAGATCGTGCTGGAGCGTCACCTCGACCTGCACGGCAACGAGTCCGACGAGGCGCTCGAATTCGGTTACCTCAACAGCCGATTCCAGACGGGTTTGAAGAACCTGATGGACAAGGCAGTGCTGGAGCATCGCGACCTGGAAGAGGTGGCGCAGCATTTCCGTATCGTCGACGAGATTCCGTTCGACTTCCAGCGCCGCCGCATGTCGGTGGTGGTCACCAACGACAATGGCAACGAACTGCTGGTGTGCAAGGGTGCAGTGGAGGAAATGCTCTCCATCTGCTCCCAGGCCAAGTCGGGCGACGAGATCGTGCCGATGGACGACGAGCAGCGCGCCCGCATCAAGGCGATGACGCGCCACCTCAACGAGGATGGCTTGCGCGTGCTGGTCGTGGCCATCAAGCATCAGCCGCCCCAAGGGCGCGCCTACGGTGTCGCCGATGAGGCCAACCTCACGGCCATCGGCTGCCTCGCGTTCCTCGATCCGCCGAAGGATAGTGCGGCTACCGCCATCGCGGCGCTGCACCACCACGGCGTTGAAGTGAAGGTGATCACCGGCGACAACGAGGCGGTGACGCGCAAGATCTGCCGTGAAGTGGGCCTGGACGTGGAGCACTCCGCGCAGGGCAAGCACATTGAGCCGCTGTCGGACGAGGAGCTGGATGAGCTGGTCAAGCGCACCACGGTGTTCGCCAAGATGTCGCCGCTGCAAAAGGCGCGCGTGGTGAAGTCGCTGCAGCGCCAGGGCCATACCGTGGGCTTCCTTGGCGATGGCATCAACGACGCGCCGGCGCTGCGCGAGGCCGATGTCGGCATCTCGGTGGATACGGCCACCGACATCGCCAAGGAGTCGGCGGACATCATCCTGCTGGAAAAAAACCTGATGGTGCTTGAAGAGGGTGTGATCGAGGGTCGCGTGACCTTCGGCAACATCATCAAGTACATCAAGATGACCGCCAGTTCCAACTTCGGCAACATGTTCTCGGTGCTGGTGGCAAGCGCGTTCCTGCCGTTCCTGCCGATGCTGCCGCTGCAGTTGCTGGTGCTGGACCTGCTCTACCACGGCTCGCAGCTGTCGATTCCGTTCGACCGCATGGACGAGGAGTACCTGCGCAAGCCGCGCAAATGGGACGCCAGCGACATCGGCCGGTTCATGGTGTGGATCGGTCCTGTCAGCTCGATCTTCGACATCACCACCTATTGGCTGCTGTGGCACGTGTTCGGCGCGAACTCGACGGAACACCAGGCCTTCTTCCAGACCGGCTGGTTCATCGAGAGCCTGCTTACGCAGACGCTGATCGTGCACATGATCCGTACGCGCAAGATTCCGTTCGTGCAGAGCATTGCCGCGGCGCCGGTGCTGGCGCTCACCACGGCCGTCATCCTGATTGGCCTGGCGCTGCCGTTCACCAGCATTGGTTCGAAGTTCGGCTTCGTGACGTTGCCGTCGGTGTACTTCGGCTGGGTGGCGCTGACGGTATTGACCTATGCCGTGCTGACACAGATCGTGAAGACGCTTTACATCCGACGCTACGGTCGCTGGCTGTAACGCACGGGCGTCCCGTTCCGGAAGGGGAGGGACGCCTAGTTTTCCTGGCAGCGCCGCTTGTGCTTGTGGCGCCACCACAGTGCCAGCAGGATGGCCACGATAACGCCGGCCAGCAGCCACGCGCCGTTCTGCCCGCGATGGATCCAGGTGGCCAGCCACTCATGGTTGTTGGCGCCGAAGTAACCGAGATAGACCCAGATCGGCACGCTGATCAGCGCGGCGCTGCCATCGAGCAGGAAGAAGCGCAGGAACGACACGCGGTGGGTGGAGCCGGCGGTGATGAATACTGCCGTGCGCATGCCCGGCAGGAAGCGGGCGATGAACATCAGGCGGTTGCCATAGCGCTCGAATTTTTCCTGCACCTTGGCGTACCGCTCAGGCGTGAGCACGCGCGCCACCAGGCGCCATTGGCGGATGCGCGCGCCGTAGTGGTGTCCGAGCAGGAACATGCCCGCATCGCCGACCAGCACGCCCGCCATGCCCACGCCGAACATCACGTGCACGTTGCCGTAGCCCAGGCCGGTGATGACGCCACCGGCGACCAGGGTGATGTCCTCGGGCAGCGGTGCACCGGCGCCACACAGCAACAACGCGACGAACACCGCGAGGTAGCCGTTTTCGGCGAACAGGGTCACCAGTCGTTCAAGCAGTTCCATCTACGTCCATGCCCAGGCCAGCCGCCATGCCTCTCAAGAGGGGTCGATGATCCCATAGGAAGGCGTCGGCACGCTTGTCGCAGTGCACGCACCCTTCGTGCGCCCGTTCCCATACGGGAAAGAGGCTGGGACGAGCGCGCATCTTGCGGGTTGATGGGTTAGAACGCCGTTGTTTCAGCGGCTTTGCGGCAGCGACGCGCGTGCTCCCGGAGCGGGACTCAGTCGGCCTTCACCGGTGCCACGCGGGCGGCCAGCAGTTCGCGCAGCTCGGCTTTTTCTGAGCTGTCCAGTGCGCCCTCGCGGCTTTTCGCGGTCAGCCAGTCGCGGCGCTGGTCCACGGCCTGCTGTTCCATGCGCGTCAATGCATCGAAGAATTCCGCGCGCTGCGCGTCCTGCTCGCCCACCACCATGGCGGCCATCAGTTTCTGCAGCGCGCTGTATTCAGGGCGTTCCGCGAAGTGTTCCACCAGCATGGCGGGATTGATGCCGGGGCGTGATCGCGCAAGGTCAATCAGTTCGGCCAGCAATTCGACGCCCGGCTTGTCCATGCGAAGGAAGCCGTAGGGACGCGGCACATCGTCCGCCACGCCCGGCTGGGCCAGCAGTAAAGCGATGGCGCTGCGTACCAGCGAGCGTTGCACGGCGATGGGGCGTTGCACCGGACGGCGCGAGGCATCGGCTTCGAGTACCGCACGCGCGCCGGTGCGCTTCTCCAGTTCCTGTGCCATCAGGTCGCGGAAGGCGCCGTCCGGCAGTCGCGCGATCAACGGACGCGCACGTTCGGCGAGGCGTGCGCGGCCATCGAGGCTGGCCGTGTCGACATCGTGCGCGAGCTCGCCGAAGAAGTATTCGGAGAGCGGCGTCGCGGCTTTCAGGCGTTTCTCGAAACCGTCCTTGCCTTCCTTGCGGATCAGCGTGTCCGGATCCTCGCCATCGGGCAGGAACAGGAAGTACGCCTGCCTTCCGTCGCGCAGCCGCGGCAGCGCCGACTCCAGTGCCTTCCACGCGGCGGCGCGGCCGGCACGGTCGCCATCGAAGCAGAACACCACGTCGGGCGCCGCGCGGAACAGCACTTCGGTGTGCTCCGGCGTCGTGGCCGTGCCCAGCGTGGCCACCGCGATCGGCAGGCCCGCCTGGTGCATGGCGATGACATCCATGTAGCCCTCGACCACCACGATGCGCGCGAGGCTCGGGTTGGCCTGCTTCACCTGCCACAGGGCGAACAACTCGCGCCCCTTGTGGAACAGCGGGGTTTCGGGCGAGTTGAGGTATTTGGGCCCCTGATCCGACTGCAACACTCTTCCGCCGAAAGCGATCACGCGGCCGCGGCGGTCGAGGATGGGAAACATCAGGCGTTCGCGGAAGCGGTCGTAGCGGTTGCCCCGCTCGTTGCTGGCCACCATGCCCGCTTCGTTGAGCCATTGCATGCGCTTGTCGCTGCCGCCCAGCGCCTTGATCACGCCATCGAAACCGGCGGGCGCCCAGCCGATGCGAAAGCGCTTGATGGTCTCGGCATCGAGGCCACGCTTCTTGCAATACGCCTGCGCGTCGTTGTTCTTGGGCAGCTCGTTTTCATACCAGCGGGCGGCGTCGTCGAGCAGGGTGTAGAGATCGGTCTTGTCCTCGCGCTGGGCACGATCGTCACCGCCCTCGCGAGGCACGGTCAGTCCGGCGGACTGCGCCAGTTCTTCCACCGCATCGGGAAATTCCAGGCGCTCATAGTCCATCAGGAACTTCACCGCGCTGCCGTGCGCGCCGCAGCCGAAGCAATGGAAGAACTGCTTGGCGGGGCTGACATAGAACGACGGCGTGCGCTCATTATGGAATGGACAGCAGGCGGTCCATTCGCGTCCGGCTTTCTTCAGCGGCACGCGCCGCTCGATCACGTCGACGATGTCGACGCGGGCAAGCAACTCGTCAATGAAGCTGTCGGGAATACGTCCGCGCATAAGGCGCCTAGTGTAAGGGCTGGAGCGGTTCCGCAGCGCTCGTGGCCGCTACCGCCCCCACGGGCGAGCGTCATCCCCTCTGCTGCAGGGTAGGGCCCTTGCTCTATGCTGCGATTGCCGCGCGTTGCGGACCAGGGGAACAGCAAGCATGGGGACGATCGTCGGAATGGCGCGGCCAGGGCTGCAGGTGCACTTTCGCCCCGCCGTGCCGGCCGATGCCGACGTGGCGGTGCCGCTCATCTACAGCTCCGGGCCCGCCGCCTTCGACTTTGTCTTCGCGACACGCGAAGGCGACGATGCGCTGGATTTTCTCAATCATTGCTTCGTGGACGGCGCGGGCGAGTTCGGCTGGCGCAACCACTGGGTTGGCACCGTGGAGGAGCGCGTGGTGGCGGTCGGTGCGGGCTTCGGTGCAGATGCCAAGTGGCCATTCATGCTGGCCGCGGCCCGGCAGATCTTCGGCTACTACGGGTGGCGCAAAAGTCCCGGCGTGGTTTCGCGCGGGCTACGCGTGGAATCGGTGATACGGCCGCCCGAGGGCGACATGCATTACCTCGCTCACCTGGGCGTGCTGCCCGAATTGCGCGGGCATGGCGTGGGCCGCGCGCTCATCGACCAGTTGATCGGGGTGGGCCGCGAGGCGGGCCGGCGGCGGGTGACGCTCGATGTCGCGGCCAGCAACCCGCGCGCTGAGTCGCTCTATCAGCGCGCGGGTTTCAAGATCACTGGCGAGCGCAGGTCACGGCTGTCCAATGAGCGAAGCCGCGTGCCCGATCATCGGCGCATGGAGCGCATGCTCGACTAGCCTGCGTCAGACCGCATGGAAGATGCCGGTCACAGCCAGCAGGGCCAGCAGGAACAGGATCAGGAAGATCGCGAAAAGGATCTTGGCGATGGTGCCGGTGACGCCGGCGACGCCGCCAAAACCCATCCAGCCAGTAACCAGCGAGACGATGGCGAAAATGATGGCCCACTTGAGCATGACTCTCTCCCTTTGAAGTCGATGGGGGCTGGCAGAAGGCGCCGGCCACGCGACGTGTTTTAGGGAGAGAAACGTGAATAAGGTGCAGTGGAACCCTTTGGCGGGCGTGCAGAGGGTGCCCTGGAGGCCGTGTACGCCATCACGAGACAGCCCGCGTGGGCTGTCGTGAAAACGGCGTGATCAGCTGGCCAGGCGGGTCTTGATGCGGTTCGACGCCACGCCCATGTCGGCGCGGCCCGCGGCCTTTTCCTTCACCACGGCCACCACCTTGCCCATGTCGCGCGGCGAGGAGGCGCCGGTTTCGGCGATGGCGGCGCTGATCAGCGCGTCGAGCTCCTCATCGGTGAGCTTGGCCGGCAGATAGGCCTCGATCACCGTCATCTCGGCGCGCTCGACGTCGGCCAGGTCCTGGCGGTTGGCGGCGTCGTACTGGCTGATGGAGTCCTTGCGCTGCTTGACCATCTTTTCCAGCACGGCCAGCGTCTGCACGTCATCCAGTTCAATGCGTTCATCCACCTCGCGCCGCTGGATTTCGGCGAGGATCAGGCGGACCACGCCGAGGCGGTGCTTGTCGCCGCCACGCATGGCGGACTTCATGTTTTCGGTCAGCTGCTGCTTGAGAGTCATGTCATCTCCTTGGAAGCACACAAAGCCGGCGTTGCTCTGGGCAACGCCGGCTCGTGTAGGTCTACTAAGTCAGCGGCAGCGGATGGACGCGCCAGCTGCCAAGCTACCTGATGCGGCGCGGAAGCGCCGGAGCCTCGGGATCGTCCGCAGATGCGGACGGGAAGGCTCAATACAGGCGCGTACGACGCGACGTGTCGCGCGAGAGACGGCGCAGGTGACGCTTCACCGCGGCGGCACGCTTGCGCTTACGCTCCTGGGTCGGCTTCTCGTAGAACTCGCGCTTGCGGGTCTCGGCCAGGACGCCGGCCTTTTCGCAGGTGCGCTTGAAGCGGCGGAGGGCAAGCTCGAACGGCTCGTTCTCGCGGACTTTTACGCTGGGCATGGAAACTCCAAGTGTTAGACTGACCCGCCTAGACAGGCCGTTATGAATACGGTGAGCCGCGAAGTATACCGTGCAAACGACAGCAATTTCAAAGCCCCAATACGAGCCTTCGGCAAATAAGCCGGTACTGGGCATCGAAACGTCCTGTGACGAGACCGGCGTGGCCCTGCTGCGCTGGGAACCGGACGCGCCGGGCAGCGGCCTGCTTTCACATACCCTTTACAGCCAGATCAAGCTGCATGCTGACTACGGCGGCGTGGTTCCGGAGCTGGCCAGTCGCGACCACGTGCGCAAGCTGCTGCCGCTGGTGCGCGAAGCGCTGGCGCAGGCGGGCCTGACCCCGGCCGACCTCGGCGGCGTGGCCTATACGGCTGGCCCGGGCCTGGTCGGCGCCCTGTTGGTGGGGGCTTCCGCGGCCCGCGCCATGGCCTGGGCACTGGGTGTTCCGGCCATCGGCGTGCACCACATGGAAGGCCATCTGCTGGCGCCGCTGCTGGAAGAAGACCCGCCGAAGCCGCCATTCGTGGCCCTGCTGGTGTCGGGCGGCCATTCCATGCTGGTGGAAGTGAAGGGCATCGGCGAATACCGCATCCTGGGCGACACCCTGGACGATGCCGCTGGTGAGGCCTTCGACAAGACCGCCAAGCTGATGGGCCTGCCGTATCCCGGCGGCCCCGCGCTCGCAAAGCTGGCCGAGCAAGGTCGTCCCGGGATATTCCGCTTTTCCCGGCCGATGACCGACCGACCCGGCCTGGATTTCAGCTTCTCCGGACTCAAGACCCAGGTGCTGCTGGCCTGGCAGCAGTCCGACCAGAGCGAGCAGACCCGCGCCGACGTGGCCCGCGCGTTCGAGGAAGCCATCGTCGACACCATGATCATCAAGTGCCGCCGTGCGCTGGAAGCCAGCGGGGCGAAGCGTCTGGTGATCGCCGGCGGCGTGGGTGCCAACAGACGCCTGCGCGCGGAGCTGGCGGCAGCCGGCGAAAAGGACGGCTTCAAGGTCTATTTTCCGCGGTTGGCGTTCTGTACCGACAACGGCGCCATGATCGCCCTGGCCGGTGCCATTCGCCTCGCCCACGGCCAGCACCAGGATGCATCGGTGCAGGTGTTTCCGCGCTGGGATCTGGAGACGTTGCCGCCGGCCATGTGATCTGCGGCGGCGTGGTGGTCGGCAGCAGGCCGAACCGCTTCGCGCATGGAAGAGAGCCGCCCACGGGGCGGCTCTCTCTTCTTTCATGCCCTGGGGCTGTCCAGTCGCCGCGTGTTTTGCTCGATGCGACCGAAGGTCAGCAGCTGCAAGACGACAACCAGCAGCAGCATCGGGCCGCCGATACGTGCCAGCGAGCGCCATGCCGCATCCTGCCTGTCCTTTTTATCCAGGTAACCGTGGGTAGCGCTGGTCGCTGCAAGCGATTGCGAGAAGAGGGTGTCGTACTGGTTGATCATATCGACGACAACGCCCCGGGCATCGGGATAGCCAAAGGAACGCTCCTCTTTCTGATCCGCCGGCCTGGGCAGCAGCGCCTCGATCCTGGGGTCGGAGAGCGCGCGCTCGAAGGTATCGGCCAGGCCATTGGCATACGCGGCCTTCAGTGCGTCGGTGTCCTGGAAGTCGACGTTGGCATGGATGGTCGAAAGCAGTGACTCGGCCTGGAATTCGTCCGCGCAGATGTCGTGCTTGCGTGCGAACGTTTCCAGGGCCTTGCCGATGCGATCGTAGGCGGCGCGATGGGGATCATTCGCGCCGATGGGATCGGGTACGGAATCCGTCTGCGAGGCAACGGTGTGCTTGACCACGTCTTCCGTGGCGATTTTGGGTGGCGTCTGCGGCTGCGTGCTGGTGTCAACCTCTTCCATGGCGGTGAGTCGTTGCCAGTTGAAGCACGCCATGACTGCGAGGGCCAACAACGCCACCGTGAGCAACGCGGTCAGCAGGCGGATGAGATTCCCGTAGAGGAGGTCGACCCTGTTCAGAAAAGACATGTGATATCCCTATGCGTCGAGGCGGCGGCCGAGGTGGTTGCCGTCGCTCGCGGTCGTCGCCGCGAACCAAGCAGTTTACGGTTCACGCCTCTACGGAGTTGCCCGCCGTCATGTAAGGGAAAACCCCCGTTACAATAAGCCGGCAAAGGCGTTCAACGGCGGCCTTTCGCCGCGCCACACCCAAGGTCGGACCACTGCTTTCCATGGATATCGTTTTCATCGAAGACCTGCGCATCGATGCCGTCATCGGCATCTACGACTGGGAGCGCCGCGTGCGCCAGACGCTGTCGTTCGACATCGAGATGGCGTTTGACAACACCGTGCCGGCTGCCAGCGATGACATCGCGCACACGCTCAACTACAAGGACGTGTCCAAGCGTCTGATCGACTATGTGGGCACCTCCAGCTTCGGCCTCGTGGAGACGCTGGCGGAACGTTGCGCGGGAATCATTCGCGAAGAGTTCGGCGTGTCATGGGTGCGGTTGAAGCTGTCCAAGCCCGGCGCCGTGCGCGGCGCCAAGGCCGTCGGTGTGCGCATCGAGCGCGGCACGCGCCCCCAATAGCGATGGTCCGCGTCTACCTGAGCCTGGGCTCCAATCTCGAGCCGCATCGTTATCTTCGTGCTGCGCTCGACGAACTGCGCGCGCGTTTCGGTGTGCTGTCGGTGTCGCCGGCCTATCGCAGCAAATCGGTGGGTTTCGATGGCGCGGACTTCATCAACCTCGCCGTGGGCATGGACACCGATCTCTCGCCCGAGGCACTCAACGTGTGGCTGCATGCGCTGGAAGATCGCCATGGCCGCCGCCGCGACGTGCCGCGTTTTTCCGACCGCACGCTGGACGTGGACATCGTGTTGTTCGGCGACCTCGTGCAGAAGGGCGAGGGCCATCTGGATATTCCACGCAAGGAACTCCAGCACGCCTTCGTGCTAAAGCCCATGACCGATATCGCGCCCACGCTGGTGCATCCAGTGAATGGCCGCACCATGGCGGAACTGTGGGCGGCGTTCCCGGCGGAGAGCGAACCATTGGTGGTCGAGGCGCTCTGAGGCCTGCCGATTTTCGCGGAGCCTGGCGTGGGCACTGTCGCGGGTAACGCCCGGATGCTAGAAATCCGCATCCATCACAAGGAGGTTGTCATGGCAGGTCGGTTTTCGCGCAGTTGGAGCCTGATGAAGGCGAGCGCCGCGGTGTTGCGGTCGGACAAATCCCTGTTGATGTTTCCGCTGGCTTCGAGCATTTGCTGCCTGCTGGTGGCGGCCAGTTTCCTCATCCCCATCGGATTTGCCTTCGCGGCAACCCACGGCGAGGTCGGTCCACACGAGCGCGCCTTTTCCGCGGGCGGCTATCTCGCGCTGTTCCTGTTCTACCTGGCGCAGTACTTCGTCATCATCTTCTTCAACACAGCACTCGCCGGTGCCGCGCTGATGCGTCTGCGCGGCGAGCCCACCAGCTTCGCGGCGGGTTTTGCGCTGGCGCGTGCGCGCATCGTCAACATCTTCGGCTATGCGTTGATCGCGGCGACGGTCGGCTTGCTGCTGCGCGCGTTGCAGGAGCGCCTGGGCCTGATTGGACGCCTCGTCGCCGGTTTCCTCGGCCTGGCGTGGACGGTGGCGACCTTCCTTGTGGTGCCGGTGCTGGCAAGCCAGGACGTTGGTCCCACCGAGGCGATCAAGCGCAGCACGGAACTGCTCAAGCGCACCTGGGGCGAGAACATCATCGGTAACGCGGGTCTGGGCGTGGTGTTTGGCCTGCTGATGTTCCTGGCGATGATCGTGTGCTTCGGCCTGATCGTCGGCGCGTTCGCCACGCAGTCGATCGCCGCCATTGTGGTGGCCTTCGCCGTGGTGGCCGTCAGCCTGACGCTGATCGGGCTGGTCCAGGCGTCGTTGCAGGGCATTTATGCGGCGGCGCTGTATCGCTATGCCGAGGAAGGACAGGTCGGCTATGGCTTCGACCAGGCGATGCTGGAGCAGGCGTTCAAGCCCAAGAAGTAAGCTGCGACGGTGCGCTCGTGTTTTGCGCGACGCACCATCTTTCGTTCTGTGGGGCGCGCCCTGTGCGCGGCGGGCCTAGATAGCGGACGCTTTGCAACACCAAGCCAGCGCGCCGGTGCGCAATCACACCGACAGCGTGCGCCCGCCATCGACGCGGATGATCTGTCCCGTCACGAATGGCGCATCACGCAGCAGCCACAGCACGGCGCCCGCTACGTCCTCCGGTGCGCCGGCCCGCTTCAGTGGCGTGCGCGCCAGCATCGCCTGCTGGTCGTCGTAGGGTTTGCCGTCGCTGGGCCACATCACGGCGCCTGGCGCAACACCGTTGACGCGCACATCCGGGCCAAGGTCCAGCGCGAGTGCATGTGTCATCGCCGCCAGCGCCGCCTTGGCCATGCAGTACACGGCATGATTTGCCAGCGGGCGTTCCGCGTAGATGTCCACCAGGTTGACGATCGCGCCATGCGTTTCGCGCAGGGCGGGCGTGGCGGCCTGCGAGAGGAAAAAGGGTGCCTGCGCATTCGACGCGAACAGCTCGTTCCACTGCGGGACGGTTGCGGTTCCCACCGGCGTTGGATAAAAGGCGGACGCGTTGTTGACCAGGCCGTCCAGACGTCCAAATCGATCCAGCACGCGCTGGACCAGGGAGGGCAGTGCCTCGACGTCGGCGAGTTCCGCCTGCACCGTGAACGTGCTGTTGGCGCGTTGACGCTCCAGCGAGGCGGTGAGCAGTTCAGCGTCCGCAGCGGAGTGGCGGTAGTGCAGGGCGAGGTCGTAGCCGCCCGCATGCAGGGTGCGCGCGATGACTGCGCCGACGCGCTTGCCGGCGCCGGTGATGAGGACGACAGGACGCTCGTGGCGTGGACTCATGCGTGGGCTCCTGCGTGACGCGACTGGACCGCGAGCTTGCCGCAAAGCATCGGCAACGTCACCCCGCGGGCGTCGCCGTTTCCATGTCGGTCTGCTCGGTCTCGATGGGCGAGCTGAACATGGCGATGGCCGTGCGCGCGACCTGCCCGGTGTCGTAGTACGCGTAGGCGCCCACGCCCATGGCGCCGACCACCGGTAGCCAGCGGCTGATGCCCTGGCCGACCGCGCGTTGGGTCACCTTGATGCCCACGGTCTTGGCGATGCGTTCGGCCACGCTGTAGCTGAGGCGCCGGAACAGCAGGCGATCGCCCACGCGCACCACCAGGTCGCGGAACGCCTGCGCGGCGGTATGGCGGAACAGACACCACAACATCTGCTCGCGGCCCAGGTCCGAGTGCTTGCCGTAGGCGGCGGCGATGTCGCTGACCATCTGCGCCTGGATCTTCCAGATGGCGATCAGTTCCGGCAGCACGGTCAGCCAGCCCAGCGGACCCGGCGGCAGCGCCAGCGAGCCGGCCGTCAGCCCTGCTCGTTGCGCCGCGCGCGTGGCCAGGCGCTGCGCTTCCTTCTCCGGGTCCCGGGCGCCCGCCACATCGCTGTCGGGGATCTGGCTCACGAAGTCGAGGATCGCCTGGGTGACGCGACTGTGGTCCGTGATGACGGCCGGAAGCTGGGACGAGGGTTTGCTCATGATTCCAGGGCTACACGAGGCGAGGAGTCGATGGGGGCAGTCTAGGCGCACGCCGTGAAGGTGGGCTGATCTTGCGGTGGGTGCGCTGGAGGGCGCGGCGGACCATGACTTTTGGGGCAGGCGTGGCCCCGGCGGCAGTGGCAATGTTATAACATATCGAAATAACAACGCCGCCCCACCGGAAACCTCATGAAACGTTCCCTGCTTGCCCTGAGCCTCGCTGTCGCGCTGGGCGCCGTCCCTGCCGCCTTTGCCCAAACCAGCCCGACGCCGGATACCAGCACCGTCGCCACCAGCGCTGCCAGTGACGGCAACGATGCCGACACGACCAGCGCCCGCAACAAGCCCAAGGTGAAGCAGCTTGGCGCCGTGGATGTCAGCGCGGCGCTCGACCAGTCGCGCAATTCGTTGTCGCCCGATACCGGCAGCAGCCAGTACGTGATCGACCAGAAGGCGATCCAGCAGTTGCCGCTGGGCGACTCGACGCCACTCAACCAGGTGATCCTGCAGGCGCCGGGCGTGGTGCAGGATTCCTACGGCGGCCTGCATGTGCGCGGCGACCACGCGAACCTGCAGTACCGCATCAACGGTGTGATCATTCCCGAGTCGATCTCCGGTTTCGGCCAGACGCTGGACGCACGCACGATCCAGAGCGTGAAACTGCTCGATGGCGCGCTGCCGGCGCAGTACGGCCTGCGCACCGCCGCCGTGGTGGATATCGACACCAAGAGCGGCCACGACCTGGGCAACGGCGGCAGTATCGGCATCACGGGTGGTTCGTTCGGCACGCTCAACCCCAACGCCTCGCTATGGGGCAGCAGCGATCGCTGGAGCTGGTTCGTCACGGCCAACTATCTGGAGAACGATGTCGGCATCGAAAACCCGACGTCCAGCCGCACGCCCATCCACGACCACACCAACCAGGTGAAGGGCTTTGGCGATATCTCCTACCTGATCAACAACGACACGCGCATCAGCTTCATGTTCGGCGCGACCAACAACCGCTTCGAGATTCCAAACAATCCCAACCAGGAGCCGCAGTTCGGTTACCTCGACCAGACGGATTTCAACTCGGCCGACCTCAACGAGCGGCAGAAGGAGCAGACGCGTTTTGGCGTGCTCTCGCTGCAGGGCAAGTGGGGCAAGACGAACTACCAGATGTCGCTGGGCCAGCGCTACAGCACAGTGAACTTCCTGCCCGACGAAGTGGGCGATCTGATGTTCAATGGCGTTGCCTCCACCATCAATCGCTCCAACCGCGCCAGCACGCTGCAGGCGGATTTCGCCACGCCGCTGGGCGACAGCCACACCTTGCGCTACGGCATCTACGGTGAGTTCGAGCGCGGCAACATCAGCAACAACTCGCTGGTGTTCCCGGCCAATCCGGATGGTTCGCAGGCCAGCACCACGCCGATCGGCATCTACGATGCCACCAACCTGCTGGCGCGCACCTGGTCGGCCTACCTGCAGGACGAATGGAGCATCGGCGACAAGTGGACGGTGAACTACGGCGTGCGTGGCGACCGCTACGAATTGTTCCGCACCGAGAGCCAGCTGAGCCCGCGCCTTGGCGTGGTGTACCAGGCGACCGACAGCACCACGATCCATGCGGGCTACTCGCGTTACTTCACGCCGCCGGCGACCGAAGTGATCGACGACAGCAACATTGCCCGCTTCAACGGAACCACCAATGAGCTGCCGAGCGGCGGCAACAATCTTCCGCTGTCGGAGCGCTCGGACTATTTCGATCTCGGCATCCAGCAGCAGTTTGGTTCCAGCCTCACCGTGGGTCTGGACGGCTACTACCGCAAGGTGAGCCGCTTGCAGGACGAAGGCCAGTTCGGCGCGGCGCTGATCTACTCCAACTTCAACTACGACTTTGGCCGCATCCGGGGCGCGGAACTCACCGTCAACTACGACAACGGTCCCGTCTCGGCGTACTTCAATCTTTCGTTCAGCCGGGCCATGGGCAAGCGCGTGATCACCGGTCAGTACAACTTCGACGAAGACGAGCTGGCGTACATCTACGACAACTGGATCCATCTCGACCACGACCAGAAGCTGGCCTCGTCCGGTGGCATCACCTACTCGTTCAGCGAAGCCACGCGCGTGGGTGCCGACTACCTCTTCGGCAGCGGCCTGCGCAAGGATAGTGGTGTGCCCAACGGTGCCTCGCTGCCGTACTACTTCCAGCTGAACCTCAACGTGGCGCACGACTTCAACGTAGGCAGCCTCGGTAAGCTGAAGACGCAACTGGCGCTGATCAATGCGCTGGATCGCACCTATGAATTGCGCGACGGCACGGGCGTTGGCGTGGGCGCGCCGCAGTTCGCGCCGCGGCGCGGGCTGTACCTGACCGTGCAGAAGGATTTCAGCTTCTAAGCCCCGCTGGGCCGATGCCCCGCCGCAGCCGGTCTCCCTCCCCCGAGGCTGCGGCGGGGCATGCGTTATTCTTTGCGCGTTTCCTGCCTGGCCTACGCGCATGTCTTCCCAACTTCCCGAACCGAGCGCCGACGAACGCGCCCATTCCGACCGGCTGCTGACGCACCTGCGCGAGGAAATCGCCTCGCATGGCGCGATGCCGTTCTCCCAGTACATGGAGCGCTGCCTGTACGCGCCGGGCCTTGGCTACTACAGCGCGGGCAAGACCAAGTTCGGTGAAGCAGGCGATTTCATCACCGCGCCGGAGCTGGGCGAGCTGTTCGCCCGTTGCGTGGTGAACGCGACCTACCCGGTGTTGGCATTGCTCGGCAGCGACGCGGACTTCCTTGAGCTTGGCGGCGGCAGCGGTGCATTCGCCGAAGCGGCGCTGAAGGCGTTTGCAGAGGCCAGCTCTCTGCCGGGCCACTATTACATCCTCGAACCCAGCGCCGACCTGCGCGAGCGTCAGCGGGAGCGACTTGCGACGGCGTTGCCTGCCGACATCTTCGCGCGCGTGCAATGGCTCGATCGCCCGCCGGAACAGGACTGGCAAGGCGTGCTGTTCGCCAATGAGGTGATCGACGCATTGCCCACCACGCGTTTCGCGCTGCGCGACGGCGAGGTCTACGAGGAATACGTTGCACTGGACGGCGAAGGTCGACTGATGCGCGTGGATCGTCCTGCCGACGCGCTGGTGTCGGGGGCGGTGCGCCATGTGGAGCGCGACATCGAAACGGAATTCGCCAACGGCTACCGTTCCGAAGTACTGCCCCAATTGCCGTACTGGATGCAGGCCATCGGCGGCTCGCTGCGTGCCGGGCTGATGCTCTTCATCGACTATGGCTACGTGCGCCGCGAGTTCTACCTGCCCGAACGCAACGACGGCACCTTGCGCGCCTATTACCGCCACCGCTCGCACAATGACCCGTTCTACCTGCCTGGCCTCAACGACCTCACTGCCTCCGTCGACTTCACTGCGCTGGCCGAGGCCGGCAACAGTGCGGGCTTTGGCGTGGCCGGCTACATGCCGCAGGCGCAGTTCCTCATCGGCAGCGGATTGCAGGCGGCGTTCGAGCAGGCTTACGAAGCGGCACCCGACGAAGCGGCGCGCTATCGCCTCGCTCAGGAAGTAAAGAAACTCACCATGCCCGATCAGATGGGCGAACGCTTCCAGGCCATGCTGTTTGCACGGAACATGGATGTCGTCCCGCTCCCGGCGGAACTGCTGGAGGCGGACCAGGGGGATAGGCTTTAGGCGATCGCCCATGGGGCGCCCGACAGTCTCGCCAGGATTTCCTTGAAGGAAGCAAGTCTGCGATGGATGTGATCACCAACAAACCATGGACGCTGTTTGTCCTTGCCGTGCTGGGCGTGCTGCTTTTGCAGTCGCCGCTGATCTTCAATCCAGGCTATCTCAGCCATGACGAGCTGCAATGGGCTTATTACGCCACGCATTCACCCGGTGGATTCTTCGGCAATGGATTGTGGGGCGACATTCATGCCTTCCAGTATCGACCACTGACGTTCTCGCTATGGATGGTGCTGTCGCGCCACCTGTTTGAGCATCCCTACGCGTTCCATGCGGTGCTGGTGATGTGGGGCGCCATCAACACAGGCCTGCTGGCGCAGCTGCTGCGGCGTGCAGGCGCGGAATTTCACATCGCCCTGCTGGGCGCCCTGGTGTTCGCACTCGGGCCCTACGCGAGCTACATACATGGCTGGGTAGGCACGATTGCCGATCTCATCTGGCTGAGCTGTGCCCTGTCCATTGGCTTGGTCGCCATGCATGCGCGTCGTGCATGGGTCATCGTTGCCATCGTGTCCGCATTGACGACCGTCGCCTTGCTGTCCAAGGAAGCGGCCATCGTCATTCCCGTGCTTGTCCTTCTTGCGTGGTGGTTTTCGGGAAGACAACGCGCATGGGGAATCGCCATGTTCGCCGCTGGCGCCCCCGTGGCCATCTATCTCGCCTTGCGCTTGGGCAGCATCCTCTTCTCGAAAGCAACCACGGGCTCGATCTACCAGTGGAGCTTTGCGTCGATACCCGTGCGCTGGCTGGAGTACCAGCTGTTCCCTGTGCTCACATCCCGCCTTGGTGCAGGCGATTTTCTGCAGAAAGGCTTTGGCAGCCAGCAGATTCAGATGGCCTGCGTGGGCTGGCTCTTGCTGGTCGCCGCGCTGTGGCGCGTCGGATGGCGTTGGGTTGCGGCGTTCGTGCTTGGTGGGGCTGCCGCCCTCGGGCCGGTGCTGTTGCTTGGCGGCGCAGCCAATCAATATGGCTACGGGTTTGCCGCGGTTACCGCCGGCGTGGTGGCGCTTGCCTGGCGCGAGATGCCGCGGGTATCTAGAGTGATCGTGGCGATATACGCCCTGTTTTGCGTTTGGCATGGCGTCAACATCGTGCGCAGTACGCACGACATTGGCGTCAAGCAATCGCATTTCTCCCCGGCTCTGGCGCAGGCCGTAAAAGCCTCCACCTCGATCGTGCGCCTGCGACCGGAAGTTGAAAAAGACCGATGGATCTATGAGCGGCTCACTTTTGACATCCCTGGCTACCAGGGCGTTGCCATCGGTGGGCGCGTGCAACTGGTGAGCGGTGACGAGGCGAGTGATTACCTCATCACCTCTCAGGGCGACTTGAAGATCGTCCGCACCCGCTGAGGGCAACGCTCAATTTGCCGCCTTTGCGGGTTCCGGCGTAACGGCCTGCTGCACCGGCTTCCCATCATCCGCACGCTTCACCATCAACCCATGCTTGAAGAGGTAAGCGGCCACCTGATAGTAGGCCGTGGCGTCGTCCACCTGGGTCTGGTCCACGGGCGTATTCGGCACGGCATCGCCGTTGTCGAAGTTGGGACGGACCTGCTCCAGCTTGCGCTGCGGTTCCAGCACGGTCAGCACGTCGCCGTGCAGGTAGCCGAGCTTTTCGTAGGTGGCGGGGAAAGCACGTTCGCGGCCGGGTTCAAGCTGGAACAGGTCGGCACCGAAGAAGCGGCTGCGGTAGCTGAAGTTGAGCAGGCCCATCACCGTGGGGATGATGTCGATCTGCGCCATCTGCCGGCTCACGCGCTGCGGCTGGATGTGCTTGGGCGCGTAGATCCACAGCGGGATGTGATAGCGGTTGATCGGCACGCTGGTGCGGCCCGCGCTGGAGGCGCAGTGGTCGGCGGTGATCACGAACACCGTATCGTCGAAGTACGGCTTGGACTGCGCGCGTTTGATGAAATCGGCGATGGACCAGTCGGTGTACGCCACGGCCGCCTCGCGCGTGCCGTTCTTCTGCGGCACGCGATTGGCCGGTACCGTGAACGGACGGTGGTTGGAGGTGGTCATGATGTGCAGGAAGAATGGCTTGCCCTGCGCATGGGCCTCGTCCATCTGCTTGAGCGACAGCGTGTAGAGATCCTCGTCGGCCACGCCCCACACGTTCTCGTGATGGATGGTCTCGCCTTTGCCGATGTCGTTGCGGTCCACCGCGCGATAGCCGTTGTGCGCGAAGAAGTAGTTCATGTTGTCGAAGTAGCCGTAGCCACCGTAGACAAAATCCGACTGGTAGCCGCGGTCATTGAAGACGTTGGCCGCGGAGAACAGGTTCTCGTTGTTGTGCGCCTTCACGATGGAATCGCCTGGCGTGGGCGGCACGGACAGCGATAGCGCTTCCAGGCCGCGCACCGTGCGCGTGCCGTTGGCATAGAGGTTGTCGAAGAACATGCTCTGGTTGATCAGGGCATCGAGGTTGGGCGTGATGCCACGCTTGTCGCCGAACTCCGCCATGAAGTCCGCCGAGAAGCTCTCCACGCTGATCAGCACCACGTTGAGATGCTTCTCCGGCCCTGCGTGACGGATCTCGCGGGTGAGGTCGCGCGGATCATCGCTGACGAAGGTGGCATCGGGCGTCTGCAGCCGCTCGCGCACGCGCTTGAACGCGACGTCGTCGGGCAGGGTGCGGTAGAAGCGCGAATAGTCCAGGTGGCTGCTGCGGAATGCGGCGAAGAACTCGAACACGCCATTGCCGGAAAGCTCGTTGACGTAGGCGTTGTCGGTGCGGTCCTTGAAGGTGCCCTTGATGCCCACCGCCGTCACCACGGTGATCAACAGCCACACCAGCACCACCTTGCCGCGCTGGAGCAGCCGTGTCCCGCTGTCTTCCGCGCGTAGGCCGCGACGGGTGAACCACACCACCAGCACCGTCACCAGCGCCAGCAGGCTGATCCAGGTGCCCAGCGGATAGGACTCGCGAATGTTGCCGATCACTTCGGTGGTGTAGACCAGATAGTCCACGGCAATGAAGTTGAAGCGCGTGCCGAACTCGGCCCAGAACACCAGTTCGGAAGCACCCACGAACATCAGGCCGAACAGCAGCACTGCGCCGCCCGCATACAGCAGCCACTGCCCTGGGCGGGAGACATAAAAGCGCTGCGGCATCAGCCACAGATAGAGCACGAGCGGCCACGCAAGGTAGACGAACGCCACCAGGTCGTAGGCCAGGCCCACGCCGAATGCGTAGGCCCAGTACAGCGGGTTGTGTGGCACCCCGGCGCCTGACATGGACAGCAGTGCGATGCGGGTAATGGCGCCGATCACCACATAGCTGATGGCCAGCCACCAGAGGGGGCGGAAGCGCTGGCGCAGCGGGGAGGTCGAGTTGAGTGCAGTCGGCACGGAGTGCTCCGGTGAAAGTAAGGCGCCAGGCCAGTGGGTCCGGCGACAGCGGCCCGCCTTTATACACGCCGGGCGGGGCGCATGGCATCGCGGACGATTGTGAACCCATAACCTTAGAAACGGCTGTCTTCCGCCAGGCTTTCCTTGCCGCGGTTCGTTCAGGCTTGGGGGCGTTCCACCGCGCCGATGGCCGCGATGCGGGCCGCCGTCAGGGCTTCGCCGAAGGCCGGCCCCTGCAATCCCCTGGCGACGAAGGGCTCCGAGCTGACCGCCGCGGCGGCTGCCCGGGCTCGCCGCAAATAGTCAGCTTGTGGATACGAGTCGTTCTCATGCCCCAGTCGCCCCCGCTTGTCGGCCTCGCAGGCGGCAAGGAACAGGTCCAGCCGCTCCGGCCGCCGGAGGGCGTCCAGCGAACCGAGCAGGCGCAAGACGGTGGCGGACTTGAGCTCGAAGGCGCGATGCGCGTTCAGGTGCTCGCGGCAGACCTGTTCGGCCAGCGAGGCGTGTTCGTTGGGAACCTTGAGCCGCGCCACCAGCCGGCGCAGCGGCTCCACGCCCGCGTGCTCGTGGCCGATGTGGCGTGGCAGCACGTCGTCGGGCGTGAGTGCCTTGCCCAGGTCGTGCGTGAGCGCACAGAACCCGACCACGTCGTTGCCCGGCGCGATACGCGCAGCCATGTCCAGCACCATTTCCACGTGCACGCCGGTGTCGATCTCGGGATGGAACTCCGCGCGCTGCGGCACGCCATAGAGCGCATCCACCTCGGGAAACAGCACGGCGAGCGCGCCTGATTCGCGCAGCACGCGCAGGAAGGCAGAAGGCTGCGCCTCGCCCAGCGCCTTGCGTGTCTCCTGCCATACCCGCTCGGGCACCAGATGATCGACTTCGCCGGCCTGCACCATCTGCTGCATCAATGCCATGGTTTCTGGCGCGACCGTGAACCCCAGTGGCGCGAAGCGCGCGGCGAACCTTGCCACGCGCAGCAATCGCACGGGGTCTTCGGCGAAGGCGGGCGAGACGTGGCGCAGCAGGCGTTGCTTCAGGTCACGTGCGCCGTCGAACGGATCCACCAGCGATCCGTCTTCGGCCTCGGCCATCGCATTGATGGTGAGGTCGCGACGTGCCAGATCCTGTTCGAGGGTTACCGACGGATCGGCATGGAAGGCGAAGCCGTGGTAACCGTGGCCTGTCTTGCGCTCGGTGCGTGCCAGCGCGTACTCCTCGCCGGTCCTCGGGTGCAGGAACACCGGGAAATCCTTGCCCACCGGCCGATAGCCTTGCGCGAGCAGCTCGTCGGGACGCGCGCCGACCACGACATGGTCATGGTCGACGACGGGCCTTCCCAGCAGTTTGTCGCGAACGGCGCCGCCGACGAGATAGATGCGCATGACCGGGATTCTGCCATGCGCGCGCCCGCCCTGTAGGAGCGCACCCAGTGCGCGATCGGCGGGATCGTGGGACGACGACTTAGGCGCGATCAGTCGCGTTCTATGGTGAACAACCCCTCGGCCACGCGTGTGGGAACGAATCACCGGCGATGATCCTGGTTCACGCAACGCCGCGGTCGCGCACTGGGTGCGCTCCTACAAGGGCCGTGTGTGGCCGGATGTGCTCAGCCGCGGCTGGTGCGGGCGTTGGTGAGTCGCCGCTGTTGCGCAGGCTCGTTCAACAACACCGGCAACCATGGGGACAATGGTTGCGGCACGATGCCGAGCGCGGCGTAGCCATCGGTCTTGCCCACCGAATCGGTGCGCAGTGTCTGGAAGTTGTCCAGCGAGAACGGCTTGCCCGGCAGCATGCCGGCGATCTGTGCCTGCAGGCGGCCAAGGCCATCAGGCAAGTCGAGGATGGGTGTGCGTAGCCCAGTGGTGTCGCGTACCTGCCGGACGATCTCGCCCAGCGTGAGCACTTCGGGTCCGTACAGTTCGAAACTGCGGTCGATGCCGAGCTTGTTGTCACCGACGCAGCGCGCGAAAGCTTCTGCCACGTCGCTTACCCAGGTCGGTGCGAGGCGTGAAGAGGCGCGTGCCAACGGCAACATCGGCATCTGTCGCAACAATCGGTCGAAGCGATCGACCAGTCCGCCACCGTTGCCGAACATCACACTGGGCTGATAGATGGTCCAGTCCAGCGAGGAGTTGCGCACGTGCGCCTCGGCATCGCCCTTGGTCTTGAGGTACTGCGACAGTCCCTGGCCGGCCTTCAGCGCGCTCATCTGGTGCAGGCGCGAAACACCGGCGGCCTGGCACGCGGCGATCACGCGCTGCGTCAGTTCCACGTGCGCACGCTGAAAGGTCTGGTTGCCGGAGGCATTGAGGATGCCCACCAGGTTGATGACCGCATCCGCGCCTTCGAATTGCCGGCGCAGCGCATTGCCGTCGTAGATGTCGACGCTGCGGATACGCACGCTGGGCAGCACGCCCAGCTCGCGACGTCGCTCGCGATTGCGCGAAAGCAGCAGGATGCGGTGTCCATCAGCTGCCAGTCGCGGCACCAGATGCGTTCCGACGAAGCCTGTGCCGCCGAGTACCACCAGTTGCGCGGTTCGTTGTGTCACGGAATCCCCAATCTCAATGCGTGCCGCTCGATGCCGCGGACGGAGGCGCCATGTTGCTGGCCGGCGCGGCGCTGGATGCTTCCGCGGGAGCGGGTGTCGTCACGGCCGGGCAGGCTACCAGCTTACGCTGGCTGCGCGCGTCCGGCAGGCTGAAACCCTGGCCGATCGGCGTAAGCCGCTGCGACAGCGGCACCGCGTTGCCGTGCTGGCGCCAGTCGTAGATCACCGCGAAGGACATCACGCGCGCCACGTATTCGCGCGTTTCCTTGTACGGAATGGTGGCGACGAAAATGTCGGCGGGCAGCGTGCCGCGTGCTTCCAGCCATTGATCAACCTTGCCCGGGCCGGCGTTGTACGCGGCGCTCGCCAGCCAGATCGAACCGCTGAAACGCTCGGCCATCTGTGCGAGGTAGCGTGTGCCGAGGATGATGTTGGTCACCGGGTCGAACAAGGTGTCGCCGCCGCCCCAGCTGATGCCATTGCGCTTGGCCACCAGGGCGGCCGTGGAAGGCAGCAGCTGCATCAGGCCGCGCGCGTCGGCGCCCGAACGTGCATCGCTCATCCACGCGCTTTCCGCGCGCAGGATCGCGTAAGCCCACGAAGGATCGATACCCGCTTCCTGTGCCTGCGGCACCAGTCCGTCCTGGCTGGCGAGCGGGAAGCGATGCTCGTAATAGCGCAGCGCGTCGCCGGTGTTGAAGGTGAACACGGCGCGGTCGTACCAGCCCCGGCGGGTGGCGAGATCGACCGCCAGCCTGAGCGTTTGCGCGTCGGCACCGTCCATTGCCTGCGTCCACTCGCGGCGCGCCTGTCGGGGCAGGCCCACGGCATACAGCTCGAACGCACGCAGCAGCGCGCGATTGGCCAGCAGCGCCTGTTCGCGCTGCTCATCGCCGTTGAGCGTGTTCGGGCAGATGCCATACGGCGCGTCCAGGCGATCGGCCGCGAGGAAGCCGTGGAACGTCGGCTCTGTCGCCAGCGATGTCAGTACCTGCTGCGCTTCGCTCTGGCGTCCCAGTTCGGTCAGCGCGCGCGCGCGGAACCAGCGCCATTCGCCATCCCTTTGCTGCGCGGCCGGCATGGCGTCGATGGCCGCGAGCACGGCGCGCCAGTCTTGCTGTGCCAGCGCGGCGCGCACGCGCCACTCGCGGCTGGTGTCGGTCTGCGACGCGGCCGGCAACGCGGCCAGCCGTGCGAGGGCGCCCTGGTCATAGTCGGTGGCATGGAACAGGGCGATGGCGTATTCGACGCGGTTGCGTTGTTCCGGCGAGAACGCGAAATGCCCTTGCAGCTTCTGCCACGCGATGTCGGCGGTCACCGATTGGCGACGGGCCAACCGTTCCAGCGCCAGCGTGGCAGCCTGGCGGTTGCGCGGCGTGTCGGGCCATTGGTTGGCGGCGACGCTCGCCGCGGCCGGATCGCTCAGCGCCGAGGCGATGCGCCGGGCGGACTCGGCGTCCTCGCCTGGAAGCCAGCCGGCGATGGCGTTGATGGAGCCAGGCTGGCCCGCATCCGCTGCGCGATCGATGCGATCCCACAGGCGCTGCGGGGTCAGCAGACCCTGGTCGTGCGCAGCGCTCAGCACCGGGTCGCAGGTACTGGGCAGCTTGGGCTTGGCCCAAAGCGCGGCGAGGTCACGGTCGAAATCCAGCGGCGTGCCCTTGCTCAGCTGCGCCTGCAGTGCGCTGCACGCCAGCGTGTCGCCCTGGCCGGGCTGGTACATCGCAAGAAAATTGTCCCAGTCCTGCCGACGCGCCAGTTCGGCGAGGAAGTCGCGGCGAAGATCCGTGGCGGGAATGAGCCCCGGATTGCGCTTGAGGTAATCCTCGACCTGGGGGCGGTCGATCTGCCGGATGTCGTGCGTGAGTGCCGCTGCCTCCAGGTACGGATACAGCGGATAGTCCTGCAGCCCATTGGCCTGAGCGCGCCAACCATCGCCACCCTGCTGGGCGGCCGCATACGCCTGCTTGAACGCGGCACGTTGCGCGGCGGTGGGCTCGGCGGCGCTGGCGGCAAAAGCCAGCGCAAGACCGGCCATCACGATGAACAGGCGTCCGGCAAGACGCCGTGGTGCCACAGACAGGGACATGACCACTCCTTTTCCAACCCGCGGCGAACGACTTCGCGGTCCTCGGGGACGACATGCAATGCGCGGCCCGGCAGCATGGCCAACGGCCGCTGAGCGTGGCGTGAAACGGCGGCCGGGCACCGGCGCACATGGACGTGCGGAATGGCCTGATAGAATCTGCGGCCCACGAGGCGCCGCGTCCGGCGCACCCAGCCAGCAGGAAGCGCATGCCGCCATCGTCCTCGCCATCGTCCCGAGTCGCGCCGATCGCATGGCTGATGCTCATCGTGGCCGCGCTCAGCGGTGCGCTCTGGTGGTGGCAGATGGGTCGCCCGGTGTCCTTGCCCGATGCGCCGAGCGCGCGCATCGCATGCGTGTCCTATGCGCCGTTCCGCAAGCCGGGCGAAACACCGCTCAACATTCGTGCCTTCGTGAGTCCCGAGCGCATCGATGCCGACCTGCGCGCATTGTCCGAGCGCTTCGATTGCGTGCGCACGTATTCGCAGGGTTTCGGCCTGGACGCGGTGCCGGCCATCGCGCAGCGCTACGGCATGAAGGTGCTGCTCGGCGTGTGGATCGGCCGCGATCCGGTCGCCAACGAAAACGAGATTCGCAAGGGCATCGCCACCATCAAGGCGAACCCGGGCGTGCTACGCGGCGTGATCGTCGGCAACGAAGTGCTGTTGCGTGGCGAGCAGACACCCGAAGCACTCGCGCGCTACATCAACGAGCTGCACGATGCGGTGCGCGATACGCATGTCCCGGTGACCTACGCGGACGTGTGGGAATTCTGGCTGCGCTATCCCGAGCTGGCCAAAGTGGTGGACTACATCACCATCCACATCCTGCCGTACTGGGAAGACGAGCCGGTCGAGCCGAAGGACGCGCTGCAGCACGTGGCGGACGTCTATGCGCACACCAAGGCGCAGTTTCCCGGGCGCGCGGTGATGATCGGCGAAACAGGCTGGCCCAGCGAAGGCAAGCAGCGTCGTGGCGCCGCAGCCAGCGTGGTGAACGAGGCGCGCTACATGCGCGACTTCCTGCGCTACGCCGGCAGCGTCGACATGCCCTACAACGTGATCGAAGCCTTCGACCAGCCGTGGAAACGCGAGCAGGAAGGCACCGTCGGCGGCTACTGGGGCATCTTCGACGTGCATGCGCGCCCGAAGTTTTCGATGCAGGGCGCGGTGGTCGAAGAGCCGCGCTGGCTGTGGGGCTGGGCGGCGGGCGTCGCGGGCGCGGTGTTGTTCGTGCTGGCCGGCTGGTGGCGGCGCGAATGGCGGCTGCGTCGCGCGCGTATCGCGATGGCGCTGTCGGGCTTTGCCGCGGGCACTGCGATGGCGTGGCAGTTGAGGCAGATGTCCTACGCCTGCCGCGATGCGGTCGAATGGACCGTATCGCTGGCGCTGTGCGCGCTGGCGCTGATCACCACGATGGGGCTCGCGCGCTGGATCGGTGCGCAGCTGGCGGGCGAGCGCCCGCGGCAGGCGCCGAACCGTCGCGCACGCTACGCGTGGATGTTCATCCTCACCTTGTACGGGCTGCTGCTGGTGTTCGACGGCCGCTACCGTGATTTCCCGCTGGGCCTGTTCTGGCCGCCAGCGTTGGGTTACTTCGTTGCGACCATGCTGGATGCGGACAAAGGCGGGATGCCCTCGCCGGAGGAACGCCTGCTGGCCTGCGCCTTGCCGTTGCTGGCCGCCGTCACCGTCGTGCAGGACGTCGGGCTCAATCCGGCGGCGTGGCTATGGATGGGCGCCAATCTCGCGCTGGGTGGCGCCGTGCTGATCCGCTGGGTCCACACCGTTCGCCTGCGCGCGCACCAGGCGAAGGCAGCCCACCAATAGCGCCAGCGCGCCGGGTTCAAAGCAGTACAGCACCACGGCGAACAGACCCGTGGCCGCCGCAAGCCAGGCGGTGAACACGCGCACGTGCCACAGCGCCAGCAGCATCGCGGCCAGCGCCACCCAGCCGAAGACGCCGATGCGCAGCCCACCGATATTGCCGGTGATGAAACCCAGCACGGTGATGTGGCGAACCTCGCAAGCCAGCGTCTTGCCTGCATCGCAGACGCGCGCCAGCTCGGCCGATTCCACCAGGCCGTAGCGCAGCAGCAGCGGCAGCGCAGCGATCACCAGCAGCAACAGCCAGGGCAGGATCAGGGCAAGCGTTCGCTTCATCGGCGCAGTCGGTGGGGTTGTGGTGCGACGTGCCCCGGCAGGCGGATTTCCGCGGCCAGCGGCAGGTGATCGGAGAAAGCCTGCGGCAACGCCCAGACCTTGTCGAGCTGGATCGCCTCGGATGTAAGGATGTGGTCGAGCGCGCGCCGCGGCTTCCAGCTGGGAAACGTGGGCGTCACACGTTCCGGCGGCACCAGCGGTGACTTGGCGAACAGGTGCTTCATCTCGGTGCTGTGCAGATCCGTGTTGAGGTCGCCCATCAACACGGCATGGCGATAGTCCTGCATCACCTCGCCGATGAAGCCTAGCTGCTTGGCGCGCGCAGGCGCGCTCAGCGACAGGTGGGCGATCATCACGGCCAGCGCATCGGGGCCTTCGCCAAAACGCGCCAGCAATGCACCGCGACCGGGAATGCGGCTGGGCAGCGGATAGTCGAGCACGCTGGAGGGTTCCAGCCGGCTGATCAGGCCGTTGGCCGAATGCGCCAGGCGCGCCATGGGGCGGTTCGGCTGATGGCTCCAGAACGGCATGCCCGCCGCTTCGGCGAGGTAGCGCGTCTGGTTGAGAAAGCCCGAGCGCAGGCTGCCCGCGTCGGCCTCCTGCAGGCCGATGACATCGAACTGCGGCAGCACTTCGGCCAGGCGATCGAGATTGTCCAGCTTGCTGCGGCCGGGCAGCACCGCGTTGATGCTGCGGGTGACGTATTCGTGGTAACGCTGCACGCTGGCGCCGGCCAGGATGTTGCAGCTGAGCAGGCGCAGGCGACGCTCGGGGGCTGCGGGGGCGGAAGTGTCGGCGCGATTCATCGGGCGGGCAGGTTATTGGGAAAGGATGACAGGCGCCATCGGCGGTTCTGTCGGGTGCGCAAGCATGCCCGCCTGCACGTGAATGCGGGGAAAGTTCCGGAAAGCCTTCCCCCGCAACGATTTACTTCCCGGCAAGCTCGCGCTTGGCCAGCCATTGGGTCAATGCGGACAGTTGATCCAGCGTCTTGATGTTGGCGCTGCGGTACTTGCCGTTGACCACGATGGTGGGCGTGCCATCGACCTGCCACGCCTGCACCAGCGCGGCATCCTTGCGGATCTGCGCGGTGACTTCGTCGGAGGTGGCAATGCGCATGAAGTCTTCGCGCTTCACGCCGTGGGTGGCGTAGAAATCGGCCAGTTCGTCCAGCGTGGAGATCGGATAGTGGTTGTCGAACTTGGCCTGGAACAGCGCCAGGTGCGTCTGCTCGAGCACGCCCAGCTGTTTGGCGGCGTAGAAGGCGCGCGCGAACGGCACCCACTGGTCGTTGAACGCGGCCGGCAGCAGCTTGAACACCACGCCCGGCGGCAGCTGCTTGCGCATCTGTTCGGCAATCGGCGCGAAGTGCGCGCAGTGGATGCAGCCATAGGAGAACACTTCGACCACTTCCACCTTGCCCTCGCTGCTGTAGCGATGGGCGGGGCCGTCGAGCGTCACGTACTCGGTGCCGTTGGTATAGGGCGCAGGCTCATTGGAACCGGCCGTGCAGGCGCTGGCCAGCAGCAGGCCGGCAAACAGGCTGATTGCACGCAGTGAGGCGAAACGCTTGAACATGAAGGGGAACCTCGGGTGATCGTGTTGGATGATGGCGCGGCTTACTTGCCGGCCGCTTCCTTGGACACCAGCCACTTCACCAGTTCCACCGTATCTTCGTAGCTGCCGGCGGCGCGTGGGGTGAGGCGATACTTGCCGTCGATGATGATGGTCGGCGTTTCTTCCACGCCGTAGTTCTTCACCAGTTCGTCGGAGCGCTTGACCTTGGTGTTGATGGTGAAGGAATTGGCCACGGCCGCGAACTCCTGCGGATCGGCGCCGAACTTGGCGTAGACCTTGGCGGCGTCATCGATCGTCGGCAGTGCAGAGGCCGGCTTAAGGCCATTGCCGCCGGCCTTCAGCGCGCTGAGTTCGTTGGTCTTCCACACGGCGTCGTACATTGCATCGTTGGCCTTGTCAGCCACGCCCAGCGCCTGCGCGGCGAGGAAGGCACGCTGCAGCATCGGCCAGTTTTCCTGCGGCATGAACGAGGCGGGCAGATAGGCGACCACGGCGGTGGACGGCAGCTCCTGCACCAGCTTGTTCATGGTGGGGTGGAACTGGTTGCAGGCCGGGCAGCCGTAGGAGAACACCTCGACAACTTCGATCTTGTCGGTATTGGTCAGCTTGGGCTGAGCCGGTTCGATGCGCACGTAGTGCTTGCCTTCCACCCACTTGCCGTTGTCGACGAACGGTGTGGCGGGGGTCGGGCTTGGTGCAGCCGGTGCTTCCGCCGCTGCGGCGCTGGCGGCCGGGGCGGGAGCGGCGGTGGAAGCAGCAGCCGGGGCCGGCGCGGTGGCAGCGGGCGTCGGCTGGGTCGCGGGCGCGGTGGCTGCCGGTGCCGGTGTCGGAGCCGGCGGCTGCGCAGTGCTGGCGTTGTCGTTGTTGTTGCTGCAGGCGGCGAGCGCGAGCAGGGCGGCACACAGGAACGACAAACGCTTCAGCATGGTGGTCCTCGATACTTTGTCTGGCTTGGAACGGACACGCCGGCCATCGGGCCGGCGTGTCGAAGCAGCTTACTTGGCGGCCGATGCGCCCGAGGCGCCGTCGGCAGCGTGCAAGCCTTCAATGTAGCTGGCGATGGCGGTGATGTCCTTCTCGTCCAGCTTCTTGGCGATGCCCGGCATGATCTGCGCGTGCGCGTCATCGCCCCAGGTGGTGCCGTCGTGCCAGGACTTCAGCGTCGCTTCGATGTACTGCGCGTGCTGGCTGGTCAGCTGCGGATACATCGCGCCCGGGTTACCGCGGCCGTCGATGCTGTGGCAGGCCATGCAGGCGGGCACGCCCTTGGTGGTGTCGCCCTGGCGATAAAGCTGCTCGCCGCGCTCGACAAGGGCCTGGTCGGCGACGCCGGGCAGGGCACTCTTGCTGGCGAAATAGGCGCCGATGTCGTGCATGTCCTGCTCGGAGAGCGGGGTGGACATGCCGAGCATGATCGGGTTCTGGCGCTTGCCGCTTTTGAAGTCGGTGAGCTGGCGGACGATGTAGGACTCGTGCTGGCCGGCGAGCTTGGGGTACTGGGCGTCGCTGGAATTGCCGTCCATGCCGTGGCAGGCGCCACAGGCGGCAGCCTTGCCGGCGCCGGCAGCGGCGTCACCGGGCTTGAGGGCGGCGGTAGCCTCGGCGGGCTTGGCCGCTTCGGCGGCGGGAGCGGCCGCGGCCGGCTGCGCGGCACTGGCCGCAGCGGCGGGAGCCTTGGCTTCCTGGGCGAGCACTACGCTGGAAGACAGCGCAAAGACGAAAGCTACGGCATAACCAACAACAGCGGGCCGGAAACCGGCGGGCCGAAAACTCATACACTTGTCTCCCGAAAAACTGCTATGGCTGCACGGCTCGCGCTGGCCTGCACGTCCGCAACTGGCAGAAACTGACGGATTATCTCCGCGCCACCTTAGTCGGTCAAACCATGTCCAATCCTTTGCAGGGCGCCCAGTTCGTACTCGCCGCCCATCGAATCTCACAGCTTCCGCCCGATAGCGGCGCCGAAGTGGCTTTTGCCGGACGCTCCAATGCGGGCAAGTCCAGCGCGCTCAATGCGTTGACAGCGCATCGAGGCCTGGCGCGCACGTCCAAGACGCCTGGCCGCACGCAGCAGATGGTCGCGTTTTCGCTGCCGCCGCTGGCACAGGGCGAAGGCGAGGCGCCGCTTGCGGCACGCCTGATCGACCTTCCGGGCTACGGTTACGCCAAGGTTCCGCCGGAGCTGCGCGAGCACTGGAAGCAGGAAATCGACGCTTACCTGCACCAACGCCGCAGCTTGCGCGGCATCGTGCTGATTACCGATATCCGCCATCCGATGAAGGAATTCGATCGGCTGATGCTGGATTTCTGCTTCGTCACGCACTTGCCCTGCCACGTGCTGCTGACCAAGGCGGACAAGCTTTCGCGCAACCAGGCGGCGCAGGCCCTGGCCGCGTTGCGAAAGGAGCTGGTGGCCGGCGGCACGCACGCCACGGCGCAGATGTTCTCCTCGCAGACGCCGACGGGCGTGGAGGAAGCACGCGCGGCGGTGATGACCTTGCTCAATACGCCGCGCGAATAAACCCCGAGAAGGCTTTGTCGTCCCTCGTTGGGACGACGAGCGAAAGTCTCAACCGTTCACGCACTTCATGAACACCGCGCACAGCGCTTCCATGCCGGCGCGGTCTTCGTCGTCGAAGCGCGCGATGGACGGGCTGTCCACGTCCCACACGCCAAACAGGCTGCCGTCGGCGCGCACCAGCGGCACCACGATTTCCGACTGTGATGCTGCGTCGCAGGCAATGTGGCCGTCGAAATCATGCACGTCGCGCACGACCTGGGTCTGGCGCGTCTGCGCCGCGGTGCCGCACACGCCGCGGCCCAGCGCGATGCGGATGCAGGCCGGCTTGCCCTGGAAGGGGCCAACCACCAGTTCGGTGCCGTCGTAGAGGTAGAAACCGCACCAGTTGAGGTCCGGCAAGCTGTGATACAGCAGCGCCGAGAAGTTGGCGGCGTTGGCGATCACGTTCGGCTCGCCCTCCAGCAGGCCGCGCGCCTGGCTGCACAGGTCTTCGTAGTGCTCGCGCTTGCTGGCATAGGCCTGCGTGGATACGTCGAACATGGGCATGGGCCTCGCTGTCAAAGAACGTATTATGCGCCGACGCGCTGCACTGCGGCATAACGCCGCCCGCAGAACGATGGTTGCGGTCAACAGGGGACAGGCGCATGTCGACGTTCTTCATCGCGGGCACTGATACGGGCGTGGGCAAGACCCACGCCACGTGCGCCCTGTTGCATGCGCTGCGCGCGACAGGCCGCAGCGCATGCGGCATGAAGCCAGTGGCGAGCGGATGCACGCAAACCGCCGAAGGCCTGCGCAACGACGATGCACTCGCACTGCAGGCGGCAAGCAGCGCGCTCATGCCCTACGAATGGATCAACCCCATCGCGTTGCGCGAGCCGCTTTCGCCGCACCTGGCGGCGGCGCACGACGGTGTGGAGATCGGCCTGGCGCCGCTGCACGAGGCGTTCCTGCGCCTGCGCGACATGCACGACGCCGTGCTGGTGGAGGGCGTGGGTGGCTGGCTGGTGCCGCTGTCGCGCGGATTGCTGGCGTCGGACATCGCCAGGCAGTGGCAGCTGCCGGTGGTGTTGGTGGTGGGCATGCGCCTGGGCTGCCTCAACCATGCGTTGCTCTCAGCGCGCGCCATCGCCACGGACGGCTGCCGCCTGGTGGGTTGGATCGGCAATCTCATCGATCCGGACATGGCGGCCGTGGAAGAGAACCTGACGACGCTGCGCCGGATGCTGCCGGCGCCGTGCCTGGGCGTGCTGCCGCATGGCGCGCCGCCGCACGAGGCGGCATCACGACTGGATCTGGACGCCATCTTGGAGTGATCTTCACGCGTCGCGTGTTTGCATGCGACTGTCGATCCCGGAGTGCCGCCATGGCCGCGCGTAGCCACTACTACCTTTCCATTGCCGATCTTGCCCAAGCACGTGGCCCCGTCCCCTCGTTGAGCTATGACGGCGCCGGTCCGAATGATTTTGCTGCTGCGTTGCAAGAATCGTTGCGCACGGCCACGCTGTTCCAGCGCTGGCGCGCGATGCAGGACGAGCCTGACGACGTCGATCCCGCGCTGGCGGTCACCGACCCCAGTGCCACGGTGATGGCGGAAGTGCACGATCTGCGCACCGACGTGGACCTGATCACCGACCTGCCCATGAACGTCGTGCGCCATCGGCTGAACTTGTTGATCGGCCCGAGCTGGCAGCTGCGGGACATGCGCCAGGCCTGAGGTTGTTGTTGTGGCAGCGCACTCTGTGCGCGACGACCCAACGAAGATGATGCGTCGCGGCGTAGCGAGTCGCGCACAGGGTGCGCTCCCGCAAGGAGACGACGGGCAAAGGCAAGAATGAGGCCAGGACTTCCAGCCCTTGGCACCCCAGCCAAGGTGTGGTTAGGCTGCGGGTTCGATTTTTTCACCCGCAGGGGAATCCTGATGCTTCGTCTCCGCACTCTCGTCATTGCCACTTCCATCGCGCTCGCCGCCTGCTCGCAGCAGTCCAACGAGCAAGCCGCGCAGCCCGCCCCGGCCAGCACCACGCCTGCCAAGGCTTCCACTGCGGCCGCCACGCCGGAGGTCAGCGCCGTGAACCCGTTCCTCGAGCCCAGCACGCTGCCGTTCCAGGCGCCGCCGTTCGACAAGATCAAGGATGGCGACTACCAGCCTGCGTTCGAAGAAGGCATGAAGCAGCACCTGGCGGAGATCCAGAAGATCGCCGACAACCCGGATGCGCCGACCTTCGAGAACACCTTCATCCCGATGGAGAAGTCGGGCCAGCTGATGCAGCGCGTGATGCAGGCGTTCAATGCCGTCAGCGGCGCGAACACCAACGACACGATCCAGAAGGTGCAGGAAGAAGAAGCGCCCAAGCTCGCCGAGCACCAGGACGCGATCGTGATGAACGACAAGCTGTTCAAGCGCATCGAGACCATCTACGAGCAGCGCGATTCGCTCAAGCTCGATCCGGAATCCAAGCGTCTCGTTGAAGTGACTTACAAGAACTTCGTGCGTGGTGGTGCCAAGCTGTCCGACGCCGACAAGGCGAAGCTGAAGGATCTCAACAAGGAAGAGTCCACGCTCAGCACGCAGTTCACCAACAAGCTGCTCGCCGCCACCAAGGCCGGCGCGCTGGTGGTGGATGACAAGGCCAAGCTCGATGGCCTGTCCGATGGCGACATCGCTGCGGCAGTGGAAGCGGCCAAGGCGCGCAAGCTCGACGGCAAGTGGGTGATCCCGCTGCAGAACACCACGCAGCAGCCGGCGCTGCAGAGCCTCAATGATCGCGCCACGCGCGAGCAGCTGTTCAAGGCTTCGTGGGATCGCGCCGAGAAGGGCGACGCCAACGACACGCGCGACATGATCGGCCGCATTGCGCAGATCCGCGCCGAGCAAGCCAAGGTGCTGGGCTTCTCCAGCTACGCCGCGTGGAAGTTGGAAGACCAGATGGCCAAGACGCCGGAAGCGGCGCTGACCTTCATGGACAAGCTGGCCCCGGCCGCCACGGCGCGCGCCGAGCGCGAGGCCAAGGACATCCAGGACGTGATCGACCAGCAGAAGGGCGGTTTCAAGGTCGAGGCGTGGGACTGGAACCACTATTCGGAGCAGGTGCGCAAGGCCAAGTACGATCTGGACGAATCGCAGATCAAGCCGTACTTCGAACTGGACAACGTGCTGCAGAACGGCGTGTTCTACGCCGCCAACCAGCTCTACGGCCTGACCTTCAAGGAGCGCAAGGACATCCCGGTGTGGCAGCCGGATGTGCGCGTGTTCGAAGTGTTCGACAAGGACGGCAGCTCGCTCGCGCTGTTCTACTGCGACTACTTCAAGCGCGACAACAAGAACGGCGGCGCCTGGATGAGCAACCTGGTCGACCAGTCCAAGCTGATGGGCACCAAGCCGGTGGTGTTCAACGTGGCGAACTTCACCAAGCCCGCGCCGGGCCAGCCGGCGCTGCTGTCGTTCGACGACGTGATCACCATGTTCCACGAGTTCGGCCATGGCCTGCACGGCATCTTCGCCAACTCCGAGTATCCGAGCCTGTCGGGTGCGGCCACCGCGCGCGACTTCGTGGAATTCCCGTCGCAGTTCAACGAGCACTGGGCCACCGACCCGAAGATCTTCGCCAACTACGCGAAGAACTATAAGACGGGCGAGCCGATGCCGGCCGAGCTGGTGGAGAAGATCAAGAAGTCGAAGACCTTCAACAAGGGCTACGACATGACCGAGCTGGTCTCCGCCGCGCTGCTCGACATGAGCTGGCATAGCCTGAGCGCCGATATGCCGAAGCAGGACCCGGACAAGTTCGAAGCCGATGCGCTGGCCAAGGCCAAGATCAACCTCAGCTACGTGCCGCCGCGTTATCGCTCAAGCTACTTCCAGCACATCTGGGGCAACGGTTATGCCGCCGGTTACTACGCCTACCTGTGGACCGAGATGCTGGCCGATGATGCCTTCCAGGGCTTTGTGGACAAGGGCGGCCTGACCCGCGAGAACGGCGACCGCTTCCGCGAGATGATCCTTTCGCGCGGCAACACCGAGGAACTGGGCAAGATGTACAAGGACTGGCGTGGCAAGGACCCGACCATCGAGCCGATGCTGCTCAATCGTGGCCTGAAGGAAGCGCCGCAGAAGAAGTAAGCCTTCGACAGGCGTCAAAGAAAGAGGGCCGGCATTGCCGGCCCTTTTTTCGCGGCCATGCGATGGGCAGTGACGCGCGCGGTAGACAACCGATGGTCGATCTCAATCGTTCGACAAGATCTTCCTGGCAAGCTCGCGCACGTAGTCAAGGAAACGCGTCTGCACGCTGTTGAGCGGACTGTCGGGTCGATAGACGGCGTACAGGACGACATCCATCTGCAGCTTCAACGCGCGCTTCTGTACCGGCTCCCTGCTGCACTGCGCGGTGAATGGGTCGACCAGGGCGAGTCCGCCGCCGCGTGCAACCAGGGAGCACGCCAGCTGATACGTCTGCACCCACACGCTGGTCCGCGGCGCAGGCTCGACCTTGGCCAGGTGGTTCTGCAGCATCGCGCCCAGCGCATCCTGCACGGTGATGCCGATCATCGGCTGGTCGGCCAGCGCCTTGATCGGCAGTGGCCGGTCCAGTTCGCGTTTTGGCCACCAGCCCGGTGGCGCGATCACCATGATGTTGCCGCGGCATAGCGGCTCCTGCTTCAGGCCGTGATGGCTGATGTCCTGCAGGGTGAGGCCGATGTCCGCCTCGCGCAGCATCAGCGACTCGCACATCACCGCCGAGTGCTGCGTAAACAGCTCGACGGTCGTCTCCGGGTAAGCCTTTCCCACCTGGGCGATTGCGTCGGGCACCAGCACCTGCGCGAGGGCGGGTGTGCAGGTGACCCTCAGCGGATGGCTCTCCGGGCGGGTGATGTTCAACGCCAGGCGCCGCAGGTCGTACAGGTCGCGCATGACACGGTCGATGTGATGGCGCATCAGCAAGGCCTGCTGCGTCGGTTGCAGCCTGCCGCGCACGCGGCTGAACAGCGGAAAGCCCAGGTGGCTTTCCGCCTGCTGCAGCGCCTTGCTCGCGGCAGGCTGCGAGACGTTCAGCAGATTCGCCGCGCCGGTCAGGCTGCCCGTGCTCAGGACAGCGTGGAACAGCTCGATGTAACGGAGACGCATAGGCCGTTCCCCATCCGGTTCGATGCGGCCATGGCCGGCATCCAGTGGTTTGTCCGAACAAATGCCGCGAAACCGCCGGCGTGCCCGTGTCCAGATCGTACGGCATCCACAACCAACGGTTATGCCTCGTGTTCAACTTTTCATTGGCGACGCGGATCGGCCGATGACTATGCTCGATGGCGTGGGCAGGGACCTGCCGGCGCCCGTGCACGACAAGGCCGCCCGTGCGGCAACCACGCAGTCGCAATCCACGACGCGCGCGAGACCATCCGCAAACAGGGAGCATTGCCGATGTCGGACCAAGGCGAAGAGGCCGCGTCCGCCCAGTGGGGGCCGCCGTACCTGTTGTACCTGGGCAGTGCCAACGATGACCTGGCGATCAAGACGGCCCGGGGGCTGGCGTATTGGCGCCCGCACTGGTGCCTGGGCCAGCACCGTCGCGACGATTGCGCGGTGACGCTGGATCTGCCTGACATGGACATCGTCCGGGCCAAGGCCGCGGGCGCGAGCACCATGGTCATCGGCGTGGCGAACGCGGGCGGCGTGATGAATGACGCCATGATTGCCGACGCCATCGCGGCGCTGGACGCCGGTCTCCACGTCGTATCGGGTTTGCACCAGAAACTGCGCGATCAACCGGAGATCGTGGAAGCCGCGCGCCGGAACGGACGTGCGCTGTTCGATGCGCGTGCCCCCCGGCCGGGCATTCCGGTCGGCACCGGTGCGCGCCGCCTGGGACGCCGCCTGCTGACGGTGGGTACGGACTGCTCGGTGGGCAAGATGTACACCGCCCTGGCGCTGGAGCAGTCGCTGCGTCGGCGCGGGCTTCCGGCGGATTTCCGGGCCACGGGGCAAACCGGCATCCTCATCGCCGGCGCGGGCATTCCCGTCGACGCAGTGATCGCGGATTTCATTTCCGGCGCCGCCGAGTCGATCTCGCCTGCGCGTGCCGATGACGGCTGGGATCTCATCGAGGGCCAGGGTTCGCTGTTCCACCCGTCCTACGCGGGCGTGTCGCTGGGCTTGCTGCATGGATCGCAGCCCGATGCCCTGGTGCTTTGCCACGAGCCGACGCGGCGTCACATGCGTGGGCTGCGGGATTATCCGATACCGGAACTGATGGCTTGCATGGAGGCCAACCTCGCCGCCGCACGCCTGACCAACCCCGCGGTGAAACCCGTCGGCATCGCGCTCAACACTTCGCGCCTGCCCGCGCAGGAAGCCATCGCCACCTGCGAGCGTGTCAGCGCGTTGTTCGGGCTGCCTTGCCTGGACCCGGTGACGATGGGCGTCGAATCGATCGCGGACAACCTCGTCGCCTGCTTCGCGGATTGAGCACGGCCTGCCTTCCTCGCTCCTCAAAACCGTGGCCATCCATGGCCGCTTCCCCCGTGCGCCAGCGGGCCTGTGCCGTGCGAGTGGATTTGGCAGGTGAGGACGGCGCTGCTTGATGAGTGTTGCCTATAGACTCTTCCTCGCTGTCGACCTGGGTACGCGCGCGTGCTGACACTCGATTCGATACAGACCCTGGCCTGCGGTGGCGTGCTGCTGCTCGTCGGCTATGCCATCCGGCGACGCGTGCCGCTGCTCGCGCGCTTCAGCATCCCTGCGCCGGTCATCGGCGGCTTGCTGGTGGCGTTGCTGATGCTGGCCTGCAGGCACTGGAGCATCACGCCTGTCCGCTTCGACACCGGTTTCGAGCAGCCGCTGATGATCGCGTTCTTCACCGGCATCGGCTTCAACGCCAGCACCACGCTGCTGAAGGTCGGCGGTCGCCAGATCCTGTTGTTCCTGGGACTGGCCAGCGGCCTGGCGGTGGTGCAGAACCTGCTGGGCGTCGGCATGGCCAAGGCGTTCGGTCTGCCGCCGCTGTTCGGCGTGATTACCGGATCGGCCACGCTGGCGGGCGGCCCTGCCACCGGGCTGGCCTTCGCGCCGCTGTTCGCCAGCGCCGGCGTGCAGGGCGCCAAGAGCGTGGCCTTGGCCAATGCGATGGCCGGCATCGTGTGCGGTTCCATCCTGGGCTCGCCGTTGGGCGCCATGCTCATCGAGCGGCTGGGGCTGTATCCCGCCGTGGCTGCAAACGCCGACACAGGCGTGGAGGAGCCGTCGGCCGCGTTGTCGGCGAAGAGTCGCCTGGTCGACCCGGCCTACGCGGCGCTCAAGAGCGTGGTGTTCATGCTGATTGCCATGGGCATCGGTGCATGGATCAGCACGGGGCTGGGCATGCTTGGCCTGACCTTGCCGGCGTACATCGGCGCGATGCTGGCCGGCGCCGTCATCCGCAACATCGACGATCGCCGCGGCTGGTTCGGCTTGTCGACATGCAGCATGGAGCTGATCGGTCACATCAGCCTCTCGCTGTTCCTGGTCATGGCCCTCATGGACCTGCATCTGTGGGACCTGTCGGGCCTCGCCTTGCTGCTGCTGCTCAACCTCGCGCTGCAGACCGTGCTGGTGCTGGCCGTGTGCTGCTGGCCGCTGCTGCAACTGATGGGGCGCGACTACGATGCTGCCGTCATGGCCAGCGGCTTCACCGGCTTCATGCTCGGCACGACGGCGAACGCCATGGCGTGCATGAGTTCGCTTACCGAACGTTTTGGTCCCGCGCCGCGCGCCTTCCTGGTAGCGCCTGTGGTCGGTGCTTTCCTCATCGACTTCACCAACGCCGTCATCATCACGGTGTTCGTCAACATCTGGAAATAGCCAGCGGTAGACGGGCGCTCGTGTCGCGTATGCAGGCACGCACGACGCGCCGTGCGCACATGCACCGCGACGCTTGGATACGTGATGTTTCCTCGCTGGTTCCGAGCGTTGCCGAACGCAACGCGCTGTTTTGGCGTGCAGGTTTTGCGGCGCTACAACAAGAGGAAAAGTACTCCAAGTGTCATTCGGGCCATCCCGCGTCGCATCCCATAACCCCCAGTTATGGTGAGCCGATGTTTTTTCATTGGCGGCTCGCGCCTGACGAAGACTACGCTCGAACGCGCACTTATGAGCTGGTTGGGGAGAGCCGTTCGTAGCGCATCGTCACCCGGCGCAGGTCCGTCCTCGCGATGGATTCGCGCCGTCATGTCGTGCCGCGCTGTCGCCGCACTCTGCCAAGCCATGCCCTTGTTCGGTCAGCAGGCCCATGTCGGGTTTGCATGACCTGTTGTCTGGACGTCGTGTTGCCTGCGCCCACGTGGCGATGATGCAACAGGGCTGCCACCAGTCACGAAGGCGCAGTACCCGGCGTTTCAACAGAGTGGAGTGCACATCGTCATGAAGGGCAAATCTTTGCGCGCGTTGCGTCCCCAGCATGTCCTCAAGTGCAAGGCGTTGCCGCTTGCCATCAGCTCGATCGTCCTGGGCTTCGCCGGCAATGCATGGGGACAGGCGACCAGCGGCACCATCTACGGCACGGTACCCGCGGTGGCGGGCGAGTCGGTCCAGATCACCGGCGGCTCGGGCTTCAACCGCACCGTCGATGTAGGGACGTCCGGCAAGTATTCGGTCACGCTGCCGGTAGGCACCTACACCGTTTCACTGCTGCAGGACGGCAAGGTCGTGGATACGCGCAGCGGCGTGAGCCCGGTGGCCGCAGGCGCCGTGGCCGTGGACTTCGCCGTCCCGACCGCTGGCGCGAATGCGAATGCCAGGACGCTCGGCACGATCAACGTCACCGGCAACTCGCTGCCGCCCATCGACGTGAGCACCACCAACCAGGTGACCACGATCACCGCCAAGCAGTTGCAGCAATTGCCCATACAGCGCACCGCCGAGGACATTGCCCTGCTGGCGCCGGGCGTCAACCTGGGTTCGCCCGAGATCGGCACCGGCCCGCTGGGTACGCCCAACCTGGTGTTCGGTGGCGCATCGACGGCGGAGAACGCGTACTACCTCGATGGCATGAACACCACCGAGCTGCTCAACAACCAGGGCGGCATCTCGCTTCCCTATGGCGCCATCGAGCAGCAGCAGACCTTCACCAGCGGTTACGACGCCCGCTATGGCCGCTCCATCGGCGGCGTGATCAACCAGATCGGCAAGAGCGGCGACAACGAATGGCACTTCGGTGCGCGCGCCCTGTGGCAGCCGGGCAGCCTGCGCGATGATCCGGACAACTACTATTACGCCAATCCGCTGGTGACCAGTGAAGGCAACCGCCCCGGCGACCTCGCCGTCTATCGCAAGAACAACAGCAGCAGCGAAACGATCTACGACGCCTACGTCAGCGGTCCGCTGATCAAGGACAAGCTGTTCTTCTACATCGGCCTGGAGCAGGACGACTCCCACTACCGGAGCACCTCGGAGTTCAGCAGCACCGGCACGCAAGAAACGTTCAAGGTGCACGACCCGAAGTTCTATACCAAGTTCAACTGGAACATCAACGACAGCAACGTGCTGAGCGCGAGCTACGTGCAGAACTCGCACAAGACCGCTGGCACCATCTACGACTTTGACTACGACACCCTCAAGACGGGTGACTTCAACAGTCTTGACCAGATCAACCGGACCACCTTCAAGGTGTGGTCGGCCAACTACACGTCCTACATCACCGACAACCTGACCTTGAATGCGATGGCCGGCAAGATGCACGGCTCGTACTACACGGCGCAGCCGGGGTATCCGGGCTATGACCCGCTGTTGCCGCACATCGCCAGCAGCTCGGTGCAGGATCCGGCGTTCGTGCCGCCGGGCGGTATTTCGAACTCGCAGATCAACTCGTCGATTACCGATTCCCGGCACAAGGAATCGGTGACGAACTATCGCCTGAATCTGGACTACAAGCTGGGTGACCACGACTTCCAGGTCGGCATCGACAACATCAACTCCGAAGACTTGAACGATGGCTCGGTGAACCCGGGTCCGGGATATCAATGGATCTACGGCCAGAGCGATCCTGGCTCGCCGGTGTTCGGTGTGGACCCCAACGTGCCGCCTTACGTCGCGCCGTCGACCCAGTGCCATCCCGATTCCACCGGAACCGTCCGCTGCTACTTCGTGCAAAAGCACACCGACATCAGCGTGGCTTCCGTGCGCGTCCAGCAACGCGCCCAGTACGTGATGGACAACTGGCAGGTCACGCCGACCTTCCTGTTGAACCTGGGTTTGCGCAATGACCAGTTCACCAACTACGACGCCTCGGGCGTGCCCTATATCCGCCTGACCACGCCGCAATGGGCGCCGCGCCTGGGCTTCAGCTGGGACGTGCATGGCGACTCCTCTCTGAAGGTGTTCGGCAACGCCGGCCGCTATTACCTGGCACTGCCGGAGCAGGTCGCCTTGTCCATCGCCGCGCCGGTGACCAACGCGGGCATCTATGGCACCTACACCGGCATCGACCCGACCACGGGCGCGCCCATCGGGTTCACGCCGCTGCCGCAGAATCCATCGACGGGCGTGTCGATCGACAGCGAGTATGGCCAGCCGAAGGATCCTCGCGTTTCCGCATCGCGCAACATCAAGGCGGAGTACTCGGACAACTACGTGCTGGGCATGCAGCAGCAGTTCCAGATGCTGGGAACGCAGTGGGTGTTCGGCGCGACCGGTACCTATCAGCGCATGAACCGCATCATCGACGACTTCGACGATATCCAGATCGAATGCGCGGCCGGACGTGCGCAAGGCTATGCGTACATGACGGCCGATACCTGCAGCCAGTGGGCGCAGAGTCTCGTGCTGATCAATCCCGGCGAAACCAGCAACCTGTGGATGCAATCACCCAGCGGTGCCCTGGTGCCAGTGACGCTGTCCGCCAAGGACCAGGGTTTCCCGAAGGGACCGACGCGCCGCTACTACTCGCTGGACCTCTCGCTGGAGCACGCATGGGACGGCAAATGGTTCGCCAAGCTCGACTACGTGTTCTCGCGCACCTGGGGCAATGACGAAGGCCCGGTAAGCACGTATTCCCAGCAGGGCGGTTCCTACGAATCGCTTACCACGGGTTGGGACTTCCCGGAGCGCATGGAGTATTCCTCCGGCGTGTTGCCCAACGATCGCAGGCACCAGATCAAGCTCTTCGGCGCGTATCAGGTGGCTCCAGACTGGACGCTCGGTGCCAACCTCTACATCGCCTCCGGCACGCCCGTGCTCTGCCGCGGCGGTTACGGGCCGAACCAGCTGGCGCTGCATGGTTCGCACACCTACTACTGGTGTGGCGGCGAGCCCGTCCCGCCGGGTTCGCTGGGTCGCCTGCCGTGGACGCATCAGGTTGGTCTCAACGTGGACTACAAGCCGGGCTGGGCCGATCACAAGCTCGATTTCAACCTGGCCGTGTTCAACCTGCTCGACCAGCAGACACCCGTGTTCTACAACGACTTCTACGGCACCACCTCCAGTCCCAATCCCGACTTCGGCCGGGTGCAGGACACGCTCTCGCCGCGCTACGTGAGATTCTCGGTCGCCTACGATTTCTGAGTAACCTGCAGACGTTCCTCTCCCCGCGCCGGGCTCTGCCCGGCGTTTTTTTTGCAGCCCATGCATGCCTTTGTATAGTCTGCTGACTCCACCATCGCCGGTGACGACATGACAGAAATTCGGCCAGCGCAGGGCACGCCACGGCAACCGCTTTCAGGAACCGCCGAGCGCATGCTGGCGAAAGCACGCGAGGAATGGGCACGCCATGACTTCGAGGCGGCGGAACGATCCTTGACCGGCGTGCTCGCGCTGGCGCCCGGCGAGCCCGCCGCCATGCGGATGCTCGGCATGGTGGCCCAGCGTCGCGGCAATCACGTGCAGGCCATCGACTGCTTCCAGCGCGTGCTCGCCGTGTGGCCCGACGACTCGGACCTGCATGTCTGTATCGGCATTGCGCTGTTCGAGCGCGGCAGTATCGAGCAGGCCCTCACGCATATGCGTCGCGCGTGCGAACTGCAACCTGATTCCGCCCCGGCCTGGTTCAATTTCGGCGAAGCCCTGGCGAGGGTGACGCATACCGGCGAGGCCGTTGCCGCCTTGCAGCACGCACTGGAAATCGATCCCGCGCACATGCCTGCGCGGTTGTCGCTGTCCAAGGCACAAGCGAGCCTGGGTGAGATCGACGCGGCGGTCGCGGGATTCAGGGAAGTGCTGCGTCTCGATCCGGGCAATGCCGAAGGATGGTTCGGGCTTTCGAATCTCAACACCGTCCGCTTCGATGCCGCGGATGCAGCACGCCTGCAGCGCGCCATCACGCGCGAGGGTTTGCCGGCCCGCCAGCGCGAGCTGCTCGGCTTCACTCTGGCCAAGGCGCTGGAGGATCAGGGCGACTATGGCGAGGCCTTCGAGACGTTCCGCCAAGCCAACGCGTCGCGTCGCCATCGGGTGAAGTGGAACGCCGCAGGAGAGCGCCGCCGCGTGGATGACATCCAGCGCATCTTCGCCAACGAAATGCCGCCGCCGCTCGATCCCGAACTGGGTCGCGAAGTCACCTTCATCGTCAGCATCCCGCGTTCCGGTTCAACGTTGGTAGAACAGATACTCGCTTCGCATCCGCACGTGGAGGGCGCCAACGAGATCAAGGACATGCCCGAGGTGATCGACGCGGAGACACGGCGCCGCCGTTCGGCCTTCCCGTTGTGGGCAACCGACGCCAGCGCCCAGGACTGGCATCGCCTTGGCCAGGAATACCTGGCGCGCACCGTACATTGGCGCAAGAGCAAACCGCGCTTCACCGACAAGAGCCTGGTGACCTGGTACCTGGTGGGCGCGGCACTGGCGATGCTGCCGGCGGCGCGCGTCGTCGTCGTTCGCCGTGATCCGGTGGAAACCTGCCTGGCATGCTATCGCCAGTGCTTCACCGAGCAGACCGCCTTCACCTGCGACCTCGACGAGATGGCCGACTACTGCATCGACTTCTCGCGCCTCACGCGCTTCTGGCTGGAGCGATACCCCGGCCGCGTGCTCGATCTCCCCTACGAATCCCTGGTGGCCGAACCAGAGCCCGTCATCCGCAACCTGCTGGATTTCTGCGGCCTGCCATTCGATCCCGCCTGCCTGGAATTCCACAAAACCTCGCGCACCGTTCTCAGCGCACCCAGCGCGGCGCAAGTGCGGCAGCCACTGCGCCGCGACACCGCACGCAGCGCGCGCTACGGCGAAAAACTGGATGGCCTGCGCCAGCGCCTGCGGGATGCCGGACTGTTCGGGGCGTGAGAGAGAAATTTTCGCGCGCTGACAGCGTGATCGATGCCATCGGTTTCGGTCACACGCGCAAGCGGTAATACCCGCGGGTTTTAGGCTGGTTTGAGCAGCACGACACGGTGGTGTTCAGTGACTTCCTGCTGCGCTGGCCCACGCTCAGGTAGGCGCATCGGGCACGTCAGGCCACGCTTGAGGCCTTCTTCCGTGCTCACAACGTGCGCTCCGCCAAGGTCATGGCCGAGCGCATGCGAGCCATCCAGACGGCGATGCCGTTGACCGAGGATCCGGCGGTGATCACCACGCACCAGTTGCTGGCCCTTGGCCTGATGCTTGGAATCCTGGTCCGGCGGCGTCCTCTCTGCTGCGAGCGATCCTTCTCCACGCGTCGTCAATGTCACTTCCCTGGTTGCGGCCTTGGCTTGATGTGGGCAGGATTCTTCTTCAGCTTTCAGAGGTCCGCTGTCGACCCGAATCAGACATATCGAGTGGGCGTTGTTGAGCGAAACAACAAAGCAGGGGATAGACATGGGGCGTTTGGATTGGGTTCGCCGTATTGCTGCCTATCTCGTAGCCATTTGGTGCGTTTGGCGTGCGGGAGACGCGTGTTATGGTGCATTTCTGGGGCAGGTGGCACTCATCGGCGCGGCCGCGCTGTCGATCGGCCTGCTGACACTCGCACTAGGGTTGCTGTGTATGAACCGATATGCGCGCCGCGTGGCGGCCGCATTCTCCCTTCTTGCTGCGATCATCATTCCCCTCGGGGTTATTAATCCGTTCGCCGCAATGGACTACCCCGGGGAATCCCCTACCGTGATGAGCTTGTTGGCATGGATTATTCCAGCGGTCGCCGGGCTGCTGTTGCTGGCCTGGTTGCTTGATCCGCCGAGAAACCCAACACTTGGGCACGGAAATTGAGCGTCCGCTTCCGACTGCGGTTTCAGCCGGTCGTTGCAACACACTAAAGACTGCGCGAGCAGCAGGAGTGTTGCAAGATGTCCC
>NZ_DASRZX010000006.1:0-7189 GCF_035685885.1 Dyella sp. | reverse complement strand
GCTGTCCGAGCAGGCGCGCCTGAAGGCTGGCGTTCTGTTCGATCTGGATGCGGTTCGCCAACAGGCCATCCGCGACGACCGTGAGGACGTCGCTGGCATCGCCGCATCCTTGTACACATGGTTGCAGGCGATGCCGGCCACGGGTCGCCAAGTCGCCTTGCTCGATCCTCGTGCGGTGGAAATCACGCCCACCGAGAACCGACCTGTACTCGATGGCGATACCCTTTATTACCCGCGACGGCCTACCGATGTTCGTGTCGTGGGGGCCGTGGTCAACGCCTGCGAGCTGGCACACGTGGCGCTTCGGGATGCACACGAATTTCTCCGCGCCTGCCCACGCTCCTCTGTCGCGGACGGTGACTGGATCTTCGTGATTCAGCCCGATGGCCGCGTTTTCAAGCAGGGCGTTGGCTTGTGGAACGCCGGTTCCCCGATGCCCTTGGCGCCCGGCGCCATGATTTTCGTGCCCCTGCGCGAAAGCGCCGTACACGTGGCACCTGACGTCAATCGCGAGATGGCGGAATTTCTCGCCACCCAACCCGTGGGGAGCACGGACGCCCCATGATGAAGCGGTACCGGCTGGGAAGCCCCTATCGAATGGCCAAGGCAGCGGGACGCAAACCTGTCTTGCCGCGCCGCTGTGGCTGTGCGTTGTCGCTGGCGGGCTGTCTGCTGATGAGCACGACGCACGCACAGAATGCGCCAACGCAAGCTGATTTTGGCGGCGTCGGCCTGTGGCAGACGCCGACGGCGCGCATGGCCGAGGAAGGTGAACTGGCCTTTACCGCGAGCCATGCGCAGCCCTACGACCGATACAATTTCTCGTTGCAGCCGTTGCCGTGGCTGGAGGGTATTTTTCGCTATACGGCGGTGAGCAATCGCCTCTATGGCCCCGACTCCTTGAGCGGCTCGCAGAGCTATAAGGACAAATCGATCGACGTGAAAGTGCGGCTCTGGACGGAGAGCCGCTACCTGCCCGACCTCAGCGTAGGCGCTCGCGACATTGGTGGCACCGGTCTGTTTTCGGGCGAATACGTAGTGATCAACAAGCGTTTCGGTGCCTTCGATGCCAGCCTGGGTATGGGCTGGGGTTACGTCGGCGGCCGTGGCGATATCAGCAATCCGCTCTCCGTCCTCAGTGACAAGTTTGATACGCGCCCCGATGGAAGCAGCGGAACGGGCAAGCTCAGCACAAACCACTATTTTCGTGGACCCGCAGCCCTCTTCGGCGGCATCTCCTACCAGACACCCTGGGACTGGCTGGTGCTGAAAGCCGAATACGACGGCAACGACTATCAGCACGAGCCGCAGCACAACAACCAGAAACAGAGTTCACCGGTGAATGTCGGCGCGGTGATTCGTCCCAGCCGCAACCTGGACCTGAGCCTGGCGCTGGAGCGCGGCAACACGGTGGTCTTCGGGCTCAGCTTCCACGCCAACATGGCAACCAGTGCGGCCCCGCCGAAACTGCTGGATCCGCCGCTGCCGAAACGGAATGCACAGGCTGTCACCACGACTCCCGAACAGGTCGACTGGGCCAAGGTGTCGGCTGCACTGCACGACAATGCGGGCATCCAGGTATCCAGCATCACCCGGCGCGGCAGCGAAATCGTGGTAAGCGGCGAGCAGGATCGCTACTTCTATTCGGCCAAGGCCGTGGGGCGTGCTGCACGCGTGCTCGACAATCAGCTCGGTCCGTCGATCGACTGGTACACCGTGGTATCGCAGCAGGAAGGCTTGTCCACCGTCGAAACGAGCGTGCATCGCCAGCGTTTCGATGAACTGGTGGATCACGATATCGACCTTTCCCAATTCCGCCGTAGCGTGGAGCAGAACGCCCCTACGCCGCGCAGGGAACAGGTGCTCTACAGCGTGCCCGTGCACCGCTGGGATCAGTCGTTTTCCTTTGCCTATGGCCAGAGCCTCGGCGGGCCCGACGCGTTTCTGCTGTATCAGATTGCAGCGGTGTATGACGTGGATTTCCACTTCACCCCAAACTTCTGGTGGAGCGGCGCGGCCAGCCTCAACCTGATCAACAACTACGACAAGTTCACGTACGACGCGCCGAGCGAGCTGCCGCGCGTGCGCACCGACGTGCGCCAGTACATGACCAGTTCGAATCTCACCATGCCGATCTTCCAGCTGACCGGCACCCGGCAGCTCGGCAACGACCTGTATGGCATGGCCTATGCGGGCATGCTGGAGAGCATGTTCGGTGGCGTCGGTGGCGAGATGCTCTATCGCCCGTTCGGCCAGCGCTGGGCCATCGGCACGGAAATCGACTGGGTCAAGCAGCGTGGCTACGACCAGGACTTCTCGTTCCGCGATTACCACATCGTCACCGGTTTCGTGACCGGTTACTTCGATCTTGGCTACAAGGACGTACTGGTCGCGGTGAGCGCTGGCCGCTACCTGGCGGGCGACTGGGGCGCCACGCTGGACGTTTCCCGCGAGTTCCGCAACGGCGTGCGCATGGGTGCGTACGCAACGAAGACCAACGTATCGGCGCAGCAGTTTGGCGAAGGCAGCTTCGACAAGGGCATCTATGTGTCGATCCCGTTCGATCTGATGCTGCCGCGCTCCACGCTCAACCGCGCGACCTTCGTGTGGGATCCGCTCATCCGCGACGGCGGCGCCCGCCTGGGCCGGCGCTATGGCCTGTACTCGCTCACCAGCGATCGCGACTTCGACAACTTCAACGGGAACCTCGACAAGATTGTCGAGTGATGGCCCACGGCCCCGCGCACGGCGCGAGGCCCTCCATTCGTGTCACTCGTCCAGCCAGACCTCGCCGTCGGCAATACGCACACCCACGCTGCGCAAGTGTTCGCCGCGGCACGGGCCGCCCACGCACAGGCCGTCCTCATCGTTGAACGAAGCCCCGTGGGCTGCGCAGATCAGCAGGCGATCCTTGATCAGGAATTTGCCCGGTGCCCAATCCAGCCGGCGGCCCGCATGCGGGCAGATATTCATGTAGGCGCGCACGGTGTCCTCGCGACGCAGCACGATGACGCTCTCTTCGCCATCACGCAGCACCGCATCGACGGCGATTGCGCCGCCATCGGGAATTTCATCGATCCGGCAAAGCGCCCGGTCGGGAGTAGCTGTATCCATCGGCACTTGCCTCTTCGGCCGTCAGGCCCCATCGTTACGCACGTAAGTCGTTGATTTTACCACACGGATTTTTAACACATGCGCTTTTCGCTGCCCTTGCCGCGTCGTTCCCGCCATCCGCTGATCCGCGCCCTGTCGCTTGTCATCGGGCTGGTGGTGGTGGGCGTGTTGATGGTGTTCGGTCTGATGGTAGCTGGCGTGCTGCTGGTCGGTGGCGGTCTGGTATTCGCCCTGCGCCAGTGGTCGCGTTCCCGTACTGCCCGGCCTGCGGCCCGCACGACGCACAAGCCCGAAGTGATCGAGGGCGAATTCGTGGTGCTGCACCAGACGCGCCACGCGGCGCGCTGAAGCGAACGCCTGCCTGTTGTTGTAGCAGCGCACCCAGTGCGCGAACGGCGCTCGTACGAATGACAGTCCAGTCCGCGATCGCGCACCGGGTGCGCTCCTGCAAGAGCGGGCGAGCGATTGCGACAGGCGCAAGATCCGGATGGTGACGACACCGGGCCAGCTTTAGGCTGACTCCATCGCATCAGGGATACCGCCATGAATGCCCGCCTCGCTACCGAATCCGTTCTGGAACAGGCCCGCCAGCTAATTGAACGCGCCGAAGAGGCGCCGACCCTGCAGGCGCTCGCCGATGCGGTCCAGTTGAGCCCTAGTCACTTGCAGCGCGCGTTCCGGCGGCGCTTCGGCATGAGCCCGGCCGAATACCATCGTGCCCGCCGTTTTGGACAGCTCAAGACCGCACTGCGCCAGGGCGCGGCCGTCACCGACGCGGTATACGACGCGGGCTTCGGGTCCGGCAGCCGCGTCTACGAACACAGCGATCGCCTGCTGGGCATGACCCCGGCCAGCTACCGTGCCGGCGGCGCGGGTGCGGATATCCGCTATACCACCACTGATACGCCGCTCGGCCGCCTGCTCGTGGCGACCACCTCTCGCGGCATCTGCTCGGTGACACTGGGCGACAATGATGAAGAGCTCGAGGCACGCCTGGCGGAAGAGTTTCCGCGGGCCACGCACGAGCGCGTCGATGCTGGTCGTGAGGAATGGCTGGACGCCGTCATCGCGCGCATCGCCAGTGAATTGGGCTGGAGTGATACGGCAGCACCGGAGCTGCCGCCGCTGGACGTGGCGGCCACGGCCTTTCAATGGCGCGTATGGAATGCACTCACCCGCATCCCCAGCGGAAGCACCAAGAGTTACGGCGAACTTGCAGCAGAGCTCGGCGTACCCAAGGCGGCGCGGGCCATTGGCCAGGCCTGCGGCAGCAACAAGCTGGCGCTGATCGTGCCCTGCCATCGCATCGTGCGCGAAGACGGTTCGCTCGGTGGCTGGCGATGGGGCGTTGCCCGCAAGCGCGAGCTGCTGGCCAGCGAGCATCGCAAGGAACCCGGCGCGTCGCGTTCGGCCGCCTGAAAACCGCGCGCGGCTTGAGCGCGTCTCAAGACTGCCTTGCACAAGCCTCGCTACCGCCCCTCCCCGTGCCGGGCTAACGTGGTTGCGCTTGTACACTATCGGCTGGCATCGACCCCGCGATGCCCTCAGCGCGCCTCTGCCCATGAATGATTCAGCCTCGACATCCGCCGCCGCGGCGCCCGCCCCCGTTGTCGCCAGCCGCCTGATGGTGCCGCTGGCGCTGTTTTCGCTGTACATCATCTGGGGTTCCACCTACCTGGGCATCCGGTTCGCGCTGGAAAGCTATCCGCCGTTCCTGCTGGCCGGCGTACGCTTCATTTGCGCGGGACTGTTGCTGTTCGGCGTGCTCCGCTTGCTCGGCCATGCCATGCCGACGCGACTGCAGTGGCGCAACGCGGCGATCACCGGCACGTTGCTGCTCGGCTTCGGCAATGGGCTGGTGTGTTTTGCCGAACAGCGTGTGAGCTCAGGCATCGCGGCGGTTGCCGTGGCCAGCATGCCGCTGTTCGCGGCGCTGTTTTCCGGCATGTACGGCGAGTGGCCGTCGCGGCGCGAAACGGTGGGCCTGGTGATCGGCTTCGTCGGCGTGGTCGTGCTCAATCTTGGCAGCGGTTTGTCCGGCTCGCGCATCGGCGCCCTGGCCTTGATCGTGGCGGCCATGAGCTGGGCCTTCGGCTCGGCCTGGAGTCGCCGTCAGGTCATGCCGGCCGGCCCCATGAACACGGCCGCGCAAATGCTGTGCGCCAGCGTCGCCCTGCTGATCGTGGGCTACCTCACCGGCGAGAAAATGCCGGCGCATCCCACCTTGCGCGCCACCGGCGCGTTGATCTATCTGGCGATCTTCGGTTCCATCATCGCCTTCAGCGCCTATCTCTACGTGCTCAAGCACGCGCGGCCGGCGCTGGCGACCAGCTACGCCTATGTGAATCCGCCCGTGGCGGTGCTGTTTGGCGTGCTGCTGGCCGGCGAAACCGTGGGCCCGTATGACCTGGCCGGCATGGCCATCATCCTGGTCGGCGTGGGTGCGATCACCCTCGCCAAGCAGCGCCGGGGCGCACGCTAGAGCCGTTTTCGACCATGGTCGGCTTGCCCCGCCGGCCATCCGATGCCCACCATGCCCCCGGTTCTTGCCCGGGAGCGCCCATGAACGCGACAAACGAAGGTCTGCTGGCCCGCGCCGCCCTGCGCAGCGCCGCCTGGTCGGAACGCTGGTTTCCGGATGCCTGGGTATTCGCGGCACTGGGTGTGGTGATCGTGGCGATAGCGGCGTTGTCCTTTGGCGCGACGCCGACCGTCACCGTGAACGCGTTCGGTGACGGCTTCTGGAGCTTGATTCCCTTCACCATGCAGATGGCCTTCGTGGTCATCGGCGGTTACGTGGTGGCCACCGCGCCGATCGTCGCGCGCTTCATCGAGTGGCTGGCACGCGTGCCTCGCACGGGGCGCGGCGCCATCTGCTACGTGGGCCTGGTGAGCATGCTGGCCTCGCTGCTCTCGTGGGGATTCTCGCTCGTGTTTGGTGGCCTGCTGGTGCGCGCGCTCGCGAGGCGTGCCGATCTGCGCCTGGATTACCGGGCAGCCGGCGCGGCGGCGTACCTCGGGCTTGGCGCCGTGTGGGCCATGGGCCTGTCGTCGTCGGCCGCGCAACTTCAGGCCAATCCCAAGAGCATGCCGCCGGGGTTGATCAACATCACCGGCGTACTGCCTTTCAGCGAAACCATTTTCCTGTGGCAATCGATGGTGCTCACCGCAGTGCTGATCAGCGTATCGCTGCTGATCTGCTGGCTCACGGCACCGTCGGATGCCAATGCACGCACGGCGGAGGACTTCGGCGTGACGGAAACGGCCACGCCCGCATTGCCGCCACGGCAACGTCCCGGCGAGTGGCCGGAATACAGCCCGCTGCTTTCGCTGCTGATCGGACTGCTCGGCCTGGGCTGGCTCGGCTACGAGTTCGCCACCAAGCCGGCGGTGACGGCGATCGCCAACCTCAACACCTACAACTTCCTGTTCCTCACGGTCGGCTTGTTGCTGCACTGGCGTCCACGCAGTTTTCTCAATGCGGTGTCGCGTGCCGTGCCCAGCACCGCCGGCGTGCTGATCCAGTTTCCGCTGTACGGTGGCATTGCCGCCTTGCTGACGCATGCACCCGGTTTTGGCGACCAGACGCTGGCCCATCGACTCTCGGGGCTGTTCGTGCACGTCGCCTCCACCGATACGTTCTCGCTGGTGATGGGCGCGTACTCGGCGATCCTCGGCTTCTTCGTGCCTTCGGGTGGCGGCAAGTGGCTGGTGGAAGCACCCTACGTGATGCAGGCGGCGAACGATCTGCACGTGCATCTGGGCTGGGCCGTCCAGGTATACAACGCGGCCGAGGCATTGCCCAACCTGATCAATCCGTTCTGGATGCTGCCACTGTTAGGCGTGCTGGGGTTGAAGGCGCGCGACGTGGTGGGTTTCACCTTCATGCAGCTGGTGGTGCATGTGCCGCTGGTGCTTGGGCTGTTGTGGGCGCTGGGGCTGACGTTGACGTATGTGCCGCCGGTGATGCCTTAGGACTGAGGCGGGTTGTTTCGCGCACTGGGTGCGCTCCTGCAGTGAGCGCACCCAGTGCGCGACCGGGGCGCGGCAACGCCGCGCCCCGACACCAACACAA
>NZ_DASRZX010000005.1:0-53913 GCF_035685885.1 Dyella sp. | reverse complement strand
CCGCTGGATCGTGGACAGCCGCGATGAGGACACTGGTGCCCGCCTGGACGATCTGGAAGATCCGTTCAAGCTGTATCGCTGCCACACCATCATGAATTGCGCACGCACGTGTCCTAAGGGTCTGAACCCGGCCAAGGCGATTGCGGAGATCAAGAAGCTGATCGTCGAGCGTCGCGCCTAAACGCACTTCCTTGCCCTCTCCCCTCGGGGAGAGGGAGCGCTCGGCAGGAGGCGCTCTGCATCATTTATGGAAGAAGCCCGCATCAAACGCCTCCGCTGGCGCACCCGCCGCGGTACCCGCGAACTGGACGCCCTGTTCGGTGGATGGCTGGACGAACGCTTCGCGAGCGCCGACGAAGCGCAGCAACAAGCCTTCGAAGAACTCCTCGACGTGCAGGACCCGGACCTGTGGGATTGGGTGATGGGGCACGCCAAGGCAACGCGTGCGGACTGGCAGGCCATCATCGATGACATCCGCACCCGCCATAGGCTTTGAATATCGGCCCTCGCACTGGCTGAGCGGCGTGCTTCTGGCTGTCGCTTCGCTCGCTGCGCTGGCACTCTGGTTGGGTGCCATTTCCATCATGCTCAAGGTTGTGCTCAGTGCGGTGTTGGCTCTGGCCGTGGTGAGGACCCTGCTGCGATTTTCGCGGAGCTCTATCGTCGCCGCGGGCTGGAGCCACCATGCCGGCTGGAGCCTGCGCACGGTCGATGGCGAGGACAAACGCGCGTCGTTGCATGCGTTTCGCGCGGCGGGCGAGCAGGTGGTGTGGCTGCATCTGGTGGCGGCCGGCCTTGGCCCCGTGTCGCTGTTGCTTGCCCCCGACAATAGCGATGCCGACATTCGCCGCCGCCTTCGCATGCGACTGGCTTTGGCCTCGCAGCCCAAGGACAAAGAGCCCGGGCACTCTGCCGGCTGAACGCGGTCCTACGGTTTGGCCGCATCTCAGGCGATAATCAGCGTTACACGGGCGGCCAGCCCCCAAGAACCCACAAGCGACCGCCCTAATGTTCCGACCGCTCGAGTTATTCATCGGCCTGCGTTATACCCGCGCCAAGCGTCGCAACCAGTTCATTTCCTTCATCTCCACCGTTTCCATCGTCTGCATCGCCATCAGCGTGACGGCGCTGATCACGGTGATGTCGGTGATGAACGGTTTTGACGATGAGCTGCGTTCGCGCATCCTGGGCGCCATTTCGCATGCCACGGTGTCCGGCATGCCCGGGCAGAGCGTGCAGGACTGGCCACGAGCGGTGAAGATCGCCGAAGCCAACAAGCATGTGCGCGGTGCGGCGCCCTACATCGAGACCGAGGCTTTCCTGCAGGCTCGCCGGCCGAGTGGTGCGGTGGTGCGCGGCATCGAGCCTGCGCAGGAACCCAAGGTGTCCGACATCGGCCAGCACATGGTCGAGGGCCAGCTGAGCGACCTCACGCCGGGCAGCTGGAACATCGTGCTGGGCCGCGAGCTGGCCATGACGCTGGGCGTGGCCGTGGGCGACAAGGTCATCATGGCGGTGCCCGCGTTCCATTCGTCGCCGATCACCGGCAGCGTGCCGAACCTGCGCAGCTTCAGGGTGGCCGGTGTGTTCGAGATGGGCATGCAGGAGTTCGACTCCGGCCTGGCCCTGGTCAACATGGCCGATGCGGAGCGCCTCAACCAGATCGACGGCCCTACCGGCATCCGCCTGCGCCTGGACGACATGTTCAATGCGCGCGGCGTGGCACATGAGCTGGCCGACCAGCTCGGACAGGTCTATCGCGTGGAAACCTGGATGGACAGCCACGCCAACTTCTTCTCTGCCATCTCGATGGAGAAGAAGGTGATGTTCATCATCCTCTCGCTGATCATCCTGGTGGCGGTGATCAACCTCATCTCGATGCTGATGATGCTGGTGACCGACAAGCAGGCCGACATCGCCATCCTGCGGACGCTGGGCTCCACGCCGCGCAGCATCATGGGCATGTTCATGGTGCAGGGCGTGCTGGTGGGTTTCGTCGGCATCGGCTTTGGCGTGGGATTGGGCTCGCTGCTGTCGTGGAAATTGCCGGGCATCGTCAAGTGGATCGAACACGTCACCGGCGTCACTTTCCTTTCGCCGGACGTCTATTACATCAGCGAGCTGCCCAGCAAGCTGCTGGCCAGCGACGTGGGTTGGGTGGCGCTGATCACCTTCCTGTTCTCGCTGTTGGCCACCCTTTATCCCGCATGGCGCGCGTCGCGCACCCAGCCTGCGCAGGCGCTGCGTTATGAGTAAGCCCATGAGCCACAACAACGACATCGTGCTGCGCGCCAGCCACATCGCCAAGACGTACGAAGAAGGCGACCTGAAGACTGACGTGCTGGCCGACGTGAGCTTCACGCTGAAGCGCGGCGAGACGCTGGCCATCGTCGGCGCATCAGGCTCGGGCAAGAGCACGCTGCTGCACATCATCGGCGGTCTGGATACGCTGACCCGCGGCGAGGTGGAGGTGGAAGGGAAGAATCTTTCGCGTCTTTCCGATGCCGATCGTGGTCGCGTGCGCAACCGCTCGATGGGTTTCATCTACCAGTTCCATCACCTGCTGCCCGAATTCACGGCGCTTGAAAACGTGTGCATGCCGCTGCTGATCCGCGGCATGGCGATCGCGGAAGCCGAGCGCCAGGCGGGCGAGTTGCTCGGCCGCGTGGGCCTGGGCAAGCGCCTCGACCACAAGCCCTCGGAACTCTCTGGTGGCGAACGCCAGCGTTGCGCCGTGGCGCGTGCCCTGGTGACGCGTCCGGCCGTGGTGCTGGGCGACGAGCCCACCGGCAACCTCGATGAGGGCAACGCGGCGCAGGTCTACGACCTGATGCTGGAGCTCAATCGCGAGATCGGCACCAGCTTCATTCTGGTCACGCATGACGGCCGGCTCGCCGCGCGCATGGATCGCACGCTGGAGCTGCACAACGGCATGCTGGTGGACAAGGTCTACGCCTGATCTTCGCCCGCGTCGCACTCACAAGCGGACGCCTACACGACTTTCCTCCTCGCGCTTGAGCGTCGACGCCTAACCTGTGGCCTTCCACAGGGAGGTGTCCGATGCGCAAGGATGGAGCGATCACGCCCGCGTTGATGCTGCTGCTTGGCGTGCTGGTCGTGCAGTGGCTGGTAGTGTTGCCGCCGCGCTGGGTATGCGTAGTCGTGGCGATCGCAGCCTTCGCGCTGGGGTGGTTCTTTCGGCGTTGCGGTTGGTTGGCCTGGTTTGCATTCGGCATGGCATGGGCCTGCTGGCACGGTCACGGTGCCATGGACGCGCGCCTGCCTCGCGAACTGGAAGGCGAAGATGTGCAGGTCATCGGCAAGGTGATCGATCTGCCGACTCGCAGCGAGGGCGCCGTTGGCTTTCTTTTCGATGTGGAGCAGGCATCTCGTGGCGGCCAGCCGCTTGCGCTGCGCGGTCGGGTCCGTGCGAACTGGTACGACGACAATGCCAAGGTGGCACCTTGCGGGCGTTGGCAACTGACCTTGCGCGTGAAGCGGCCGCGCGGGCTGTTGAATCCGGGTGGATCGGACGGCGAGCGCAGCGCGCTGGAACGAGGGATCGTGGCGACCGGTTATGTCCGCGCCGACGACAGCAATCGCCTGCTGGGCACGGCGTGGTGCATCGATGGTGTGCGTGACGCCATCAGCGCAGGAATGGCGCATCGCATCGCGGACACGCGCGACGCGGCGCTGATCCGCGCCTTTGCCGTCGGCGACATCCGGGGACTGACCCCTCGCGACTGGGATGTCGCGAGGGCCAACGGCATCCCGCATCTTCTGGCCATCTCCGGCTTCCACGTCGGTGTCGCCGCCGTGTTCGGCGTCTGGCTGGCGCGGCTTTTCTACTCGCTGCTGCCTGCGCTGGCATTGCGTGTGCCGCGCCTGCAGGTGCAGGCCAGCATGGCGTTGGTTGCAGCCTTCATCTACAGCGCGCTCGCCGGCTTTGGCCTGCCCACGGTGCGCACGCTGCTGATGATTGCTGTCGTGGCGCTGTGTCGCGGATTGCGGCGTCAATCGGGAGGCTTGCAGTCGCTGGCGCTCGCGCTGTTCGTGGTCGTGTTGTTCGACCCGTTGTGCGTGCTGTCGGCGGGGTTCTGGCTGTCGTTCGTGGGCGTGGCATTCCTCATGACCTGCCTCACCACGCGTGGTCACGGACTGCGTGGATTCCTGACCGAACTGACATCGGCGCAACTGGCCATGACGATATCGCTGATGCCGCTCACGCAGTGGTTCTTCGGGCAGGCGTCGCTGGTCGGTGCGCTGTCCAACCTCGTGGCCGTGCCGTATGTGAGCTTTGTCATCGTGCCCTGCACGTTGATAGGCGTGCTGTTGCTTGTGGCCTGCCCGATGCTGGCTTCGCCGGTGTTGTGGCTCGCAGGGCAGATGGCCCACGCGCAATGGTGGCTGCTCGACCGCATGGCGATCTGGCCCGGCGCGCATTGGTATCTGCCCGAAGTGCACCTGTGGGCCTTGCTGCTGGCGATGATCGGGGCCCTGTGGCTACTGATGCCCCGTGGCATTCCCCTGCGCTGGATAGGCGCGCTGCTGTTCCTGCCGTTGCTGTTGTCCAGGCGCGACGTTCCGGAAGAGGGCGGTTTCCAGCTCTGGACGCTCGATGTGGGGCAGGGCTTGTCCATGCTGGTGCGTACCCGACACCACTTCCTGGTTTACGACGCGGGCGCGCGGTTTCCTTCGGACTACGACCTCGGTGAGGCCGTCGTGCTGCCTTCGTTGCATGCGCTGGGCATCCGCAGCGTCGACGTGCTGGTGGCGAGCCACGCGGACAACGACCATGCGGGCGGCATTCCTGCCGTGGCGGCGGGTTTTCCGGAGGCGGAGCGCTATTCGGGCGAACCCGAGCGGTTGCCGATTCCCATGAAAGCCTGCGAAGCGGGTCATGCCTGGGCTTGGGACGGCGTGACCATTACCGTGCTGCCTTCCGGTGGCGCCGAAGGGCCTGCCAACGACCGCTCATGCGTGTTGCTGGTGGAAGGCCGTGCGGGTCGGGCACTGCTGACCGGCGACATGACCGCACGCATCGAACCGACCGTGGTGGCCGCGATTCCGCCTGGGCCGCCGCTGGTGTTGTCCGTGCCGCATCACGGTAGCCGCACCTCGTCCAGCTCCGCGCTCATCACCGGAGCGAAGCCCGTGCTGGCGCTGATCTCGTCGGGCTGGCGCAACCGGTTCCACCATCCCCATCCGCTGGTGATCCAGCGCTACGAGGCTGCGGGCGTGCCGTGGCTGAACACGGCCACCCGTGGTGCCATCGAGGTCAACTTCCCGGCGAACGCGCCGCCGTACGTGGCGCACTGCTGGCGGCAACGACAGGCGCGTTACTGGCGCGAATAAGCTGAGACGGGCGCCGCCCTGGCACGTGGCGCAACTGCCACCGGTGCCGCGGAACGGGTAGATGAGGCTGTTATGATGCGCCCTTCCTAAACGATCGAGTGGTCTGGAGTCGTTGTGCTGGAAATCCTGATGGCTGGTGGATGGGCGATGCTGCCCATCCTGATCTGTTCGGCGGTCGCCCTGGCGATCGTGCTGGAGCGTTGCTGGACCCTGCGCCGTCGCTCGGTGCTGCCGCCCGGCCTGGGTGAGGAAGTGCGCACCTGGGCGCGCACGGGCCAACTCGATCCCAGCCATCTGGAGACGCTCGCCAACGGCTCGCCGCTGGGTGAACTGCTGGCCTCGGCGTTGGCCGTGCGCAACCGTCCGCGCGATCTGATCAAGGAGCGCATCGAGGACACCGGCCGCCATGTCGTCCATCGCATGGAGCGTTACCTCAACACGTTGGGCACCATCGCGCTGATCGGTCCGCTGCTGGGCCTGCTCGGCACCGTCATCGGCCTGATCCGCATGTTCATGGACGTCATGAAGGGCGGCGTGGGCGATCCGATGAAGATGGCCGGCGGCATCGGCGAGGCGCTGATCTGCACGGCCACCGGTCTTGTAGTGGCGATCCCCGCGTACGTGCTGCACCGCTACTTCCGTTCCAAGGTGGCTGGCTATTGCGTGGACATGGAAAAGCAGGCCACCGCGTTGCTGGATGACCTCACCGTCAACCAGCCGGTGCCGCGTCCGCGCACCACTCGCAGCACCACCGAGTCGAGCGCGGGCTGACGCATGCGTATCGGCAACGACCGCCGGCAGGATGATTTCGAGATCAACGTGATCTCGCTGATCGACGTGCTGCTGACCCTGCTGATGTTCTTCGTGCTCACCACCACCTTCATCCAGCACTCGCGGATGCAGGTGACGCTGCCCAAGTCCAGTGCCGAGGAACGCGACATGCAGGCGCCTGCGCTCACCGTGGTGGTGGATCGCGACGGGCATTTCTTCGTGGGTAGCGATGAAGTGCTGGGCGAGGGCATCGATCCGCTCAAGCAAGCCATCGCCAATGTCGCGGGTGATGACCGCGAACGGCAGGTGACCATCCGTGCCGACGCGATGACGCCACATCAGAACGTCGTGACGGCCATGGATGCGCTGGGCCAGCTGGGCTTTACCAAGCTGTCCATCGCGACCACGCCGACCCAGGCGGACAGCGACAAGTGAGTTCCCCCAAGGTCAAGATCTGGGACGTCCAGACGTGGCGCGCCTACCGGCGCCTGCTGGGCTATTCGGCGCGCTATTGGCCGGTGGGTGTTCTCGCGTTGCTGGGCATGGTGATCGAAAGCGGTTGTCTTGCCGGCTTCACCCGGCTGCTGCAGCCCCTGATCGACCAGTTGCTCACCAACAAGGACCCGTACCTGATCTTCTGGATGCCGATCTGGATCATCGGCATCTTCCTGTTGCGTGGCGCGGGCATTTTCCTGAGCGACTATGGTGTGGCCTACATCGGTCGCAACGTGGTGCAGGTGATGCGGCTGGACGTGTTCCATGCCTACCTCAAGCTGCCCGCCGCGTTCTTTGGCAGCGAGCATTCCGGCCAGCAGGTTTCCCGCATCACCTATACCAGCGAGCAGGTGGCACAGGCCTCGACCGACGCGGTGAAGGTGTCGGTGACCGAAGGCCTTACCGTGTTCGGCATGCTTTGGGTGATGCTGAGCACGAGTGCCTACCTCAGCCTTGCGCTGTTCGTGATGGTGCCGGCGGTAGTGCTGATCGTCACCGTGGTGAGCCGCCGTTATCGCCAGATCAGCCGTCGCATCCAGGGCAACATGGGCACGGTGACGGGCAGCGTCGAGGAATCGGTCGGCGCGCATCGCGAGATCCGCATCTACGGCGGGCAGGCCCACGAGGCAGGCCGCTTCGCGGACATCACCGACCACAGCCGCCGCCTCAACCTGAAGATGGCTGCCACCAGCGCGATGTCCAGCTCCACGGTGCAGACGGCCGCCGCGTTGGCGCTCGCGTTGCTGGTGTTCCTCGGCACGCGTCCTTCGGTGATCGACCAGATTTCGCCGGGCGTTTTCATCACCGTGCTCTCGGCGATGGGCGGCATGATGCCTTCGCTCAAGCGCCTGACCAATGTGCAGTCGAACATCCAGCGCGGCCTTGCTGCCTGCGAGGACCTGTTCTCGGTGATTGATCTGCCGCCCGAAATCGACCGCGGCACCAAGGTGCTGGATCGCACGCGCGGCGACATCGCCTTCCAGGATGTCCGCCTGATCTACCCGCGCAACGATTATGAAGCCCTGCGTGGCATCGACCTGCATTGCGCGCCGGGCACGGTGACGGCGCTGGTCGGCCGCTCGGGCAGCGGCAAGAGCAGCCTGGTCAGCCTGCTGCCGCGGTTCTATGAGCCGACCGGCGGCCGTATCGTGATCGATGGCGAAAACTACGCCGATTACACGCTCGATTCCCTGCGCCGACAGATCGCCTGGGTGGGCCAGAGCGTTGTGCTGTTCGATGGCACGGTGGCGGACAACATCGCCTATGGCGAACTGGCCGGCGCTAGCGAGGCTGACATCATTGCCGCGGCGCAGGCCGCCAATGCGTGGGAATTCATCCAGCACATGCCGCAGGGCATCCATAGCCCGATCGGGCAGGGCGGCAACATGCTGTCCGGTGGCCAGCGCCAGCGCATCGCCATTGCGCGCGCCATTTTGAAGAACGCGCCAATCCTTGTGCTGGACGAGGCGACCAGCGCACTCGATACCGAATCGGAACGTCTCATCCAGCAGGCGCTGCAGCGCCTGATGCGTGACCGCACCACCGTGGTGATCGCGCACCGCCTGTCCACCATCGAACACGCGGACCAGATTGCCGTGATGGATCAGGGGCGTATCGTCGAGCGCGGCACGCACGCCGAGCTTTTGGGCTTGGGCGGCCACTACGCAGCCCTGCATCGCATGCAGTTCCACGATGGCGGCGCCGACTGACGTGCCCGCCGCGACGCTGGCCGAACGGCTGGAGTCAGCCTGGTATGGCACCGGCCGCGCGCCATGGTGGACGTTTCCACTGGCCGCGTTGTATGGCGCGCTGACCGCCCTCCGAGGGGGCCTGTACCGGCTTGGTGTCCTGCGCAGCGTGCGTTTGCCGGTACCCGTTGTGGTCATCGGCAACCTCAGCGTGGGGGGCACCGGCAAGACGCCGGTGACCATTGCCGTGGCCGATGCGCTTCGCCGTCGCGGGCATGTCCCCGGTGTGGTGAGTCGTGGCTATGGAGGTTCGCAAAGGGGGCCGATGCTGCTTGGCGACTCGCCCGACCCGGCGCAGGTGGGCGACGAACCCTGCCTGATCCGCGCCAGTGGCGTGGCCGTGGCGATCGGGCGCGATCGTCCGGCGGCAGCACAATTGCTGATCGAGGCCGGTTGCGACGTGGTGATTGCCGACGACGGCCTGCAGCACTACCGCCTCGCGCGGGACGTGGAAATCTGCGTCATCGACGGCGTGCGCCGCTTTGGCAACCGGCGCCTGCTTCCCGCCGGACCACTGCGGGAGCCGATGTCACGCCTGCAGCGGGTGGACTTCCGTATCTGCAACGGCGGCGTCGTGGCGAACGGCGATGTGCCGATGGAACTGGCCGGTGGGCGGGCGCGAGCCTTGGTGGACGGCCATTTCCGGCCGCTGGCGGATTTTTCCGGCCAGGCCGTGCATGCGGTCGCAGCCATCGGCCATCCACAGCGCTTCTTTGCCAGCCTGCGGACACAGGGCCTGCAGGTGATCGAGCATGCGTTTCCCGATCACCACGCGTTTTCGCCGGATGACCTCAGCTTTGGCGACGGCACACCCGTGTTGATGACCGACAAGGACGCGGTGAAGTGCCGGCTGTTCCCACAGGCACACTGGTGGTCGGTGCCTGTGCAAGCGGTGCTTCCCGAGGCATTTTTCGATGATCTCGACGGACGCGTGAGGCGCGCGCGGCCACGCTGATGTTCTTGCGGCAATAAAAAAGGCCAGCTTCAAAGCTGGCCTTTTCGTCGTGCTGCAGGCAATTACTGGATGCGGACGATGTTGCCCTGCGGATCGATCTGCACCAGGTCGCCCACGCGAATGGCGCTGGCGTCCGGCACGGTGACGTTGCTGTAAGCGCCATTGCCCATGCGGATGCGCAACGTGTAGCTGGCATTGGGACGGCCGCTGTTCGCGCCGATGCGGTTGCCGGCATAGCCGCCGCCCACCGCGCCTGCCACCGTGGCAAGCGTATTGCCCTTGCCCTTGCCAACCTGGTTGCCCAGCACGCCGCCGGCGATGCCGCCGATGATGGTGCCCGCCATGCTGTGATCGTTGCCCTGGCTGATGTTCTGGTCGATGGCTTCCACCGAGCCACACTGGTCGCAGCGGATGAAGATGCCGTCGTTGCGGACCAGCACGTTGCCATTGCTTCGCGTGGACTGGGCGCTCGCAGCCATCGGGCCCGCTGCAAGCAGGGCAACCAGCGACAGCGCGACGATACGGGGGTTAAGCATGGACTTTCTCTCCTTGGGTCGGGTGCGGCATCAGTCTAACCAAAGAGACTGAACCATCGGACAAGACCCCGCTATCATGTGAACTTCGACGCCCGCGTGCCGTGACCGATACGGCAGGCGTCAACAGTCATCCGCGGAGTTCCCATGAGCCTCATCCAAGTCCCGGTTTCCTACGGCGAGCTGATCGACAAGATCACCATCCTGGAGATCAAGTCCCGGCAGATGTCCGATGCCGCCAAGCTGACCAACGTGCGCACCGAGCTGGACCTGCTCAACCAGACGTGGGCCGCGCATCCCGCCTCGCATCCCGACATCAGTGACGAGCGCGCCCGCCTGCTGGCGGTGAATGAAGCGCTGTGGGACATCGAGGACCGCATTCGCCTGAAGGAAAAGGCACAGGCCTTCGACGCGGAGTTCATCGAACTGGCCCGCTCGGTGTATTTCCGCAACGACGAGCGCGCAGCCGTGAAGCGCGAGATCAACCTCAAGCTCGGCTCGCAGCTGGTGGAAGAAAAGTCGTACCAGGACTATCGCGCACCCTGAGCGCACATTGCTCGCTGTAGGAGCGCACCCAGTGCGCGAAAAGCCGACGAAGCGGGGAAGCTGCAACGCCTGTCGCGCACTGGGTGCGCTCCTACAGCAGAATGCGTTACGCCATTCCCAGGTGTGCCGCACACGCCTCGAACCGCTCAATTACCTCGTCCACGGTGATCAGGTCCATCACGCCGGGCTTTTCGATCTTGCTTCCCCAGGGAATCTCGCTGGCGGGCTTGCCCAGGTACTTGCGTGAGGCTTCGTCGTATTTGTCCACGCACCAGCGGCGGTCGGAATAGGGACCGGAGCGATTCGGGTTGCTTGCCGCGTGCAAACCAAGCACCTTGCAGCCGACCGTGTTGGCCATGTGCATCGGGCCCGAATCGGGTGTCAGCAGCACGGGTGCGCGCTGGCACATCGCCATCATCTTCTTGAGCGTGTCCTTGCCCGTCAGGTCGAGTGGCGCGTTGCGACACTCAGCGAGCACGGCGTCGGCCGTCTTGCGTTCGAACGCGGATGGCCCGCCCACTAGCACCACGCGCCAACCGCGCTGGCCGGCATGATCCATCACGGCGGCGTAGCGTTCCGGTCGCCAGTTGCGCAACGCGTGGCTGGACGTGGGGCTCACCAGCAACACCGGCGCATCGCCGGACCATTGCTCGGCAGCCCATGCGTGGGCGTCATCGGGAATGGGAATGTCCCAACGGACCTCGGTCTGTTTCAGCCCCAACGGCTCGCAGAAACTGCCTATGGCGTCGAGCACGTGTTCGCCCGTGCGTGCGGGAATGCGTTCGTTGATGACGAGGCGGTGCCCGTCCTTGGCGCGCGCCTTGTCGTAGCCGATGCGTCGATCAGCCTTGATAAAGAGGCTGAGCAGGTTCGAGCGCAAGGCCACCTGCATCTGCAGCAACGCATCGAAGCGCTGTCCGCGCAGCGCATCGCCGACCGCGCGCATGCCGGCGAGACCCGCGCCCTTGTCGAAGGTCACGAAGTTGACGTCGGGCAGGTCGCCCACCAGTCGCCGCTCCAGCTTGCCGACGATCCAGGTCAGCTGCGTTTGCGGACACGCGGCCTGCAAGGTGCGAACCAGCGGCACGACATGGGTGACGTCGCCGATGGCGGAGGTACGCAACAGGCAAATCGAGGCGGGTTGGGTCATTGGGCTAGAATCGGAAGACTTGGGGCCGAGGGCGGCGTTGGACGCACGGGGTAGGGTGATGCAGGAACACATCCGCAAAGGTGCCGCTGGTGCGATTCTGTTCGACGCCGCGGTGTCGCCACAAGTCGACGAGGACTGGTTTGAGCCCGCCACCTGGCGCGCGCTTGGCGCGCTGCGTCAGCAAGGTGGCGGCCGCGGCGGCGTCGCTGTCATCCAGACGCCGGCCGGCGAATGCGTGCTGCGCCATTATCGCCGCGGAGGCATGGTGGCAACGCTGATGGGTGACCGCTACCTGTGGAAGGGTGCGGAGCATACGCGAAGCTTCGTGGAATTCCGCCTGTTGGCTCACATCGGCGCGCTGGGCCTGCCCGGTCCCGAACCGGTGGCATGTCGTTACCGGCGCGAAGGCCTGTTCTATACCGCCGACCTGATCACGCGCCGCATTCCCGACGCACTGACCCTCGCCGAATGCCTTGCCGATGGCCTTCTGGACGGCGAAATGGCCGAGCTGGTGGGCGCCCTGGTGGCACGTTTCCATCGCGCCGGCATCTGGCACGCGGACCTCAACGCGCATAACGTGCTGGTGGCCGCCGAAGCGCTTTACCTGATCGATTTCGATCGCGGCCGGCAACGTGAACCCTCCGAAGCCTGGCAACGTTCCAACCTGCAGCGCCTGCGCCGCTCGCTGGTGAAGCTGGGCGCGGCGTCACAGGGCGAAGACGCGTTTGAAGAGAACGTGTGGAAGCCCCTCATCTATCGCTACGAGCGGACCCTGAGAGCCTGACTATGATCTCCCCGCAGCTCGCGTTGTCGTTGAGTGGCCGCCAGGCGGTAGTGCGTGGCGCTGCGCCTGACTGGCCGTCAGGTCAAGCCGCGCGCTACCGCCTGGCGGCCACTCAACGGCAACCCTTCGGGCCGGGGCGGTTTGCACTCAGACCGGCGTCATCGCTCAGTCGTGTATCGACATACACTCCTTCTCTCTTCCTTGTTCTGCGCGCAAACCGATCCCGGCGCGGGCTACGGGGAGATCATAGTCAGGCTCTTGGCGCATGAACTGGCATCTGCATTTTCTCGGCGTCGGCGCCGCACATGCGGTGGAACTGGGCTCCTCGGCGGTCGTGCTCGAGCATGACGGGAAACCCGTGCTGCTCATCGATTGCGGGCCCGATACCTTGGACCGTTATCTGGCCGCCTATGGCGAGCCGCCGCGCGCGCTTTACGTCACGCATACGCACATGGACCACGTCGGCGGCATGGAGCGGCTCTTCGTCCGCCTGTGGTTCGACGAGCAGTGGCGCGGGCGCACGCAGGTGTTCGTCCATGCCGGGCTGATGCCATGGCTGCAGGCCCGCGTGGCCGACTATCCGAAGGTGCTGGCCGAGGGCGGCGTCAATTTCTGGGAAGCATTCCGGCTGGTGACGTGCACGCGCGGTTTCTGGCTGGACGGCCTGTGGTTCGACGTGTTTGGCACGCGGCACCACATGGCGGGAACCTCGTACGGCGTCGCGCTGGCTGGCAGTTTCGCCTATACCGGCGATACCCGCCCGATTCCCGAAGTGCTGGCTCGCGTGGCCAGCGGCAGCGAAGTGGTCGCGCATGACTGCGGGCTCGTCGGCAACCCGTCGCATACCGGCATCGAGGACATCGAACGCGAATATCCCGAATCGCTGCGGCCGCGCCTGCGCCTTTATCACTATGGCAGCGAGGCGGATGGTGCTGCGCTGCAGGCGCGTGGCTACGCCATCGCCCGAGCGGGAGACCGCATCGCGCTCCTCGCGCCCGCGCCTTTGCGGCCGGATGCCGGATGACCCTTGCTGAGACGCGGCGGACCTATCTTGTACGAATGACGCGGTGCCGGTATCCTTTCGCCTCTTTGCCGGGCCCAGATGCCCTGCAGACAGGTTTCACCATTGCGGAGAGGTGTCCGAGTGGTTGAAGGAGCACGCCTGGAAAGTGTGTATACGGCTTATCCCCGTATCGCGGGTTCGAATCCCGCCCTCTCCGCCAGTGAGTGAAACCGGGCGACGGTCTGCGGACTGGCGCTGAAATGGGAAGTATCGGATAGAGAGGTCGGGTGAGAACCCGCAGGTTCGACAAATTCGCCAAGGGCGAATTTGGACAGCCGGAGGCTGGCCCCGAGCGAAAGCGAGGGGTGAGGCTCGGAACGAGCCGAGCAATCCCTTCCTCTCCGCCAGTGAGTGAAACCGGGCGACGGCCTTAGGGTCGGCGCACGATAGAACGTCCTTATGGTGGCCCTGTCGGTCCCCCCGCGACGATAGTTCGTAAATTCCGCCAGGCCCGGAAGGGAGCAACGGTAGCGAATGATTCGGGTGCCGGGGTGTGGCTGGCAGGGCCGCCGCCTTTTCGGCCCCGGACCAGCTTTGTGGCGATCGTTACTGACTTGCCGGCATCGACTTGGCACAATCGGTTTTCGCCCCAAGATCAGGCCTCGAATGTCATATCAGGTCCTCGCACGCAAATGGCGCCCCCGCAAGTTCGCTGAACTCGTCGGGCAGGAACACGTCGTGCGCGCGCTCACCAACGCGCTCGACACCGGACGCATGCACCACGCCTACCTGTTCACCGGCACGCGCGGCGTAGGCAAGACCACCATCGCGCGCATCTTCGCCAAGTCGCTCAATTGCGAGCGCGGTGAATCGGCCGACCCGTGTGGCGAGTGCGCGGTCTGCACGGCGGTCGATGCCGGCCGTTTCGTGGACCTGCTTGAGATCGATGCGGCCAGCAACACCGGCGTGGACGACGTGCGCGAGGTGATCGAGAACGCGCAGTACGCCCCCGCCCGCGGTCGCTTCAAGGTGTACCTGGTCGACGAGGTGCACATGCTTTCCAAGCCGGCTTTCAACGCCTTGCTCAAGACGCTGGAAGAGCCGCCGCCGCACGTGAAGTTCCTGCTTGCCACCACCGATCCGCAGAAGCTGCCGGTGACGGTGCTGTCGCGCTGCCTGAAGTTCAACCTCAAGCGCCTGCTGCCGGAGCAGATCTCCGGCCAGATGCGTCACATCCTGGGCGCGGAAAACATCTCCTACGAAGACGCGGCGATCGCCGAGCTGGCGCGCGGCGCCGACGGCTCGCTGCGCGACGGACTGTCGCTGTTGGACCAGGCGATCGCCTATGGCGGCGGCTCGCTGCGCGCGGACGACGTGCGCGCGATGCTTGGCAGCGTGGCGCGCGGACAGGTACTGGGCCTGCTGCAGGCGCTGGTCGAAGGCAACGGTGAATCGCTGATGGCCGAATGCACGCGCATCGCGTCGTTCTCGCCGGATTTCGGCGGCGTGCTGGACGATCTTGCCGGCGTGCTGCATCGCATTCAGCTGGTCCAGCTGGTGCCGGGTTATCGCCCCGACGATGAAGCCGGCGACAGTGCGCTTGCGACGCTGGCACAGCAGTTCGCGCCCGAGGACGTGCAGCTCTACTACCAGATCGCCACCACTGGTCGTCGCGATCTCGCGCTGGCGCCGGACGCCCGCACCGGGTTCGAGATGGCGATGCTGCGCATGCTGGCCTTCCGCCCGTCGGACGCTGGCGGTGTGCCCGCCGAACGCCCCACGTCTGCTGCGCCCGCGCGCGCGCCGGCGGCACCCGTGTCTCGCGCGTCAGCGCCCGTGGCGAATGAACGAATGCACGTGGCCAGCGTGGCGGAAACACCGCGCAGTGCGCCGCCTGCGCCTGCAGCGGTGGCGCCTGTTGCGCGCGAGGTGGCCCGGGACGCCCGCGGCCTGCCGCACTGGGACAGCCTGATCGAGAGCGCCAACCTGCGCGGTCCGCTGGGACAGCTGGCGCAGAACGCCGCGTTGCGCGACAGAGATGGACAGACGCTGGTACTCGCCCTGCAGCCGGCACACATGCATCTGGCCGTCGAGCCGATGGTGAGCCAGATGGAAGAGCGCATCAGCCAGGCATTGGGTGAGCGCGTCCGCCTGCGTTTTGTGGAGGAGCGTGGCGCCGCGGTGGAGACGCCGGCCGCCCGCGCCGCCAGTGCGCGTGACGCTGCCCAGTCGGCAGCCGAACAATCCATTGAAGAAGATCCGCTGGTGCAGTCGCTCAAGCGCGAATTCGGCGCGCGCGTGGTGCCCCAGTCGATCAAGCCCTACGAGAACTGAGAGATAGCGGAGTGACGTCATGAGAGGACAGATCGGTCAGCTGATGCAGCAGGCCCAGCGCATGCAGGAAGAAATGAAGCGTGCGCAGGAAGAGATCGCCAAGCTGGAAGTCACCGGCAGCGCGGGTGGCGGCCTGGTCACCGTACAGATGACGGGCGCCCACGAAGTGCGTCGCGTGCAGATCGACCGCAAGCTGTTCGCCGATGACCCGGAGATGGCCGAGGACCTGGTCGCCGCCGCGGTCAATGACGCGGTGAACAAGGTCGCCGAGGTCAGCAAGAACAAGCTTGGCGGCGTCACCTCGGGCATGAACCTGCCGCCCGGTTTCAAGATGCCGTTCTAAGACTCCCTGTAGGGGCGCACCCTGTGCGCGATCGATCTGGCGTCACCGTATGGAAGGCCGATCGCGCACGGGGTGCGTTCCTACAGAAGAACTCCTCACATGAGCAAACTCCTCGCCGACCTCATCGAAGCCCTGCGATGCCTGCCCGGTGTGGGCGGCAAGAGCGCCCAGCGCATGGCCTTCCATCTTCTGGAGCGCGATCGCGAGCGTGGACTGCGTCTGGCGCAGGTGCTGGGGCAGGCCATGCGTGATATCGGCAATTGCTCGCGCTGCCGCAATTTCAGCGAGACGCCCGTGTGCGCGTTGTGCGCCAGCAGCAGCCGCGACCGCCAGGTGCTGTGCGTGGTGGAATCACCCACCGAGCTGGCGGCGATCGAGCAGGCTACCGGCTATCGCGGCCAGTACTTCGTGCTGCTAGGCCGCCTGTCGCCACTCGATGGACTTGGCCCCAAGGAGTTGGGGCTGGATCTGCTGGTCGAACGCCTGGGCGAGGATGAAATCGAGGAGATGATCATCGCGACCAACCCCACCGTGGAAGGCGAGGCCACGGCCCACTATCTCGCGCAGCTCGCGCGCGCGGCCAACGTGCGACCCACGCGCCTGGCGCACGGCGTCCCGCTGGGCGGCGAGCTCGAATACGTGGACCGTGGCACGCTGGCCCATGCTTTCGGCAGCCGGCAGTCGGTCGAATGACCGTGGCTGCGCAGTTGTCCCTCGAAGTCCCGGGCAGTGGGGAATACCGCGCACTGCGGGTCGCGGCCGGCCTGAGTGCCATGAGCGAGGAGGGCGCCGCGCTTGGCTTGCCCGCCAGCTGGTGCTCGGTATGCGTGCGCGATCAGGGTGAATTGATCGGCATGGGCCGTGTCGTCGGTGACGGCGGGCTGTTCCTGTGGGTGGTGGATATCGCCGTGACGCCTGCGCGGCAGGGCCAGGGTTGGGGCCGCCGCATCATGCAGGTGCTGATGGATGAGATACGGGCCCGTGCGCCAGCCCGCACGATGGTTGGCCTCATCGCCGATGGTTCGGCGCACCAGCTCTACGAAAAATTCGGCTTCAGGCTCGTGGCGCCCGGTGCGCAGGGCATGTTGATGCGTGTTTGAACGGAAGGAGTCTGCAGATGGGCGATACCATTTTCGGCAAGATCATCCGGCGCGAAATTCCCGCTGACATCGTCTACGAGAACGACGACGTGCTGGCCTTTCGCGACCTCAATCCGCAGGCGCCCGTGCACGTGCTGTTCGTGCCGAAGAAAGCGATCGCGACGCTTGATGCCGCGCAGGCCGCCGATGCGGAACTGCTCGGCAAGCTGCTGCTGGCGGCCGCTGCCTACGCACGCAGCGAGGGCCTCGCGGAGCAGGGCTACCGTACCGTGATCAATTGCAACGAGCACGGCGGGCAGACGGTGTTCCACCTGCACGTCCATTTGCTGGGCGGACGGCAGATGCACTGGCCGCCGGGCTGACGCGAGCAGGCTGAGCAGGTTCTCTCCGCGCAAAAGAAAACGCCGGCACTAAGCCGGCGTTTTTCCTTCGATCAGCGCGGGTGCGGCGCCGGACGCGGCGGTGGGCGCACGATCACGCGCGTCGAGTAGTAACCGCCCCAGCCCCCCCAACCGCCGCCCCAGTACGGGCCCCAATAAGGTCCCCAGTACGGACCCCAGAACGGGTCGTACCAGCCCGGTCCGTAATTCATGATGACGCGCTCGGGCCAGAGATAGACCACGCTGGCTTCGACTCGCGGATAGGCGTAGTTGTACTCGCCCACTTTTTCCGAGACGGTGCCACGCAGCACGCCCGTTACCGTGATGTCCTTGTCGCGAGTGAACACCTCGGGATCGTAGAAGCCGGCGCGGCAGGCCACGAAGCGACCCTGGGTTCCGTTGTTGCTGGTGGACGCCTTGGGTCGTGCCTGGTCGTCGAGTGGCCGCTGCAGGATGTAGAAGCAGGTTTCCTGCGGACCGGGTTCGGTCTTGATGATCTGACCACCCCAGCGGACCTGCACTTCACCGGTGCCACCCTGCTGGGCGGCGACGGACGTGATATCGGTGAACGTGCCCTGCAACGGCTGCGGCACCGTTGCGCAGGCGGCCAGCGTGGTGATGGCGGTCGCGAGAATCAACGGCTTGTACATGGACATGACGCTTTCTCCATCGTGTGGTGGATGCGGTGCACCCACGGTTCAATATCATTTGACCACGCGACGCGGCCGAAAGTCCCGCGCAGCCCGTCGAAAGTTCTTCAGCAGGTCGGCCGGCGGTTCATCGTAGGCGTAACGCAGCGCCAGATAAGTCCTCATCAGTTGGTCAAGCTCCACGCGGTGGGTGGGGAGTGCCCGTGCCGCGCGGCTGAAATAGTGCTGCGGTCCTTCGCTGGGACGGCGCGCCACGCCCGCCGCGGCCAACCGCCGTTCCAGGCGCTGCATCGCCGCGCGCGCCGGATCGGCGGCAGGGCGTTTCCACATCGCCCACGCCAAGCCCAGCGCTGCGAACAACGATCCGCCTACCGCCAGCAGCAATCCCAACATGCCCGGATCGGTTTCGCTCTGGCCGAATGGCGTCAGCATTCCGTGCTGTCGCAACGCGTCGAATCCGATAACGCCTTGGTTCCACCAGCGGTTGACGACGTCCCACCGGTTGCGCATGCCGAGCCACCATTCATTGGGTGACCAGTCCGCGCCTGCGTTCATGGTCGCCGCCGCTCCGCGGCTGACGCGTTCAGGTCGAACGGCCGCCGTAGGATCCACGCGGCGCCAGCCCTGGCCGGGCAGCCATACCTCGCTCCATGCGTGCGCGTCGGACTGGCGCACCAGCAGGTAATGGCCCAGTTCGTTCCAGTAGCCGCCCTGGTAGCCGGTAACCACCCGCGCGGGAATGCCGGCGGCGCGCATCAGCACCGTGAAAGCCGAAGCGTAGTGCTCGCAAAAACCTTCATGCGTGGAGAACAGGAAATCGTCCACGGCATCGCGCCCCAGGGGCGCCGGTGCCAGTGTGTAGTTGAAACCGCCGTCGTGGAAAAGATTCAAGGCGGCGCGGACGATCGCCGCATCATCGCCGCCGAACTGTGCGCGCCAGCGCGAGGCCAGCGCCTGTGCGCGCGGATTGAAGCCGGCGGGCAGGCGCAGGCCGCGGCGGCGATCACGTTCGTCCAGGTCGGCCTGGAGGCGATAAACGGGGGCGGAACGCAGGCTGTAGATCAGGGTTTCGTTGACGGGGTGCGAGGACGACACCTCGTGGTCGGCATTGATCGTCGCCTGATCCGGCGCGTCCAGGGGCACGTCCAGGGCCGGCAACGCGCGCTGGCCGCTCGCCTCGAGGCTGATGGTGTAGCGCACGAGCGCCGTGCCGTGCTCGATCGTGGCGGCCGTGCCGAATGCGCTGGGGCGGCTCCAGCGCCGGCCGTCGTAGTTCCACATGACGAACGCGCGGAAATAGCGCTGTGCCGGGGGCGGCAACGCACCCTCAAAACTGACGCGCATGGCGGGACGGTCATCGGTCAGCAGGTCGGTGAAGTCGCCGGGCGACATGTCTTCGCCCAGCCCGGTGCGGGCTGCGGAAGCGCCCGGCGCGCCCCACAACGGCGAGCTCAGGCGAGGGACCAGCACGAAGGCCATCAGCGCCAGTGGCAGCGACGCGCCAAGCAGGGCCAGTGCCGGCAGCATTTCCCGGGGCAGGCTGGCGGCCGGATGCGCGGGTTCCAGTGCGCGCAAGGTGGCCAGCGCGGGCAGCAGACCCAGCGCGACCAGGGCCGTCGTGACCATGCCCTGGTCGAACAACAGCGCTGTCATGAGGGCAAAACACGCAAAGGCGGCGCCGACGCGGGCATCACGCCCGGTTTCGGTTTCCAGCAACTTCAGCACCAGCAATCCCACGGCCAGCGCCGCGCCAGGCTCACGCCCGAACAGGCTGCCGTAGTGGAACACCACGGCGCCCGAGAGCAGGGCGACCAGGGGAAGTTTGAGCAGGGCGGGCGCGCGGCCTCCGTGCCGTCGCCGCTGCCACCAGCGCGTACCGAGCGTGGCCGCCAGGGCGGCGGTCAGCCACAGCGGCAGGTGGGCGGCATGCGTACCCAGCACCACGGCAACGGTGAGGCACAGCAGGTCGAACGCGCGGGCATCGATCGGCGGCTTCGGGCGGCGTCGGAACAGTCGAAGCCGGATCATGGCAGCCGCGCCAAGGCATTCATGCAATGCACGTAATGACTGCGCCCGTGCCCCAGGCCAATTTCTTCGCCGGGCAGCCACAGGCTGGTCGGTCGACCTACGACTTCCGCCTCACCCAGCCAGCGAGCCAGGCGGGAAATGCGCGCCTCAGGCGACAACAGGGACAGCGCTCGCCAGTCCAGCCGCCATTCCTCCCGGGATTCGGGCTGCTCGAAGTCCTTCACCAACAGGTTTTCGTGGCGGGCGCTGTGCTTCCACGCGATGTGGCGCAGCGGGTCGCCGGCGCGATAGTCGCGCAGCGCGGCAATGTCCTCGCCCTGATGCAGCCGGTGACGGATGTCCTGCGAACCCGGCAGGACCGGCGGCGGCCCTGCGGTTTCCGGGTGCGGCCACACGAGTACCGACTGGTCCGGGTGCAGCCAGCTCCACGCATGGAACAACCCCAGCGGCCAGTTGCTCCACAGCTTCATCCGCGGCAACGGCTGCCAGCCGCGTCGCGATGTGGCCAGCGTCAGCGAGACCAGCGTTTCGCCGTGTGCGGCCACGGGAAAGGTTTCTTCCTGCGCCTCCATGTTCGCGTGCACGGACGCGTGCTCGCGTTCGCTGCCGGTGAAGACGAGCTGCAGCACCATCGGTTCGCCGGCCACCGCGTGGCCCTGCCGGATGGCGGTAAGGCGCACGCCATTGAGGCTGCGGAAGGCAATCAGCATGCTGGTGGTGCACGCCGAGCCCAGCATGCAGGTGAGCAGCAGGGCGGCGTTGTTGCCGTAGTTGAGCGAGCCGACCAGCATCACCAGCAGCAGCACGGTGAAAGCCATGCCGAAGGCGGTCGGCACAATGTAGATGCGACGCCGATGCAAGGTGATGGGCAGGCTTTCGGGCCGCCGGTAGCGGGTTAGCGCGGGCAGGCGTTTTTCGGCCCAGGCCTGGACGCGACGATAGGTCGCGAGCATCAATCCACCGCGACGTCGGCCAGCAGGCTGCGCGCGAGGCTGTCGCCGCTGGCACCGCGCGTGGTGACCAGGCGATGTGCGGCAAGCGGCACGAACAGCGCCTGGATGTCTTCCGGCAACACGTGCTGGCGCCCGCTCAGGAAGGCCCATGCGCGAGCTGCGCCGAGCAGGGCGAGGCCGGCACGAGGCGACAGGCCCACGCGGATGTCCGCGTGACGTCGGCTGGCTGCCAGCAGTGCCTGCAGATAGTCCAGCAAGGCGCCGCTGGCGGTGACCGCCTGCGCCTGGCGCGCCAGTTGCGACAGGCCGCTGCTGTCGAGCTGGGGTGACAGCTGGGCCAGCAGGTCGCGGCGGTCGCTGCCCGTCAGCAGTGCGCGTTCCGCGGCCGCGTCGGGATAGTCCAGCGAGACGCGCAGCATGAAGCGGTCCAACTGCGAATCAGGCAACGGAAACGTGCCGGCGAGGTCGAGCGGATTCTGCGTGGCCACGACGAAGAAAGGTTGCGGCAGCAGATGCGTCTGGCCATCCACCGTCACCTGGCCTTCGGCCATGGATTCCAGCAGGGCGCTCTGCGTCTTGGGCGTGGCACGGTTGATTTCGTCCGCCAGCAGCAGGCCGGTAAAGATCGGACCGGGATGGAAACGGAATTCGCCCGTCTCGCGCTCATACACACTCACCCCGATAATGTCCGACGGCAGCAGGTCGCTGGTGAACTGCACGCGCTGGAAATCGAGTTCGAAGCTGGCAGCCAGCGCATGCGCCAGTGTGGTTTTGCCGACGCCGGGCACGTCTTCCAGCAACAGGTGTCCGCCTGCGACCAGGCAGGTGAAGGCGAGCTTGACCTGGCGCGGCTTGCCCAGCAGCACGCGATTGACCTGGGCCATCGCGGCCTCCAGTCGATTGCGCAGCGTTTCATCGTGCAGCGGAGTAATGGCGGACATGGGCTTCAACGGATGGGGAAGGGCGTTGCGGAGCAGGCTGGATGCGTGACGCAGGCAGTGTAGCCGCCGTCCTCGCACGCTGGCGAGCCGTGTTCCTTGCCGGTTTCGTGACTCTGTTCCTGGTCAAGCTCATGCTTGCGGCCACGCTGTCGCCGTTCGGTGATGAAGCGTTCTATTGGCAGGAAAGCCGGCATCTCGCCTGGGGTTACAGCGATTTGCCGCCGCTGACCGCCTGGCTGATCCGGTTCGGCGAAAGCATCGCGGGTCATGGCCTGCTGGGGATGCGCTGGCCGTTCCTGCTGATCGGCAGTGCGTTGCCCTGGTTGGTGCGGGCGTTCTCTCGCGACCTGTTCGGTGAACGCGCCGGGTGGCAAGCAGGCGTGCTGTGCCTCGCGTTGCCGTTGTCAGGCACGCTCGGCGTCATGGCCATGCCCGATGTTCCGCTGACCGTGGCGATCATGGTGGCGTTGTGGGCGCTGACCCGCGCGATGGCAGGCAACCACATGCGCGACTGGCTCGGCCTGGGCGTGTCGCTCGGCGTGTGCTGGCTGACGCACTATCGTGCGGCGATGCCGATGCTGGCCGGCCTGCTATTGCTGGTGGCGACGCCGCGAGGGCGCCAGCAGTGGCGACGTGGCGGCCTGTGGATCGCCATGGCGATCGCCGCGCTCGGCCTGATCCCCCTGGCAGTTTCCAACTGGAAACAAGGCGGCGCGGGCGTGGCGTTCCAGTTGGTCGAGCGCAATCCGTGGCGCTTCCATGCCGATGCGCTGGTACAGCCGCTGGAACAGGCCATCGCCTGCACGCCCCTGCTTTATCTCCTGTTGCTGTGGGCTGCCTGGCAGAGCTGGCGACGCAGGGCGCGAGCACCATGGGACGTGATCAGCGTGGTGTCGCTGTGCTTCCTCGTCTTCTATTTCGTGCTCGGCCTGTTCGCGGACGATCTGCGTTTTCGCGCGCATTGGCCGTTGCCCGGATACCTGCCTTTGCTCGCCGCTTTGCCGGTGTGGCTGCGCGAGCATCCTCCGTGGCGAAAAGCCTGGCTGGTGGCTGCCTTCGGCTTGGCGGTGTTGGGGCAGATGGGCGGGCTGTTGTATTTGGGCATGGCGGCGCATGAGCAAGGCGCGGGCGTGCTCGCAGGTGTGAAAGCGTTCCCCGCGCGTTTCGTCGGATGGAAGGAAAGCGCCGATGTGGCGCGTGGCTGGCTGGCGCAACAGCCACGTGTGCTGGTGGCGGACAATTTCATGCTGGCCGCGGAACTGGATTTCCAGCTCGGCGGCAGCGTGCCCGTCTTCTCCCTCGACAATCCGCTCAACATGAAGCATGGGCGCGCGCCACAGCTCGCCATCTGGCAACGCGACGAAACATCGTTGCGGCGCCTGCATGGTGGCGAGGCAATGTTGCTTGTCGTCGATGAAAAAGCCCTGCGCGTGCATGAGCGCCCTGCATGGCTGCGGACGCTGTGCAGTCGCGTGGCGCAGCCGCAGGCGCTGCAGCGCCTGGACCTGTTCGAGGGACGTCGACGGATGGCGTTTTATGCGGGCGAGGTTCCGGAGGCGCTTCCTGTCATGGCGGTTGCCGACGATGGTTGCCTGCCGTGGCGCAACGCAAGTGCGGCGGAAAACGGTGTAGCGAAAGACTAGGGAACAGGGACGCCCGCTTCGCGGAGCATTCTGGCGAGCGCAATCAGCGGCAAGCCGATCAGGGCGCTGGGATCTTCATTGTCGATGCGCTCGAACAGGCCGATGCCGAGGCCTTCGCATTTGAAACTGCCGGCGCAGTCGAGCGGCATCTCGCGCTCGACATAACGGGAAATCTCGTCGTTTCCCAGGCTGCGGAAGCGCACGAGCGTGTGATCCACGTGCACCCGATCCTGCCCGGTGCGCGTGTCATGCAGGCACAGCGCGGTATGGAAATGCACATCGCGTCCGGAACTCGCCATGAGTTGGGTCCGTGCCGTTTCGATCGTTCCCGGCTTGTCGAGCACCGTCCCTTCAAGTTCCGCCACCTGGTCAGAACCGATCACCAGGGCATCTTCCAGCCCTTCCGCAGCGGCCCAAGCCTTGGCGACGGCGAGGCGCAGCGCCCGGTCCCGAGGCAATTCGTGCGGCAGGGGGCTTTCGTCCGTGCCAGGCGAGCGTTGTTCGAACGAAGGCAGAATCCGCCGCAGCAGTTCGGCCCGGTAGCGCGACGTGGAGCCGAGCACGAGCGTGGGCAGGTTCAAGCGTCGTGTTCCCGGCGCAGATGCTCGCGCATCGCGCTGTCCAGGTCGTGCTGGGCACGGTCCAGGGCAATCAACAGAGGACGCAGCTTGTCGCGCGTGCCCTTCATGGCGCTGACCGCGCTGTCCAGCTGTTCCTGGCTCGCGCGCGGCGCTTCGTCGCGAATCCAGATGCGTTGCTGCAGCAATGAGCGGAGGCCGGCATCGATCGCATGGCGCGCCTCCTGTTCACCGCTGGCGGGCAGGTCGGGGTTGAGCGACATCACGGCGTGGGCCTGCTGAAGGCCGGCTCGGCAGGTCTTGAGATCCATTTCCAGGCGGTCGGCCAGCTCCAGCAACCGGTGCAGGCTGCCAGTCCGCCGGTCGGTGCGCCGGCGCCAGACCAGGGCGCCACCGATCAGGGCGAGCACCACCACGGTCACCAGTCCGAGTAGCAGGAAGGAATTCACGAAGTGGGCCGATTCACTGGAATGGGATGCTCCGCAGTCTGCCGTACCGGAAGCATTCAGGCAAAATAGCCAATCCCAGGCAGCCAGATGCAGCCAAACCGTTGACTTCAACGTGTTGTAATCCTAAGATTTCATGTCTATGTCCGTGACACTGCCAGAGTCCGTGGACGCTTGGCGCATGGTCTCGGCGCGGCGTTCGTTCCAGGGGGTACTGCCCATTGCCGCCTTGTCGCGGCTCGGCGGGGCCTTGGCCGGTACGGAAGGAACAGCGCAATACGAGCTGGATTTTGGTCGTGACGAGTTCGGTACGGCATACATCGCCGTTCGCGTCCAGGCCCCGCTCACGCTGACCTGCCAACGCACCCTGGAGCCGTTCGTGCTGCCGGTGACGGTGGACAGCCAGCTTGGGCTGATCCGTTCCGAGCGTGAGGAATCGGCGCTGCCGCCGGGTTTTGAACCGTTGCTCGTCGCTGACGACGGCAGGTTGAACCTGGCGGATGTGATCGAAGACGAATTGTTGTTGGCGCTGCCGCTGGTCCCGGTCAATCCGGACGGCGCACTGCCTGAAGAAGTAATAGGCCCCGGGCCTGAGGAATCCTCCTCGGGTGAAGGGCGTTCCGATAACCCGTTCGCGGTTCTGCGCGAACTCAAGAAACGTTGATTCAGCTGGAGATTCGCCATGGCCGTTGCCAAGAGCCGCAAGACCCCGTCCACCCGCGGCATGCGTCGTTCGCACGATGCGCTCAAGACCGTGCAGCTGGCCACCGATCCGACCAGTGGCGAGGTGCATCTGCGCCACCACGTCACGAAGGATGGCTACTACCGCGGCAAGAAGGTCATCGACACCAATACCTCGGTGGTCGAAGAGGATTAATCGTTCCCCCAAGGGATACGGTTCCGCATGGCGGCGCGATTTCGCGCCGCTTTGCGTTTATGCGATCACCCACGTAACGTTGACGGGTTGATACCGGGCCGCAGCTTCATGCGTTGCCCCTTCGTTGCAACTCGTCGCATGGAAAGTTAATGGCCCAGATCTACGCCCGCATCACCGGTACCGGCAGCGCGCTGCCCGAGCGCGTGGTGACCAATGCCGATCTCGAGAAGATCGTCGAAACCAGTGACGAATGGATTCGCACCCGCACCGGCATCCAGCGCCGCCATATCGCCGCAGAAGGCCAGACCACGGGCGATCTCGCGACGGAGGCCGCACAGCGCGCGCTCGAAGCCGCCGGCATCAAGGCATCCGAGATCGACCTGATCGTGCTGGGCACCACCACGCCGGACATCATCTTCCCGTCCACCGCCTGCCTCGTGCAGCACCGCCTGGGTGCCAACGGCTGTGCCGCGTTCGACGTCAATGCCGCGTGCTCGGGCTTCGTCTACGCGCTGGGCGTGGCGGACAAGTTCATCCGCAGCGGCCAGTCCAAGAAGGTGCTGGTAATCGGCGCGGAAACACTCACCCGCATGATCGACTGGAACGAGCGCGAAACCTGCGTGTTGTTCGGCGATGGCGCGGGCGCCGTGGTGCTGGAAGCCTCGGAAGAGCCGGGCATCTATGCCACGCTGCTGCATGCCGACGGCGGTTTCAAGCACTTGCTGTACAACCCGGTGGGTGTGTCCGCCGGCTTCACCGATGAGCCCAATCACGGCGTGCGCATCAATATGTCCGGCCGCGAGGTGTTCAAGGTTGCCGTGAAAACGCTGGACTCGCTGGTCGACGAAACCCTGCAGGCCGCCGGCATGGAAGCTTCGCAAATCGACTGGCTGATCCCGCACCAGGCCAACCTGCGCATCATCGAGGCCACCGCCAAGCGTCTGAACATGCCGATGGAGCAGGTGGTCGTCACCGTGCAGGAGCACGCCAATACCTCGTCCGGTTCGGTGCCGCTGGCGCTGGATCACGCGGTACGCTCAGGCATGGTCAAGCGCGGCCAGAACCTGCTGCTGGAGGCGTTTGGCGGTGGTTTCACCTGGGCGTCGGCGTTGCTGCGTTACTGATCTCTCATCGCCGTATGAAAAATGCCGCCCGCAAGGCGGCATTTTTTTGCCCGTCGTTCCGGCGCAGGCCCGAGGGCGGGTTTCGGGAGTCCGAAAAGTCGGTCCGACAGCCCATCTCGACCCAAATACAGCTGCGTATGGCGGCCAATGCTGGCACCATTCCGTTTTTCGTTTTCGGAAAAGCCTCGCTCCATGACCCAGACCGCCGCCAACCTCGCTTTCGTTTTCCCGGGCCAGGGTTCGCAATCCGTCGGCATGCTGGCCGAGTTGGCCGCTGCCCATCCTGAAGTGAAGGCCACCTTCGACGAAGCATCGCAGGGCGCGGGTGTCGACCTGTGGGCGCTGAGCCAGCACGGTCCCGAGGAAGACCTCAACCGCACCGAGAACACCCAGCCGGCGCTGCTGGCTGCCAGTGTCGCGGTGTGGCGCGTATGGCAGAAGCTCGGCGGCGCACAGCCGGCGCAACTTTCCGGCCACAGCCTGGGCGAGTACAGCGCACTAGTCTGCGCCAATGCGCTCTCGCTGCATGACGCGGCGGCCCTGGTGGCCGAGCGCGGTCGCCTGATGCAGGCGGCCGTACCGCCGGGCGTGGGTGCGATGGCGGCCATCCTGGGTGGCGACGACGCACAGATCGCGGCCGTTTGCGAAGAGGTCGCGCAGGGCCAGGTGGTCTCCCCGGCGAACTTCAATTCGCCGGGTCAGCTGGTCATCGCCGGCAACGCCGAAGCCGTGGATCGTGCGCTCGCCAAGCTGGCGGAGCAGGGCGTGAAGAAGGCGATCAAACTCGCTGTTTCCGTGCCTTCGCACTGTGCGCTGATGCGCGAAGCCTCCGATCGCCTGGGCGAGCGCATGGCATCCATTCAATGGCAGCTGCCGTCGATCCCGGTGATCCAGAACGCCGAGGCGCGCAGCTACGCCACGATCGAAGATATCCGCGGGGCGCTGCAGCGCCAGTTGTACCTGCCGGTGCGCTGGACGGAATGCGTGCAGGCACTCGTTGCTGGTGGCGCCACGCGCACCGCTGAAGCAGGTCCGGGCAAGGTGCTGGCGGGCCTCATCAAGCGCATCGACAAGTCCGTCGAGGCGCGTGCCATCGGCACGCCCGCCGACATCGATGCCGCTCGCGCCGAGTGGGCCTGAACCCTTCATCACGACTCATGCGGCTGGACGGATCGACGTCCAGCCATCCAAAGGGAAATGACAGATGAGCAAGACACTGCAAGGTGAGATCGCCCTCGTCACCGGCGCAAGCCGCGGCATCGGTGCCGCGATCGCCGACGAACTGGCGTCGCTCGGCGCCACCGTCATCGGTACGGCCACCAGCGAGAGCGGCGCGGCCGCGATCGGCGAGCGCCTGGCTCCGCATGGCGGCCACGGTCGCTTGCTCAACGTGACCGACAGCGGCGCTGTCGATACGCTGATCGGCGACATCACCAAGGCATTTGGTCCGGTATCGATCCTGGTCAACAACGCAGGCATCACCCGTGACCAGCTGCTGATGCGCATGCCCGAAGACGACTGGCAGGCCATCCTCGATACCAACCTCACATCGGTGTATCGCACGTCCAAGGCAGTGATGCGCGGCATGATGAAGGCGCGCAAGGGCCGCATCATTTCGATCGCTTCGGTGATCGGCCTCACCGGTAATCCCGGGCAGGCGAACTATGCGGCCGCCAAGGCCGGCATCATTGCGTTTTCCAAATCGCTGGCCCGTGAGATCGGTTCGCGCGGCATCACCGTCAACGTCGTGGCGCCGGGCTTCATTGACACCGACATGACGCGTGCCCTGCCGGAAGAATCCAAGCAGGCCCTGCTGGGCCAGATCGCGCTGGGCCGTCTCGGTGAAGCCGGCGATATCGCCAAGGCCGTGGCCTTCCTGGCGTCCCCGGCGGCGTCCTACATCACGGGCGAAACGCTGCACGTCAACGGCGGCATGTACATGCCGTAAGGCGTGAGGAAGCGGCGGCAAGTGCCGTCGCCTCCTGCATTGTTTCAAACGACTGGACGTCTGCTCGGCCCGCTCTGGGCGGGCGCCCGGTACGCCGGCACGGGCCGGTTTAACAAGGAGTTGTCGCACGCAATCCTGTTTTAGGCGACAATTGCTTCTTTCACGCCGGTCCCGTGGCCTGCGTTTCACCATCGTCGGTGGACATGGCGGCCTTCTGGCTTAGCCACTACAATCCGCCGGCCATATGCCGGCCCCATGCCGGCGTGACAGGTAACTACTCCTTGGGAGGTATTGGCAACATGAGCACCATCGAAGAGCGCGTCAAGAAAATCGTCATCGAGCAGCTGGGCGTGAAGGAGGATGAAGTCACGGCGAACGCTTCGTTCGTGGACGATCTGGGCGCTGATTCGCTGGACACCGTCGAGCTGGTCATGGCTCTCGAGGAAGAGTTCGAGACCGAGATTCCGGACGAAGAGGCCGAGAAGATCACCACGGTGCAGCAGGCTGTCGATTACATCAAGGCCCACACCAAGGAGTAATCGCCCTGTTGTGGCCGGCGCATTTTCACGATGCGCTTGCCCTCCGGCGATATCGGAAGCTGCGCCACATTGGCGCAGTTTTCGTTTCTGCAATTTGCAACGTCCGATCCCGTATGGTGCGCGACTGCACAGGTACGGCCCGGATGACGTGGCCGCAACCAGCGGAATGGCCTTTGACACCCGGCCGCCACGGAAACACGAGGGAAGATGAGTTATGAGCAAACGACGTGTGGTTGTAACCGGCCTCGGCATCATCTCGCCGGTCGGCAACGATATCGCTACCGCCTGGGACAACATCCTCAAGGGCGTGAGCGGCATCGGGCAGGTTACCCATTTCGACGCGACCGCGTATGCCACGCGCATCGCCGGTCAGGTCCGTGACTTCGATCCCGCGCAATGGATTGCGCCGAAAGAAATCAAGAAGATGGATCCGTTCATCCACTACGGCATTGCCGCGGGCACGCAAGCCCTGCGCGATTCCGGCCTGGAAGTGACGGAAGCGAACGCGCCGCGCATCGGCGTGGCAGTGGCGGCCGGCATCGGCGGCCTGCATACCATCGAACACACTTCGATCGAGCTGCACGACAAGGGGCCGCGCCGCGTGTCCCCGTTCTTCGTGCCTTCGTCGATCATCAACATGGTCTCGGGCCACCTGTCGATCATGTACGGCCTGAAGGGCCCGAACATCGCCTGCGTCACGGCCTGCACCACCGGCACGCACAACATCGGCCTGGCCGCGCGCATGATCCAGTACGGCGATGCCGACGTGATGATCGCCGGCGGCGCCGAATTCGCCACCACCGGCACGGCGATGGCGGGCTTCTGCTCGGCCAAGGCCATGTCCACCCGCAACGACGAGCCGACCAAGGCCAGCCGTCCGTGGGACAAGGACCGCGACGGTTTCGTGTTGTCCGACGGCGCCGGCGTGCTGGTGCTGGAAGAGTACGAGCACGCCAAGGCGCGTGGCGCGAAGATCTACGCCGAGCTGGTCGGCTTCGGCATGAGCGGCGACGCCTTCCACATCACCGCTCCCAGCGAAGGTGGCGAAGGCGCGGGTCGCTGCATGGACAGCGCGCTGAAGGATGCTGGCCTCAACCCGACCGACGTGCAGTACGTCAACGCGCACGGCACCTCGACGCCGCTGGGCGACCTGGGTGAAGTGCTGGCCGCCAAGCGCGTGTTCGGCGATCACGCCTACAAGCTGGCGATGAGCTCGACCAAGTCGGTCACCGGACATCTGCTCGGCGCGGCGGGTGGCGTGGAAGCAATCTTCACTATCCTGGCCCTGCGCGACCAGGTGCTGCCGCCCACCATCAACCTGGACGAGCCGAGTGAAGGCTGCGACCTCGACTTCGTGCCGCACACCGCGCGCGAGGCCAAGCTCGACACCGTCATCTCCAATTCGTTTGGTTTCGGCGGCACCAACGGTACGTTGGCATTCCGTCGCGTTTGAGTGGCGTGACAAGGCACGCTCGGAGCCATTCAACACGGGTGGCATGATGATCAGCCCGCGTGCAGAGTGTGGTGCGCGGCGCAGCGCAGGCTGGTGGCCTGGGCAAGCCGTGCACCGCGGCCTGGGTCGGAGCTGGCCATCATCCGAAGGGCCGCTTCTGTTTGCCCACAGCTGCGCTCCGCGCCAACTCGACACGCAGCCAGCCTGCCTTCGCTGACGCAACACACATCCGTGGGCAAACATAAACGGTGACACCCGTGTTGAATGGCTCCGAGCATCCCACGTTCCACAAGCGGACCTTGCACGGCCGGCGCGATCTCCTCGCGCCGGCCGCTGCATTTCCGGAGCGCTATCCGGGCCTGCTGCAGAGCGTCACGCATGGCACGCCGCAGGCGCGCTACGACATCCTGTTCGCATTCCCGCAGGATCAACTCACCCTGCACGCCGATGGCCGGTTGACTGATCGGAACGGCGAACGCAGCGAGCGGCATTTTCTCGATGCGCTCGACGCCTCGTGGTGCGCCGAACGCGTAGCACGCGAGGGCGGCGATGCCTTGCCATTCCATGGCGGCTGGCTGTTGCTACTGGCCTACGAGCTGGCCGGCGAAATCGAGCCGCGTCTGCGTCTGCGTCCGACGGAACACCTGCCGGTGGCATTGGCGCTGCGTTGCCCGGCAGCCATCGTGGTCGATCATGCGCGCGACTGCACCGTACTGGTAGCCGAGCAAGGGTGCGAAGCCTTGCTCGATGCGATGGAAGCGGACTTGCGCGTGGAGGCAGCCATTCCGCCACTGCCGGCACCGGAAAGCTGCGGTGAAGATCAACCTGCGCTGTTTCTCGACGGCGTCGAACGCATCCATGATCACCTGCATGCCGGCGACATCTTCCAGGTCAACCTGTCCCGGGCGTGGCACGCGCATTACGCGTCGCCGCCATCGCCCGCGTCCGTCTACGCGGCATTGAAGAAAGCCAATCCGGCACCGTTCGCCGGCCTGCTGCAGCAGCCGGAGTGGGCTGTGGTCAGCTCCTCGCCGGAGCGATTGGTGGAAGTGCGCAACGGCCTTGCGCAGACGCGGCCGATTGCCGGCACGCGTCCGCGCACACCAGATGATGATGAGATCGAACGCATTCGCGAGTTGAGCACGCATCCCAAGGAGCGCGCCGAGCACGTGATGCTGATCGATCTGGAGCGCAACGACCTGGGACGCGTCTGCGTGCCCGGCACGGTCGAGGTGGACGAGCTGATGGTGGTGGAGAGCTACGCGCACGTTCATCACATTGTCTCCAATGTCCGTGGCACCGTGCGGCCCGACGTGACGCCGGGGCAGGTCATCGCCGCCACGTTTCCCGGTGGCACCATCACCGGCTGCCCCAAGGTGCGCTGCATGGAGATCATCGCCGCGCTGGAGGATGCTCCGCGCGGTGCTTATACCGGTGCGCTAGGTTACCTCGACCGCAACGGCGATCTCGATCTCAACATCCTGATCCGCACTTTCACGTTGGCGGGTGCGGACATCACCTTGCGCGCGGGTGCCGGCATCGTGGCCGATTCCGTGGCCGACAAGGAATTGGACGAGACGCGCGCCAAGGCGCGCGGATTGTTGCGGGCGCTGGGAGTGCCAGGCTGATGCCGGTCGCGCGCGTGCTGGTCGATGGCATGCCCGGCGACATGGTCTCCGTGGCCGACCGCGGGTTTTCCTATGGCGACGGCCTGTTCGAAACGATTCGTTTCGTGGGTGGCCGCGCGCCGTTGTGGGCACGCCACATGCAGCGTCTGCAGGACAGCAGCGCACGGCTTCGCATGCCGGCGCCCGATGCGGCCCAACTGTGGGAGGAGGCCGCGGCTGTTACGCAAGACATGGATGATGCCGTGGTTCGGCTGACTCTCACCCGCGGCATCGGACAACGCGGGTATGCGCCGCCTGCATCGCCCGTGGGCACGCGAGTGGTAGCCGCATTCGACATGCCGAGCATCTCGCCGGACGTCTACGTGCAGGGCATTCGCATGCGCTGGTGCGAAACGCGCTGGGCGCCTCAGCCGCTGCTTGCGGGCATGAAGCACTTGAATCGTCTGGAGCAGGTGATGGCGCGTGCCGAGTGGAGCGATCCGGATATTGCGGATGGCGTGGTGCTCGATCTGGATGGCCATGTCATCTCCGCGACGATGGCCAATCTGTTTGCCGTGATCGATGGCGTGCTCGTGACCCCGTCGCTTGATCGTTGTGGCGTGGCCGGCGTGGCGCGCGCCGAGGTGATCACGACCAGGCCGGGCACCCAGCTGGTCGAGATGAGTCCTTCGCACCTGCGCCAGGCCAGTGAGGTCTTCCTCAGTTCCAGCGTTCGGGGCATCCTGCCGGTTCAGGCCGTGGGCGATACGTTGTATGTTCCCGGCCCGGTCACCCGCGCCTTGCAACAGCACTGGCGCGGACTGGGTTTCCCGATGGAGCAGGCATGAACCGAATGAAGATGCGTGGGCGGGCGTTCTGGCGTGCGCTTGCCGTGCTGGTGCTGTTGGCCGTGGCCGGTTCCGTGGCTTACGGCTGGATCGACTATCAGCGCTTCGTGCGCACCCCGCTCGCCGTTTCCGTGCAGACGCCGAGCATCGACGTAGGCAAGGGAAGCAATTTGCGCGACGTCGTCGGCATGTTGCGCGAGCAGCATGTCACCACGACCGGCCCGCTGTACTGGCGCGTGCTGGCGGAGCAACTGCGCGTGGCGGGACGCCTGCATGCCGGCGAGTATGCGTTGGGTGCCGGCATGACGCCGCGTGACCTGCTGCTCAACATGGCGGCGGGCAAGGTCCTGCAGCGCAACTTCACCATAGTCGACGGCTGGAGTTTTCACGATCTGCGCCAGGCGCTGGCCAAGGCCGACAAATTGCGCCAGGACGGCGCCAGCCTGGATGATGCCCAGCTCATGGCGAAGCTCGGTGCGCCCGGCGAAATGCCGGAGGGCCGCTTCCTGCCCGAGACCTACGCCTACGTGAAAGGCGACAGCGATCTCGACATCCTGCGTCGCGCCCACGTGGCCATGGCGAAGATGCTGGACACGCTGTGGGCGCAGCGGGACAAGGACCTGCCGCTGGCCACGTCGTATGACGCCCTGATTCTCGCCTCCATCGTCGAGAAGGAAACCGGGCGTGCCGACGAACGCGCTCGCATCGCGGGTGTCTTCGTGCGCCGACTGCAGACCCACATGCTGCTGCAGACCGATCCCACGGTGATCTACGGCATGGGCGGAAGCTATGCCGGCAACATCCACAAGAGCGACCTGACCACCGACACCGCTTACAATACGTACACGCGCCCAGGCCTGCCGCCGACGCCGATCGCGATGCCCGGCAGGCCAGCCATCGAGGCGGCGCTGCATCCGGCAGCGGGCACCGAGCTTTACTTCGTTTCGCGGGGCGATGGTTCGCACGTGTTCTCCAGCACGCTGGACGAGCACAATCACAACGTAGCCTGTTATCAACTGAAGCGCTGCCAATGACCCAACGCGGCAAATTCATCACGCTCGAAGGCGGCGAAGGCGCCGGCAAGAGCACCTTGCTCGCCGGTCTGCACAAGCATCTGGTCGGACAGGGCGTGCCGCTCGTGCAGACGCGTGAACCGGGCGGCACGCCGCTGGGCGAATCGGTGCGCGCTATCGTGCTGGATCCCAAGCGCGGGGACATGTGCGCCGAATCGGAGCTGTTGCTGATGTTCGCGTCACGCGCGCAGCTGGTGCGCGAATGCATCGAGCCGGCCCTGTCTTCGGGAGCGTGGGTGCTGTGCGATCGTTTCACGGATGCCAGCTACGCCTATCAGGGCGGTGGCCGTGGCGTGCCGATGGAGCGCATTGCCACATTGGAGCAGTGGGCGACCAACGATCTCAGGCCGGACCTGACCTTGTTGCTCGATCTGCCCGTGGCGACCGGACGCGCGCGCGCCGCAGGGCGTGGCGATGCGGACCGTATCGAGAGCGAGGCCGATGCCTTTTTCGAGCGCGTCCGCGCCGCTTATCGTGAACGTGCGCACGAGCAGCCGCAGCGTTTCCGCATCATCGATGCCAGCCTCACGCCGGCCGGAGTGCTGGCGGCGGCCATCGATGCCACGCGCCATCTGTTTGAGGTGAGCGCGTGAGCGTGATGCCCTGGCAAGAGGAGCACTGGTCGCGCCTGCAGGCGCGGCGCGCACGCGATGCCATGCCGCATGCATTGCTGTTGTGTGGCCCGGCCGGTTTGGGCAAGCGCGAGTTCATGCACCGCTTCGCGCAGGGTCTACTCTGCCAGCAGCCGCGTGACGGCGAGCCTTGCGGCCAGTGCCGTAGTTGCCTGTTGTTCGTGGCCGGCACGCATCCTGACTACGCCGTGCTGAGTTTTGGCTTGCGCAAGGATGGCGTGCAGCGCAGCGAAATCGTGGTCGACCAGATTCGCGAGCTTTCCGCGCGCCTCGCCATGGCCAGCCAGTTCGGTGGGTGGCAGGTAGTCTGCATCGATCCCGCAGACGCCATGAATGCCGCCGCGGCGAATGCGCTGCTCAAGACGCTGGAAGAACCTTCGTCACAGACTTTGCTGCTGCTGGTGGCCGATGCGCCATGGCGTCTGCCGCAGACGATCCGCAGCCGCTGCCAGCGCATCGAGTTCCACTTGCCGTCGCATGATGTGGCGTTGTCGTGGCTGCAGCAGCATGGCGTGAAGGATGCGGCGGCAGCACTCGAGGCAGCGGGTGGCAATCCGGGTCTGGCCCGTCAGTGGTCCGAAGAGGGCGCACTGGCCCGGCGACAGGAGGTGCGCAAGGATCTCGGCGCGCTGGCCGCCGGCCGCGGCGAGGCGATGGAAGTGGCGAAGCGCTGGCTCGACAACGAACCCGGGCAGCGTCTCTGGTTTGCGGCGCAGGCAGTGGCGGACGAAGTGAAGGGACGCGCCGCGACGGGGACGGGTCCGCTGGCCAGCCAACTGGATGCCGAGGCGCTTGACCAGTGGTACATGTCCGTCAACCGCACGCGCGAATCCCTGCGTGGGCCGCTGCGAGGCGACCTGCTGCTGCTGGAATTGCTTTCGCGCTGGCACTGACGGAGGCCGGCGTCCGTCATATGGCCGCCATCTGCGGGAAAGCCCGATGACAGGGCTGCTGCCTTAGGCTTTCCGGCATGAAGTCCCCGTTGCAGCATCGCTTTCCCCTTTGGCCCTGGATTTCCCTTTTGCTCTTGCTGGTCCTTCGACTGGCATGGCTCAACGCGTACACCCTCAATTCCGATGAGGCCCAGCACGCGCATGTGTCGTGGGCATGGACGCAGGGGCTGCTGCCCTATCGCGACGTCTTCGACAACCATGGCCCACTGTTCGGCTGGCTGCATTCGCCGCTGCTGCGCTGGCTCGACAATCGCGCCGATGTGCTCACCTGGCTGCGGCTTGCGATGCAGTTCTGGTACGCCGTGGCCTTGGGGGCGACCGGCCTGATGGCCCGACGTCTCTATGGCTGGCGCATTGCCCTGGTGGTGATGCTCGTCGCCGGATTGTTCCCCCGCTTTTTCATCGTGAGTGGACAGTTCCGCACCGACGATATGTGGATGGCGCTATGGCTGGCCGGGCTGGCATTCGTGGTGGGTGTTCCGCCCAGGGCCTGGCGCTTTTTCATGGCGGGACTGCTGGTGGGGTGCGCCCTGGCGGTATCGCAGAAGACGCTGGTCCTGCTCGCCACGACGCTGCTCACCGTAGCCGTGCTTCGATTGCTGCTGCCGGAAGGAGCGCCAAAGGCCAGCTTTCGCTGCTGGCTGGCCGCCATGGTCGGGTTGCTGCTGGTGCCGGTTGCCTTCACGGCGTGGCTTGCGCTGCATGGCGTGCTGGAGGAGGCGTGGTACGGCCTGGCGCTTTACAACATGGGCGGAGCCAACAAGCGCCACGCTGCTCAGCAGCTGCTTTGGTTCCTGCTGCTGGGTGCTGGCGCGGTCTTGCTGGCCATACGGGAAGTGCGGCGACGATCACTGGGGGAATTTGACTGGACCGTGTTCCTCGCCGTGCAGGGCGGCGTGTACCTGTTGCTGATCTGGTTCGTGTGGCCGCTGGTGACCAAGCAGGATTTCCTGCCGGTGCTTCCCACCATCGTGCTGGCACTGGGTGGCTGGGCATCGCAATGGCAGTGGCTGGGATCGCGGCCGCACATGCGTGGAGGCCTCGTGCTGCTGGTGTTGGTGGCCGAGGTCGGCTCCGTGATCGCCTACGCGCCGCCGTGGCAGGACGAGTTGGCGGCGCAGCGGGCCGAATTGTCGCTGGTGCTTCGCTACACCGACGAATCCGACACAGTGATGGATCCCAAGGGCGATACCATTTTCCGCATGCGTCCCTACTACCCTGTGCTGGAAAGCCTGGCCATGCGGCGGCTGCGCAAAGGACTGATGACCGACACCATTGCCGAAGAGCTGATCGACCACCGGACCATGCTGGTGGTGCTGCGCCGCTTGCCCTACGCAAGCGCGCGCTTCGTCATGCTCAATTACGTGCCGGCAGGTCGTGATGTCTGGGTGGCGGGCCACATGTTTCCCACCTCCGCTGCCGAGCAGACGATTGACGTCGCCCTGCCTGGCGACTACGTGCTCACCGATGGCTTCCGTCGGCTGAGCGGCAGCGTCGACGGTGCGCCGGCTGCCGACCACTGGCAGCTTGATCGCGGTGTTCACCAATTGAGGGCAGCGGCGGGCGTGCCGGTAGCCCTGGTATGGCGCCAGGCGTTCGAGCGTGGGTGGCGTCCGATGGCCACGCCAAGGCAGGGCGACTGATATGGCCTTCAGCCTCAGCGCCAAGACCCGCCTGCTGGTGGTGTCGCCGCATCCGGACGACGAATCGATCGCCACGGGCGAGCTTATCCAGCAGGTGAGACAGTTCGGTGGCGAAGTGCGCATCCTGCTGCTCACCAACGGCGACAACAATCCATGGCCGCAACGCTGGATGGAGCGACGGCTGCGCATTGGTGCGGAGGATCGACGTCGCTGGGGCGAGCGGCGGCGGACCGAAGTCACCCAGGCGTTGGCCCAGCTGGGCGTCGAGCCTGCCTCCTTGCATGCACTCGGTTGGCCGGACATGGGGATCACCGACCTGCTGCGCGGAGACCTTCCTTCGGCTGTTTCGGCGATCAGCGCGAGCCTGGATGAGTTCCAGCCCAATCTCGTGGCCATGCCTGCGTTGGGCGATCGTCACCCGGACCACGGCGCGTCCCATGTGCTGGTCAGGCAGGCGCTTGCCCGTTGGGGCGGACCGGCCCCGGAGCTGCTCGCCTACCTGGTCCACGGCCGTGAAGGCAGCGTGACAGGCCGGATCAAGCTCGATTCGTCCGTAGGCCTGCATGCCAACAAGCTGGCTGCCCTCGCGTGCCATCGAAGCCAGATGGCCCTCAGCGGAAAGCGCATGCGTCGCCTGGCGGATCGCTCCGAGCGCTATCTGCAGGTGCGTGCCCCGGCCTCGGAGGGGCAGGCGCTTGTCCTGCCCTGGACGCCACCATCAGGCCTCCATCGCTGGCTGCATCTCATGCTGGTTGATGGTCGGGGCGCGCGCAGCTGGCCGTGGGGCGAGGCTCCCGTTGCGCTCGACGGGCAGGCAAGAGTCGTCTTGCACGCCCTCGACGGGGAGGCGCCTGGCCCGCGTTTCGCCAAGCTCTATATGAATCTCGCGTCCCCCTGGATCTTCGACCGTTGGGGATGGTGCGAGCTCTAGCCCGCACGTTCCGTCACATTCCGTCGACGCGTCGCTTGTCGCTGGGTCACGCGGGTCGCTACGATGCGGCTCATGGGGTCGTCGACCCCGCAGGGGTTTGCAGGAGCAATCATGAATCCGGCCATCGCTGCCCGTCAGGGCATTATTTCGTTGAAGATCAAGGACACGGCGGCGCTGTACAACGCCTACATGCCTTATCTCAAGAACGGTGGCCTGTTCGCCCCCACGGCCCAGCGTTATGCACTGGGTGATGAAGTCGTGTTGCTGATCAACCTCACCGACGAGGGTGAGCGCCTGTCGGTCGCCGGCAAGGTCGTCTGGGTCACTCCGGTGGGTGCGCAGGGCAATCGCACGGCTGGTATCGGTGTGCAGTTCAATGAGTCCACCGACGGTGAAGTGGCCCGTACCCGCATCGAGAACCTGTTGGCTGGCATGACCTCGTCCGAGCGCCCCACGCTCACCATGTAGACCTTGGTCGTATCGACCCGGCAAGCTGCTCGCCGCGAGGCGCTCGGTGCCGCGCGAGGATCGCGTTCCCGATACCCGCCAAGGCTTGTTGTTGTTAGGCGCGCTGTTACAATGTCGCGATTCCCGATTCAGATCGTGGAAAGTCGGACGCCCGCGGCTGCAAATGCACGTGGACGTGGCGCATAGCCCATGGCCTTCTCCGGCCTGCCGAACCCAGTTCCGGACCGTTTCCCCCGACGGTCACTGATGCGCCATTGAAGGCGCGGAGGTACGTTTCACCGTGCTTGCCGAATATTGGCCCATCCTGTTGTTCATCGGCGTCGCCGCCGGCCTGGGCGTGGTGCTGCTCGCCATTGGCCTGCTGGCCGGACCGCGTCGTCCCGATGCAGAGAAGCTCGCGCCGTACGAGTGCGGCTTCGAAGCCTTCGAAGACGCCCGGATGCGCTTTGACGTGCGCTACTACCTGCTGGCGATCCTCTTCATCATCTTCGACCTGGAAATCGCTTTCCTGTTTCCGTGGGCGGTGGTGTTCCAGAAGATCGGCATCATCGCGCTGGTGGAAATGGCGACGTTCCTGCTGCTCTTGGTCATTGGTTTCGCTTACGTATGGAAGAAGGGAGCACTGGAATGGGAGTGATCTCGTCCCTTGATCGGGTGATGCACAACCCGCAGCCGTTGAACCTGGTGGACGACATCCTGCGTCCGGCCGAGGACAACCCGGTCATGCAGCGCGGCTTTGCCACCACCAGCGTCGATGCTTTGATGAACTGGGCGCGCACCGGCTCGATGTGGCCGATGACCTTCGGTCTGGCCTGCTGCGCCGTGGAAATGATGCACGCCGGCGCCGCGCGCCTGGACCTGGACCGCTACGGCGTGATCTTCCGCCCGAGTCCGCGTCAGTCCGACGTGATGATTGTGGCCGGTACCCTGGTCAACAAGATGGCCCCGGCGTTGCGCAAGGTCTACGACCAGATGCCGGACCCCAAGTGGGTCATCTCGATGGGCAGCTGCGCCAACGGCGGCGGCTATTACCACTACTCCTATTCCGTGGTGCGCGGTTGCGATCGCATCGTGCCGGTGGACATCTACGTGCCGGGCTGCCCGCCGACGGCTGAAGCCCTGATCCACGGCATCCTGCAGTTGCAAAAGAAGATCCGCCGCACCAACACCATCGCGCGTTCCTGACAAAGGCGCAGCTGAGCATGACTGATACCCGATCGAACTCGCTGGTCGAGCGCCTTTCCGCGCGATTCGGCGACACGCTGAAAGTCAGCGTCGTCCGCAATGAAGTCACCGCCGAAGTGGCCGCCGTCGACCTGCTCGCGGTGGCCACCGCGCTGCGTGACGAAGCCCCGTTCCGTTTCCGTCTGCCGATCGACGTGTGCGGCATCGATTACCTGGGCTACGGCCAGACCGAGTGGGATACCGAAACCGTGTCCGGCACCGGCTTCTCGCGTGGTGTGGAAGGCGAGGCGATGGGTCGCTTCAAGTGGTCCGACCGTCCGCGTCCCGAGATGCAGAAGCGCCGCTTCGCGTCCGTGGTGCACCTGCTGTCGCTGGAAAACAACCAGCGCCTGCGCCTGCGCGTGTTCTGCGAAGACGACACGCTGCCGATGGTGCCGTCGCTCACCGGCATCTGGCCGGGCGTGAACTGGTTCGAGCGCGAATCGTTCGACCTGTTCGGCATCGTGTACGAAGGCCATCCCGACCTGCGCCGCATCCTCACCGACTACGGCTTTGTGGGCCATCCGTTCCGCAAGGACTTCCCGCTGATCGGCAACGTCGAAGTGCGCTACGACCCCGAGCAGAAGCGCGTGGTTTACGAACCCGTGTCGATCGAGCCGCGCGTGCTGGTGCCGCGCGTCATCCGTGACGACGCCGACCTGCTGCAGGCCAAGGCCGAAGCGGCCGACAACTGGCGGAACAACTGATCATGCAAGAGATCCGCAACTACACCATGAACTTCGGCCCGCAGCATCCGGCTGCGCACGGCGTGTTGCGCCTGGTGCTGGAGATGGACGGCGAAACGATCGTCCGCGCCGATCCGCACGTGGGCCTGCTCCACCGCGGCACCGAGAAGCTGGCCGAATCCAAGCCATTCAACCAGTCGATCGGCTACATGGATCGTCTCGACTACGTGTCGATGATGTGCAACGAGCACGCCTACGTGCGCGCCATCGAGTCCCTGATGGGTATCGAGGTGCCGGAACGCGCTCAGTACATCCGCACCATGTTCGACGAGATCACCCGCATCCTGAACCACCTCATGTGGATCGGCTCCAACGCGCTCGACCTGGGCGCGATGGCGGTGTTCCTGTACGCGTTCCGCGAACGCGAGGAACTGATGGACGTCTATGAGGCCGTATCGGGCGCGCGCATGCACGCGACCTACTACCGCCCGGGCGGCGTCTACCGTGACCTGCCCGAACACATGTCGCAGTACCGCGAGTCGCCCTGGCACAAGGGCAAGGACCTCAAGCGCCTCAACAGCTGGCGCGAAGGTTCCATGCTCGACTTCATCGAGGCGTTCGCCAACGACTTCCCGTCGAAGGTGGACGAGTACGAGGAACTGCTCACCAACAACCGCATCTGGAAGCAGCGCACCGTCGGCATCGGCGTGATTTCGCCGGAAATGGCGCAGGCCTGGGGCCTGACCGGTGTGATGCTGCGCGGCTCGGGCATCGAGTGGGATCTGCGCAAGAAGCAGCCATACGCCAAATACGCCGAGATGGATTTCGACATCCCGGTGGCATCGGGCGGCGACTGCTACGACCGTTACCTGGTGCGCGTCGAAGAGATGCGCCAGTCCAACCGCATCATCCAGCAGTGCGTGAAGTGGCTGAAGGCCAACCCCGGCCCGGTCATCGTCCAGAACTTCAAAGTCGCGCCGCCTCATCGCGAAGACATGAAGGAGGACATGGAAGCGCTGATCCATCACTTCAAGCTCTTCACGGAAGGCTATGGCGTGCCTGCGGGCGAGACCTACGCCGCCGTCGAAGCGCCGAAGGGCGAGTTCGGCTGCTACCTGGTGTCCGACGGTGCCAACAAGCCGTTCCGCGTGCACTTGCGTGCGCCTGGGTTTGCCCACCTGTCCTCGATGGACGCCTTCGTGCGCGGCCACATGCTGGCTGACGTGGTGGCGATGATCGGTACCTATGACCTCGTGTTCGGCGAAGTCGATCGCTGAGCCCGGAGGATAAGCACACATGAAAGCCACCGGAAATTACGAGCAGGTCAAGAACGTCGACCCGCTTGTCGTACTCAACGAACACACTCGTCATCACATCGAGGAGTGGGTTGCCCGTTTCCCTGCGGATCGCAAGCGTTCGGCGCTGATCCAGGCGCTGTTTGCCGCGCAGGAGCAGAACCAGGGCTTCCTCACCGATGAACTGATCACCGCCGTCGCCAAGTACCTCGAGCTGCCCGCCGTGTGGGCCTACGAGGTTGCCAGCTTCTACTCGATGCTGGAAACCAAGCCCGTCGGGCGCAACAACGTCGCCATCTGCACCAATGTCTCGTGCTGGCTCAATGGCGCCGACGAACTGGTGGCACACGCCGAGAAGAAGCTTGGCATCAAGCTCGGCGAAAGCACCGCCGATGGCCGCGTGTATCTGAAGCGCGAAGAAGAATGCATCGCCGCCTGCGCCAGCGCGCCGGCGATGACCGTCAATGGTCACTACCACGAGCGTCTGTCGATCCAGAAGATCGACGAGATTCTCGACGGTCTCAAGTAAGGGCAGGGCGCAATGGCTTACGGACCCGCACCCCAGGAACACCAGGTCGTCTACACCACGCTGCATTTCGACAAGCCGTGGGCGATGGACAGCTACACCCAGGTCGGTGGTTATGAAGCGTGGAAGAAAATCCTCGCCGAGAAGCCCGATCCGAACGCTCTGATCGAGGAGATCAAGAAGAGCAACCTGCGCGGCCGAGGCGGCGCTGGCTTCCCGACCGGCCTGAAGTGGTCCTTCATGCCCAAGGGCAACATGCAGAAGTACATTCTCTGCAACTCGGACGAGTCCGAGCCGGGCACCTGCAAGGACCGCGACATCCTGCGCTTCAACCCGCATGCGGTGATCGAGGGCATGGCGATCGCGTGCTATTGCACCGGCTCGACGGTTGCCTACAACTACCTGCGTGGCGAGTTCCATCACGAACCGTTCGAGCACTTCGAAGAGGCGCTCAAGGAAGCGTATGCCGCCGGTTTGCTCGGCAAGAACATCCAGGGCACCGGCCTCGATGTGGACATCTATGGCGCACTCGGCGCCGGTGCCTACATCTGCGGCGAAGAAACCGCGCTGATGGAGTCGCTGGAAGGCAAGAAGGGCCAACCGCGCTTCAAGCCGCCGTTCCCGGCCAACTTCGGCCTGTACGGCAAGCCCAGCACCATCAACAACACCGAAACCTATGCCTCGGTGCCGGCCATCCTGCGCAAGGGCGCCGACTGGTTCCTGGCGCAGAGCAAGACCAAGAACGGTGGTCCGAAGATCTTCTCGGTCTCCGGTTGCGTGCAGAAGGGCGGCAATTTCGAAGTGCCGCTGGGCACCACCTTCGACGAACTACTGGAGATGGCCGGCGGCCTGCGTCCGGGCCGCACGCTGAAGGGCGCGATTCCGGGTGGCGTGTCCATGCCAGTGCTGCGCGCCGAGCAGCTGAAGGGCTTGCCGTTCGACTACGACACCCTGCGTGACCTCAAGACCGGTCTTGGCTCGGGCGCCATCGTGGTGCTCGACGACACCGTCTGCACGGTCCGCTTCACCCGCCGCATCTCGCAGTTCTTCCACAAGGAATCCTGCGGCCAGTGCACCCCGTGCCGCGAAGGCACCGGCTGGATGCACCGCGTGCTGACCCGCATCGTGGACGGCCAGGGCACCATGGAAGACCTGCATCGCCTCAAGGCCATTGCCGGCCAGATCGAAGGCCACACCATCTGCGCATTCGGCGAAGCCGCGGCGTGGCCGGTGCAGGGCTTCCTGCGCCAGTTCTGGGATGAATTCGAGTACTACATCGTCAACGGTCGCTCCATCGTCGACGACAAGCTTGGAGCCGCCGCATGAGTGCGCAGCCCGCCACGCCAAATCTCGACCTCGTGAACATCGAGGTCGATGGCAAGCCCACGCAGATCCGCAAGGGCGCCATGATCATCGAAGCGGCCGACGCCATTGGCGTGTCGATTCCGCGTTTCTGCTATCACCGCAAGCTTCCCATCGCCGCCAACTGCCGCATGTGCCTGGTGGAAGTGGAGATGGGCGGCAAGCCCATGCCCAAGCCGCAGCCGGCCTGCGCCACCCCGGTGGCCGAAGGCATGAAGGTGAAGACCCGCACCGACGTCGCCCTGAAGTATCAGAAGGACGTCATGGAATTCCTGCTGATCAACCACCCGCTGGATTGCCCGATCTGCGATCAGGGTGGCGAGTGCGAGCTGCAGGACGTCGCGCTGGGCTACGGCCGCAGCGTGTCGCGTTACACCGAGCGCAAGCGCACCATCGCGGACGAAAACCTCGGCCCACTGGTCGCCACCGAGATGACCCGCTGCATCCAGTGCACGCGCTGCGTGCGCTTCACCAGCGAAATCGCCGGTACCTACGAGCTGGGCGGCATGAGCCGTGGCGACAACCTGCAGATCGGCACGTATATCGGCAAGACGATCGAGACGGAGCTGTCGGGCAACATCATCGACGTCTGCCCGGTCGGCGCGCTGACCAACAAGCCGTTCCAGTACCAGGCGCGCGCCTGGGAGCTGATCGCCAAGCCGTCCGTCGCCTACCACGATGCACTGGGCTCCAACCTGTGGCTGCACACGCGCCGCGGGGAAGTACTGCGCACGGTGCCGCGCGACAACGAATCGATCAACGAGTGCTGGCTGTCCGACCGCGACCGCTACAGCCACCAGGGTCTTTACGCCGCCGATCGCGTAAATGCGCCGCAGGTGAAGCGCAACGGCCAGTGGCAGACCACCACTTGGGAAGACGCGCTGGGTGCGGCCGTGGAATCGCTGAAGGCGGTGCCGGGCAGCGACCTGGGCGTGCTGGTGCATCCGGCTACCACCAACGAGGAAGGCGACCTGCTGGTGCGCCTGGCCCGTGGACTGGGCAGCGCCCACGTCGACCATCGCGTGCGCCAGCTCGATTTCGCCGACAATGCCGCTGCGGTGGCGTTCGCCAAGCCGGTGGCCGAGCTGGACAAGGTCAAGGCTGCGCTGCTGGTAGGCTCGGACCTGCGTCACGAGATGCCGCTGCTCAATCATCGCATTCATCAGGCGGTGAAGAAGGGCGCCAAGGTCTACGCCGTCAATCCGGCGAGCTTCAACTTCAACTATGCGCTGGCCGGCGAAGCCATCGTGGCGCCGCAGGCGCTGATCGATGCGCTGCTGTCGCTGGCCAGGGCGGCCGTCGAAAGCGGTGCTAGCGCACCGTCCGCGCTGGCTTCGGCCATCGACGGTGCCTCGTCCGACCAGGGTGACAAGGACGCGATCGCCGCGATGAAGAGCGGCAGCGCCGTCGTCATCCTTGGCGAGGCGGCAGTTACCCATCCGCAGGCGTCGTGGTTGCGTGCCGTGGCCCGCTTCATCGCGGAAGCCACCGGTGCGGCCTACAACGAGCTGCCGGTGGGCGCGAATGCCGTGGGCTTGGCCAAGGTCGGTGTGCTGCCGGGCAATGGCGGCCTCGATGCTCAGGCCATGCTGACCCAGTCGCGCAAGGCTTACGTGCTGTACGGCGTCGAGCCGCAGGACTTTGCAGACGGTGCCGCGCTGCTCGATGCGCTCAAGGGCGCCCAGCAGGTCGTGGCGTTCTCCGCTTACGCCAGCCCCGCGCTGCGCGAGGTGGCCAACGTGATCCTGCCGATCGCGCTGCTGCCGGAAAACGATGGCACGCTGGTGAACGTCGATGGTCTCGCCCAGAGCGTGGCGGCCGGTTCCAGGGCGCCAGGCGAAGCGCGTCCGGGCTGGAAGGTGCTGCGTGCACTGGGCGGCGTGCTCAAGGTGGCAGGTTTCGAGTTCGATGATCTCGCCGGTTTGCGCGAAGGCATCAGCGATCGTGGCCATCAGTCGCGCGCCGAGCTGGCATCGCGTCCGTCGGCTTCGGGCCTGACGCGCCTCGCCACTTGGCCGATCTATCGCACCGACGCCGTGCTTCGCCGCGCCACGGCGCTCAGCAAGCATCCGCTGAACCGCGCACCGGCGGTACGCGTGAACGCTGACGAAGCACAGCGCCTGGGCTTGGGCGAGGGTGCCTCGGTCCGCATCGCGCATGCGGTGCTTCCGCTGGTGATCGATGCGAGCGTGCCCGATGGCGCCGCCTGGATCGAAGCCGCGCACGACGACACTGTCACGCTGCCGCCGTACGGCGCGGCCCTCACCCTGAGCAAGGCGTAAAGCACATGGGCGAACAGATCCTCAACCAGATCATCTGGCCAATCGTCTACATCCTGTGCATCGTCCTGCCGCTGGTGATCGCGGTGGCCATGTATGTGTGGTGGGAGCGCAAGGTCATCGGCTGGATGCACGTGCGCATGGGGCCCAACAAGATCGGTCCCTTCGGCCTGCTGCAGGCCTTCGCGGACGTGGTCAAGCTTCTGCTCAAGGAAGTGATCCTTCCGACCAGCGCAAACAAGGTCCTGTACTACCTCGCGCCGATGCTGGCGCTGGTGCCGGCGCTGGCCGCGTGGGCGGTGATCCCGTTCAACGACCAGATGGTGCTGGCCAACATCAACGCCGGCGTGCTCTACCTGCTGGCGATGACCTCGCTGGGTGTGTACGGCATCATCCTCGCCGGCTGGGCGTCCAATTCGCGTTACGCACTGCTCGGTGCCATGCGTTCGGCCGCGCAGGTCATCTCCTACGAACTGGCGATGGGCCTGTGCCTGGTCTGCGTGCTGGTGCTGGCGGGGTCGCTGAACCTCACCGACATCGTGCATGCCCAGGCGGGCAGCAAGGGCATCGGCGACTGGTTCATGTGGCCGCTGCTGCCGGTCTTCATCATCTACTTCATCGCGGGCGTGGCGGAAACCAATCGCGCGCCGTTCGACGTGGCGGAAGGCGAGTCGGAAATCGTCGCCGGTTTCCACGTGGAATATTCGGGCTCTGCCTTCGCGCTGTTCTTCCTGGCCGAATACGCCAACATGATCCTGATCAGCTTCCTGGCCCCGATCCTGTTCATGGGCGGCTGGCTGTCGCCGCTGCCGGCCTCGTGGGGTTTCCTGGGACACGCCAGCATCCTGTGGCTGTTTGCCAAGGTGTTCTTCTTCGCATTCCTCTTCCTGTGGTTCCGCGCCAGCTTCCCGCGCTACCGCTATGACCAGATCATGCGTCTGGGCTGGAAGGTGTTCATCCCCATCACCATCGTCTGGGTCCTCGTCGCCGGCTGCATGAAGTACTTCGGCTGGGTCACCGTCGGCACGGGAGGCTGAAGAGAACCATGTCCCGCGTTACTCACTATTTCAAGAGCCTGCTGCTCATCGAGCTGTTCAAGGGCATGGCCCTGACCATGCGCTACATGTTCAGCCCGAAGTACACGATGCGCTACCCGATGGAGCACATCCCCAAGTCCAATCGCTTCCGTGGTCTGCATGCGTTGCGTCGCTACGCCAACGGCGAAGAGCGCTGCATTGCATGCAAGCTGTGCGAGGCAGTGTGCCCGGCGCTTGCCATCACCATCGATTCGGCACCGCGCGAAAGCGACGGCCAGCGCCGCACCACGCGCTACGACATCGACCTGTTCAAGTGCATCTTCTGCGGCTTCTGCGAAGAGAGCTGCCCGGTCGACTCGATCGTCGAGACGCACATCCATGAATACCACTTCGAGCAGCGTGGCGAGAACGTGGTGACCAAGCCGCAGCTGCTGGCCATCGGCGACCGCTTCGAAGCGGACATCGCCGCGGCTCGCGCCCAAGATGCCGCGTACCGTTGAGGACACTACTGTGATCGATCCTTCTGTGTTCCAACTCGTCTGCTTCTACGCATTCGCCACGGTGACCGTGGTGGCAGCGTTGGGCGTGATCACCCTGCGCAACACGGTGCATGCCGTGCTGTCGCTGGTGCTCACCTTCTTCAGCACGGCCTGCATCTGGCTGCTGGCCGAAGCGGAGTTCCTCGCCATTGCCCTCATCGTGGTCTACGTGGGCGCGGTGATGGTGCTGTTCCTGTTCGTGGTGATGATGCTGGACATCGACAAGGAAAATGTCCGGGAAGGCTTCATCAAGTTCCTGCCGGTGGGCATCATCGTGGCTTTGATCATGCTGGGCGAAATGCTCGGACTGATCGGCGTGCGCGCCATGCATGAGGCGGTAATGGGTGCGAACCCGGCCACCGTGGCGGGCATGTCCAACACTGAGTGGCTGGGCCATGCGCTGTACACCCAGTTCCTGCTGCCGTTCGAGATCGCCGCGCTGATCCTGACCGTGGGCGTTGTCGCTGCCGTGGTGCTGACCCTGCGTCATCGCACCGGCGTGCGTCACCAGCAGGCCTCGCAGCAGGTTCGCGTCAAGGCAACCAGCCGCATCCGCGTGGTGAAGATGGCGGCGGAAGTGCCCGCCGCGCCCCAGCCGGAAGCGGGCAAGGAGACCACCCCATGATCACGCTCGCCCATTTCATCGTGCTCGGCGCGGTGCTCTTCAGCATCGCCCTGGCCAGCCTCTTCATCAACCGCAAGAACGTGATCGTGCTGCTGATGTCGATTGAGCTCATGCTGCTCGCCGTCAACATCAACTTCGTGGCCTTCTCCCGCTTCCTGGGCGACGTGGCGGGGCAGGTGTTCGTGTTCTTCATCCTCACCGTGGCCGCGGCGGAAACCGCCATCGGCCTGGCGATCCTGGTCCTGCTGTTCCGCAACCGCAGCACCATCAATGTCGCCGAAATCGACAGCATGAAGGGCTGAGCCGATGGAACTGTCTACCTCCATTTTGCTGACCATCGCTCTGGCGCCGCTCGTCGGCTGCCTGCTGGCGGGCTTCCTCGGTCGCATCATCGGCCGCGCCGGCTCGCACACCGCGACCATCCTCGGCGTGGCGATTGCCTGCGGCCTGTCGTTCTACGTGCTGTACCAGCTCACCGCCGGCGGTGCCCCGGTCTACAACCAGAACATCTACACCTGGTTCGAGATCGGCAAGTACAACGCCCACGTGGGCTTCCTGGTCGATCGCCTCACCGCCATGATGATGGTGGTGGTCACTTTCGTGTCGCTGCTGGTGCACATCTACACCATCGGCTACATGCATGAGGACCCGGGCTACCAGCGCTTCTTCAGCTACATCTCGCTGTTCACCTTCTCGATGTTGATGCTCGTGATGAGCAACAACTTCATGCAACTGTTCTTCGGCTGGGAAGCGGTGGGCCTGGTGTCGTACCTGCTGATCGGCTTCTGGTACAAGCGCCCGACGGCGATCTTCGCCAACCTTAAGGCCTTCCTGGTCAACCGCGTCGGCGACTTCGGCTTCCTGCTTGGCATCGCGGGCGTGCTGTATTTCCTGGGCACGCTGGACTACGCCACGGCGTTCACGGCCGCGCCGACCCTGGTGGGCAAGACCCTGCAGATCACGCAGAACACCCACTGGGATGCCGCGACGGTGATCTGCATCCTGTTGTTCATCGGTGCCATGGGCAAATCGGCCCAGGTGCCGCTGCATGTGTGGTTGCCGGACTCGATGGAGGGCCCGACCCCGATCTCAGCTCTGATCCACGCCGCGACGATGGTGACCGCCGGCATCTTCATGGTCGCGCGCATGTCGCCGATCTTCGAGCTGTCGGAGACCGCGCTGAGCTTCGTGATGCTCATCGGCGCCACCGGCGCGCTGTTCACCGGCCTGATCGGCATCGTGCAGAACGACATCAAGCGCGTGGTGGCGTATTCCACGCTGTCGCAGCTGGGCTACATGACGGTGGCACTGGGTGTGTCGGCTTACTCCGGCGCCGTGTTCCACCTGATGACCCATGCCTTCTTCAAGGCGCTGCTGTTCCTCGGTGCGGGTTCGGTGATCATCGCCATGCACCATGAGCAGGACATGCGCTACATGGGCGGCCTGCGCAAGTACATGCCGATCACCTGGATCACCATGTGGATCGGCTCACTGGCGTTGTGCGGCGTGCCGTTCTTCGCGGGCTTCTATTCGAAGGACGCGATCATCGAGGCCGTGGGCGAGTCGCATCGCTGGGGCTCGGGTTACGCCTACTTCTGTGTGATGGCCGGTGCCTTTGTGACGGCGCTGTACACGTTCCGCCAGATGTACCTGACCTTCCACGGCAAGGAGCGCTTCACGGTGGTCCACGATCATGGCCACGGCCATCACGTGGAGCACAAGGACCACCACGGCCATCACGAGGCGGGCATCATGCACGAGACGCCGCATGAGACGCCGTGGGTGGTCACGCTGCCGTTGGTGCTGCTGGCGATTCCGTCGCTGCTCGTTGGCTTCTTCGCGATCCAGCCGATGCTGTTCGGCGATTGGTTTGGCGGTGCGATCCACGTCAACGAGGCGAACAACGTCCTCGGCGAGATCGGCAAGGAATTCCACGGTGCGGCATCGATGGCCCTACACGGCTTCACCCAGCTGCCGTTCTGGCTGGTGGCCGCTGCGTTCGCCATCCAGACCTACATCTACCTGTTCAACCCGTCCGTGGCCGATCGCATCAAGACCGCGCTCAAGCCGATCTACAACCTGCTGAACCACAAATACTGGTTCGATGCGGTGTACTACATCGTCTTCGCCCGTGGTGGCATGGCGCTGGGTCGGGCCCTGTGGAAGGGCGGTGACGCGGCGGTGATCGACGGCGTGCTGGTCGATGGTTCGGCGGGTCTGGTGGATCGCATCGCCGGTGGCATGCGCCGCCTGCAATCCGGTTATCTCTATCACTACGCCTTCGCGATGATTCTCGGCCTTATCCTGCTGCTCGGCGGGTATTGGCTGGTCGGGCAATAAGGGAACCTGCTCCATGTTCAATCATTTGCTCAGCCTGCTGATCTGGCTTCCCATCCTGGGAGCCATCCCCGTGCTGCTCGCCGGATCCAGCCGGCCCAACGCCGCGCGCTGGATCTCGTTGCTGGTGGCCATCGCCACCTTCGCGGTGAGCCTCTACCTGCTGCCGCAGTACAACTCGGCCGATGCCGCCAAGCAGATGGTAGAAGACCACCTCTGGATCGCCGGCCTCAACGTGCATTACGCACTGGCCGTGGATGGCATCTCGATTGCCCTGATCCTGCTGACCACCTTCGTGGGCATTCTGGTCATCGTGGGTGCCTGGGACGTCATCCAGGTCAATCCGCACCAGTACATGGCCGCCATGCTGGTGCTCGAAGGCCTGATGATCGGCGTGTTCTGCGCCACCGACGCGTTGCTGTTCTACGTGTTCTTTGAAGCCATGCTGATCCCGATGTTCATCCTCATCGGTGTCTGGGGTGGCCCGCGTCGCGTGTATGCCACGCTGAAGTTCTTCATCTACACGTTCTTCGGCTCCATCTTCATGCTGGTGGGCCTGATCTACCTGTACCTGAAGGCCGGCTCGTTCGACCTGGCCACGCTGGCCGCACTGCCTTTGAGTATGAAGGAGCAGACCTGGCTGTTCTTCGCCTTCCTCATCGCCTTCGCGGTGAAGGTGCCGATGGTGCCGGTGCACACCTGGTTGCCGGACGCCCACGTCGAGGCGCCGACCGGCGGTTCGGTGGTGCTGGCCGCGGTGATGCTGAAGATCGGTGGCTACGGTTTCCTGCGCTTCTCGCTGCCGATCGTTCCCGATGCCTCCGAGGCCTATGCCTGGGTGGTGATCGGACTGAGCCTGATCGCGGTGGTCTACATCGGCTACATCGCGCTGGTGCAGGAAGACATGAAGAAGCTGGTGGCGTATTCGTCCGTGGCGCACATGGGCTTCGTCACCCTGGGTATCTTCATCGCCTTCATGCTGGTGCGCGGGGCCGGCAACGTGGATGCCGCCAAGCTGGGCATGCAGGGCGCCATGGTGCAGATGATTTCGCACGGCTTCGTGTCGGGCGCGATGTTCTCGTGCATCGGCGTGCTGTATGACCGCATGCACACACGACAGATCAAGGATTACGGCGGCGTCATCAACGTGATGCCGTGGTTCGGCTTCTTCTACGTGCTGTTTGCGATGGCGAACAGCGGCCTGCCGGGAACCAGCGGTTTCGTGGGCGAATTCCAGGTGATCCTGGCCAGCTTCCAGGCCAATGCATGGATCGCGTTCTTCGCCGCCTTCACCCTGATCATCGGCGCGGCTTACACGCTATACATGGTCAAGCGCGTGCTGTGGGGCGACATCACCAATCCGCACGTGGCCGAGATGAAGGACATCAATGGCCGTGAATGGTTTGTTCTCGGCGCGTTCGCCGCTGCGGTGCTGATGCTGGGCGTCTGGCCGCATCCGCTGGTGCAGCTGATGGATACCTCGGTCTCGCAGCTGGTCACGCAGCTTGGCAACCACAAGATCTAAGCAGGACTGACTGATCATGCCGAATTTCAATGACCTTCTGATCCTGTTGCCGGAGCTGTATCTGGTGGCGGCGGCGTGCTTGCTGCTGTTGCTGGATGCCTTCATGAAAGCCGAGCAGCGCCCGATGCTGCACTGGCTGTCGATCGCGGTGCTGCTGGTGGGCATCTACCTCGTTGTGGAAGGCCAGCCCAGCCAGCCTGTCACCGCGTTCTCCGGCATGTTCGTGCGCGACGGCGTGTCCGAAGTGCTCAAGGTGTTTGCCTTGCTCAGCACGGCGCTGGTGTTCGTCTACGCCAAGCCCTACCTGATCGACCGCAAGCTGTTCGTCGGTGAGTTCTACACGCTGACCATTTTTGCGGTGATCGGCATCATGCTGCTGGTTTCGGCCGGCAACCTGATCACCGTGTACCTCGGTCTTGAACAGCTGACGCTGTCCTCGTATGCGCTGGTGGCGTTGAACCGCGATTCGCGCCTGTCATCGGAAGCGGCGATCAAGTACTTCGTGCTGGGTGCGCTCGCCTCGGGCATGCTGCTGTACGGCATGTCGATGGTCTACGGTGCCACCGGCACGCTGGATCTGGCGCACCTGCACACGGCCGCCACCCATACCGGCATGCCGCACCTGCTGGTGTTCGGCCTGATCTTCATGATCGTGGGTATCGGTTTCAAGCTGGGTGCCGCGCCGTTCCACATGTGGATTCCGGACGTTTACCAGGGCTCGCCGACAGCGGTAACCATCTTCATCGGCTCGGCCCCCAAGCTGGCGGCGTTTGGCATGGCCTATCGCCTGCTGGATTCGGGTCTGGGTGAGATGTCCCAGCACTGGCAGATGATGCTGGCCTGCCTGGCGGTGGTTTCGCTGGCCATCGGCAACATCGTCGCCATCGTGCAGAGCAACCTCAAGCGCCTGCTTGCGTACTCGACCATCTCGCACATGGGCTACCTGCTGTTGGGCCTGGTCAATCCCACCCCCGAGGGTTTTGCCGCGTCGCTGTTCTACGCCATCAGCTATGCCCTGATGAGTGCGGCGGCCTTCGGCGTGATTCTCGCCCTGGCCCGCGCAGGCTTTGAGTGCGAGGAGATCGACGACCTCAAGGGCCTCAACCAGCGCTCGCCCTGGGCTGCGTTCCTGATGATGCTGGTGATGTTTTCGCTGGCCGGCGTGCCGCCGCTGTTCGGCTTCTTCGCCAAGCTGCTGGTGCTGCAGGCCGCGATCCACGCCGGCTTCCTGTGGCTGGCCCTCGTCGGCGCCGTGTTTGCCATCATTGGCCTTTACTATTACTTGCGCGTGGTCAAGGTGATGTACTTCGACAAGCCGGTGGAAGGCACCGAAATCCGCCTGCAGGGCGATATTTCTGTCCGTCTGGTGCTGTCGTTGAACGTGCTCGCGCTGCTGGTGCTAGGCCTTGCCTGGGGCCCGTTGTTCGGCTGGTGTCAGCGTGTGTTTGTTGGCTGATGAACCGCGTGGCGGATCTGTCCGTCATGCGTGATCGGCACGGTTGAATTGAAATAATTTCGCGAAAAGGCTTGCAAGAAATCGGCCATCTCGCTAATATTTCTGGACTCTGATGCGGGGTGGAGCAGTCTGGCAGCTCGTCGGGCTCATAACCCGAAGGTCGCAGGTTCGAATCCTGCCCCCGCTACCA
>NZ_DASRZX010000004.1:0-11558 GCF_035685885.1 Dyella sp. | reverse complement strand
GTGCCGCACAGCGGGAATCGCACCCCAACCATCGCGCGCCGCCACTTTTTCCGGCCGGAACCGTTTGCCGCACCACGAGCCCAGAATGATGTCCGGCGCTTGCTGCACGACCTCCCCCGGGTCGGCAAGAATGCGGTGCTTGGCCAGCGACTCACTCGCCATCTGCGGAAACACATCGTCGCCGCCTGCGATGCGGACCAACTCCGCCACCCAGCGGATGCCGGTGATCAACGGCTCGTCCCATTCCTCGAAATAGACCTTCGGGCGATGGCGGAAACGCGCTGCGGCGGCCTGGATATCAGCGATGTGTTGCTCGGCACGTTGCGCGTAGGCCTCCGCTTTCTCCGCCGCTCCCACCATGGCACCAAGGCGGCGAATGTACGAGAGGATGCCGTCGACGCTGCGATGGTTGCTGATCCAGACCTCCACGCCCGCCTTGATCAGCTCGCGTGCAATGTCGGCCTGGATGTCGGAAAAGCCGATGACGAAGTCCGGCCGCAGTTTGAGGATCTCATCGATCTTCGCGCTGGTGAACGCCGATACTTTCGGCTTCTCCTTGCGTGCCCGCGCAGGCCGCACGGTGAAGCCGGAGATGCCCACGATGCGATGTTCCTCACCGAGCGCGTACAACACCTCGGTGGGTTCTTCGGTGAGGCAGACGATGCGTTGCGGGTAGTGGTCGGATGTCGGTACGTCGGTCACGCGTTCAATGTCCCAGCACGGTCACCGTGAGCTTGCGCTGGTGCGGATCAAGCCGGTGTTCCCAAAGATAAATGCCCTGCCACGTGCCCAGCTGCAGCTTGCCGCCGTGCACGGGCACGACCAGGCTCACGCCGGTGAGGATGGCGCGGACATGCGCTGGCATGTCGTCGGGGCCTTCCTCGTCATGGCGGAAAATCGCATCGCCGTCGGGCACCGCGCGGCTCAGCCAGCGTTCCAGGTCGTCGCGAACCGTCGGGTCCGCGTTTTCGCTGATAAGCAGCGAGCAACTCGTGTGCAGGCTGAAGATGTTCGCCATGCCGGTATGCACGCCACTGGCCGCGACGACATCGCCGATCTTGTCGGTGATCTCGGTGAAGCCACGGCCGCGCGTATGCACGGTAAAGCCATTCTGGACGACGTGACCGGCGGGCGCTGCACGCATGCTTCAGGTCTCCGGATGGCGGATGCTGTTCAAGGATAGAGCAGGCGGCTGGTCCAGGTCTGGCCGTGGCGGCTCCAGCGCACGCGTTCGTGCAGGCGGTACTCGGCGCCATACCAGAACTCGACCATGTCCGGCTCGATCACGAAGCCGCCCCAATGCGGTGGGCGCGTCACATCGCGGCCTTCGAATTCTTTTTCGTAACGCTCGTAGCGCTGTTCGAACGTGTCGCGATCGGGCAGCGTCTGCGACTGCAGCGAGGCCCAGGCGCCGATCTGGCTGGCGCGTGGTCGCGTGGCGAAATAGGCATCGGATTCCTCCGCTACCACCTTGCGCGCAAGGCCCTCGATGCGCACCTGGATACCCTGGCGCAGCAGCTTCCAGTGGAAGCACAACGCGACCTGGCCGTGGGCCTCGAGCTGGGCGCCCTTGTCGCTTTCGTAATTGGTGTAGAAGCGGAAACCCCGCTCGTCCACGCCCTTCAGCAGCACGATGCGTGAACTCACGCGCCCGGCGGCATCCACCGTGGCCAGGTTCATCGCCGTCGGTTCGGGCTCCCCCGCCACAACGGCCTCTTCCAGGAGCTGCGCAAAGGTGTCAAGGATCTCTGGTTTCAGCATGGGGTCTTGAATCGTGGCCGGCTCGCGCCATCATGGCGGGATGTCTCCAGATGCTAGCACGCAGAATTCGACCCTGGCCGGGCACCTGCTGGACCAGTTCGCTGGCCGCGTTGCCCGCGCCCGGCGCCCCTACCTGCTGGGACTTTCTGGTCTGCAGGGCAGTGGCAAGAGCACCCTGGCGCGTGAAATGAAAGTGCAGGCCGAGGCGCGCGGCTGGGCCACCGAAGTACTGTCGCTGGACGATTTTTATTACGGCCGCAGCGAGCGCGACGTGCTGGCGCACCAGATCCATCCCTTGCTGCGTACCCGTGGCGTGCCCGGCACGCATGAAATCGAACTGCTGATGTCGGTGCTGGCCGCGCTGCCCGAAGCGGACAAACTTCCGGTGAGCCATCCCCGCTTCGACAAGGGGCGCGATACACGCATGCCGCCGTCGAAATGGACCAGCGTGACTCGTCCACCCAAGCTGGTGATCCTCGAAGGCTGGGCGATTGGCCTGCGCCCGCAGACGCTGGCGGCACTGCACGAACCCGTCAACGCGCTCGAGCGCGAGGAAGATCCCGAAGGCATCTGGCGCCACTGGGTCAACAAGCAACTGCGCGCTTACCAGCCGCTATGGCGCAAGCTCGACGCGTTGATCGTGCTGCAGGCGCCTAACTGGGACATCGTGCGCAAGTGGCGCAGCGAACAGGAAGAAGAACTGCTGGCCCGCCACGCACCACTGGCGATGGACGCCGACACCATGGTGCGTTTCCTCGCCCACTTCGAGCGACTGAGCCGGCATGCACTGGCCACGCTGCCCGAGCTGGCAGACGTGTCGGTCGAGTACGACGACAACCGTCACGTCATCGCACTCAACCACTGATCACGCCAGCGGCTCCACCTGCACGGCGGTGCCGTAAGCCAGTACTTCGGTGACGCCTTCGGCGACGTCGTTGGCGTCGTAGCGCATCGCGATCACCGCGTTGGCGCCGCGCTCGGCCGCATGGCGCATCATCAGCTCGAAGGCTTCCTCGCGCGCGTGCTCGCACAGCTCCGTGTAGATCGAGATGTTGCCGCCCACCAGGGTCTGCAGCGCGGCGCCCAGGTTGCCGATGACGCTGCGTGAACGCACCGTGATGCCGCGCACGATGCCCATCGGGCGAACCACGCGATAGCCGGGAAGCTCATTGCTGGTGCTGATCATGTGAAGCGGAATGGTGGCGGGCATGAACCGGTCTCCTGAGGGCTTTGCAGGCATGATCGTCACGCCCGCCAGCGCCTTCGGCCAGTGCCTTTGCTCACATGCCCGGATGGCCTCAGGTCCGGATCAACGCGCCGTAGCCTTCCCGCGCATCCGGCCAACGCGGCTGAAAGCCACTCGCCCGCAGGCGGGCATTGCTCAGGCGCTTGCTTCCCACGCCCGCAGGCGGTGCGCCCCCTGCTGGCTCCGCTACGCCTAGCAAGTGGGCCACGTGGTCGTACAGGACATCGAGCCGCAGCGGCGTGTCATCGACGCCCAGGTACAGCGGCGCGGGGTCAGGCAACGAAAGCACGTGCGCGATGGCGCCTGCGGCATCATCCACATGGATGCGGTTGGCCCAGTGAGGAACGACACGCGGCACGCGCACGTTGCCTTCGCGCAGGCGATCAAGCAGATGCAGCCGGCCCGGACCGTACAGGCCGGCAAGCCGCAACACGGTGGAAGGCACCGGCTGGGCCCCCAGCCATCGCTCAGCTTCCAGCAACACGGCACCGTTGAATCCCGGTGGATCGGCCGGTGTGTCTTCATCCACCCAGCGGTCGCCGTGCTCGCCATAGACGGCCGTGGAAGACACCAGCACCACGCGTTGCAGCGCCGCTGCATCCATCGCGTCGAGCAGGTGGCAAAGGCCACCGACGAACAAGGCCCGATAGGCCTCGCGGTCGCGTGCGTCGGGTGTCGGCAGGTAAACCAGCTGGTCGATGTGGTGCGGCAGGTGGCACAGGGTTTCCGGGCGCGTCAGGTCGCCTTGCAGCCACTGGATGCCCTCACGGCCGGGAAGCACGGCACTGCGGCGCATCGCCCAGACCTCGTCGCCGCGCGCACGAAGACGCTGCGCCAGGCGCAGCCCGACGTCACCGCAACCTGCCACCAGCACGCGTGCACTCATGCGCCACGCCCCGGCAACCGGCTCAACCGCGGGGTTTCGCCCCTGTTAGCATGCAAGCATGAATCCATCGTGCAACCTGTTCATCGTCGGTCCCACCGGCGCCGGAAAGACGTCCATCGGGCGCCGCCTTGCCGAGCATTATGGGCTGAGCTTCGTCGATCTCGACCAGGAGATCGAGCGGCAGTGCGGGGTGCCGGTGAGCGCGGTGTTCGAGATCGAAGGCGAAGCGGGCTTCCGCCTGCGCGAGAGCCAGCTGCTCGACGAAACCAGCCGACGCAACGGCATCGTGATGGCCACCGGTGCCGGCGCCGTGCTTGATGCCACCAGCCGACAGCGGCTGGCCGATCGTGGCTACGTGTTGTGGCTGCAAGCGACGCTGGAGCAGCAGCTGGAACGACTGGCACAGGATCGCCAGCGTCCGTTGCTGGCCACCGGCGACCGCGCCGAACGCCTCAGCACCATGTCGCGCGTGCGCACGCCGTTGTACGAGGAAATTGCCGACCTGGTGATTCCCGGGGCCCACGAACATGTCCACGCTGCCAGTGCGCGCAGCATTCTCCTGATCGATCAGCATTGGCAACGACAGCACGCCGCATGAGCACATCTTCTTCTCCCCGCACGATTGACGTCGCCCTCGGTGACCGCAGTTATCCGGTATGGATCGGTACCGGCCTGCTTGCCGATACGCAGCGCTGGCGCGCCGCATTGCGGGGCAAGCATGCGCTGGTGATCAGCAACACCACGGTGGCGCCGCTCTATCTCGATCGCGTATCGCAAGGGCTGGACGGGCTGAAGTGGTCGTCGTTCCTGCTGGACGATGGCGAAGCGCACAAGACTTTTGCCAACGTGGGCCGCGCGCTGGAGGCGCTGGCACAGCTCGGCGCCACGCGCGATGCCTGCGTGGTGGCATTGGGCGGTGGCGTGGTGGGCGATCTGGCCGGCTTCAGTGCGGCGTGCTGGATGCGCGGCATCGACTTCATCCAGATGCCTACCACCCTGCTTTCGATGGTGGATTCTTCCGTCGGCGGCAAGACCGGCGTGAACCTGCCTGCAGGCAAGAACCTCGTGGGCGCGTTCCATCAACCCCGCGCCGTGGTGGCCGACCTCGACACGCTGGCCACGCTGCCTGAGCGCGAATACCGCGCGGGTCTCGCTGAAGTGGTGAAAGGCGCGGCGATCGGCGACCCCGCCTTCTTCGCCTGGCTGGAACAGCACGCCGATGCCCTGAACGCGCGCGAGACCTCGCCGCTGATCGAGGCGATCGCGCGCAAGGTGCAATACAAGGCTGGCGTGGTCGCGCGCGACGAGACGGAACAAGGCGAACGCGCCCTGCTCAACCTCGGCCACACGTTCGGCCATGCGCTGGAAACGGCCGGCAAGTACAAGGTTTTGCTGCACGGCGAAGGTGTCGCCATCGGCATGTTGCTGGCCGCCCGGCTTTCCGAACGCCTGGGCATGAGCGAAGCCGGCGACACGGCGCGCCTTCATCGCCTGCTGGAATCGCTGGGCCTGCCCACGTCGGTCCCCGCAGGCATGGACCCGGCACAACTGCTCGCGCTGATGCGGCTGGACAAGAAGAACCTAGCCGGCACGCTGCGGTTGATACTTTGGCGTGGCGTGGGGCGTGCGGAAATCATCAACGGGGTAAGCGAGGCCGATGTGATGGCCGTGCTGGAAGCAGCCACACACTGATCGGCACGCTCCCCTGTAGGAGCGCACCCAGTGCGCGACCGCGGAGTAACGGCGTTACCGCTACGCGACGTCCTCCCGGGGATAGGCTTTTCGCGCACTGGGTGCGCCCCTACAGAGGCTGGAAAACAACGCGGCGCGTCGCCGCGCTCGCCCCGGTGCGCCAAGCCTTCTAGAATGCGGTTTCCGCGGCTCACGCCAACCCTTTCGAACCCGACCGCCGATGCGTCTCTACCTGCAAGCCATGCCCGCCACCGCCGAGGCGCCGCGCTATGTCCAGATCACGCTGGAGCAGGACCTGCTTGGTGGCTGGACGCTGTATCGCGAATCGGGTGTGCAGGGCGGCAAGGCCACGTTGAAGCGCGAGCAGTTCCTTGAGCGCGACGACGCCCTCGTCGCCTTCGAAAAGGCGCGCGATGCTCAGATCAAGCGCGGTTTCCGCGTGATGTTCAGCCAGGGGCTGGATGGCCCTTATGGTTCTTGAGAAGTGAGTGCGCAGGAGTGAGAAGTGAGAGAGAGCACGGCACTTCCGCGCCCTACCCACCCCTTCCTCCCGCTTCTCATTCCTGCGGAATCACTCCTCTCCCCGGATTTCCCATGACCGACGTGCTCCAGAACGACCGTTTCCTGCGTGCCCTGCGCCGCGAACCCACCGACACTACGCCCGTGTGGGTCATGCGACAGGCGGGCCGCTACCTGCCGGAATATCGCGCCACGCGTGCGCGCGCCGGCAGCTTCATGGCGCTGGCGCAGAGCCCGGAGCTGGCCTGCGAGGTGACGCTGCAGCCGCTGGAGCGCTTCGAGCTGGATGCGGCGATCCTGTTCTCCGACATCCTCACCGTTCCCGATGCGATGGGCCTGGGACTCAACTTTGCCCAGGGCGAAGGGCCGCAGTTCGCTCACCCGGTGCGCAGCAAGGCCGACATCGAAAAGCTCGGCGTGCCGGACATGGAAGGCGAGCTGCGCTACGTGATGGACGCGGTGCGCCTGATCCGCCAGGAACTGCATGGCCGCGTACCGTTGATCGGTTTCTCGGGCAGCCCGTGGACGCTGGCCTGCTACATGGTGGAAGGCCAGGGCTCGCGCGACTTCGCCCGCCTCAAGGCGATGTGCTGGAGCGATCCCACCCTCGCCCATCGATTGCTGGACACGCTCGCCCAGTCCGTGGCCGCCTACCTGATTGCCCAGGCCGCCGCCGGCGCGCAGGCGCTGATGGTGTTTGACACCTGGGGCGGCCTGCTCGGGCCAGCGCCGTTCCGCGAATTCTCGCTGCGCTATATGGCGCAGGTGGTCGATGTGCTGAAGGCGAATGCCGCCAGCCGCGACTTGCCGGTCATCCTGTTCTCCAAGGGAGCCGGCCAGCATCTGTCCGCCATGGCCGATACCGGTTGTACGGGCCTGGGCGTGGACTGGACCATCGACCTGGCTGACGCACGCCAGGCAGTAAACGGCAGCGTTGCCCTGCAGGGCAACCTGGACCCGGCCATCCTGCTGGCCAGCCCGGACGTGATCCGCCGCGAGGTACGACGCGTACTGGACAGCTACGGCAACCACCCAGGCCATGTATTCAACCTGGGCCACGGCATCACGCCGGAAGTGAATCCCGAGCATGTGAAGGTGCTGGTGGACGAAGTGCACGCTTACGGGCGGCAGCTGCGGGGCTGAGGGCCGGGTGACTGGACGGAGCGTATGGCCGATATCCACGGCATCCTCTCCTAATCCGTCATTCCCGCGAAGGCGGGAATCCAGTGCCTTTGAGGCGCCAGTTTTTCGGCAAAACGATGAAAGTCGCTGGATTCCCGCCTTCGGGGAATGACGGTGAGGGGTACCAGACGTACCGGGCTGCCGGCAGCCCGCCAGAAATGGCACCCCAGCCCCCCTCCCCGTACAATCGACCCTTTCACGTCCAGTCCCCACGCGCCGCCCTCGGCGCGCAATCGCGAGCCCCCGATGGAAAAGAGTTTCGAGCCCGGCCAGATCGAATCGAAGTGGTATGCCGCCTGGGAAGCCAGCGGCGACTTCAAGCCGTCCGGCCAGGGCGAGCCGTACTGCATCCTGCTGCCCCCGCCGAACGTCACCGGCACCCTGCACATGGGTCATGCGTTCCAGCAGACCGTGATGGACATGCTGATCCGCTACCAGCGCATGCGCGGCATGAACACGCTGTGGCAGGTGGGCACCGACCACGCCGGCATCGCCACGCAGAAAATCGTGGAGAACCAGCTCGCGGTGGAGAACAAGACGCGCCACGACCTGGGTCGCGAAGCCTTCATCGAGCGCGTGTGGCAGTGGAAGGAAGAATCCGGCTCCACCATCACCAACCAGATGCGCCGCCTGGGCGTGGCCGCCGACTGGTCGCGCGAACGCTTCACCATGGATCCGGGCCTGTCCGAGGCCGTGCGCAAGGTGTTCGTCGAGTGGTATCGCGCCGGCCTGATCTATCGCGGCAATCGCCTGGTGAACTGGGACCCGGCGCTGGGCACCGCGGTGTCCGACCTTGAGGTGAACAACGTCGAGCGCGACGGTCATATGTGGTCGATCCGCTACTTCACCGCCGACGGCAAGGACAGCGTCGTGGTCGCCACCACGCGTCCGGAAACCATGTTGGGCGACGTCGCCGTGGCCGTGCATCCGGAAGACGAACGCCACGCGCGCCTGATCGGCCAGAGGCTGCGCCTGCCGCTGTCGGGCCGCGAAATCCCGGTCATCGCCGACGACTATGTCGATCGCGAATTCGGCACGGGCTTCGTGAAGATCACCCCGGCGCACGACTTCAACGACTACGCCATCGGCCAGCGCCACAACCTGGCGCCGATCAACATCTTCACGCTGGACGCCAAGGTCAACGAGAACGCGCCGGAGAAGTACCGCGGCATGGACCGCTACGAGGCGCGCAAGGCCGTGCTGGCGGACCTGGAAGCCGAAGGCCTGCTGGTCGAAACCAAGCCGCACAAGCTGCAGGTGCCGGTGAGCCAGCGTTCCGACGCGGTCATCGAACCGATGCTCACCGACCAGTGGTTCCTCGACCTCACCAGCGAGAAGGGTCGCAAGGAAATCACCGAGCCGGCGCTGGACGCCGTGCGCGGCGGCGAGATCAAGTTCGTCCCGGAAAACTGGAGCACGACGTACACGCAGTGGCTGGACAACATCCAGGACTGGTGCATCAGCCGCCAGCTGTGGTGGGGCCATCGCATCCCGGCGTTCTACGACGAGGCGGGCAATATCTTCGTGGGCGAGGACGAGGCTGATGCGCGTGCGCACGCCGCGACGACGCCAGTTGGCGCGCTGCGCCAGGACGAGGACGTGCTCGATACCTGGTTCTCCTCCGCGCTGTGGCCGTTCTCCACGTTGGGCTGGCCGATGGACGGCCCGGTGAAGGACGAGCACGGCAACGTGGTCGCCAACTGGGAAACCGACAACGTCTTCCTGCCCAGCGCCGTGCTGGTCACCGGTTTCGACATCATCTTCTTCTGGGTCGCCCGCATGGTGATGGCGACCAAGTACTTCACCGGTCGCGTGCCCTTCAAGCACGTCTACATCAACGCCATCGTGCGTGATGCCGAAGGCCAGAAGATGTCCAAGTCCAAGGGCAACACGCTCGATCCGCTCGACCTGATCGACGGCATCGAGCTGGAGCCGCTGGTGGCCAAGTCCACCAAGTCGCTGCTGATCCCGCAGGTGCGCGAGAAGGTGGAGAAGCGCATCCGCAAGGATTACCCGAGCGGCATCCCCGCCATCGGCACCGACGCGCTGCGCTTCACCTTCGCCGCGCTGGCCAGCTACAGCCGCACCATCAATTTCGACATCAAGCGCGCCGAAGGCTACAAGGCGTTCTGCAACAAGCTGTGGAATGCCGCGCGCTTCGTGCTGATGAACCTGCCCGAAGGCGAGCTCGCCGCGCCGGTCAACGGCCCAGTGACGGAAGCGGAGCGCTGGATCCTCACGCGCCTGAAGCAGACGCTCAACGACGTGGAACAGCACTTCGCCAGCTACCGCTTCGACCTGCTCGCGCAGGAGCTGTACGAGTTCACCTGGAACGAGTTCTGCGACTGGTTCCTGGAACTGTCCAAGCCGGCACTGAATGGCGATGACGCTGCGGCTGCCGCTTCCACGCGCCACACGCTGGTGGTGGTGCTGGAAACCATCCTGCGCGCACTGCATCCCATCGTACCCTTCATCAGCGAGGAGATCTGGCATTCGGTGGCGCCGAAGCTTGGCCTCGACGCGAAGTACTTGCTGGAGCGTCCGTGGCCGCGCGCCGACGAGATCGTCGCCGACGACGACGCCACTGCCGAGATCGAGTGGTTCAAGAACGTGCTGAGCGGCATCCGCCGCATCCGCGCGGAAATGAACATCGCGCCGGGCAAGACCATTCCGCTGCTGCTCGCCGACGGCAACGCTACCGATCGTGCACGCGCCACCAAGTTCGCCGCACAGATCAGCTTCCTCGCCCGCGTGGATGCACCGCAGTGGATCGAACCCGGCGCGGACGAACCCGCCGCCGCCGCCGCGGTGGTGGGCTCGATGCGCGTGCTGATCCCGCTGGCCGGCCTGATCGACCTCAGCGCCGAAAAAGCACGCCTGTCCAAGGAAATCGCCCGCATCGAAGGCGAGATCAAGAAGTGCGAAGGCAAGCTGGGCAACGCCAACTTCGTGGCGAATGCACCGGCTGAAGTCGTCGCACAGGAACGCCAGCGCATTACCGACTGGACCACGCAGGCCCATGCCTTGCGTGAGCAGGCGCAGAAGCTGGGGTGAAAGAGCGAGGAGTGAGTGAAGAGGAGTGAGTAGTTGGAGAGAGCTCTCTCTGGTTTCTCACTTCCCTTCACTCACTACTCGCTCTTCCATTACTCGCTCTTCTCCACCAGATCCCGCGCCATCACGATGGCATCCTCGCGCCCGTCCCTGGCCGGGTAGTACTTCGGTCGCCGGCCGATTTCCTCGAAGCCCATCGAGCGATACAGGCTTTGCGCCACCGGATTGGACGGCCGAACTTCCAGGAACACGCGCGCCGCGCCATTCCACCGCGCAATATCCATCAGGCGCCGGAGCAGGAAACGCCCGAGCCCCAGGCCCCGATAGTCAGGCCCCACGCACACGTTGAGCACGTGCGCCTCGCCTGCCGCAACGGACAGCACGCCGTAGCCGGCGATCACTCCGTCCACCCACATCGTCCAGCTGGGATGGCCGGCCTTGAGGCAGTCACTGAAGATGCCGGGGGTCCAGGGGAAATCGTAGGAAGCCGCTTCCATCGCTGCGACGATAGCCACGTCGTCACGTCGCATGGCGCGGATCTCGGCATGGGGACGAGCCACGGCGACCATGGCGTTCAGTCCACCGGCGGGGACAGCGCGCGACGCACGCTGCGCAGGGCGTTCCACAGCCGGCGCTTGCCGGCGCCGGAGGCGAGGACACTGGAAGGCTCGTCGGCCAGCACGATGTGCGCCCGGCTCAATTGGTCGGCCGGCAGTTCGCGTCCCAGGGCATGGGCCTGGGCTTCGCCAAACACCAGATAGGCACGCGCTTCCGGGGCGGACGGTAATCGGCCGTTGCTGACCTCGATACGCGGAGCACGCGCCAGGCGCGGGCCGGCGGTCATCAAGGCGCGACCCACCAGGTCCAGCTCGCGTGGCGAGCAGCCGGCCGGCAACAGCACGACACAGTCCCCTGCGGCGACCACGGGCGCGGCTTCCGCTACGGCCTCACCAGCCACCGTGGCAGCACGGCGCACCCAGGGCGTGATGCCTAGTGCGCGCAGTACGTGGGCGCGATGTCCTGAGTCGGCGGGCACGGCCATGTCAGGCCACTCCCCGGCGGCGGCGGTGCGTGGCGCGACCCCACAGCGTCATCAACGGACCGGACAGCAGGTAAAGCGTGAAGACGACAAACAGCACGCGCGGCGGATCGACGAAGAACGGCACCAGCACCAGCACCGCCACGATGATCCACAGGAACGGCACGCGGCCATCGCCCATC
>NZ_DASRZX010000003.1:0-127692 GCF_035685885.1 Dyella sp. | reverse complement strand
GCGGCCGCCTGGGCGTCGCCTTCGCCACGCACCTTCGCCGCGTCGCGCTCGGCCTCGGCCTTGATGACCTGGGCCTGGCGATCGGCGTCGGCCTTGATCGTCTCGGCTGCCTGCTGGCCCGTGTAACGCAATTCGTTGGCCAACTGCGCACGTTCGGCGCGCATGCGCTTGTAAACCGACTCGCTCACTTCGTCCGGCAGGTCGATGCGCTTGATGCGCACGTCGACCACGGCGATGCCGAGGTTCTTGCGCGCAGCGACATCGGTCTGCTTGCGCACGCGCTCGGTGACGTCCTTGCGGCCGGCCGAAACCAGTTCCTGCAGCGTGCGGCCGTTGAACTCAAAGCGCAGCGCATCCTTCACGATGGGCGTGAGGCGGTTGGCCGCCTGCAGCTCGTCGCCGGCGGTGGCGCGGTAATAGGCGGCGTTATCGGCGATGCGCCACTTCACGTAGAAATCGACGTTGACGCTCTTCTTCTCGGAAGTGAAGTAGCGCTCGGGCTGCGCCTCCAGCGTGAGGATGCGGTTGTCGAAAGCCATCACCTGCTGCACGAACGGCAGTTTCGCGTGCAGGCCCGGTGCGTCGCTGGTGCGGACGATCCGGCCGAACTGCAGCACCAGGGCGGTCTGGCCCTCATGCACCACGTACAGGCTGTTGAAGCCGATCAGGACGAGCAGCACGGCAATGATGCCGGAGACGAACTTCATGGCTGCTTCTCCTTGCCGGCCACGTTGTCGTTGCCTGCCGACTGCATCACCGCGCCCACGCCCGGGACGTCCTTGCCGGTGGCGCGGTCAAGCGGCAGATAGATCATGTTGCGGCCGCCGGAACCGTCCAGCACCTTGGGATTGTTGGACATCACGTCCTCGACCGTTTCCAGCCACAGGCGGCGGCGGGTGACGTCCGGCGCGGCCTTGTATTCCTTGAGGATGAGGTTGAAGCGGGCCGCCTCGCCGGTGGCGATGGCCACGCGCTGCGCGTTGTAGCCCTGCGCCTCGGCGGAAATGCGTGCCGCGTCGCCGCGTGCCACCGGCACGACCTGGCTGGAATAAGCGCGTGCGTTGTTCTCGGTGCCCTGCTTGTCTTCGCGCGCGGCGTTGACGTCGTCGAAGGCGTCCTTCACTTCCTGTGGCGGCGCCACGTTCTGGAAGCTCACATCGGTAACCATCAGCCCCGAGTCGTACTCGTTGAGCGTGGCCTGCAGGATCTCGCGCGTCTGCTGCTGCAACGTGTCACGTACGGCGGCAGCGGGCGTGGCGGGCACGGATGCCACCGGCACCGTGGCTGCCGTGCTGGGCGTGGCCGGCGCGGCGGCCGTCCCCTGCTCGCTGCCCTGGCTGGTGAGGATGTTATCCATGATGTTGGCACCCACCACCGTGCGCACCGCGGCCTCGGCGGCCTGGCGCAGCGTGTCTTCCGGCGGGCCGCTCAGCGAGAACAGGTATTTGCGTGCATCGGATACCTGGTACTGCACGTTGAAGTCGACCGAGATGATGTTCTCGTCGCTGGTCAGCATGCGCACCTTGTCCGATACCGAGCGGATCTCGGTGGTGCCGACCTTGGTGACAGTCTCGATCGGGCGCGGAAGCTTCAGGTGGAAGCCCGGCTGCAGAGTGCGCGAGAACTTGCCGAAGCGCAGCACGACGCCGGCCTGGCGTGCGTCCACGATGGTGTAGCTGCTCATCACCAGCCACACCAGCACGAAAGCCAGCAGGATGGTGAAGATGCCACCCGCACCGCCGCCCAGCCTGCCGAAGCGCTCGCGCACCTGCTTGAGGATGTCGTCCAGCCCCGGCTTGTTGCCGGTGGGCCGGTTCTTGCCCCAGGGATCACGTTGCCCGCTACCGGGTTCGTTCCAGGCCATGGTCAGTCTCCTTGAGGCCGCTGGGAGGCCGGCTGCGTTGGCCGGAAAGCGCGTTGAACAGGTTTGGACATGGTCTCGGGTGCTTGTCGTGGCAAGTGTGTCGCCCAGGCCCGGATGGCCGCACAAACAGCGACCATTCTAACAGAGCTGCCGGGGGATTCCTCCCCCTGTCCAGTGCGATGGCCCCACCTCATAGGAGCGCAGTCGGTGCGCGACCGCAGAGTGGAGGCATACCGTCCCATAGGCGTTTCGCGCACCGCCAGTTCCTTTCGCAGGCTGGGTGCCTACAGGGCTTCCTGTTCTTCCGGAACACCCAGCAGGTCGCGCAGCAATGCGGCCTCGGCGGCATTTCCGCCACTCAGCGGGGCGAGCACGCTCCTCGGCGCATCGATATTCAGGCGCCAACCGTCCTCGTCCACTTCCTCACCGGCGATGGCACCCGCCGCCTTGAGCCGTGCATGCAGGCGGCCGGCGGAATGTGGCAAGCGCAGTTCGGACTGCACGCGATCGCCACCGAGCAACTCGCCCAGGGCCTGGCGCAGCAGGTCCAGGCCTTCCCCGCGGGCGGCGGATAGCCATACGGCCGTGGGGCGCCCCTCCGCATCGCGGTCGATGCGCGGCTCCGTCCCGGCCAGGTCGATCTTGTTCATCACCCGCAGCTGCGGCAGGTCACCAGCGTCGATCTCTTCCAGCACGCCGTCGACCACGCGTGCGAGGCGCTCGCGCTCCTCGTCAGCCGCATCGCTCACGTGCAGCAAGAGGTCGGCATCGCGCGCCTCGGCCAGCGTGCCGCGGAAGGCGGCTACCAGGTCATGCGGCAGTTCGCGCACGAAACCCACGGTGTCGGCCAGTACCGTCGGGCCGCAGGACAAGCCGTCGAGCTTGCGCACGGTCGGGTCCAGCGTGGCGAACAGCAGGTCGGCGGCGAACACCTCGCCTTCGGTCAACGCGTTGAAAAGAGTGGACTTGCCTGCGTTTGTGTAACCCACCAGGGCCACGCGCGGCACCGTGTTGCGCAGGCGCGCCCGGCGCTGCTGGACGCGCTGGGTTTGCACTTTCTCCAGCCGCTTGGTGAGCATCTTCACGCGCTCGGCCAGCAGGCGGCGGTCGGTTTCCAGCTGGGTTTCGCCCGGGCCGCGGTTACCGATGGCGCCGCCGCGCTGGGCGTCAAGGTGGGTCCAGCCGCGCACCAGGCGAGTGGCCAGGTGCTTGAGCTGGGCCAGCTCCACTTCCAGCTTGCCTTCGTGCGACCGAGCGCGCTGGGCGAAGATGTCCAGGATCAGCCCGGCGCGGTCGACCACACGGATATTGAGCAGCTTTTCGAGGTTGCGCTCCTGCACCGGCGACAGCAGGTGGTCGACCAGCACCAGGTCGGCGCCCATGGCGCGCGCGGCTTCGGCCACCTCGTCAGCCTTGCCGGTGCCGATGTAGTAGCGCGGATTGGGCACGTCGATGCGGGCGCTGATGCTGCCCAGGATCTCGGCGCCGGCTGACTTGACCAGCTCGGCGAATTCTTCGGCGCGCCGCACCGAATCACCGTCACCGCGCGAGTGCGGGAGGACCAGGAGGGCGCGTTCGCCTTTCTTTTGACGATCAAACACGGATGAGGAGGGACCTGTAGCAGGACGCCTCGCCACGGACGATGGCCCGCGGCGAGGCTGGAGCGGAAAGTGTAAGTCGAGATGCCGTCACGCCCTAGCGCGATGCCGGCCCGTCGCCTTCCCTCTCACATGGGTCGCCTGGTCCGTCGAATCAACCTTCGGTGTCGGACGCGGGCAGCGCGCCTTCGCCATGGCCGTCATGGCCGTTGCCCACGCGCACGTTGCGGCTGGGGACCACGGTGGAGATGGCGTGCTTGTAGACCATCTGGCTGACCTGGTTGCGCAGCAACACCACGAACTGGTCGAACGACTCGATGGTGCCCTGCAGCTTGATGCCATTGACCAGGTAGATGGCGACCGGAACGCGCTCCCGGCGCAGTGCATTCAGAAACGGGTCTTGCAGTGATTGCCCTTTGGACATTTCTTGTTCTCCCCTCGTAAAACCGACGGGCCGGAGAAAAGACGCACGCGCGTCCCGGCCCAAGATGGAGGAATATTAACCACTTTTAAATCGTTGATGAAAGGGCAAATGCATGTCTTCTTCATGTGTGAAAAAGACGTTTAGAAAGGCCCCGCTCAAGTGTGCGCGCCATCACCAAGGAAGAGATGGAGGGCATCTTCCGCGCGCTCGCGCAAGCGGGCACGGTCGGGATCGAATACGCGAGCATCCAGTTCGCCGCGTAACCAGGTGATCTGCCGCTTCGCCAGCTGACGCGTGGCGAAAATCCCCCGGTCGCGGAATTCGGCGGCATCCGTTTGGCCGTCCAGATGCTCCCACGCCTGCCGGTAGCCCACCGCGCGTATCGCCGGCAGGTCTGGATGCAGGTCGCCACGGGCACGGAGTGCGCGCATTTCATCGAGGAAACCATCGGCCAGCATGGCATCGAAGCGCTGCGCAATGCGCGCATGCAGCGGCGCGCGATCCGTAGGCAGCAGGGCGAGCTTGAGTACGCGCCAGGGAAAGCGCTCGCCGCTGCCGCCACGCTGCAGCTCGGACAAAGGTCGCCCGGTGAGCTCGATGACTTCCAGTGCTCGCTGGATGCGTTGGGCATCGTTCGGGCCAATGCGTGCTGCCGCCGCGGCATCGCATTGGGCCAGTCGCGCGTGCAAGGCGGGCCAGCCGACAATGGCCGCCTCAGCCGCGAGGCGTTCGCGTATCGCCGCATCGGCTTCCGGCAGCTGCGACAGCCCCTGCTGCAGCGCGCGGAAGTAGAGTCCCGTGCCGCCGACGAGCAGTGGCACCCTGCCCCGCGCGGTGATGTGTTTCATCGCCTCGACGGCATCGGCGCGGAAGTCCGCCGCCGAATACGGTTGCGCCGGATCGCGGATATCGATCAGCTGATGCGGGTAACGCGCCAGCGTGGCTGCATCAGGCTTGGCTGAGCCAATGTCCAAGCCGCGATAGACCAGCGCTGAGTCGACACTGATCAACTCCACCGGGAACCGCTCGCTGAGCGCGCAGGCAAGCGCGGTCTTGCCCGACGCGGTCGGGCCCATCAGGAATACGGCGAGCGGGCGCTGATCGATCGGCATGCGGGGCATTGTACGGTGCAACTCGCGGGCCGTTGTGGGAGCGCGCATGGTGCGCGACGAGCCAAGGTGGCGGTGAAGCTTTTTTGCGCTGCGATCGCGCACAAGGTGCGCTCCCACACACGATGCGACGTGTCCGACGATGGCCTTACCTCGAACTGTAGGAGCGCATCCAGTGCGCGACAAGCCGACGGAGCGTTGAAGCCAATGCACCCGTCGCGCACTGGGTGCATTCCTGCAAGGGAACTATCGCGGCGCGGGAACGCCCAATTCCTTCAGCAGCTGCGGTGCTGGATACACCTTGTCCATCAGCCAGCGCATGTAGCGAAGGTCGACGTGGATGGCTCGCTTGTAGCGCGGGTCGAACATCCAGCTTGCACTCACCGCTTCCCAGTTGCTGTCGAAGTTGAGGCCGACCAGCTCACCCTTGGCATTGAGCACCGGCGAGCCCGAATTGCCGCCGGTGGTGTCGAGGTTGCTGAGGAAATCCACCGGCATCGCGCCAGTCTTGGTGTCTGCATAGCCGGCGTAGTCGCCACGCGCGATGGCATCGAGCAACGGCTTGGGCGCGTCGAACGGTTCCGCGCCTGTGTTCTTCTCCACGATGCCTGCCGTGGTGGTCAATGGGCTGTAGACCACGGCGTCGCGCGCCTGCAGCGGCGTGACCTTGCCGTAGCTCACGCGCAGCGTGCCGTTGGCATCGGGATACACCGCGCGGCCCAGCTTCTCGCGATAGGCGATCAGCGCATCCATGTACGCGGGCCGCAGGCGCAACAGGTCGCCTTCACGCGTCTTGCGTTCCTCCTCGGTACGCAACAACGCGGGCTGCAGCTTCGCAGCGAGCAGGAGCAAGGCGTCGTCGGACTTGGCCAGCTCCGCAGGTTCGGCCTTCAGCCAATGCAGCCGCTGCGCTTCGTCACCCAGGGTCGTGGTCGCGTAGATCCTGTCCAGCGTGCCTGCCAATTCTGCTGGCGTGCGGCCAAAGGCAGCGTCGAATTCGGGCAGGCGTTGTGCATCGGGCAACTTCTGGTAGCGCAGCAGGATCGCGGTAAGCAGTTGCTTCTCCACCTTCGGATCATAGCGACGCTGCACCTGTCGCAACATGCCGGAAGTAAGGTCTTCGTCGCGCTGCTGGTAGCCGGATTCACGCTGCGCATCGGGCTTGGCGCGTTCATGGGCAACGCGCTGCAACGTCAGTGCCGAACGCATCAACTGCGTCTGCGACTGCATCACCGCCAGCAGCAGATCGCGTTCACGCGTGGCATTGCCAGCGGCGATCAATCGCGTCACTTCATTGATCCGGGGTTGCAGCGTGGCAGCGGATGGCTGGGTGACAAGCCACGCCAGCATGGCGTCCTCGTCCTTGCGGCGGACGGCGACGGCGTCACTGCGCTTGAGGCCCTCCAGCTCGCCGCTGAAGCGCTTGATGTTGTTCTTGAGCGATTGCAGTTGCGAGGCATAGCGGATGCCCGCCTGGCGATCGTCGTGCCCGGCCTCTTCGATCACTTCCTGCAGCTGATGCAGCACGTCCACCGTGCTGGGCAATCGCCATTGCACCTGGTCGGCGAACTCGGACGCCGTGCGGTGGCGGTAGGTGATGCCGGGATAACCGGCCAGCATCACGAAGTCGCCCTCATGCACGCCCTGCGTGGCGATCTGCAGGTGCGCCGGCGGGTGATATGGCAGGTTTTCCTTGGCGTAGTCCGCAGGCTTGCCGTCGGGCCCGACATAGGCGCGCAGGATGGTGAAGTCGCCCGCGTGGCGCGGCCACACGAAGTTGTCCACTTCGTCGCCATAGTTGCCGATGGCGCGCGGCGGCGCGTAAACCAGGCGCACGTCGCGCAGCTCCAGCTGCTTCACCAGATAGAAATCGCGGCCGTAGAACATGTTGACCACGCTGCAACGCAGGCCCGGCTCGCGCTCGCACTCCGCCACCAGCGCCTTGCTGGCGGCGTCGACGGCTTCGTAATAGGCGCGGCCAGTCTTGCCCTTGGCGGCGCCGAGCACCTTGTCGGTGATCTTGTCGAAGCCGGTGGTGACGCGCAGGCGGAAGTCCGGATTGGCCGGCAATTCCTCCGTGCGATCATGCGAGACGAAACCGTTCTGGATGAGGTCGCGCTCGGCGTTGCTGTTGTACTGGATGACGCCGAAGGCCACGTGGTGGTTGGTGAGCACCAGGCCATCGCTGCTGACGAACGAGCCGGTGGCGCCACCCACCTTCACCACGGCGTTGAGCGGCGCCCTGGTGAGGTCGGCGAGGTCCGCGGGGTTGCCCTGGAAGCCTGCAGCGCGCAGCTGCTTGCCTATCGCGGGCAACTGGGAAGGCATCCACATGCCTTCATCGGCTTGAGCGGCGGTCGTCATGGCCAGTCCCAGGGCTGCGGCCAGCAGCCTCGATTTCAAACGGTTCATTCCATTCCCCAAGCCGGGTGATCGCAAAAAATTGCGACCTTAGCCCCGCCGGGGACCTGAGGCAACGCTGCACTGCACGAAGCGGGCGGGTTGGCCCGCCTCCTATAATGTCCGTTTTCCCGCCCTTCCCCACGGAAATCCCATGCCTCAGATGATGAAAGCCCTGGTCAAGCGCAAGCCCGAGCAGGGCATCTGGATGGAAGAAGTGCCCGTTCCCGAGGTCGGCCCCAACGAGGTGCTGATCAAGATGGAGAAGACCGCGATCTGCGGCACCGACCTGCACATCTACAAGTGGGACGACTGGTCCCAGCGCACCATCAAGCCGGGCCTGACCATCGGGCATGAGTTCGTCGGCCGTGTCGTGGAGATCGGCCCGGGCGTCACCGGCTACAAGATCGGCGACCGCGTCTCGGCCGAAGGCCACATCGTGTGCGGGCACTGCCGCAACTGTCGCGCCGGCCGCCAGCACCTGTGCCCTAACACCGTGGGCATCGGCGTGAACCGCAATGGCGCGTTTGCCGAATACATGACCATGCCGGCCTCGAACCTGTGGCCGATCCCCGACCAGATCCCGTCCGAACTGGCCGCCTTCTTCGACCCTTATGGCAACGCCGCGCACTGCGCGCTGGAGTTCGACATGATCGGCGAGGACGTGCTGATCACCGGCGCCGGCCCGATCGGCATCATCGCGGCGGGCATCGCCAAGCATGTGGGTGCGCGCAATGTGGTGGTGACCGACATCAACGACTACCGCCTGAAGCTGGCGGCCGACATGGGCGCCACGCGCGTGGTGAACGTGGCCAACCAGTCGTTGAAGGACGTGATGAAGGACCTGCACATGGAGGGCTTCGACGTGGGCCTGGAAATGAGCGGCAACCCGCGCGCCTTCAACGACATGCTCGAGTGCATGTACCACGGCGGCAAGATCGCCATGCTCGGCATCATGCCGCGTGGTGCCGGCATCGATTGGGACAAGGTCATCTTCAAGGGCCTCACCCTGCAGGGTATCTACGGCCGTCGCATGTACGAGACCTGGTACAAGATGACCCAGATGGTGCTTACCGGATTCCCGCTGCAGAAGGTGCTTACGCACCAGATCCACATCGACGATTTCCAGAAGGGCTTCGAGCTGATGGATGCAGGCAAGTGCGGCAAGGTCGTGTGCTCCTGGAGCTGAGCTTCCACGAAACCATCACATAATCGGGTTCTCCGCCGGCATAAACGGCGGAAAACCCCGCTGGATCGAAGGCCGCTTTTAGTACACTGCCCGAACGCGGCCGACAAGTTGAACGGATGAAGCAGTGCGCGTCCCACGGGGGCTGCACGGTCGGTACGCGATGTCACTGGAGCATCGTCGGATGGCTGATCTCTTCAGCAACCCCCGTCTGGCCGCTGGACGCGACCGCGCCCTGGCCGTCTATCGTTCGCGTCGCACCCGCAAATGGGTGGTGATCGCCGCCATCGTGGTGGTGGTCTTCGGCCTGTTCGGTTTCCTCGCGGCGCCGTACATCATCCGCAGTCAAATCGAGAAGCGCGCCAGCGCAGCGCTGCAACGCCAGGTGACACTGGGCGCGGTGCATCTCAATCCGTATACGCTGCGCGTGCAGCTGGATCAGCTGCGCATTGCGGACCGCGACGGCAAGTCGCCCTTCGTGGACATCGACCAGGCGGTCATCAACACCTCATGGTCGTCGGTGTTCCGGCTGGCGCCCGTGCTCGATGAACTCGCCGTGCAGCATCCGCGCATCCACATCGTGCGCACGGCGGACCAGCGTTTCAACTTCAGCGACATCATCGATCGCTACGCGTCCGAACCTGCCGACCCGAAGGCTTCGCCCACGCGCTTTGCGCTGTCCAACATCAGCGTGCACAACGGCGATGTCGTCTTCGACGACCAGTTGCAGAAGGCCAGCCATCACGTCGAAAAGCTGGAGCTGGGCATCCCGTTCATCGCCAACCTGCCCAGCGACACCGACGTGTTCGTCAAGCCGCTGCTGTCCATGAGCGTGGATGGAAGTCCGCTGCATGTGGAAGGCCAGACCAAGCCGTTTGCGGACACGCGCGAGTCCACCGTCAACTTCCGCCTCGATCAACTCGACCTGGCCCGCTACATAGCCTACGCCCCGACGACGCTGCCGGTGGCGATTCCCAAGGGCATGCTCAGCGGCGACCTCGTGCTGCATTTCGTTCAGGCCAAGCCCACACCCCAGCTGCAGCTCACCGGCAAGCTGGTGGTGGACGACTTCGCGCTCAACAGCAGCAGCGGCCAAGCGATCCTCGTCCTTGGCAAGGGCACGGCCGATCTCGGCGACGTGCAGCCACTGGTATCGCGCTACGTCCTGGGTGCGCTCACGCTGGAGCGCATGCAGCTGTATTACACCGCCGGGCCCGACGGCCACAGCAACTTCGACAGCCTGACCGCTGCACCAGCGAAGCCGCAGGACGACAAGAAGGCCACGCCCACCGATTTGCGCATCGCCTCGATGACTCTCGCTGGCAGCGCCATCCACTACACCGATGCCGCGGGCAGCAAGATCGACCTGGGCAACCTGCGCGGCAGCATGCAGGGGTTGAGCCTGCAGGCCGCACCGGTGTCGAAGCTGGATGTGACGGCTCAGTTCTTCGGCGGCGACATTGGCATGAAGGGCACGGTGGACCTGGCCAAGAGCAAGCTGGTGGCCGCACTCAGCCTGAAGCAGGTCGACATGGCCCCGTTGCAGGCCGCCACGTACCAGGGCATCAATGCTCGCCTGACCGACGGCGAGCTCGACGCCAACGGACAGTTGCAGGTGGATTGGAGCACGCCGTTCAACGTGCATTTTTCCGATGCGCACGCGACGGTCACCCAGTTCGCGATGGAGCCGCAGTTCAAGGGACACGGCTCGCCGGTTGCCTGGAAGACGCTGGAAGCAGAGATCGCGCAGGTTGATCTCGCGTCGCAGCAGGCACAGCTCGGCACGGTGAAGGCATCAGGGCTTGCGCTGGACGTGCAGCGCAACAGCAACAAGTACATCAGCCTGGTGGACCTGTTCGCCGCCAAGGGCGCATCGAGCAGGAAGACCGCCGCAAAACCGCCGTGGCACTGGAGCATCGCGCATCTGGTGTTCGAAAACGCCGCGGTCGCCTTTACCGACATGGCCACCGGCGACACGCCGGTGAAGATCAAGATCGACTCGCTCAGTGGCGGCATGGACAACCTGAGCGACAAGCTCAACGAGCCTCGCGATATGAAGCTGTCCGGCACGGTCGGCAAGGGCTCCTTTACCGCGAACGGCAAGGTGCAGCCCATCCCTGCCCTGGCCGATATCCAGCTCGACACCAAGCGGCTGGACATCGCCACCTTCCAGCCGTACATCAGCGTGCCGCTCAACGTCACCATCTCCAGCGCTCGCATCACCAGCAGCGGCAAGCTGCATTACGACGGTCGCGGCGCGGATCCCAAGATCACCTACAAGGGCAACGCCGCGCTCGAGCAGGTACGTATCCAGGACAAGCTCACGGGCGATGATTTCCTGCGCTGGCGCACGCTGAGCGCGAGCAGCCTCGACGCCTCCTACGGCACCGGCGCGCCGCGCATGTATGTGGGCAGCCTGGTGCTCAGTTCGTTCTATGCGCGCATGATCGTCAATGCCAACGGCACGCTGAATCTCTCCGAGGTGGTGGCGAACCCCGAGGCCGCGCCGGTTTCGGTGACGCGCACCGCCAATGAACAGCCCGCCGCGCCCGGCAAGCCTGCGCCCACGCAACCCGCACCACCGCTGGCGCCTGTCTTAAAGCCCGGCCCGCAAACCAAGACGGTTGCGGTCGCACCGGCGACGGCATCGAGCACACCACCGGCGGACATCCACCTTGGCGGTGTCACCCTGGTCAATGGGCAGCTCAACTACACCGACAACTTCATCAAGCCGAACTACACCGCCAACCTCACCAAGGTCACCGGCAAGATCGGCGCCTTCGGCACCAAGCCCGGCGATCCTCCGGCGGAACTGTCCGTGCAGGCGGCGCTCAACGACAACTCGCCGGTCGACATCGACGGCACCATCAATCCGCTGCAACCGGTGGCCTTCCTCGACATCAAGGGCAAAGCCAACGAAGTGGAACTGACCGGCTTGAGCGCGTATTCCACCAAGTACACGGGCTATCCCATTACCGGCGGCAAGCTGACGATGGACGTCCATTACATGCTGGACCAGCGCAAGCTCAACGCCGACAACCACATCTTCATCACCCAGCTGACCTTCGGCGACCGCGATGAAAGCCCCGGCATCCAGCATCTTCCGGTGAAGCTGGCCGTGGCGCTGCTGCGGGACACCCAGGGCAACATCGACGTCGATGTGCCCGTGTCCGGCTCGCTGGACGATCCTCAATTCAGCATGGGCGGCCTGATCTGGCGCGCCATCGGCAATCTCATCGCCAAGGCGGTCACGGCGCCCTTCCGCCTGCTCGGTGCTGCGTTCGGCGGCGGCAATCATGAGGACCTGGGCTACGTGGAATTCGATGCCGGCTCGGCCGTGCTCGACAAGAACGCGCAGGAGCGGCTGGGCAAGGTCGTTGCCATGCTCACCCAGAAGACCTCGCTGAATCTCGACATCATCGGCCGCGTCGATCCGTCGAAGGATCAGGACGGCCTGCGCAAGGTGACGGTGGACAACATGGTCCGCCGCCAGAAGGCCCTCGACCAGGATGGCAAGAACGCCGACACCTCGGACGCGGCGCTCGCTGCCGTCAACGTCACGCCGGACGAGTACGAGAAGTACCTCAAGCGCGCCTACAAGGATGACGACTTCAAGGGCAAGCCGAAAAACATCATTGGCCTCAAGAAGTCGCTCGAACCGGATGAGATGCGCAGCCTCATGGAAACCAATGTCTCTGTCGACGATGCCGCCATGCGCGATCTCGCGCAGCGTCGCGCAGCCGCGGTGCAGGCATGGCTGAAGGGCAAGCTGGACGACAAGCGCGTGTCGCTGAAGTCCCCGGTGCTGGACACCAAGGGCATCGACGACAAAGGCAAGACGACGCGGGTGGAGTTTGGTCTGCACCAAGGCTGAGGCCGCTTTGCACGACCCCACGCCCGTCATTCCGGCGCAGGCCGGAATCCAGTCGCCTCGGTTGAGGAGTTTCGTGATGAGCTGAGCGGTCTCGCTTTCGCGACAACCATCCTCATCCGCTAATGGATTTCGGCCTGCGCCGGAATGACGGGCAAGAACCATCCCGCTACCGAGAATGAGCTGCCGGAGAGACCCCGGACTCACTCCCCGCTGCGCAGTTCCTTCACAGTCCGCCTTCGAGGGATCAAAATAGCCTTTTGACCCAGCGGGAACGTCCCCCATGAGCTACCCCGGCCAGTCGCGCTTCGCCGCCGAACTCGAATCCATCCGTGAGCAGGGCCTGTTCAAGGCCGAGCGCATCATCGTCTCGCCGCAGTCGGCGAAGATCCGCCTCGACAGCGGCAAGGAAGTGCTCAATTTCTGCGCCAACAACTACCTCGGCCTCGCCGATCATCCGGACGTGATCCAGGCCGCCAAGGAGGCGCTGGATACCCATGGCTTCGGCATGGCTTCGGTGCGCTTCATCTGCGGCACGCAGGATCTGCACAAGCAGTTGGAAAAGAAGATCGCCGACTTCTTCGGCACGGAGGACACCATCCTCTATGCCGCCTGCTTCGACGCCAACGGCGGCCTGTTCGAACCGCTGCTGGGTGAGGAAGACGCGATCATCTCCGATGCGCTGAATCATGCCTCCATCATCGACGGCATCCGCCTTTGCAAGGCCAAGCGTTTCCGCTACGCCAATTGCGACATGGCCGACCTGGAGAAACAGTTGCAGGCTGCCGATGCTGCTGGCGCACGCACCAAGCTGATCACCACCGATGGCGCGTTCTCGATGGACGGCTTCATCGCCCCGCTGGACGAGATCACCGCGTTGGCAGAGAAGTACAACGCGCTCGTGCACATCGACGAATGCCATTGCACCGGTTTCCTCGGCGACACCGGCCGCGGCTCGGCTGAAGTCAAAGGCGTTCTCAACAAGATCAACATCATCACCGGCACGCTGGGCAAGGCGCTCGGCGGCGCACTGGGCGGCTTCACCACCGGCCCGCGCGAAGTCATCGAGATGCTGCGCCAGCGCTCGCGCCCCTACCTGTTCTCCAACTCGCTGCCTCCGCACGTGGTGGCCGCGGGCACCAAGGTATTGGACATGCTCGCCGCTGCGGGCGACCTGCGTGACCAGGTCAAGGAAAACACGCGCTACTTCCGCGAGCAGATGACCAAGACGGGCTTCGACATCAAGCCCGGCGTGCATCCGATCGTCCCGGTGATGATCTACGACGCCAAGAAGGCCCAGGCCATGGCTGCCGAACTGCTGGACGAAGGCATCTATGTCACCGGTTTCTTCTATCCGGTGGTCCCGCAAGGTCAGGCGCGCATCCGCACGCAGATGAGTGCAGCGCATACGCGCGAACATCTCGACCAGGCGATTGCGGCGTTCACCAAGGTAGGCAAGAAGCTCGGCGTGATCTAAACGACTGCCACTCCCCTGCAGGAGCGCACGCTGTGCGCGACGGGTGTTGCGGCGTCACCGCTGCGCAGGCTTGTCGCACAGCGTGCACTCCTGCAGCCGGGCTTAGGTTGCAGTCAGCGCCTGCACCTCTTCGGTGCTCAGGTGCCGCCACTGCCCCTTGCCAAGCTCGCCCAGCGCCAGCGATCCAATCGCCACGCGCATCAGTCGCAGCACGGCAATGTCATGCGCCTGCAGCAAGCGGCGAATATGCCGGTTGCGGCCTTCGTCCAACACGATTTCCAGCCACGCGTTCTTCTCGCCGCTACGCAATAGCACGGCACGTCGCGCGGCCAGACGTTCGCCCTGGTCGACCACACCTGCCGTCAGCCGATCCAGCAGCACCTGCTCAGGTATGCAGTCGATCTGCACGTGATAGGTCTTGTCGACGTGATACCTGGGCTCGGTAAGCCGAGCCGCCCACACGCTGTCGTTGCTCAGCAACAGCAGGCCTTCGCTCGCCTTGTCCAGTCGCCCGACCGGTCCAAGCCACGGTAGTCCCGCTTCTTTCAACAGATCGTAGACGGTGTCGCGCCCACGTTCATCCGACGCGCTGGTCACGATGCCACGTGGCTTGTTGAGTGCGATGTAGACGCGTGCCGCCGACACCACGGGTTCGTTGTCGAGCAGGATGCGTTGCCGCTGTGCGTCGGTGGGACGCTCCGGGTCGAGTACCACTTTGCCGTCGACACTTACCCTACCCTCGCGCACCGCCTTCTCGGCCTGGCTACGCGAGCACACGCCAAGCTTGCTCAACACGCGCGCCAGACCATGGCGCGGCGCGGCGGTGGAAGCTGCGGATGGACGAGGACGGGAAGAACGCATGGACAGCCCAGCGATAAGCAATCAACAGCGCCATGGTAGGCGATCCCTCACCCGGTGCGCCAAAAGAAAAGCCCGGCTTGCGCCGGGCTTTTCGGTACTGCGTTTGCAAGTCCGATTACTGCTGGACCTGCAGCTCCGTACGACGATTGCGGGCGCGGCCAGCATCCGTGTCGTTGCTGTCGATCGGGTCGTTCTTGCCGTGACCGAGCGGACCTTCCAGACGGCTGGCGGCGACGCCATGACCGGTCAGGTAGTCGTACACGATCTTGGCGCGACGCTCGGACAGATCCTGGTTGTAGGCGTCCTTACCGACCGAGTCGGTGTAGCCGGCAACCGTGACCTTGACCTGCGGGTAACGCTGCAGGGTGTCGACAGCCTGGTCGAGAACGGCGATCGAGTCGGCGGACGGCTCAGCCAGCGCCTTCTTGATGTCGGTCTCGCCCTTCTTCGGACGGTCGAACTTGAAGTTCACGCCGCGCAGGTCGATCACGACCTTCTGCGGGCAACCATCCGGACCGACGATCGTTCCGGCCGGCGTGTTCGGGCACTTGTCATCGCAATCGTTGACGCCGTCGCCATCGCTGTCGAGCTTCGAGCAGTCCGGAGCAGCCGGCGGCGGGGTTGCCGCGACCGGAGCCGCAGCCGGCTCGCCGAAGCGCGACACGAGGCTGAAGCCAAGGAACCAGTCGCCGTAACCGTTCTTGGCCGGCTGGGTCTTGTCGTCCCAGTCGTAGCGGTAGCCAGCTTCGATGCGGATGTCGGAGCTGTCCGTGATGGTCTTGGACACGCCACCGCCGATCTCGGCAGCCGGAGCCCAGCCGCGATCAACTGCGTTCTGGTGGTAGCTGCCCATCACGCCCACGAGGGCATACGGACGCCACGCGTTCCAGTCGCCGTAGTAGAAGCGAGCGGCTACGCCGTAGTTATTGTTCGCCCAACGGCCGCCGTCGTCGCGGTCACGCTTGGTGCGATCGATGAACAGGTCGATCGAGGTATTCGGGGCGATGAAACGACCAACGCCCAGGCCGTAATAGACCTGACGGCTGTTGGTGTTGCGATCGGTGTCGTTGTAGTAGCCGCCCACGGTCGGAGCGACGTACCAGCGGCCGTCATAGCTCGGCGTGGTCGCACCGGTGGTGTTGTCTTGCGCGTGAACGGCACCTACGCCGCCCAGGGCCAGGGCAATCAGGAAATACAAGCCCTTACGATTCATCAGGTGTCTCCTTGTTTTATTGGTATTCGCGTCCGTTCCACCCCAGACGGAAAACGCGCGTCGAAACTGACTTCTACTTCCAGAGGCTGTTTCGCCCCTTTGCTTTGCGTACGGATCAAAGTGTCGGGAAACCGCAAGCGCGGCGGAGTGTAGCAAAACCGTTAAGTGCATCGCACACATTGAGAGACGGTGTTGGTGAGCCGTGGTTCAGGCAAGCGAAATTTTCTTCGCATGATGACGAGCAACGATGCGACAACGTGTCGCGCCTGCTTCATGCGCAGCTATGCAAGCGCATGAAAAAGAAAAGCCCGGCTTGCGCCGGGCTTTTCGATACTGCTTTTACAAGTCCGATTACTGCTGAACCTGCAGCTCCGTGCGGCGGTTGCGCGCACGACCGGCATCCGTGTCGTTGGTATCGATCGGGTCGTTCTCGCCGTGGCCCACGGGCCCTTCGAGGCGGCTCGCATCGATGCCGTGGCTGGTGAGGTAGTCGTACACGATCTTCGCGCGACGCTCGGACAGACCCTGGTTGTACTGGTCGGTACCGACGCTGTCGGTGTAACCGGCAACCATGACCTTGACCTGCGGGTAACGCTGCAGGGTGTCGACCGCCTGGTCGAGAACCGCGAGCGAATCCTTGCTCGGCTCGGCCAGCGACTTGCTGATGTCCTTCTCGCCCTTCTTCGGACGATCGAACTTGAAGTTGACACCGCGCAAGTCGATCACGACCTTCTGCGGGCAACCATCCGGACCGACGATCGTGCCGGCCGGCGTGTTCGGGCACTTGTCGTCGCAATCGTTGACGCCATCGCCGTCGCTGTCGAGCTTCGAGCAATCCGGCGGCGGCGGCGGCGGGGCAACCACCGGTGCAGCAGCAGGTTCGCCGAAGCGGGACACGATGCTGAAGCCGAGGAACCAGTCGCCGTAACCATCCTTGCTCGGCTGGGTCTTGTCGTCCCAGTCGTAGCGATAGCCCGCTTCGATGCGGATGTCGGAACTGTCGGTAACGGTCTTGGATACGCCAAGGCCAAGTTCAGCGGCGGGATCCCAGCCATTGTCGTTGCTGTTCTGGTGGTAGCTGCCGATCACGCCACCGAGCAGGTACGGACGCCATGCTGTCCATTCGCCGAAGTAGTAACGGGCTGCCACGCCCCAGTTGTTGTTCGCCCACTTGCCGCCATTGGTGGTGAAACCATTGACGTAGGTATCCCGGTCACGCTTCGTGCGATCGAAGAAGAAATCGAGGGAGAAGTTGGGCGAGAAGAACCGACCGATGCCGAGTCCGTAATAGAACTGGCGGCTGTTGGTGTTGCGGTCGGTGTCGTTGTAGTAGCCGCCGACAGTTGGCGCGATGTACCAACGGCCGTCATAGCTGGGCGTTGTTTCCGGAGCCGAGCTGGAAGTGTTGTCCTGCGCATGAACGGCGCCTGCGCCGCCCAGGGCGAGGGCAATCAGGATGTACAAGCCCTTACGTTTCATCAGGTGTCTCCTCGTTTATTGGTGTACGCGTCCGTTCACCCCAGACGGGAAAAACATCAGCCGAGGATTCCAACTCCTATGCGAACCCGGCGGCTTTACCTCAGATACCTTGATGCTTGAATTACCCGAAACGGGCGCGGAGTAGTTTAGCAAAAGTTAAACAATTGCAAATCGACCCCAAACGCCCGTTCATTCTCTGCTCACGCCGTCTTTACAGCGTGAAGAAACCCAGGAACCCGCTAACTGGCATGGCATCCAGCTTTGCCGGGTCCGCGCTGGCCTCCAGAATGGCCTTGACGCGGTTTGCCGGCAGATGGCCGCGCAATGCGCCCTCAAACTTCTTTAACAACACGGGGATACCTTCGGCACGGCGCCTGCGGTGGCCTATCGGATAGTCGATGGAAACCTTTTCAGTCCGGGTACCGTTGTTAAAGAACACCTGAACCGAGTTGCCGATATAGCGTTTTTCCGGGTCGAAATAATCCTTGGTGAACTGCGTATTCTCGCTGACCACCATCTTTTCGCGGAGCGCGTCGATACGGGGATCGGCGGCCACCTCGTCGCTATAGTCGGCGGCGGTCAGACGGCCGAAGATCAGGGGTACCGCCACCATGTACTGGATGCAGTGGTCACGGTCGGCGTAATTGGCCAGCGGACCGGTCTTGTCGATGATGCGCAGGCCGGCTTCCTGGGTCTCGATCACCACCTTTTCGATCTGGTCGATCCTGCCCGCGACGGCGTCGTGCAGTTGCATGGCGCACTCCACGGCGGTCTGCGCGTGAAACTCGGCCGGAAAGCTGATCTTGAACAGCACGTTCTCTATCACGTAGCTGCCGAACGGGCGCTCGAACTCGAATGCGTTGCCCTTGAAGGCCACGTCGTAATAACCCCAGGTCTTCGCGCTTAGCGCCGATGGGTAACCCACCACCCCGCGGTACACGGCGTTGATGGCGTGAATGACAGCTCGACGGCAGGCATCGCCGGCAGCCCAGCTCTTGCGTGGGCCGGTGTTCGGCGCGTGGCGGTAGGTGCGCAACGCGCCGTTGTCGATCCAGCAGTGCGAGACGGCGGTGGTGATCTGATCCTTGCTGCCGCCGAGCATGGCCGTCGTCACGGCGGTGGAAGCCAGGCGTACCAGGATCACATGGTCCTGGCCGATGCGGTTGAAGCTGTTCTTCAATGCATAGCAGCCCTGGATTTCATGGGCCTTGATGGCATACGTGAGCACGTCGCGTATCGACATCGGCCGGCCGCCTTCGCGCTCGGCCTTGCGACTCAGGTAGTCGGCCACGGCCAGGATGCTGCCGAGGTTGTCCGAGGGATGGCCCCACTCGGCCGCCAGCCAGGTGTCGTTGAAGTCGAGCCAGCGGATCTGCGTGCCGATGGCGAATGCAGCCTGTGCCGGGTCGAGTTCGTAGCTGGTGCCCGGCACCCGAGCGCCGCCCGGCAGGGTCGCGCCCGGCACGATCGGGCCCAGATGCTTGACGCATTCGGGGAACTTCATCGCCACCATCGCGGTGGCGAGGGAGTCCAGCAGCATGTAGCGCGCGGTGTCGTATGCCTCGGTCGAGTCGATCGTGTAGTCGACGACGTAGTTGGCGATGTCGACCATTGGCTGGTCGGGATCGGGACGCCTGGCGGAACGGATGTCGTGCGCACTCATGGATGATCTCTCGGCAACAGGGAGTCCGGACGTCTAGCCTGAAGCCGCGCATTCACCAGGACGCTGGCTTGACTGTGGCTCGTGGCGACCTCGACAATAGCCCGATACTTATCCCAAAAGGGAGTAGTTCCGGATACGACGCATGTCGTGTCCTTGCAGGGGTCGTCATCACGGGCAGCACACTGCCCCGGTCCCCGCAGCGGCCTTGCCGTGAACGAGACTTTTGCGGTGACGACGGGCTGCGCGTGTCCGTTGTTGCTGCATTGGTCTTACGCGCAAGGACAGATGCATGGAACTCTCCGGTACCGATTTCCTCTCCGGCCTGTTGGCCATCGTATTGCTCGACCTCGTGCTCGCGGGCGACAACGCCATCGTGATCGCCCTCGCCGCCCGAAGCCTTCCCCGCCAGATCCAGAAAAAGGCCGTGCTGTGGGGCACCGTAGGCGCCATCGTGGTGCGCCTGTTGATGACTGGCATCGTGGTTTATCTCCTGAAGCTGCCGGGGCTCATGCTCGCCGGTGGTGCGCTCCTGCTCCCGATCGCGTGGAAGCTGTTGCAGTCCGATCCCGAGCCCGCGCATGAGGTCAATGCCGCCTCCAACTTCTGGTCCGCGATGCGCACCATCATCGTGGCCGATGCGCTGATGGGACTGGACAACGTGCTGGCCATCGCCGGCGCGTCCAAGGGCCACATGTTGCTGGTGATCATCGGCCTGGCGATCAGCGTACCGCTAGTGGTGTGGGGCTCGACGCTGATCCTGCGCTTGATCGAGCGCTTCCCGATCATCGTGTACATCGGCGCTGCGGCCATCGCGTGGACGTCCGCCCGCATGATCGCGCACGACCATTGGCTGGCACCGTGGTTCCAATCGCATGCCTGGGCTGGCTACGCGCTTGATGCCGTGCTGGTGATCGGCACCTGCCTCGGCGGCTGGCTTGTGCAACGCCGGCGCCTGCGTCGAAGGGCCAAGAGCCTTGAGGCAGCTGCGCCTCGTAGGTGAAACTGCGCATCTTTGTCGATCCAGGAACCGTTGCATGAAGCTCTACTACCTCCCGGGCGCCTGCTCGCTCGCCGACCATATCGTGCTCGAGTGGATCGGCCAGCCTTACGAGACTTATCGCGTGGCGCGCGAGGAGCTTGGCTCGCCCGAGTATCTCCGTATCAATCCTTCAGGTGCGGTGCCCGCGTTGCAGGAAGACGACGGCTGGGTGCTGACGGAGAACGCCGCCATCCTCAACTACCTGGCCGACAAGTTTCCGGAAGCGAAGCTCGGCGGCGATGGCAGCCTGCGTGGACGCGCCGAAGCCAATCGCTGGCTGGCCTACATCAATTCCGATCTCCATCCGCTGTACAAGCCGGTCTTTCGCCCCGACCGCTTCATCGAGGACGAAGCGGCACAGGAGACGCTGCGTCGCAACGCCGTGCTCCGCCTGCGCGGTTACTACGAGCGCCTCGATGCGCAGCTCGTCGGCAAGGATTGGCTGGCGGGCTCGCGTTCGTTCGTTGATCCGTACCTGTTCGTGGTGAACCGCTGGGCCATCGCCAAGGGGGTGGATCTCGACGGCTTGGACCAGCTCACACGCTTCCAGCAGCGCATGCTGGAAGATGTCGGCGTAAAGGCCGCCATGCAGCAGGAAAGCCTCTGAGCAACGAAGCCATCGTAGGGGTGCTCCCGTGCAGGACGCACTAGTACATCATCGGTACACGCACGGTCACCGTGGCGTCTGGCGTGTCGCGAGTCACGCCGACGCCCAGCGTGAAGTTGAGCGTGCGCTTGTCGTTGAAGCGCCATGAACCGCCGAGCAGCAGCGTGCCCAGCACGGTCTTGGTCGAGCCTGCCACGCGCTGGTTGTTCTGCTTGGTGGTGCCAACGAAGCTTTGGTCGTAGCCGATGCTTATCGAGGCCTTCTCGTTGAGCGACAAGCCCATGCCTATGCTCAGGTCCACGATGTCGCCCGGCTTGATCTTGCCCAGCGGCTCGACGCCACCAAGCAGGACATGTCGCTCCACGTTGTCGCGCGGCACGTTGTAGAGGTAACTGAAGTTGCCGAAGAAGACCACCGGATCGGTCGGATAGAGCCAGGTGAGGCCGGGTTGGATCGACCAGAAGCCCGTGCCCGACGGTTGCTGCAGAGGCAGGCCCGTGCCGGTGACCGACAGCGGGACTTCGGAAAGCACGTTCTCCACGCAACGCTGCACGCAATCAGTGGTGACTTCGAACGGATCCTTGCCGGTATTGGACTTCACCCGCAGCCAGCCGACGTAGAACGCCTTGTCCGGACCGCCGATATTGAGCTGGTAGCGCATGGTCGCCTCGATGTCACCAAGGCCATGCCCGCTGGAGCCGAACGCATTGTCGGTAGCCTGGCCGGTGAAGATCTCACGGCTGACCGTGTCTTCGTGCGTCCAGACATAGGGCACGCGCAGTTCCACTTCCAGGCGATTGGTGATGCCGTAGCGGGTGGTCAACCAGCCGATCTGCGTGGTGGTCTTGACCTGCCGGGCATCGATCAGGCCGATCAGGATCGCCGGGATGACCGTGTATCCGACCAGCGCCACGCGGTCGAGCGACGAATACCCGAACTGGTAGGCCGGCTCGAGGATGAACTTGCCCTTGGGCGTAAGCACGCCCGGCTGCTGGAAGATAGGCGCCACTTCCGGCGGACGCGTATCGCTCTTGGGGGCCTGGCCCACCGGTTGCTGCTGGGCGGCAGCTACCGGCGCCCCGGACGCCACTGAATCGGCGGCGGGCATGGGCAAGGCCGAGGCGCCTGCGCCTCCTGCGGCGATGTTGCCGGCGCGTTGCTTGTCCAGTTCATCCATGCCCACAGCGTGACGCAGCGCCTTGTAATCGGCTTCCTGCTCAGCCAGCGCCCGGCGCATCGCGTCGAGTTGCGCCATCTGCGCGGTGATCTGGCTGCGCATGGCGTCAATGCGATCACCTTGCTCCGAGACCTTTTTGCGAAGGTTTTCCGCGTCCGCCGCGACAGGGGCGGACGAAGCCTCGGATGAAATGGTATTTGTCGACCCGGCAGGCTGGGCTGGCGCACCCTGCCCGGCCGGCGTCTGTTGTGCCGCGACAGGCAGGCCCAGCGTCACCAAGCCTGCGCATCCTGCCGACCAGACATATCGCCACGCTGCGTGTCGCATCATGCTTCCTCTTGTCCCTGGGCTTTGAACCGCATAGACGAACGCGCCGCGGATATCGGCCGCGGCGCATTCGCGCTGGTAGCGAAGCTTGGCGAAGCGCGTTCCATCTCAGTGCCCCAGTGACTGTAGCTGCGCCTGCTGCAGCGCGTTCTGGAAGTTCTGGTCACGGAACGCGTTGAGCGAATTGACCGACGTATTGATGGTCGTGATGCTCTGGATATGCTGGTTGTTGAGCGTGTTCTGGATCACGGTCGCGCCGGCATTGGGCCCGAGTGCCGACGGATCGAAGCTGTTGTTCGGTCCCACCTGGGTAAGGGACACGCTGTTGAGCGCCGACTGCATCGCCTGCGCCTGCACCACAGTCATGTGCGCGATGTCCGGCACGTTGAAACTGGTCGACGTAACCAGGTTGCCGTTGACGTACACCGCCCGGTCGATGCCGAAGGAGGCGACCAGTCCGTTACCGAGGTCGAAGCCGCCGCGTGCTTCATCGAGCGTGGCCGAGTCAACGGGAGTCCAGCCGTCCACGCCGCTGGCGGCAGGTATGCCGGAGGTGACCCGGGCCAGCGTATCGGCGTTGGCAACTGCTGCCGTCGGGACCAAGGCCGACGCGGCGGGAGCACCGCCCTCTTGCGGCTGCGCACCGACGATCCAACTACTCGCCAGGAGGAGCGCGCCGATGCATGCAGTGCGGATGACCGGTTTCATGCCATGTCCTCTAGAGATCGTCCGGCCCTTTCTTGGGCATCACCATGTTGTAAAGACCGTTGCGATCGATGGCATTGCCGGCTGGCGCCTGCGGCGCGACCTTCCAGTCGCTGGCGCTGTTGAACACGGCAAGGTTGCGACGGTTGTGGATGACGAACACGAGCCCGTTCTTCCACATCGCCATGAATTTCGATTGCGCGATCACGCGTGTACCGCGTGCGGGATCGCCGATGAGCACGCGATCGTTGCGCATGCCCTTGATGACCACGAAGTGGTGATATCCCTTTTCGTCGATCAGCGCGATGGCGGGCAGGTTTTCCTGCGCGAGCTTTTCGAGGGGGACCTTGAAACCGTCGGCGTCAAACCCGTTGGCGTCGAGGAAGCGCTTGATGTCCAGCAGGGAGAAACCTTCCTTGTTGATCTTTTCCTTGTCGCCGTGCGTATACATCTGCTCGAAGGCGACCTGCTCGTCGACCGGATAGCCGTACTGATAGGTGAGCAGCGTGGCCACGGCTGCCGAGCCGCAGCTGAAATCGTATTTCTGGTGGACGGTGGCCTTGTAGCGAGCCTCCTTGAGGCTCGTCAGGTGCACCGTGTAATAGCCCGATCCATTGTTGACCACGGCCACCGGCGTGCTCGCACGGCTTCCCTGCGGCAGCGCCGCGATCAGGATCAGCAGCGCCGCGTATTTGTTCATTGCTTGAACTCGACGTTGAGCACCGTCGCGTTCTGGATAAGCACGTTGTTGCCCGAGTTCTGGATGACGGTCGGGAAACCCGTGGCGCCTGCGATGGAACCGCCCGTGATCGTATTGTCGCCCGTGACGAGATGGTCAGCCGTGTTGTCGGCCACCGTGCCGTTGAGCGTGGTGTTCTGCACCACCAGCGTGCCGCCACTGAGCTTGTCCAGCGTCGCGCTATCGACGCTTTCGCCCAGCCCAGCCGCTACCTCCTGGTGATCCACTTCGGCTGCCGCGGCGTAGACCGCCAAGGGAGAATCCGCGCCCTGCACCATGTACGCGGGAGGAATACTTGCGTTCCCTGCGAAGACCACCGCAGGGAGGATGAACACACTGAGCGCGATCAAACCCCGAAGCCACTTGCACGATTGCACGGCACTGTCTCCCTCACGCGTGAGCCAACGGACGACCGACGCCGATCCAAAGCGAGGTCATTCCTTTTGAAACCGACACGAGGGAACGCAAGCGTTCCCTCGTGTCAGCCGCCCTATCGCTCAGTGCGCAAAGTTCAGGTTGGCCTGAACGTTGACGCTCTGCTGTACCAGCGCTGCCGCGCCGCTGTTCTGCGCAAGGATGGACACACCGGCCGCTGCCGCTGCCGAGCCGTTCATCTGGTTCGACATATCGAACGCACCAGTCGTGGACGATGCCGTACCGCCAGCACCGCCAGCACCGCCGGCAGCACCTGCGCCGCCCGTGCCTGCGCCGCCGGTATTGCCGGCACCTGCGCCACCCGCACCGCCCGTACCGGCGGTTGCATCAGCTGCACCACTGGTGCCGCCCGAGGCAGACGACGAACCGCTGGTTCCGGTCGGGGATGCGGCACCCGCCGTTCCGCCTGCGCCTGCACCGCCTGCGCCGCCCGTACCACCGGTGTTCGCGCCACCGCCAGCCATGCCGCCACCACCGCCTGCGCGATTGTGGTTACGAATGCCACCGGCGTTGCCGCCGTCTCCACCATCACCGCCGCCGGCCAACGAAGCACCCCAGCCACCGGCATCGCCGGACGAGCTGCCCGAGCCGCCAGCCCTGCCGCTGTCGGCACTGGCGCGACCGCCGTTACCGCCGTCGCCGCCGTTGCCGCCGGAAGCCCGGCCGCCGGTGCCACGGCCGCCATCACCGCCGCTACCGCCACGACCGCCATTGGCGTTGCCGTCGTTGTAGGACGAATTACCAATACCCCACACGGCTACTTTGGTGACTTCGCCGTTGAGGGTGCTATTGGCTACTGCCTTGCTGGTGTTGAAGGAACTGGCCGTGCCACCGCTGCTGGCAGCTGAACCATTCTCACCGGCCGCCGAAGTGGTGTAGGTGCTGGTGTCGGTCCGAGTACGAGTGCTCGAATCGGTATTGGTCAAGGTGCTTGAACCGCGTGAGTGATTGTTGTCGTCCGCGAATGACGGCAGAGCCATGCCTAGGCCCAGCACGATCGCAGTTGCTATTAGAGTCTTACGCATAGTCATTACTCCTGGAACGATGCGGTGACCCCCTGTGTTGCTGGCGTTGTTTGTCCAGCAAACTGTCGTCGCAATATGCGTGCCAGTACGCCTGTTTTCCCGGAAGCCCCGCCGGAACCAGCTAAATCAGGCGCTTGAGCGGATAGTGCGGCGAATCTTCGGCGACGCCTCATGGCCGCGAAACACTCAAGTGACTCATCCCTGTTACACCCGTCGCGTTGGCGCACTCAGCCGTGCGGACATAACCGCTCGGGCATGAGCAACCCAATCAGTGAATTGGCGTCCATTGCTCATCGAAATCGTCGCTGTGGAACAGGTGTATCAAGGGTGTTACATGCGTGCACACAAAACGATAGCAATGTCGTACAGGCTGCTGAACCGTAACGAAAGTTAAGGAAAAAAGAAGGGAGCCCGCGGCTCCCTTCTTTTTGGTGACAGGCTGATGTCGCTCAGCGTTTTTCGATCGGTACGTAGGCCTGGTCTTCCGGACCGGTGTAGTTGGCGCTGGGGCGGATGATCTTGCCGTCCTCGCGCTGCTCGATCACATGTGCGCTCCAGCCGGAGGTGCGCGCGATCACGAACAGCGGGGTGAACATGGCCGTCGGCACGCCCATCATGTGATACGCGCTCGCCGAGAACCAATCGAGGTTGGGGAACATCTTCTTCTGTTCCCACATCAGCTTCTCGATCTTCTCCGACACGTCGAACAAGGTCGGGTTGCCGCCCTCGGTGCAGAGCTTGCGCGAGACTTCCTTGATGATCTCGTTGCGCGGATCGGACACCGTATAAACCGGGTGGCCGAAGCCGATGATGATTTCCTTGCGCTCGACGCGGGCACGGATATCCGCCTCCGCTTCGGCGGCATTGCGGTAGCGCGCGATGATCTCCATCGCCACTTCGTTCGCACCGCCATGCTTGGGGCCACGCAACGCGCCGATGGCGCCAGTGATGGCCGAATAGATGTCCGAACCCGTGCCGGCAATGACGCGCGCGGTGAAGGTGGACGCGTTGAATTCGTGCTCGGCGTAGAGGACCAGCGACTTGTCCAGCGAATGGGCGTGCAGCTCGCTCGGCTTCCTGCCGTGCAGCAGGTGCAGGAAGTGCCCGGCGATGGAGTCGTCGTCCGTCTCCGTCTCGATGCGCTTGCCGTTGTGGCTGAAATGGAACCAGTACAGCAGGATCGAGCCGAAGCTGGCCATCAGGCGATCGGCGATGTCGCGCGCGCCGGTGAGGTTGTGGTCGTCCTTCTCCGGCAGCACGGTGCCCAGCACCGAGCAACCGGTGCGCATCACGTCCATCGGATGCGTGGCGGCGGGCAGCAGTTCCAGCGCGCTCTTCACCGGAGCCGGCAGGCCACGCAGGCGCTTTAGCTTGGCGCGATAGGCATTGAGCTCCGCCCAGTTCGGCAGCACGCCGTGCACCAGCAGATAGGCCACTTCCTCGAAGCAGCCCTTGGCCGCGAGGTCATGGATGTCGTACCCGCGGTAATGCAGATCGTTGCCGCTGCGGCCCACGGTACACAGCGCGGTGTTGCCCGCCGCCACGCCGGACAGCGCGACGGACTTCTTGGGCTTGGGAAGGATTTGCTCGGTCATTCGGTACTTCTCCTGAAGACGTGCAGCGTCAAAAGCGATTCACGGAACGGGCGGATCAGCTCTTCTTGGCGAAGAGGTCGTCCAGGCGGCGTTCGTAGTCGTGATAACCGATGCGGTCGTACAGTTCCTCGCGCGTCTGCATCGTGTGGATGACGTTGCGCTGGTGGCCGTCGCGCCGGATGGCGTTGTAGACGTTCTCGGCAGCCTTGTTCATGGCGCGGAACGCGGAGAGCGGATAGAGCACGATGCCCACGCCAGCGGTGGCGAGTTCTTCCACGCTGAACAGCGGGGTCTGGCCGAACTCGGTGATGTTGGCCAGCACCGGCACCTTCACGGCATCCACGAAGCGGCGATAGGTCGGCAGGTCATAGGCAGCCTCGGCGAAGATACCGTCGGCGCCCGCTTCCACGCAGGCGATGGCGCGCTCGATGGCTGCGTCCACGCCGTCGACGGCGATGGCGTCGGTGCGTGCGATGAGGAAGAAATCCGCATCGGTCTTGGCATCCGCCGCCGCCTTGACGCGGTCGGCCATCTCGCCGGTCGACACGATTTCCTTGCCCGGGCGGTGACCGCAGCGCTTGGCGCCGACCTGGTCTTCGATATGGCATGCCGCCGCACCGAACTTGATGAGGCTCTTCACCGTGCGCGCAATGTTGAACGCGCTGGGACCGAAGCCCGTGTCGATATCCACCATCAGCGGCAGGTCGCATACGTCGGTGATGCGGCGTACGTCGGTGAGCACGTCATCCAGCGTATTGATGCCGAGGTCGGGCAAGCCCAGAGAACCGGCAGCAACGCCGCCACCGGAAAGGTAGATGGCACGATAACCTGCGCGCTTGGCGAGCAGCGCATGGTTCGCGTTGATGGCGCCGATCACCTGCAAGGGGTGTTCGGCCGCGAGGGCGGCGCGGAACTTCGCGCCGGGGGATGCGATCTGGGCCATGGAACCTCCGCGTAAAGCGGCAATTTTAGCGCAGCACGTGTTCAAGGCCTGTTGCGCGGCAGCATGAAGGATTTCGCATGCTGCGTGAGATGTTGGTTGGGGGCTATGCGCCCTGCCCCTGTAGGAGCGCACCCAGTGCGCGATCGGCGTGCGGAATGCGGCGTTTGCCGATCGCGCACTGGGTGCGCTCCTACAACAACGAGGTACTCAGCCCTGCTCCGGCCCGCGCTCCAGTGCGCGCTTCACTTCTTCCAGTGCGCCGGGATCATCCAGCGTGGAAAGGTCTCCCGGATCGGTGTGTTGCACCAGCGCCTGCAGCGAGCGGCGCAGCAGCTTGCCGGACCGCGTCTTGGGCAAGGCACCCACTACATACACCCGCGCTGGCCTGGCAACGCCGCCCAGTTGCTCGACCACGCGTTGCTGCATCGCCTTCGCCACGTCGGCCGGCAACTCGGACACGCCCTGCTTGAGCGTGGCGAATACCACGGGCACCTGTCCTTTCAGTTCGTCCTGTACACCCACCACTGCCGCTTCGGCACAGGCCGGATGGGTGGAGACGGACTCCTCGATTTCGCGCGTACCCAGCCGATGGCCGGCCACGTTGATGACGTCGTCGGTGCGGCCGAGGATGGTGGTATAGCCATTCTCGTCGCGGATGGCCCAGTCCAGCGAGCTGTAGAGCAGCTCGTTGAAATGGCTGAAGTAGCTGTTGACGTAGCGGTCGTCGTCGCCCCACACGGTGGTGAGGCACCCCGGCGGCAGCGGTGGCACGAACACCAGCACGCCCTTCTGGTGCGGCGGCAGTTCCTCGCCTGTGCCTTCGTCGATCACCTTCATGCGGTAGCCCGGGCTAGGCAAGCCGGGCGAGCCGAATTTCACCGGCTTGAGATCCAGTCCCGGCATCAGCGTGATGGCAGGCCAGCCGGTTTCGGTTTGCCAGTAGTTGTCGATCACCGGCACACCGAGGCCTTCGGTAATCCAGTGCGCGGTGGGCTCGTCCAGCGGCTCGCCCGCCAAAAACAGCCACTTCAGCTTCGACAGGTCGTACTTCTTGAGCCAGCTCGCCTCCTGCTTCTTCAGTACGCGGATGCCGGTGGGCGAGGAAAACATGGTGCGCACGCCATAGCGTTCGCACAGCTGCCACCAGATGCCAGGATCAGGATGAGTGGGAAGACCTTCGTACAGCAGCGAGGTGGCGCCGCCGATCAGCGGGCCATACACGTTGTACGAATGACCGACCGCCCAACCCACGTCGGAGGTGGAAAACATCACCTGGCCCGGTGCAATGTCGAACACGGTAGTGATCGACAGCGCCATCGCCACGGCATAGCCGCCCACGTCGCGCTGGATGCCCTTGGGCTTGCCGGTGGTGCCGGAGGTGTAGAGCAGATAGCTGGGCTCGTTGGATTCCAGCCATTCCACCGGAATCTCGGCGCCTTCGTAGGAAGCGCGCAGGCTGGCATAGTCCAGGTCTCGGTCGGCGATGCGCGTCATCTGCGGGTCGAGCCCACGATCGATGATGAGTACGTGCGGCGGTTTGTGCGTGGCCTCTTCCAGCGCCGCATCGACCAGCGGCTTGTAGGGAATGATCTTGCCGCCGCGCACGCCGGCGTCGGCGGCGATCAACAACTTCGGTTGCGCATCATCGATGCGAAGCGCGAGATTGCGCGCGGCAAAACCACCGAACACCACGGAGTGGATCGCACCCATGCGCGCGCATGCCAGCATGGCGAACACCGCTTCGGCGATGTTGGGCAGGTAGATCACCACGCGATCGCCTTTGCCTACGCCCAGCGAGCCCAGCACGGCGGCAAACGTGTTCACCTCGCGATACAGGTCGCGATAGGTGAGTTCGCGCGTGATGCCGGTTTCGCTGGAAATCGCCACGAGCGCAAGCTGCCCGCCGCGCTCCTCGAGGTGACGGTCGATCGCGTTGTAGCAAAGGTTGGTGGTGCCGCCGACGAACCAGCGACGGAACGGCAGGTTCGACGTGTCGAGGATTTGCTGCGGCGGGGTGTGCCAGTGGATGCGCTGCGCCTGTTCGGCCCAGAACGATTCCGGCTGCTCGACCGAACGCTGGTAGAACTCCTCGTAGCGCATCGCACTTACCTCGATCAAACGGCTGATCGGGCTAGCCTAGATCAGCGGTGTGAAACGGGCCTTGCGACCTTGGTCGAGTCATCTTGCGCCCACCTGCCGACCAGGCGGGCGCCAAGGCGTCAGAGACAGGAGACAGCGGCGTCGCGATAGGCCGAGTTGTAATCCTTCTTGAAGTCCTGCGATTCGTACATCATCACCTGCGCGCCCGTGCCGTCGGCGGTCACGGTGACCAGTTCGTGCGCGCCGGCCTTGTCGTTGGCCGACACCGATCCGTCTTCCTTCTTGTTCGACACGCTCGCTTCGCCGGACTCGGCCCACTTTGCGCGCACGCATTCCAGATAGGTCGGGATGTCCTTGTTGGTGCGGCTGCTCATCTTGGGCGTGGTGTCGCGCAGGCCATGGGTGCCGCCGCAAGCGGTCAGCAGGGCGCAGCAGGTGGCGATCGCAAGGAGTTGCTTCATAGCGGTATTCCAATCGAGGATCGGCTGATTTAACCATGAAGCGCCGCTCGAGGGAGAGCCTGCCCCTCACATCGCGTGAGGCGGCCGCGTGTCCGTCGCGGCCCGTCCGGCCGGGCGGACGCCCGTGTTAAGTTGAAGCGTTTCCATTGACAGGGGCACGACATGCAACACGGCAAGGTTTCAAGGCTCGCAGTGTGGATGCTGATGGTGGTGATGCTTGCGGGCGTTGCGCCGCTGGCGTGCGCCGCCACTGACGATGCAGCGGCGATCCGCCAGGTGATGGCCGATCAGCAGGACGCGTGGAATCGCGGCGATATCGACAGCTTCATGCAGCCCTACAAGGATGCACCGGACACGACCTTCATCGGCTCGAAGATCCGCAAGGGCTATCGCCCCATCCTCGAAAACTACAAGAAGAACTACGCATCGAAGGAGCAGATGGGCACGCTCTCCTACTCGGACATCGACGTGCGCCTGCTGCCCTGTGCCGACGGACGCGCGACCTACGCCATGGTGACAGGCCGTTTCCATCTTGATCGCACCGTCCATGGCAGTGCAGCCAAGGATGATGGCGTGTATTCGCTGTTATGGGAGCGCACGCCCGGTGGCTGGAAGATCGTGCTCGATCACAGCAGCTGATGCGGCGTCCGCCGCGCATGCAAGAAAAAGGGCGGCCGAGGCCGCCCTTTTGCTGTCGCTGATTCAACGACGCCTTACTTCTTGGCGAACAGGTGCTCGACGCCGGCACGCTCTTCGCGCAGTTCCTTGTTGGTGGCGTCCATGCGGGCGCGCGAGAAATCGTTGATTTCCAGGCCCTGCACGATGGCGTACTTGCCATCCTTCACGGTCACCGGATAGCCATAGATCACGCCCGGCTCGATACCGTACGAACCATCCGACGGAATACCCATCGAGGCCCAGTCACCTTCCGCGGTGCCCTGCGCCCAGGTGCGCATGTGGTCGACGGCAGCCGAGGCGGCCGACGCGGCCGAGGAAGCACCACGAGCCTTGATGATGGCCGCGCCGCGCTGCTGCACGGTCGGGATGAAGTCGCTCTCGTACCAGACCTGGTCGACCAGCGACAGCGCCGGCTTGCCGCCCACGGTGGCGTGGTGCAGGTCCGGATACTGAGTGGAGCTGTGGTTGCCCCAGATGGTCATCTTCTTGATGTCGGTGTTGTGCTTGCCGGTCTTCTCGGCCAGCTGCGACAGCGCGCGGTTGTGGTCCAGGCGCACCATCGCGGTGAAGCACTTCGGGTCCAGGTCCGGGGCATTCTGCTGGGCGATCAACGCATTGGTGTTGGCCGGATTGCCGACCACCAGCACGCGCACGTCACGCTTGGCGTGATCGTTCAGGGCCTTGCCCTGCGGGCCGAAGATGGCGCCGTTGGCTTCGAGCAGATCCTTGCGCTCCATGCCCGGGCCGCGCGGACGTGCACCGACCAGCAGCGCGTAGTCGACGTCCTTGAAGGCGACGTTGAGGTCGTCGGTGGCGACCACGCCAGCCAGCGTCGGGAACGCGCAGTCGTTGAGTTCCATCACCACGCCCTGCAGCGCGGGCAGCGCAGGGGTGATTTCCAGCAGGTGCAAGATCACCGGCTGGTCCGGACCCAGCATGTCGCCCGCGGCAATGCGGAACAGCAGGGCGTAACCGATCTGGCCGGCAGCGCCGGTAACGGCAACACGAACGGGGGCTTTCATCGGGGATGACTCCTTCAACTTGGGCTAACTTTCAAAAAGACAAAGGCCCACGCCGTGTGGCGCGGGCCCCAAGACCATCAGGTCAGTTCTGCGAAGAACGCCTGGATACGTTCCAGCCCGGGCTGCAATTGTGCGGTCGGGCAGGTATAGGAAATGCGCATGGCACGTGGCTCGCCGAACGCGGAGCCCGGCACGCAAGCCACGCCCTTGGCTTCCAGCAGCGCGGCGCAGAAGTCCACATCGCTGTCGATACGCAGGCCGTTATGGCTCTTGCCGAACGCCACGGAGATATCGGGGAAGGCGTAGAACGCTCCCTGCGGCGTCGGGCATACCACGCCCGGAATCGCGCGCAGCGCGTTGACTACGAGGTCGCGCTTGCCGGCGAATTCCCTGCACTTGGCTTCGGGTACGTCCTGCGGACCGCTGAACGCCGCCACGGCCGCGGCGGTGATCACTTCCGGCAGGCTGGTGATGTGGTTGGAGTTGAGCGTGGTGACGGCCTTGGCCACGTTCTCGGGCGCGGCAATAAGGCCCACGCGCCAGCCCGGCATGCCGTAGGTCTTGGACACCGAGTCGACGAAGATCAAACGCTCGCGCAGCTCCGGCCGCGCGAACACGAAGTTGTGGTAGCCGATACCGTCGAACACCATCGAGTTATAGATGTCGTCGGTGATGATCCAGGTGTCCGGATACTTCACCAGCACCTCGGCCAGCGCAGCGATTTCATCGCGCGTGTAGACCATGCCCGTCGGATTGGACGGATTGTTGAACAGGAACGCCTTGGGCTGGCGCGCCAGTGCGGCATCGAGCTGTGCCGGCGTGAGCTTGTAGTTCTGTTCCGGGCCGCAATGGAGAACGTTGGACTTGGCACCGAGGATGTCGGCGATGTCGCGATACGTCGTCCAGAACGGCGCGCAGTAGGCGACTTCGTCGCCTTCGTTGAGCAGCGCTTCGCCCAGGTTGTACAGCACCTGCTTGGCGCCGATGCCGATGGAAAGATTGGCGCGGCCATAACCCTTGAAGCCGAGCTTTTCGATGTGCACCAGGAAGGCATCGAGCAGCGCGTCGGCGCCGCGATTGCTGCCGTACTGGCCCGAATCATGCGAAAGCGCCTCGCGCGCGGCGGCATACACATGTTCGCCGGGCAGGAAATTCGGTACACCGATGGAGAAACTGATGATGTCGCGACCGGCGGCCTTGAGTTGCTTGGCCTTCTCGGCGATGAGCATGATCGCGCTGGGCTTGGCGCGGCCGACACGCTGGGCAAGCTGGGGCATGACTTCCTCTGGGTGGGCTAGAAGACAGCAAACTCGGAAATTTTAGCATGTGACGACGCAGCGTCCCTTCATTCGATGGTCGAGGACCACTTCCCGGTGGAAAACCCGCGCCTCCCGTCATTTCCGGGGAGGCGGGCGAGCAGCACCGCAGAAGTCCGGGGCGAAGGCGCTGGATTCCTGCTTCCGCAGGAATGACGGGGCAGTGCGGGTTTCTCGCCAGGGCTCGCCTCGACCCTTCGCCCCCTCATCCAGCGCCCCTGAAGCTCAGGAGCAAAGGCACGGGAGACTCGCTTTCGCTCGGACCGCCCAGCGGATGTCCTTCATGCCATGCGCCTGTCCACCATCCCTCGCCGAGATGACAGGCCATGCCCGGTATTCGGGGCTGCCTGGTCACGTGCCAACAACTATCGGCGAGCGCATGATGCCGGCGCCGACTGCCACTTGGCCGGCATGGCAGATACAAAGGGGGCAATAGACGGGCTGGAGGCTGTCCCGCAGGACCGCTCAGGAACTCTCACGAACACTCACCAAGGACACACGAATATGCACTGGCTATGGGTAATCATTGTCGGTCTGGTCGTAGGTATCATTGCCAAGGCGCTCACCCCAGGCAAAGAGGCGATGGGTTTCATCATCACCGCCATCCTCGGCATCGTCGGTTCGTTCATCTCCACCTACATCGGTGAGAAGCTGGGTTGGTGGGGCGAGACCGGCTTCGTGCATTTCCTCGGATCCATCGGCGGCGCGGTGGTGCTGCTGGTGATCTACCACGCGTTGTTCCGGCGAAACACCACTTCGTGACACGCCCGTCCCGGCGGTGCCTTGCGCACCGTCGGGACCATGAAGCCTTTCGCGTCAGGCGGCGTTGTTGCCAAACAGCTTGCCCGCCAGCGAGGCCAGCGAGCCCAGGTCGAAGCCGCCACCCGTCACCGCCTGTTCCGGCACCTGGCCGTCAGGCGTGAGGTGATCGACCGCGTGCGGCAGCACCTGCGAAAGCTGGCCGAGCAACTGGCTCTGGTCGACACCGAGTTTGCCGGCGGCGTCCTGCAGCAGGGAACCGAGACCGCCGTTATTCAGGGCCTGCCCGAGCTGGTCGCCGGAGACCGACTGGTTGGCGCCGGTGCCGACCCAGGACTGCACCGCATCGCCAAGGCCATGTTGCTGCAGCATGCCTACCAGGCCCTGCAAGCCACCGGCCTTCTCGATCAATTGGCCCGCAATGGAAACCAGCGAGGAACCGCCGGCCTGGCTGCCTTGTGCACCGCCAAGCAGATCATTGAGGAATGACATGACCACATCTCCTAGGGATGGGAGGACGCTTGTCGCTGTTCGCGTGGAGCCTTGTGATTCTAGGCCGCGGCCGCGGCGGCAAACGTGAAAAAGCCGCCGTTCGGGCGAACGGCGGCTTTTTCACGTCAACGAAACGAACGGGGCTTAGCCGCGCTGGTCGAGCACCGCATTCCATTCCTTCACGCGATCGGCCTGGGCTGCCAGCAGCGCGTCAACGTCACCTTCGACGGTCACCTTTTCGACGATGTCACCCTGGCGGATGGCATCGACCACGGCCTGGTCCGCCGCACTGACGACTTCGCCGAACACGCTGTGCTTGCCGTCCAGCCACGGCGTGGCGCCGTGGGTAATGAAGAACTGGCTGCCGTTGGTGCGCGGACCGGCGTTGGCCATCGACAGCACGCCCGGCTTGTCATGACGCAGCGAGGCATCGAACTCGTCTTCGAAGCGATAGCCCGGGCCACCACGACCGCTGCCTTCCGGGCAACCGCCCTGGACCATGAAATCGGCAATCACGCGATGGAACGACAGGCCATCGTAGTAACCGCGGCGAGCCAGGTTGACGAAGCTGGCCACCGTCACCGGGGTCTTTTCATCGTGCAGGCGCAGGTGGATCGGGCCGCGGTTGGTGGTCATGGTGACGTTGATGGTCATCGTAAGTCCTTGGTTTCAAAGGCAACGCGCAACCACAGGCGCGCTGCGGGCCCGCAAGCATACTCCAGCTCGGGTCATAAGCAGGTAGCTCGCACCCCGGAAGTTGCCGCCTATTTGGGGCCTACCGTCCAGGCGGCGGGCAGGTCGAGCTTGGCTGCCGTGATGGCGCCGCTGCCACGCGGCTGGGACTCGGGCGTGGGCACCACCGCCGGCCATGGCGCGCCCTCATACAGATGTGACCACAGGCGATCGAGCGCGGCGTATCCGTAGGGCAACAGCGGGACGTGCTTGTCGCCAAATTCGGGCACGGCGAGGAACGCATCGAAATGCTGTGCGTACGGCACCTTCCAGTAAAGCGGATGCGCGCCCTTCGATCGCACCCAGTCCACGTACGGCTCGGAGGTGAAGGCGGTAGGCAGCAATCCGTCCGATGCGCCATGCACAACCCACAGCGGCAGGCTGGGGCGTGGTGCCTTCACGGCGGTAGCTTCCACGCTGTCGCGAAGCGGTTGCGTGCTTGGGTCGGTGTCTTCCCACAATGCGCGCAGGCAGCGAGCGCCGACCAGGTTGGGGTCCAGCGAGTGGTCCGCCCCCCCATAAAGCCCGACACCGTTGCCTGGCGGAATGCCTGACGCATCGGACCACCAGCGCGCGCGCACCGCGGCATCGGCGATACCCGGCGCGCCCTTGGCCCCCATCGCCGCGTAGCGAAAGCCGCAAGGCATGTCGTCCGCACCACGTCGCATATAGGCAGACGCATAGGCCGCGGCGACGGCCCGCCACAGGTCGAACGCGGTCGTCGAAGCGGCAGTGGCCATGGCTTCATCGGTCCAGCCGCCGGCATGCAGGTGCTGATAGGCCTCCGCAGCCTGCACGCTGACGCGCGTGCCGCCAACGAGGCCGTGCTCATGCAACTGATGGCAACGCTGCGCCCAGGCGGGCGGCACTTCGCCTTGCGCGGTGCGCGCCATGGGCGCTGCCTCAAAGCGCGTGTCCGCCAAGGCGCACGGCAGCCAGATGGACGCCTCGGTGACGTAGTCGTAGAGCGCACGCCCCTGCCCCGGCACGTGAACGTTCGGCTCCAGCGCCACGACACCGGCAAGCAGGTGGTCATCATCCAGACCGGCGGCCTGGAGCACGGCACCGCCGCCATTGGAAAGACCCGTGGCGATGATGCGCGTGTTGTCAGTCGTGAAGGGCGCCTGCTCAGGAAATGCGCGATCGAGCATGGCAAGGCCGAAGCGTGCCGCCTGCAGCACGTGGCGCCCCCAGTCGGCCTCTGGGTTGTCACCCGAATGCGCATGTTTCACCGCGATGTTGCCGTGATGCACATTGCCCGCGGGCTCGAACTCCAGCGGGGCACTGCCGCGCTTCGCGCGTCCGCCATCCAGCGTCACGCCAGTGTCGTCGGCAGCATCGAAATACCCGGCGCCCGTGCCCTTGTCGGTATAGGCCACGGCGCAACCGTGCGGCAAACCCCACGCTCCCGCCAGGGCGATGGCGCCGTACACGCCACGCGAACCCGACGAAGCGGTCACCACCAGGCAGCGGCGTGCACGGTCGAAGTCGTCGGGTATCTGCAACAGCACGCGGTGCGGTGACTGCGCGCCGGGAATCCACGCGAATGCCTGGTATTCACGGCCCGGCACGTTGGGCACCGCGCCGTACACCTTGCCGTAGCCGCCGAGGGGGCCGAGATCGGCGATGCCTTTCCAACTCGTCTGGATCGCACGACGCCGCAGCTCTGCAGCGGTCGGTTTCTGTGGCTGCGCAAACGATGCCGGAGTTCCGGCGAGTCCGGAAAGGCCAAGGCCTGCACTCAGCAGGTCGTCATCGCCCCGGTGCTCGGTGACGCGCACCTCGCCGCGGACGAAATCGGGGGCATGCATGCCGGGCTCCTTGGTGGTGGTCGTCGCCGTACACGACGCGAGCAATGGCGCCACCAGCAGCATCCATCGGGAAAGGCGGTTGGTCATGCCCTCCACCATAACAAGCAGGCACGCACCTGCCATCGTACGAAAGTCCAGCATATCGGCGGTCACCGTTGGGTGATGACGTGACTTTCTGATCTCGACGCAGGCGCACGGGCCGGCTAACGTCAGCGATATGACACGCCTGCTGATCGCCGACGACCACCCGCTGTTTCGCGCTGCACTGCGGCAAGCCGCCAACGAAAGCGTGGTCGATTGCAGCGTGCTCGAAGCTGCCGATCTGGCCGGCGTCCTGCAGGCGCTGGCCGACGACCCGGATATCGATCTGGTTCTGCTGGACCTGCATATGCCGGGCAGCCAGGGCCTGTCGGGGCTGACCACTCTACGTGGGCAGTACCCCAGCGTCGCGGTGCTGGTGGTATCAGCGCATGACGAGGCGCGCACAGTGCGCCGGGCACTGGATCACGGCGCGTCCGGCTTCATCCCCAAGAGCGCGAGCCCGACGGAGATCGCCGACGCCATCCGCAGCGTGCTCGACTGCGGCAGCTGGCTGCCGCAGGGACTGGCGCAGGCCATTGCCGCCCTGCCCATCGACCCGCTCGACATCGACCTCGCCACGCGACTCGCGCGCCTGACCGAGCAGCAATACCGCGTACTGGCGCTGCTCGGCGAAGGCCTGCTCAACAAGCAGATCGCGGATCGACTGACGATCCAGGAGCGCACGGTAAAAGCGCATGTGACCGCGATTTTCGAAAAGCTGGGTGTACGCAACCGAACCCAGGCAGGCGTGTTGCTGCGGTCGCTGGATCTGGCGGATTCGGCGCGGCTGTAGTGATGTTTTCGCCGCACCCGCCGGATGCGCAGCGCGCGTGCAACAGACCAAGTCTCTCAGGACCGCGTGCGAATCTTTGACGATGCCGACCGACTGCCGCGACGGATCGGGCCATCTCCCTGCAGGAGCGCACCCAGTGCGCGAAAAACCAACGGAGCGGTGATGACGGTACGTTGCAATCGCCCTCAAGGCACCCCAAAAAAAGCGCCGCGACGATTCCTGTATCCAACAAACCAAACCGCTACCGCCTTCCCACCGCCACACGCTGCAACACCTGACGCAAGGCCAGGGGCTTGAGCGGCTTGTACAGCACACCGATGCCGCGATCGAGCAGACGTTGGCGCAGTTCGCCATCGCGGTCAGCGGTGAGGATGACGGTGGGCACGTCGTGCGCACCCAGTTCCCGCAACACGTCGAGCCCGGTGCACCCCGCGTCGAGGTGATAGTCGAAGATGTGGAGATCCGCCAACCACGGCGCCGCGCGTGCCTGTTCCAGGGTGCGCGCGGCGTGCACCTGCCAACCCCAAGTGGTCAGCAGGACACTCAGCGCGGACAACGCGGCAGGTTCGTTGTCGAGCACCAGTGCGCGACCTGCCGGAAGCGGTTGTGGCTCAACGGCAGGACCACGCCGTGGCGATACCGCTTGCGCGCGCGGCACAGACAACTCGAACACGCTGCCCCTTCCACTCCACGAACGAAGGCCGATGGGATGACCCAACAGGTCCGCCATGCGTTGTGCGATCGACAAGCCAAGCCCCAGGCCCTGCCCGCCCGCCGTACTGCCGCGCCGGAACTCATCGAAGATCCAGCGCTGCTCTCCCGGATCGATGCCGGGACCGTTGTCCCACACCTGCAGTTTCAGCCGCTCGCCGTGGCGGCGCACACCCAGCACGACGCGGCCACCTTCCGCATAGCGCAGCGCGTTGGACAGGAAGTTCTGCAGCACGCGGCGCAGCAGTTGCGGATCGGAATGGACCCAGTGGCGGCTGCCGACCACGTCGAAGCGAATGCCGCGATCCATGGCCATCGCGCGAAATTCCGCGGCGAGCGGATCAAACACGTCGGCCAGCGCGAAGTCTCGCGGCTGTGCCTGCAGGCGTCCTGCTTCCAGGCGCGCCATGTCGAGCAGCCCCGCCAGCAGGCCTTCGGTGGCCGAGAGCGCACCATGCAGATGCCGCGCCGTCTCGCCATCACTGCCTCGCTCGGCAAGCGTGTGCGCGAAGAGTTGCGCGGCATGCAGTGGCTGCATCAGGTCGTGGCTTACGGCCGCCAGGAATCGGCTTTTCGCCTGGTTGGCACGCTGTGCCTCAGCCGTGGCATCGGCCAGCGCGCGGGTGCGCTCGTCCACGCGCAATTCCAGCGTTTCGTTGGAAGCCTTCAGCGCGTCCTCCGCCTGCCGGAACGCGGTGACGTCGGTGAAGGTCGCCACGAATCCGCCGCCCGGCATCGGGTTTCCGCGGATCTCCACGATGGTGCCGTCGGCGAAACGGCGCTCGGAAAGATGCCGCGTGCCTGCCCGCATGTGGGTCAATCGCCGCTGCACGCCATCATCAACGGATATCTCGCCAACCATCCCCCGCTCGATGTTGTAACGCGTGAGATCGGCCACCGGTCGTCCCACCTGCAGCAGCCCGGCAGGGTAACCAAACAAGCTCGCATAACGTCCGTTCCAGGCAACCAGACGCAACTCCGCATCGACCACGCAGATGCCCTGGCTCATGTTCTCCAGCGCCGCTTCGAGCACGCGCTGGTTGAAGCGAAGATCCTGCGCGGCCTCGCCGACGATGGCGGCGACGGTGTCCAGCTCCTCGCGGCGCTGCTGGCGCATCACTTCCAGCAGTAGTCGCGCCGACGCCGCACCGATCACCGCGGCGAGTTCATGCTCTACCGCGGCCACGCGCGCATGGCCTGCCACGCCATGCGTGGGCCCATCATCGAACAGATAGGCGATACGGTCGCCCGGAAGAAAGCGCGTCGCCAACGCGCGCAACTCGGCCAGGCCGATGTCTCCCGTGCTTGCGACGCGCTGAGCCTGGCCGAAGCGCGAGCTCGCCACCACCATCATCACGGCCACGTTGGCGATCAGGCCAGCAACCACGGCGCGCGACAGGCGACTCCAATCAGCAAGGCCAAGCAGGCCATCGGGTGCCAGCCACGCGACGCCGAACGGACCACCATGCCACCACGCCGGTCCGTGCGGTTCCATCGTGGGAAGCAACACATACAGCCAGACCAGCGTGCCGACAGCCAGCCCGCAGGCCACGGCGCGTGGACCCAGCTGCGGCCGGTACACCGCGGCGAGCAACGCCGGTGCGAGGCCCGCCAACGCGGAGAAGGAAATCGCACCGATGTCCGCCAGTGCATCGTTGCGTGCCAGCACGCGGCTATAGCACCAGGCCAGCAGGATCACCGCGAGAATCGCGATGCGCCGCTGCGTGAGCACTTCGCCACGCAGGTCGCCACGTTCGTCGCGGCCCCAGCCCGCCCGCACGCGCAGCGGTGCGATGAAGTGGTTGACGATCATCAGGCTCAGCGCCAGCGTGGCCACCACCACCATGCTGGTCGCGGCGCTAAGGCCACCCAGGAAAGCGAGCAACGCCAGTACGTGCTGACCACGCGCCAGCGGCAGGGCCAGCACGTACAGATCCGACGGTACGCCGCCCGGCCCCAACCACGCATCGCCAAGGCGTGCGAGCGGCAGGATCGGCAACGAGATCAGCAGCATGTACAGCGGAAACAGCCAGCGCGCCGTGCGCAGGTGCGAGCTGTCACGACACTCCACCACGCCGGCGTGAAACTGATGCGGCAGCGTGAACATCGCCAGCGCGCCAAGCAGGATCAACGCGGGGAAGCCGGTGCTGTCGTGTTGCGTTGGCGCGCTTTCCAGCAGCGCCTGGCTCGCCGGCGAGAGCAGCAGCGTGCCCAGCGCCAGCATCGCGCCCATCTTGAACAACGACTCGAAGGCCATCGCCAGCACCAGACCGCGGTTGTGCGCCATCGCGGAGGCACGACGCGTGCCGAACAGCATGGCGAACAACGCCATCAGCAGCGCCACGTACAGCGCGCTGTCCTGCCAGGGATCGGCCTCGGTGAGCTGTCCGCGGCTGAGCATGCCGTAGCTCATCGCCACCGCCTTCAGCTGCAGCGCGATGTAAGGCACGATACCGATGAGCACGACTACCGTGACTAGCGCAGCGAGCCCCGCGTGGCGCCCAAGGCGCACGGCAATGAGGTCGGCCAGCGAGCCCGCGTTGTAGTCGCGCGCCAATTGAACCAGACGCCGCAGCACGCCGATGGCGAGCACATACATGAGGATCGCGCCCACGAACGTGGGCGGCAACCACCAGCCGGAACGACTGGCTTGCGTCACGGTGCCGTAGAACGTCCACGACGTGCAGTGGATTGCCAGCGAAAGCGCATAGACGACGGACCAGCGACGCTCGAACAGATGCGGGCGCCGCTCGCCGATCAGCGCCACGCCGAACAGCAGGCCAAGCCAGATGAGGGCGGCGAAGGTGATGGTGCTGGCGGTCAGCATGCGAGTGCTGGCTTGCTGAGCGAAGTCGCCGGTTGCAAGTGAACGCGCCTCCGCCTGACGTCATCCCAGCGGAAGCTGGGATCCGGTGTCTTTCCGTGCGTATCGGCAAAAGGCGCTGGATCCCGGTTTTCGCCGGGATGACGGTGAGAGCGCATGCGGGCAACCGGCGGCGGCGGGGCACCGGAGCTCAAGACGCTGGGTGCGTCAGTCGCACTCAGTGCGACAAACCCATTGCGTTGACAGCGCCCACCAGCCAGCGCAACTGCACGCCCTGGCGGCTGTCGTAGTTGTCTCCGGAATATCCCCACCAGTCCCAGCATGCTTGCGGATTCATGGGCGCGGTGCTCGCGCGGGTCTGAGGATACAGGACGGCAACGTCGTAAGCGTCCGCCCAGCGGTTGAAGCCCGCGTCTTTCACGAAGGCCTCGCCAACGGCATCCGCGTTTTGCTTGCAACCATGAAAAGCCACCAGAAGACCGCAGCGCTTGCCGCCGAGGCAAGCCGGCGGCAGGTACACGTAACCAGTCGACGCAAGGAACGCATCGGCACCATCGGGTCGATACGCATCCTGGTTGAAGCGGCGCAGCTCGCCCTTGGCTTCGCCCGCATTGCGCGGCGCCTTGCCGAACAGCTGGTGGAAGATCTCGCCCGCCGCATCAAAACCACAATGGCCGAGATAGGGCGATACCGACTTGTCGCAATCATCGCCGGTCGCGGCAATGGGCAGGTTGTGCGCAAACGCGCGCGCGCCATCGTCATTGACCACGAGCGCCTTGAGCGCAGGGTCGCCGTCGCGCAGTGCCTCGTAGAAACGCGCGCCCGCTTCCGCCACCGCCGGCGACACCAGCGCATCGTCCTTGCCGTGCAGAAGATAGACACGACCGTGCGCCAGATCCTTCAACGCACCAATCTCACCTTTCGCCGAACGTTCCTTCGCCTTGGCCGCCAGCGCCGCCACATCCGGCGCCGGCACGCCCTTCATGCAGGTGCTCAAGGCGAGATCGAGCCGCCCACCGGCGCATCCGAACGGACCGCCGGCCACGATCGCCGCCGACGGAAACCATTCCGGATACGTCATCTGCACTTGCGTGGCCATGTAGCCACCCGACGACAAGCCCGCTACGGCCACACGCGCCGGATCGAGCTTCAGTGCCGGCAAGCGCGGCGCATCACCGGCATACGCAACGCCTCCCAGCATCAGCAGAGCAGCCATCAGACCCGTGAAACGTCGCATGCGCATCTCCCTTCGCAAGATCAGAACGTGTAACGGGCCGTGAGCGTCACCATGCGCGGCGCGCCGTAGAAACCCGTGACGATGCCCAGCGCCGCGATGTTGTAGCCCGTGGTGCGATACGACTTGTTGGCGAGGTTGGTGCCCTGCAGGCTCAACGTCCACGGCTGGTCGATCTGCCATACGATACCGGCGTTCCATAGACCGTAACCCGGCTGCATGATCAGTGGCGACAGCGTCGTCTCCGGATACACGCTGGTCTGGTAGGTGTAGTTGATGCGGCCACTGAGGTTGCCACCGTTATCCAGCGGAATGCTGTGCTCCAGGTTCAGACCGCCCGACCACTTCGGTGCATTGGTGAAGCGCTGCGAATCGGCGATGTTGACGCCACGGCTTTCATAGTCGGTGTACTTGGTATGCAGGTAAGCCCAGTTGCCGCTGAAGGTCCAGTTCTCTACCGGAGTCCAGGCGAACTCTTCTTCCCAGCCGTCGATGTGGCCCTTGCCGGCGTTGGTGAAGTCGCCGAAGAAGCCCTCCGTGCCGTTGGGCAGCGTGTAGGACGTGAACACCGACAGTTGGATGTCCGAATAGATGTTGTGGAACAGCGCCGTGTTCATCATCAGCGTGTCGTCGAAGAACGACATCTTGCTGCCGATTTCGTACGAGGTGACCTTCTCGTCGGCGATCGGACGGCATGACTCCGGAATCGCCACGCAGTTGGCGCGGATGTTGTAACCGCCGGAGTGGAAGCCCTGGCTGTAGCTGGCGTAGAGCTTGATCTGGTCGGTCGCCGAGTAATCCAGCGAAACCTTGGGCGACAGGTTGTGCGAGGTATGCGATCCGCTGAAGTCCGCCAGCGTGCCCACCGGCGTGGTGAAGGTGTCGTTGGAGTAGGCGTAGTTCTGGATGACTGCCGACTTCTTCTCGCTGGTGTAACGCAGGCCAACATCCAGGCTCCACTGCTGGCTGATGTCCCAGGTGAAGTCGCCGTAGCCGGCGTAGCTCTTGGTGCCGATGTCGCCGCCGGTGCCGCCGTATTGCGACAGCAGCGGGTAGTACGGTGGCGAGCCAAGGAAGATGTTGTGGATGTAGCCCTTGGCAGTGCCGTCGAAGTAGAACAGGCCGAACACGCCGTGCACCGATCCGCCGTTGTCGTAGTTCGCCTGGAATTCCTGGGTGAACTGGTGATCCTTGTAGACCGCGTTCACGTCAGCGATCTTTTCGGGCAGCGTGTCGAAGTCGATGTTGGTGTCGGTGGATGAGCCGCGATAGGCAGAGATGGATTTGAGCGTCCAGTCCTGGTTGACGATCCAGTTGAGCGTCAGCGCGGTGCCCCACAGCGTGGTGTAGTTGAGCGCCGGCATGCCGCTGCGCGTGTCGTAGTCGCTGGACAGCGGCTGGTAGGCAGGGTCCAGCTTGTTGACCGCGAGCATCTTGGCGCCGCGCGGATTGGAGTTGTCGCGCAGGCCATCCACCGACAGCTGCGCATTGAAGTTCGACGACGGGAAGAAGCCCAGCGATGCACGGGCCGCGTTGCTGTTCTTGTTGCCGTTGCGGCTGTCGGTGAGCACGTCGGTGCCGTAGCCGTCGTTGTGGCTGCTGGCATAGGCGATGCGGCCACGCCACACGCCGTCGTCGGTGGCGCCGCCGACACTCGCTTTCACGTCCTTCTCGCCATGCGTGCCCACCGTGCCTTCCACCGCACCCGTGGTCTGCGTGGGCAGCGGATTGGACACGTACTTGATGGCGCCGCCGATGGTGTTCTTGCCGTACAGCGTACCCTGCGGGCCGCGCAGCACTTCGATGCGGTTGGTGTCGAACACATCGAGCACGGTGCCCTGCGGCCGCGCCATGTAAACGTCATCGAGATAGATGCCCACGCCCGGATCGAAGCCCCAGGTGGGGTCCGCCTGGCCCACGCCGCGGATGTACGCAGTGAGCGTGGTGTTGGAGCCGCGCGCCGCATAGATCTGCAACGACGGAACCTTGCCCTGCAGGTCGGCCAGGTTCTGCACGTTCTGCTTGAACAGCGTCTGCGCGGTGAACGCGCTGACGGCAATCGGCACGTCCTGCAGCGACTCCTCGCGCTTGCGTGCGGTCACCTTCACGCCTTCCAGTTGCTTGGCGTCAGACGCCTTCGCCGTCGTGGCGGGCGCTGCAGTGCTCTGCGGTGCCTCGTCGGCGTTCGCCACCCACGGACTGCACAGCCCAACCGCAAGACCGATCGCCATACTCAGATGCGTGCGTTTCATAGCTCCCCTCGCTTTGACGCATCCCGCTACCCGGAATGCCGAATGCCACGGAGCTTAGGCACGCGCCCTCACGCCCACACTTGTACCTTCGTACAGTGCCGCGCGCGGCACGGCGTCCGGATACTCGCCGCACGACGATGCCCATGAGGGGTGTCCGGGGATGGGTCGATGGCATTTCTGATCGTGCTGGCCGCGCTTTGTTTTCTCATGCTAACGGCCTATCGCGGCTACAGCGTGATCCTGTTCGCGCCCGTGGCGGCGCTGGGTGCGGTGCTGCTGACCGATCCGTCGTTGGTCGCGCCGATGTTCACCGGCCTCTTCATGGACAAGATGGTCGGCTTCCTCAAGCTGTATTTCCCGGTATTCATGCTGGGCGCGTTGTTCGGCAAGGTCATCGAACTCTCCGGCTTCTCGCGCTCCATCGTCGCCGCCACCATCGGGCTGCTCGGCCGCAGTCGCGCCATGCTGTCCATCGTGATCGTGTGTGCGCTGCTCACCTATGGCGGCGTGTCGTTGTTCGTAGTGGTGTTCGCGGTGTATCCGTTCGCGGCGGAACTGTTCCGCCAGTCGGACATTCCCAAGCGGCTCATTCCCGGCACCATTGCGCTGGGCGCTTTTACCTTCACCATGGATTCGCTTCCAGGCACGCCGCAGATCCAGAACATCATTCCCACCTCCTTCTTCGGCACCAATGCGTGGGCGGCACCGTGGCTGGGCACGCTGGGCGCGGTGTTCATCCTGGTGGTGGGCATGCTTTACCTGGAATCGCAGCGTCGCAAGGCGGCTGCCGCGGGCGAAGGCTACGGCACGGAGCTGGTCAATGAACCGGTGGCGTTCGAAGGCGACAAGCTGGCGCATCCGGCCATCGCCCTGTTGCCGCTGGTGCTGGTGGGCGTGCTCAACAAGCTGCTGGGCGATGCCATTCCGCGCATCTACGGCGCCAGTCATGCGTTCGTGCCTGCCGTCATCGGCGACGCCAGGCCGGTGGTGCAGGAAATTTCCAGGGTCGCCGCGATCTGGGCCGTGGAAGGCGCGCTGCTGGTGGGCATCGTGTGCGTGCTGGCGTTCGCCTGGCGACCGGTGACCGGGCGCTTCGTGGAAGGCAGCAAGGCGGCGGTCGGCGGCGCGCTGCTGGCATCGATGAACACCGCATCGGAATACGGCTTCGGCGCCGTCATCGCGGCCCTGCCCGGCTTCCGGCTGATTGCCGACGCCCTGCATGCCATTCCCCATCCGCTGGTGAACGAAGCCGTGACCGTCACGGCCCTGGCCGGCATCACCGGCTCGGCTTCGGGCGGCATGAGCATCGCCCTGGCCGCCATGGCCGACACCTTCATCCACAACGCCCAGGCGGTCGGCATCCCCATGGAAGTGCTGCATCGGGTGGCCGCGATGGCCTCGGGCGGCATGGACACCCTGCCCCACAACGGCGCGGTGATCACCCTGCTGGCGGTCACCGGGCTCACCCACCGCCAGTCCTACCGGGACATTTTCGCCATCACGGTCATCAAGACCCTGGCGGTGTTCGTGGTGATCCTGGCCTACACCCTTACCGGCCTGGTCTGAGCCGACGGGCGTCTCAACCCCTTCCGCGCCTCTCCCCTTCGGCCCGCCAGGCTCCCCTCGGCGGGCCGCTTTCTATGCCTGAACGGATTTGTTAAGGGGGTACAAGCAAGCTGTCACATAACCCCGTATAATTCCGGAGTTATCCCTACTGAAACTTCACGCGACGGCCCACGGCCGCCCGAGCCCATCTCATGTCCATCGAAAATCTGCGCAATATCGCCATCGTCGCCCACGTCGACCACGGCAAGACCACGCTCGTCGATCAGCTGCTGAAACAGTCCGGCACGCTCAATGAGCGCACCGTGCTGGCCGAGCGCGTGATGGACAGCAATGACCAGGAAAAGGAGCGTGGCATCACGATCCTGGCCAAGAACACGGCCATCACCTGGGAAGACAAGAAGACCGGCACCAAGAACCGCATCAACATCGTCGACACCCCAGGCCATGCCGACTTCGGCGGCGAGGTGGAGCGCGTGCTGTCGATGGTCGACACCGTGCTGATCCTGGTGGACGCCATGGACGGCCCGATGCCGCAGACGCGCTTCGTGACGCAGAAGGCGTTCGCGATGGGCTTCAAGCCGGTCGTGGTCGTCAACAAGGTTGACCGTCCGGGCGCCCGTCCGGAGTGGGTGGTCGAGCAGGTGTGGGATCTGTTCGAGCGCCTCGGCGCCACCGATGAGCAGATGGACTTCCCGATCGTCTACGCCTCGGCCCTCAACGGCTACGCCTCGCTCGACGAGAACGTGCGCGAAGGCGACATGACCCCGCTGTACGAAGCGATCATGCAGCACGCGCCCAAGCCGGACGTCGATCCGGAAGGCGCCTTCCAGATGCGCATCAGCCAGCTGGACTACAACAACTTCGTCGGCATCATCGGCATCGGCCGCATCCAGCGCGGCACGCTGAAGAAGAACATGCCGGTGGCCGTGATCGACCGCAACGGCAAGAAGCGCCAGGGCAAGGTCGCCCAGGTGCTCGGCTTCCTCGGCCTGGAGCGCATCGAGCAGGAAACCGCCGAAGCCGGCGACATCATTGCCATCTCGGGCATCCCCGAGCTGACCATTTCGGACACCGTCACCGCGCTGGACACGCCCGAAGCGCTGCCGCCGCTGACCGTTGACGAGCCGATGATCAGCATGACCTTCCAGGTCAACAACTCGCCGTTCGTCGGCAACAAGGACCTCTCCGGCGGCAAGTTCCTCACCAGCCGCCAGTTGCGCGAGCGCCTTGAGCGCGAGACCGTGCACAACGTGGCACTGCGCGTGGAAGACGGTTCCGACGCCGACAAATTCCTGGTGTCGGGTCGTGGCGAGCTGCACCTGTCGGTGCTGATCGAAAACATGCGTCGCGAAGGCTACGAGCTGGCCGTGTCGCGTCCGGAAGTGATCATCAAGGAAATCGACGGCCAGAAGATGGAGCCGATCGAGCAGCTGGTGGTCGACCTGGAAGAAATCCACCAGGGTCCGGTGATGGAGCGCCTGGGCATCCGCAAGGGCCAGCTCAAGAACATGGAGCCGGACGGCAAGGGTCGCGTGCGCCTGGAATACATGATCCCGGCGCGTGGCCTGATCGGCTTCCAGAACCAGTTCAAGACCCTCACCCAGGGTTCGGGCCTGCTGTTCCACGTGTTCGACCATTACGGCCCGATGGAAGTCGGCGCGATCGCCAAGCGCCTCAACGGCGTGATGATCGCCAACGCCGGCGGCACCACCCCGGCCTACTCGCTCGGACCGCTGCAGGATCGTGGCAAGCTGTTCGCCGCCGAGGGCGACTCGGTGTACGAAGGCCAGCTGATCGGCATCCACGCCAAGGACAACGACCTCACCGTCAACGCCATCAAGCCCAAGCCGCTGACCAACATGCGCGCCTCCGGCAAGGACGATGCGATCCAGCTCACCCCGGCGACCAAATTCTCGCTGGAGCAGGCGCTGGACTTCATCGACGACGACGAGCTGGTCGAAGTCACGCCGAAGGAAATCCGCATGCGCAAGAAGCACCTCACCGAGAACGATCGCAAGAAGGCGTCGCGCTCGGCGAATTGATCGGCTTCGCCATCGTTGCACGGAGAAAGGCCACCGCAAGGTGGCCTTTTTCTTGGGCCAACGGCTGAAAAAGCGTTGACACACCGCCGGTGCATAGTCACCATGCGCGCGCCTCGATCCCGGGGCCTTACAGAAATCACACTTCCCATGGACAGCGACCCTGCCAGTCGTGCCCGCATGGCCTGCGTATGCAGCCGGGGGCACCACAACCTGATGATCACGGCGCGGCCGTGAGCGGCATCCTGGCTTGATGTCCGCTCACTCCGTGCCCCTGCACGGACTGAGCAATGAAGAACTTGCATTTCCTCCTGGCCGCCTGCGTGGCCGCCATCCCGTTGATGTCGCGCGCCGATGAAGACAAGCTCTTCATTCCGCAGTGGCTCGGCGCGCAATACACCTTCATCGACCAACACCAGTATTCGCTGCACTCGCCTTACGCGAGCGAACTGAGCCTGAGGGCACAGGGCGACACCGAGCGTTCGCATACCTTCGGCGCCTACTTCGGCGTGAACCTGCCGCTGCACCTTCAGTTCTACTTCGACGTGGAAATGTTCAAGGGCGAAGGCGTCTCCGGCGCCACCGGCCTGGGCGGACTCACCAACGGTGACGTGATCCGTTCGGGTAGCGCGGGACTACCGAAGAAGCCCTATGTCGCGCGGCGCTACCTGCGCTGGTCGTTGCCGCTGGGTGAGGAGACCGACGACGTGGAGCGCGCGCAGGATCAGCTGCGCGGCAAGGAAGCCACGCAGCGCATCGACGTGAAGATCGGCAAGATGGCCGTGAGCGACGACTTCGACAAGAACCGTTACGCCGGTGGCACGCGCACGCAATTCATGGACTGGTCGCTGTTCAACAGCACGGCCTGGGACTTCGCCGCCGACACGCGTGGCTATACCGACGGCGTGATGATCGCGTGGGTCAATCCGACATGGACGCTGCGCTACGGCATGTATCGCATGCCGTATGAAGCCAATGGCCAGAAGCTGGTTTCGTCGCTGGGCGATTCCAACGGACAGCAGCTTGAGCTGACCCTGCAGCCACAAGCCGATGGATGGGCGTTGCGGCTGCTCACCTTCCGCAACGACGCGCACATGGGCATCTATCGCGACGCGATCGCCGAGGCCATCGCCACCGCCAACCCGCCCGACATCGTCGCGGACGATGCGCGCGGCCGCCACAAATACGGCTTTGCGGCGAACGGCGAACTTCCACTGGCCGACCAGGGTGATACGGGCCTCTTCATGCGCGCCGGATGGAACGACGGCCGCACCGAGTCCTTCGTGTTCACCGAAGTGGATCGCTCGCTCAGCGGGGGATTCCAGCTCTCTGGCGCACACTGGGCGCGGCCGCAAGACCATCTGTCCATCGCGGTCGCCATCGATGGCCTCTCGCCCGCTCATCGCGACTATCTCGCACTGGGCGGCGAAGGCTTCGTGCTCGGCGACGGCCGGCTGAATTACGGGCATGAGCAGATCGTGGAGGCCTACTACAGCTACTCGCCGTTCAAGCACCTTACGCTAAGCCCCGACCTGCAGTACGTCCGCAACCCTGGCTACAACCGCGACCGCGGCCCCGCACGATTCGTGGCGTTGCGGGCGCACCTCGAGATCTGAGCGGTCGGCTCCTTGCAGGAGCGCACCCAGTGCGCGATCGCAGTCCACCTTCTTGCCGCTTCACCTGGTCCCGCTGCGGGATGCACCTATCGCGAACTGGGTGCGCTCCTACAACGGCAAAGACCGTACCTGCCTGGATATTGTGGGAGCGCATCCTGTGCGCGACCGCGGCGCCTCGTATTCACGGCTCCGCAGGTTTGTCGCGCACAGGGTTGGCCCCACAACAGCGGGAACGACCAGCCGGAAATCTCAGGGCTACTGCAGGAGCTCACGCAGTGCGCGATTGCAGCCCGCCCTCATGCAGACAGCTGCGCCCGCTCCAGCGCAGCGATGCGGCGCTCCAACCTCGGCCCCAGGTAGCAATGCGAACCGCACGGCATCAGCCCGGCCTGCGCGAAAGCGCGCAGATACCACGACGGCGTGCGCGAATGAAAACCTTCCATGTCGCCGTCCACGCCGTCGCGACTGGTGAAAACTTCAAGGAAGGCCACGCCTTCGAGCATATCGCTGATGCCGGCGAGCCCCGCGCGCATTTCCGCGGGCTTCAGGTAATGCAGCACATCCGTGCAGACGATCAGGTCGAAGCGATGATCGAACCGCAGGTATTCCAGCTGGCCGAAACGCGCGAGGCCGATGTTGCGGCTGCGGCCGAAACGGGCGACCGCATATTCGCTGGCATCCAGGCCCTGGTAATGCACGCCCGGCCGCAGTGCCCGCAGCGGCGCACGCCACACGCCTTCGCCGCAGCCGACGTCCAGCACGTTGCGAATGGGGCGCCCCAGGTAGTACTCCGCCTGCGCCACCACCATCGCCACCTTGCGCCGCAGCTCGCCGGGCGAGGCGACCGAATGGTCGGGATGGCGATACCACTTGTCGAAATAGGCGCGGTCGTAAATCTTCGGCACGGCAATCTCCTCGATCGATGCGCGAATGTTAGCCCAGCATTCGCCGATCACTTGCCCTGAACATCTGCTGCGCCAGCATAACCTCGTGTCTACAGGGATCCGCCAACCGTGCCCACCATCCGCATCCGCATGACCGGCAGCCGCGACGACGCGGATGCCCTGCTCAGCACACTCCATGGCATCGACGGCATCGAGCGCGTGGAGGAGCTGGAGGAGCCGGCGTCTTACCTGCGCGATGATTCCAGTTCGAGCGAACTGGTGGACGACAACGGCAGCGATCTGTTCCTGATCGAAGTGCTGGCTTCCGACAACCTCCACGCGGACGCCGTACGCGCCGTGACCGAAGTGGAAGCCTCTCTGCTGGGCGCCGTCGTCGAAATCGTCGACGAGTTTTAGCCGCCCTGGCGACCGACCCGCCGGTGCAGCTGGCCACCCGCATGAATCCCCGTCAAATATCCCCCGGCCTCCGGTAAGCCGGGTACGAGCTGCCGCGTTAACAGTGCCCAGCACGGCCATCGTTCGCCCGCCACCGGAAGCCCAGACGCATGCGTGTAGCCACGAAGCCCACCCACGGCTCCCTTCGGCCCCTGCTGGCCGCCGCCACCCTGGTACTCGCCATCGGACCCGGCGCCGCGATCGCCCGCTCTCCTCAGGCGCTATCGCAGGACGACGTCGACTGGCTCCGGCGCGACGGGTTCGATCTGGACAGCGCCACGGTGGCGCGCTATCGCGACCTGGGCCGCTCGCGCTATCTCGACCAGCAGCTGGACGACAAGGGGAGCGATGCCCTGCCTCCGCAGATCCAGGCGTTGATCAATGGCTTCGAGGTAGCCAGCACGCCGACCGGACAATTACTGGCCGGCCTGCGCGACGAGCAGGAGAAGCTCAAGGCGATGCCCGATGGCGACGACAAGACCGCCGCGAAGAAGGCACAGCAGGAGCATGCCAACCTGCTGCTTCAGCAGGCGCAACAGATTGAACTGCTGCACGCCATCTATGGACCGAACCAGCTGAAAGAGCAGATGGTGTGGTTCTGGCTCAACCACTTCAGTATCTATGGCGCCAAGGGGCGAGTGCGCTGGGTGGCCGCCGACTATGCGCAGGAATCCATCCGCCCGCACGCGCTCGGCAAGTTCCGCGACCTGGTGATGGCGACGCTGCAAAGCCCGGCCATGATGGAGTTTCTCGACAATGCGCAGAACGCCAAGGGCCATGTCAACGAGAACTACGCGCGCGAACTGATGGAGTTGCACACGCTAGGCGTGGGCTCCGGTTACACGCAACAGGACGTGCAGCAGCTCGCGCTGATCCTCACTGGCTCGGGCGTAGCCCCGTTGCGCGACCGGCCCGTGCTGGACCGGCATCCGCGCTTCGCCGCCCAGTTCGTGCGCAACGGCCTGTTCGAATTCAACCCGATGCGCCATGACTACAGCGACAAGGTGTTGCTGGGCCAGAAGATCCGGGGCTCGGGTTTCAACGAGGTGGAACAGGCCGTGGAACTGATCACCCGCCAACCCGCCTGCGCGCAGTTCATCTCACGGAAGCTGGCCGCCTATTTCGTGGCGGACGATCCGCCGCCCGCGCTGGTGGCAAAGATGGCGCATACCTTCCAGCGCACCGACGGTGATATCGCCGAAGTGATGCGCACCATGCTCGAATCCAAGGAGCTTTCCACCAGCTACGGGAAGAAGTTCAAGGACCCGATGCAGTTTGTGGTGTCCTCGGTACGCGTGGCCTACGACGGCAAGCCGTTGGCCAACGCCAAGCCCCTGATCAACTGGCTCAACCAGCTCGGCGAGCCGGTGTTTGGACGACTGACGCCAGACGGCTGGCCGCTGGATGCAAGCGGATGGTCCAGTTCCGGACAGATGGCCAAACGCTTCGAGATCGCCGGCGCGATCGGCACCGGCAACAACCGCCTGCTGACGCCCGAAGGCCTGCCGCGCAACGGCGGTGATTTTCCGATGCTCACCACCCGCCTCTACTACGACACGTTCGATCCCTACCTGAGTGCGCCCACGCGCGACGCGCTGGCCAAGGCCACCTCGCAGCAGGAGTGGAATACGTTCCTGCTCTCCTCGCCCGACTTCAACTATCGCTGAGGTCCATCCATGAAGCGACGCGATTTCCTCCGTGCCGCCGCAGCCAGCGCCCTGGCCGCTCCGGCGCTTTCGTTCTCCGGACGGCTGTTTGCGGGGCCTGCCAGTGCGCCGCGCTTCCTGCTGGTATTCCTGCGTGGCGGCTACGACTGCAACAACCTGCTGGTGCCCTGCGGCAGCGACTTCTACTACGAATCGCGCCCCACGCTGGCTATTGCCAGGCCGGATGCGAGCAACGCCAACAGCGCCATCGCGCTCGACGGCCAGTGGGGACTCAACCCCGTACTGCGCGATTCCATCTATCCGCTGTGGCAGAAACGGCAGGTAGCCTTCGTGCCTTTTGCCGGCACCGACGACCTCTCGCGCAGCCATTTCGAAACACAGGACAACATCGAATCCGGCCAAGCCGGCAACCAGCGCAGCGATTACCGCTCGGGTTTCATGGCGCGCCTTTCCGGTCAGATGCGCAGCGTGCCTTCCATCGCCTTCACCGATGCGTTGCCGCTGACATTCCAGGGCGCCTCGCACGACATTCCCAACCTGTCGCTGCGCGGCAACACCAAGCCCGTATTCGATACGCGCCAGGCCGGCATTCTCGCAGGGATGTACAAGGATACTTCGCTTGCTTCGGCTGCTTCGGACGGACTGGAACTTCGCCAGACCGTCTCCAGGGAATTGCAGGACGAGATGATGAAGGCGAACCGCGGCGCGCCGAATGCGAAGAACTTCGCCGCGGAGACCCAACGCATCGCCACGATGATGCGCGATCAGTACCGGCTGGGCTTCGTCGATGTGGGCGGCTGGGATACGCACGTCAACCAGGGCAACACTACAGGGCCGCTCGCCAACAATCTCGCCAACCTCGGCATGGGGCTCGCCGCCTATGCCGATGCGCTGGGCGATGAGTGGAACAACACCGTGGTGGTCGTCGTCTCCGAATTCGGCCGCACCTTCCGCGAAAACGGCAACAAGGGAACGGACCACGGGCACGGCACGGTTTACTGGGTGCTGGGCGGCAAGATCAACGGCGGACGCATCGCCGGCGAGCAGATAGCCATCAGCGCGCAGACCCTGCTGCAGAACCGTGACTATCCGGTGCTCACCAACTACCGCGACATGCTCGGTGGCCTGTTGGCGCGTACGTGGGGGTTGTCCGGCAGTCAATTGCAGGCCGTATTCCCCGACGCGCGGCCTCGGGACTTGCAGCTCGTTTAGCTGACCACGCCGCTCCTTGCAGGGCGCACCCAATGCGCGTTCGCAGACTGCGGCTTCAATGCTCCGCAGGCTTTTCGCGCACTGGGTGCGCTCCTATAGAAGCACTTGCCGGCCCCGCAGTTGTGGGAGCGCACCTAGTGCGCGACCGCAGAGCCATGACCTTGCCGCCGTGGAGCTGTCGCGCACAGGGTGCGCTCCCACAGAAGCATTTCGTCTACCCGGCAACGCGCCGATACCGCCCATCCATCACGCGCTCCCAGCTCACGCCGCCATCGAACGAGCTTTCGAGGCGTAGCGTCAGCACATCCTCGCCTTCGAACGCGTAGATGTGCCGTGTCTGTCCACGCGGCGAGCTGCGCACGAAGGTGAGACGCTGTCCATCCCACAGTCCGGGCGCGGGAGCACCGGGGACGAAACCGTAGCTGTCGAACCAGTACAGGCTGTATTGATCGTGCTCGGGACCCGCGACGAAAACGGCGTGTGCCTGCAGGGACAGCTTGCCGTCGCGCTCTTCCCGGTAATCCTGGACCAGGGCCCGGCCACCAAGGTCGATCCTGGCCTTGATGAAACCCGTAGCCGGCCCACCCTGCCCCCAGCGCGTAGTGGCGATCTCTTCGTCGCCGGACCATTCGCCGGCGAGTGCTTCGAGCATGGTCATGCCTTGGCCTCCCGGGGCCGGTCGATGGCGCTCAGTTCGCTTCCCGCGGCACCAGCATGTGCTTGGCGATATGGCCGTGCATGATGCCCAGCGCGCGTGCCAGATGCAGCGTGGCGAACAGCAACACGATGCCTATCACGCAGAGGATGCCTACATCGAACCAGCCCACCTCGTGGAAACCGGTGCCCCAGTTGATCAGCGGCTGGCCATCGACAAACCAATCGCCAAACACGCCGTGATCGAAAGCCAGCGCGACAGGCGAGGCAATGAAGGCGACGGACACCGCCAGCAAGGTGACCGCCAGCGTGAAGTACACGATGCCCAGCGGCAGCATCAGCCACATGTAGCAGATGGTCGTCCACGTATGCAGGTCGGTGAACATTCGGCCGATGCGCTTCATCAGTCCCACTTGCGGCGCGGCATATACCGGGCGGCGCGGCATGCGCATGCCCAGCATGGTTTCAACGATGCGTCCTTCCATCAGGGACAACACGCGCACGCTGCCGAAGAACAGCACGATGAAAGGCAGGCCGATGATCAACACGGAGAGACCTGCCGACAGCGAAATGCCGGTGACCGCCCAGGTGAAGTAGAAAATGCCAGTGGCCAGCGAAAGCAACATGTAGAACAAGGCGCCATAGGTGCGTGCATCCGCAGCCACGCCAAAGAAGCGGCCCAGTGCGGAACGGCGTTTGGGCGGCGGCGGCGGACGCAGCGCGCGCTGGATCTTGATCTCCTGGTCGCGATAGATGTCCGCCACTTCTTCGGGTGCGCCATAGGTGCCGACCACATGGGCCAACATCTCCGCTTCGCTACGCTGCGGGTTTTCCGCCAGCTCGGCGCGCAGGTGTTCCTCCGCGTCGTACAGCGCATCCTGGACCAACGCCGGATCCGCGCCGCGCAAGGCGGCCCGCAACTGATTGAGATACTCGGCGATCGTGCGTGGTGCGTTCATTACACCCCTCCTTGCAAGACGGCATCGACGGAATCGCGCGTGGCGTTCCAGGCATCCACCCAGTCGCGCAGTACTTCGCGCCCCGGCTTCGTAATGCGGTAATAGCGTCGCGGCGGCCCACTGACCGACGGCTCGACCTCGCTGGCGAGCAGTCCGGCCGCTTCCAGATTGCGCAACACGGGATACAGCGCGCTTTGCTTCCCCGCCAGCACGCCCTCGCCCACATCCTCCAACCGCTTCGCGATCTGGTAACCGTACATGGGCTGCCGCGCCTGCCCGAGCACCGCCAGCAGCACCAGCGACACGGTGCCCGAGGACAGCTCCTTCTGGAATTTCTTCAGATAGCTGGTGTTGTCGTCCACGGCTCACCCGCACTGCCGGTTACCTTGGAGTGAACCATAGTGCGAAGTTAACAGTAGTACATGGGCCTGAAGTCATGGGCGGTGGTCATGCCCACATATGCGCATGACACCAATGTATGTACGGCTGGTCGAAGATCGGTTCAGTGTCGACTCCGCGCATGTTCATTCGTCGCATACATGAAGGCGGTCGTGTTGGCCGCCCCTCCACCTGGGGAAACTGCCATGTCCTACATCGATGGTTTCGTGATCGCCATACCCAATGCCAACCGCGAGAAATTCATCGAGTACGCCGGTACCTTCGACACCATTTTCGTGGAGTTTGGCGCCATCCGAGTGGTGGAGTGCTGGGGTGACGACGTGCCCGACGGCAAGCTCACCGATTTCCGCCGCGCGGTGCAGGCGAAGCAGGACGAATCCGTGGTGTTCTCATGGATCGAATGGCCCGACAAGGCCACCCGCGATGCTGGCATGGAAAAAGTTATGAAAGATCCGCGCATGGACGCCGCCAGCGAGCTGCCCTTCGATGGCAAGCGCATGATCTTCGGCGGCTTCGTACCGGTGGTCAGCCTGCCGGACTAGGGAGGCGCTGATTTTGTCCGCCAAGGCAAAACGCCCGCTGGCCAAACCCAGCTTTCGGAATCCCATGGTCTGGCCACACCGCCAAACTTTGGAAAACTGGCCTCGTACAAGTTCGCTCCAGGGCGTAAAGAAGAAACTCGGTGCGCAGACGTTGTCTTAGCCATCGCACCGCGACAACTCACCGGAATGGAGATACTCCATGGCGACGCTTGTCTTCGAATTGAACGTGTCCCTGGATGGCTATATCGATCACCAGCGCATGGGGCCTCCTGATCCTTTGCTGTTTCGTCATTTCACGGAGCGCGTGCGCGACCTGGCGGGCATGGTGTATGGCCGGGGCATGTACGAGGTCATGCGTTACTGGGACGAGGACACCCATGAGTGGGATGCGGACGAACGCGAGTACGCCGCGGCATGGCGGGACAAACCGAAGTGGGTGGTGTCGCGTTCTCTGAAGTCGGTCGGCCCGAACGCCACCCTTGTCGCCGATGACATCGAGGCGGCGATGCGCGCATTGAAGGCCGAACATGCCGGTGAGATCGAAGTTGCCGGACCGGAGCTCGCTCAAAGCCTGACCGACCTTGGCCTCATCGACGAGTATCGGCTCTACCTCCACCCTGTCGTGCTGGGTTACGGCAAGCCCTTTTTCGCGGGTGCTCGACCACCGCTCCGCCTCACGGCAAGCGACGTGATCGTCGCGAATGTGATCAGGCTGACCTACGTTCCCGCTTGAACGGCGCGCTTAGATACCGCCTTTAGGCGCCCTGGGATCGCGCTTCTTCAGCGCATCGGGAGGCTTTGCACCGGCGGCGACATCCACGGCGTAGTGCTCGTAGGAGTAAGCGTTATCTTCCGGATGGAGACTGGGATAACCGTTGTCCTTGAGGTCGGTATCACCGCAGCCGCCGAGGTTGTGGATGACCTCGTGCAGCAGGATGGCGCCGGTGTCCTTGCAGGTTTCCGAACCAAACTGCGGGTAGAGGGTGATCTTGCTGCCCGGGCATTCGGCTTCGGCGCAGGGATCGAGGATCTTGCCGCCATCCCTCTTTTTTACGTCCCTCTTGGCGCAGGTGTAGCTTGCGCCAGCCGCCTGGGCCTTGGCGCGCTTGAAGCGATCCTTGACGATATCCAGCGCGTCTGTCGGCAAGCGACCGAAATGCCTATTCATGGCCGCGCCTTCCCAGCTCATGGGATAGTCGCGATTCAATGCAGCCAGTGCGCGGTCGGCCAGTTCACCTGCACGCTGTATCGCCGACCCGATCAGCTTGCTGCGGTCCGCATCGCAACCATGAGTGTTAGCCGCCGCATCCTTGTCGCCATCTTTCTTGTCCGGCGCGGCGGGCTTGTCGTCCTTGCGCTGCACGATGGCGCCCTGCGACTGCTGCACGACATGCGTCAACTCGTGGGCCAGCAGGTGTCGACCTTCCTGCGTGTGCGGCGCATAGCGACCGGCGGCGAATACCACGTCATGGCCGACGGTGTAAGCCTGCGCATCGATGTCGCGCGCCGAGTCGCGCGCAGTGGCATCGGTGTGCACGCGGACCGCTGAGAAATCGTGGCCGAAATGCTGTTCCATCGGCTGACGCACATCGCCGGGAAGCGGGTGGCCTGCGCTGGCGATGGCTTGCTCCACACTGCCTGGAACTTCCGCTCCTTCGGCGGCGACGTTCGTTGCCTGGCGTTGGATGGCCAATGCCGAGACACCGGAAGGCAAGGCGGCGCCGGACATCACGCGATCGGCAACACGATCGGCTTCCTGTTCCAACGCATCGTTCGCGTGGCCCATCGCGAGCTGGCGCTGCACGCCGTGGTGCTTGCCGGCGCACTGGCTGCATTCGCCCTCGCCGTGGTGGTGCGCGCCACAGCTGCACTTGCGTTGCAGAACGACGGCACGCGGCCGGGCGCTAAAGGCGGATCGTTGCGCGACGTTGGCGGCGGCGAGATCGCTCATGGCGGCACCCCTCGACGGACGGCGGCAGGATACCCGGCCCCCTGATTTGCGCGACGTGAAAGAGCCCGCCACGCCGGGCGGGACGGCACCAGCGTTTCTCTCCATCGGCAAACGGCCATTTCCCGGGAAATAATCAACGTATCACTTGACAATCAATCATATTGTTGATATTAAACCACCATGGTGAATATCAAGCAGACACTGCAAGTGGTGGACGAAGCCGGCCTGAACCCGGATCTGGCGCAGGCACGCCTTGATGAGGTGTTCTTCGCCCTCTCCGATCCGGTGAGGCGCAAGGTGCTGGAGCAACTCGATGGCCAGGCCCTGCTCGTTTCCGAACTCGCCGCGTCGTTCGATATCTCGCTGCAAGCGGTATCCCGCCACATCCAGGTGCTGGTACGCGCGGGCCTCATCCAGCAGGAGCGCACGGGACGCATCAGCCGATGCAGCCTCGATGCCGGTCCGCTGCTCGACGCGGCGGTGTGGATGAATCGTTACAGCAAGTACTGGCAGCAGCAGTTCGACCTGCTCGCCGCCACCCTGGCGGATATCGACGAACGCAAGGCGCGTCCGACGTCCTCCGCCAAAAAACCGGACAAGCAGGCGCCACGGCGTCCGACGCGCAGGACATAGCGCGCCGCGCCAACGGGTGCCACGTCCATACCTGCATCACAACACGCTTTGGAGGGTGTCATGGCCAATCATTCTGTTGTCGATCACGAAAGCTGGCTTGCCGCACGCAAGCAATTCCTCGCGAAAGAAAAGGCATTCACGCAGCAGCGCGACGAACTGAGCCGCGAGCGCCGTGAACTGCCGTGGGAGCGCGTCGACAAGCCGTACGTCTTCTTCGGCGAGCACGGCAAGGAAACGCTGGCCGATCTGTTCGGCGAGAAGAGCCAACTCATCGTCTACCACTTCATGTTTGCCCCGGATTGGGAGCTCGGATGCCGAGGCTGCTCGTTCTGGGCGGACAACTTCAACGGCATCATCCCGCACCTCGCGGCACGCGATGTCTCCTTCGTTGCCGTGTCGCGCGCCCCGCTGCACAAGCTGCAGGAGCAGGCGCGCAAGTTCGGCTGGACATTCAAATGGGTGTCTTCGGCGGGCAGCGATTTCAACTACGACTACGGCGTGTCGTTTTCTCCGGAATCGATCGAGCAAGGCGAAGCGTCGTACAACTACCGGCCGATGAAGAGCCAAAGCCAGGACTTGCCAGGCATCAGCGCCTTCAGCAAGGAAAACGACGCGATCTTCCACACCTATTCCACCTACAGCCGCGGCGTGGACATGCTCAACACCGCCTACCACTACCTCGACATCGCGCCCAAGGGCCGCGACGAGGATGGCCTGGACTTCCCCATGGCCTGGCTGAAGCACCGCATCGACTACGCCAGCTGAGCCACCGCCGGAGCACATCGCCATGAACTACACAGACGTCAACGGCAAGCTTGCCGACTATCGCCGGCAGATCTCGGACATCCGGGAAAAGATGCGCGAGACCATCGCGACAGTCGAACCGGAGAAAGTGCAGGACTACGCCTTCGCCACCATCGACGGCAAGGTGAGTCTGTCCGAACTCTTCGGCGACCGCGAGGATCTCATCGTGATCCACAACATGGGCGTTACCTGTTCGTACTGCACGCTATGGGCCGACGGATACAACGGCCTGCACCAGCATGTGGTACGGCGCGCCGGTTTCGCCGTCACCAGCCCGGACCGTCCGGCCGTGCAGCAGAAATTCGCCGAGAGCCGCGGCTGGAAATTCCCGATGGTGAGCCATGAGGGGACCAGCTTCGCCAAGGATATGGGCTATCGGTCCGACAGTGGCGGATGGTTGCCGGGCGTCTCGGTGTTCCGGCGTGATGGCGAGGCGATCACCCGCGTGTCGGACACGGGGTTCAGCCCCGGCGATGATTTCTGCTCGCTCTGGCACTTCTTCGACATGCTGCCCGGCGGCGTCGGCGACTGGCCCGAAGTCGCAAGAAAGCCGTCCTGCTGCTCCAACCACTGACCGGAGGACCTGCCATGTGTCCTGCCTGTATCGGAACCCTGCTCCTCGTGCTGGGTGGTGCCGGCTCCGCCGGTGGCATCACCGCCGTGTCGTTGCGCACGCTGGGCCGCAGAAAGAAACGCAGCACGTCCAGCGAGACCCCGACCTCGCGTGCGGGCAACGGCACGCGTGGCATGGCGGCCGTCCGCATGGATGGCCGCTCCAGCGGAAACTGAGCGCTACGTCGATGGCGAAGATGCTCACGCGCCTTGGCCGGCGATTGCCCGGCCGGGGCGCGGAAGCGGCAACCGCTTGCCCCGGGATGCGATCCGACTCCCGCGAACATCCGCTATGGACGCAGGATCACCTGGGCAAGCAGCAGGCGTTGCAGTTCGCCGCCGGATAGACGGCTGGACGAACCGTGCAACTCGGTGTCGAGACCGCGACGCGAGGTTGCCAGACGCTGGTCGAGTCCTACGTCCTTCAGCACGGCGTGCAATATCTCCTCGCCCGCCGTGGGGTCGGCCCAATGAAGGCATTCGCGCACGGTCCGTTGCCACGGGCGCACGCTCTGGCTTACGTAGGCGCCGTTTCTCACGCGACAAAGCCCTCGATGGCATCGTGCTGGAACGCCTGCTGCACGCCTGCCTGCAATCGCACGATGGGCTCGCGGACCGCGCGCGGCTGTGCGTACGCTTCGAACATCTCGTGCGACGCACCGCCATGCGCAGCGACAACGCCGGTTGGCGGGCATACCCGGTGTGCATCGAGGCCGTGCTCGATGCGCAGGGCCTCACGCTCGAACTCGCCACGGGTGTCACCTATTCATCCACCTGCCCCGCGTCGGCGGCTCTCGCGCGCCAACTCATCCAGCAGCACGCCGCCGCACGTTTCGAAGCGGGGAAACCCATCGATCGCGACGCGATGCTTGAATGGCTTGGCGGCGAACAGGGTGTGCCCGCCACGCCGCATGCGCAGCGCAGCACGGCTCGTCTGCGCGTCCGGTTTGCGCAGGGCGCGCTGCTCAACCTCATCGCCCTGGTCGATCGGGTCGAGCTGGCGCTGGGCACGCCGGCACAGACGGCGGTGAAGCGCGAAGACGAACAGGCTTTCGCACTGGCCAACGGCAGCAACCTGATGTTCTGCGAGGACGCCGCGCGACGCATCCAGCGTGCACTCGAGGACGAGCCCGGCATCGCCGGCTTCGACGTAGGCATCGCACATCATGAAAGCCTGCATGCGCACGACGCCGTGGCATACGCCAGCGGCGGCGCTGGCTGAGCACCGCTTTCCACCTCGCTCCTCTGCTAACGTGACCCCTTTCCAATACCGGGGGATTCCATGTTGCTGCGCCACTGCCTTGCCGCTGCCATCACGCTCGCCGCCGCGCTGCCTGCCGCCATACAGGCTGCCGACGACACGCCCGCGCACACGCCCTCGCCGAAGGAACTGCTGGCCAAGTCCGCAGCGCAGGAGTGGCGCACGCCCGATCCGCAGAACCTGCTGGTGATGAAGCTGCCGCAAGGCCAGGTGCTGATCGAGCTGGCGCCCGACTTCACGCCGCTGCACGTCGCCAACATCCGCACGCTGGTGCGCGAGCACTATTTCGACGGCCTGGCCATCGTGCGCGTGCAGGACAACTTCGTGACGCAATGGGCCGATCCGGAAGACGACGACAACGGCGACAAGAGCAAGCTCCGGCCGCTGGGTTCGGCCAAGGCCAAGCTCCCACCGGAATACACCCGCGCCATCGACGCCAGGCTGCCCTTTACGCGCCTGCCCGATGGCGACGTCTATGCGCCGGAAGTGGGTTTCTCCGAAGGCTTCCCCGTTGCCCGCGACAAGGCGAGCGGGCAGGAATGGCTCACCCATTGCTACGGCATGGTGGGCGTGGCGCGCGACGTGGATCCGCAAACCGGCAGCGGCAGCTCGCTCTACGCGGTGATCGGCCAGGCGCCACGCGGCCTCGACCGCAACCTCGCGATTGCCGGCCGCGTGCTCCAGGGCATGGAATACCTTTCCGCGCTGCCACGCGGCACCGGTGCGCTGGGCTTCTATGAAAAGCCCGAGCAGCGCGTGACGATCAACGCCGTGCAGCTCGCCTCCGCGCTGCCCGCCGACCAGCGCCCGAAGATTGAAGTGCTGCGCACCGAAAGCGCCACGTTCGCCGCGCTGATCGAGGCCAAGCGCAACCGCCGCGACGACTTCTATCGCAACCCGGCCGGCAAGATCGACCTGTGCAGCATCAACATTCCCGTGCGCGAGGCGAAGGCGCAGCCCTGAGCTGCCCGCTCGCTCAGACGATGGGCCTGGCGCCACGCCGCGTGATGCGGCGCCAGGCCCATCGCCACAGCAGTGCCAGCGGAAAAGCGAACAAGAGGAACGGCAGGCCATGGGCGAGCATGGAGATGGTATCGCTTGCTTCATCGCACAGATGAGCTGCGCACCGCCATAGGGCCGCCCCCATTCCTCTTGCAACGAATCTGGGATAGCCGCGCATGTCACTCGCGGTTGCGTCACGGCTTATTTCGATATATCGTTTTATTTAGATATATCGAAATGATGCCAAATCATGCGCGATCGCCACTTGCAACCCCAAGACCCCTTCGCCGACGCCCCCGAACGTCGCGGCAATCGCCTGCTGGGACACGGTGACCTGAAGCTGTTGCTGCTGGTGCTGCTGAACGAAGCCCCGGGCCATGGCTATGAGCTGATCCGGCGCATCGCCGACATGTTCCATGGCCACTACACACCCAGTCCCGGTGCGATCTATCCCACCCTGACCATGCTCGAAGAACTGCGCCTGCTGCAGGCCGAGCAGACCAGCGGCAGCCGCAGGCGCTACGCGATCACGCCCGCCGGCCGACGCTATCTGGTCGAACAGCAGGAGGCGGTGAACGCCATGGCATTGCGGACGCGCCATGCCGCACGCACCGCCGCCAAGATGGCGATGCCTCCCGCGGTCCGGCAGGCCATGCATGCGCTGAAGCATGCGCTGATGTCGCGCGGCACCTCCTGGAACGCCATCGAATCGAAGCGCGTTGCCGCCTTGCTCGAACAGGCGGCAAGCGACATCGCAACGCCGCACGACTGAACTCCCCTCGCCCCCCATCGAGAGATACCGATGACCCGACACGCCCACCAGATGCAACGGCACGATGTCGTGCTACGCGAACTCGTCGTACAACGCGTGGAACGCCTCACGCCACAGATGCAACGCATCGTGCTTGGCGGCGAAGCGCTGCGCGGCTTTCTCAGCGCCTCGCCCGACGATCACGTGAAACTGTTCTTTCCCAATCGCCAGGGGCAACTCGTCTTGCCCACACCCAGTCAGGGACGCCTGGAATTTCCCGAGGGCGTGGAGCCCTCGCCCATGCGCGATTACACGCCACGCCTCCACGATGCTGCCCGCAACGAACTGACCGTCGACTTCGTGCTGCATGGCGACGGCCCCGCCGCCACGTGGGCGGAACAGGCAGCGCCAGGACAACGCATCGGCGCCGGCGGCCCGCGCGGCTCGTTCGTCGTTGCCAGTGACTTCGACCATTACGTGATGATCGGTGATGAAACCGCCCTGCCCGCGATAGGCCGCTGGCTCGAAGAATTGCCGCCCTCGGCGCACGCCATCGTGCGCATCGAAATTCCCGCCGTGGAAGATCGGCAGCCACTCGCCTCCCGCGCCAACGTCGACCTCGCCTGGTTCGAACGAAACGGCACGGATGCGGCATCCAGCACGTTGCTGGAAGAGGCGCTGCGCCAGCTTCCGACGCCCGAGGGCGACTCGTTCTGGTGGATTGCCGCGGAATCCGGTCGTGCCCGCCGCCTGCGCCAGCATCTCGCCGACGAACGCGGTATTCCCAAGGAATGGCTGCGCTCCACCGGCTACTGGAAAGCCGACGACACCGAGGAATAGGTGCCGTTGGCATGAACTTCCGCTGAGCGCGTAGTCGGTTTCACCACAAAATCTTGCCGTCGCTGCGGGTAACAGTGACCTACCGACCGGCCCAGGCCGGTCTTGCGGGAGGCCGTGATGTCCGTGCGTCGCAACAGGTTGCTGTGGTTCGTTTACGTACCGCTGGCCGTCTTGCTGGTCCTGTTCGTGGTTTTGCTCATCATCATCGCCACGCTCGACTGGAACCGTTTCAAGCCGACCATCAACGAGCGCGTCAGCCAGACGATCGGACGTCCCTTCGTCATCAGGGGCGATATTCACGTTGCCTGGACGCGCGAGCACCGCGAAAGCGGCCTGGCATCACTGGTGCCGTGGCCCACGCTGGAAGCGCAGGACATCGTCATCGGCAATCCCGACTGGGCGAAGCAGCCCCAGTTCGCGCAGCTCGATGCACTGCGCTTCCGTCTCGCGCCCTTGCCCTTGCTGGTTCATCGCGTGGAGATACCTACGCTCTATCTGGTCGCTCCACGCATCGATCTGGAGCGCGACGCGCAAGGCCGCGCGACCTGGGACTTCACGCTTGCCAACAGCGGCGGGCCGTCGACATGGAAACTCGATCTTCGCTCCATCGGTTTTGATCGCGGCAGGATCGCGCTGGACGACGCGTCCACCAAGGTCAACCTGCAGGTGACGGTGGAACCGCTGCAGCGCGCGATTGCCTATGACGAGATCGTCGCGCAGCAATCGAAGGATGCGCGCGAGGAAGCCAGCAAGCGCGTTGGCGCCGCGGCGCGTGCCACGCTGGAAAAAGGTGCGGGCACCGAACGCAAGCCGGGCGGTACGCGCGTGCCCTATCAGTTTGCATGGCAGGCCGAAGGCCAGTACCAGGGCGCTCCGGCCAAGGGCAGCGGCAAGACCGGCGCCGTGCTCGCGCTGGAACAGGCCGATCAGCCGTTTCCGCTGCAGGCGGACGTCCATATCGGCGACAACCACATCGCACTGGTGGGCACGCTCACCGATCCGCTGCACCTCGCGGCGCTCGACATCCGCCTGTGGTTCTCCGGCAGCAGCATGGCCAAGCTGTATCCATTGACCGGCGTCACGCTTCCTGACACGCCGCCGTATGCGACCGAAGGACATCTCAAGGGCAAGCTCAAGCGCGGCGGTAGTCATTTCACCTACGAGAACTTCCGCGGCCGCGTGGGCGGCAGCGATCTTTCCGGCAATCTCGCCTTCGATACGGGCGGCGAGCGATCCAAGCTCAGTGGTGAGGTGAAGTCGCAACTGCTGAAGTTCTCCGACCTTGCCCCGCTGATCGGCGCCGATTCCAACGCGAAGAAGCAACAACGTGGCGATGCGACGCCAACGCCTTCGGACAAGGTATTGCCGGTGGAACCCTTCCGCACCGATCGCTGGCGCGCCATGGACGCCGACGTGAACTTCAGCGCCGCCCGCATCGAACGCGATACCGCGTTGCCGATCAATGCGCTGTCCACCCACGTGGTGATGGACAACGGCGTGCTCACATTGGACCCGCTTGATTTCGACATGGCTGGTGGCAGCGTCAAGAGCCATCTGCGCCTGGACGGCAGCCGCACGCCGATGGCCGGCACGATCAAGCTCGGTGCGCGTCACCTGAAGCTCAAGGAGCTGTTTCCCACTTTCGAGCCGATGCGGACCAGCTTCGGCGAGATCAACGGCGATGCGGCTCTGGAAGCACGCGGCAATTCGGTGAGCGAACTGCTGGGCACCTCGTCGGGCGAAATGAAGCTGCTGATGAACGATGGCGCGATCAGCAAGGCGCTGCTGGAAACTGCCGGCCTCAACGTGGGCAACATCATCATCAGCAAGCTGTTCGGCGACCGCACGGTGAAGATCAACTGCGCGGCTTCCGATCTCTCGGCCACCAATGGTCTGTTCCAGACCAAGCTGTTCGTGTTCGATACGGAGGACGCCACCATCTTCGTCGATGGCACGGTGAACTTCGCCAACGAGAAGCTCGACCTCGATGTGCGCCCGAATTCCAAGGGCCTGCGCATCCTCTCGCTGCGTTCGCCGCTGTACGTGAAGGGCACCCTGAAGAATCCCGACGTGGGCGTCCAGCCCGGCCCGCTGATCCTGCGCGGCGGCGGGGCGGTGGCGCTGGGCGTGCTCGCCACGCCGATCGCGGCCCTGCTCCCGCTGGTGGTGGCCACCAAGGGTGAGTCGGACAACACCTGCGCCACGGTACTGGAGCAGATGCGCGGTCCGTCCAAGGCGAAACCGGCGGCAAAACCTGCGTCCGCGCACTGACGAATCCCACGGGTGGGCGGCGCGACGCTAGAATGCGCCGCCCCTTCCCGTTCATAGACGTCCATGCAATCCGTCACCAAGGCCCGCTGGCAGATCCATTTCTGCGTGCTGCTGTGGGGCTTCACGGCCATCCTCGGCAAGCTCATCACCCTGTCCGCGCTGCCCCTGGTGTGGTGGCGCATGCTGCTGGTGACCGGCGCGCTGCTGCTGATGCCCAAGGTATGGCGTGGACTCAAGGCCATGCCCGCCCGACTGCGCTGGGCATACGCGGGCATTGGCGTGCTGGTGTCGCTGCACTGGCTCACCTTCTACGCCGCCATCAAGCTGGCGAATGCCTCGGTGGGCGCGACGTGCATCGCGCTGGGCCCGGTGTTCCTTGCACTGGTGGAACCCTGGATTGCGCGGCGCCGTTTCGATCCTCGCGAGCTGCTGATCGGCGTGGCCGTCGTGCCCGGCGTGGCGATGGTCGTGGGGGGCGTGCCGATCGACATGCGTGCGGGCATCGTGATGGGTGCGGTGTCGGCGCTGCTGGTGGCGCTGTTCAGCGCCTTCAACAAGCGTATGGTGGAACATGGCGACCCGCTCACCGTCACCTGCATCGAACTGGGCACCGGCACCGTGTTCCTCACCCTGCTCGCGCCGTTGTTGCCCCACGTCGGCCCCGCCTTCGTGTGGCCCAGCGTGCACGATGCGGCCTTGCTGCTGCTCCTGTCCTTTGGCTGCACCTTGCTGCCGTTTGCACTCGCGCTGATTGCGCTGCGCCACATGAGCGCCTTCGGCATGCAGATGGTGACCAACCTCGAACCGGTCTACGCGATCCTGCTGGCCATCGTCCTGCTCGGCGAACAGCGCGAACTGGACGCCTGGTTCTATGCGGGCGTCGCCGTGATCCTGGCCGCCGTGTTCATGCATCCCCTGCTTGCCCGTCGCCGGGGGCAGCCATCGCAGCCCGAACTGCTCGGCACCGCGGAAAGCCACAACGTGGTGGAGTGACCCTCAACCGCGAGCAGCCAGCCACGCGCGCAGGTGGTCGATGAACACGCGCACTTTCGCTGGCGCCTGGCGCCCCGGATACACCGCATGGATGCCGCCCTCCGGCAGGCGATATTGCGCAAGCAGCGGCACCAGGCGGCCCTCGCGGATGTCTTCCGTCACCAGATAGTCCGGAAGTACGCTCACGCCCGCACCGTGGCGCACCAGTGCGTGTGCCGCCGTGACATTGTTGGCCTGCGCTGCCTGCCGCATGCGTACGGTGCGGCGTGAGCCATCGGGCGCCGTGAAGGTCCAGCGCAGCGGCGAAGAGAGCAACGACAGTGCCACCCAATCGTGGGAAGCGAGATCGGCCAGCCTGCGCGGCGCGGCATGCCGCGCCAGATAGACCGGTGAAGCAACCAGCAACTGGCGAAAGCCGCCCAGGCGCGTGGAACGCAGGTTCGAATCACGCAGCCAGCCCATGCGGATCGCCAGGTCAAAGCGCTCCGCAATCAGGTCGCTGACCTGGTCAGCGAGCACCAGGTCGACCTGCAGCTGTGGATGCACCTGCATGAAGTCAGCCAGCGCCGGCGCCACCACCGTGACACCGTAGTCGCCGGTAGCGGTCACCCGCAGCGTGCCGCCGGGCTTGTCCTGGGCGCTGCCCACCTGTTCGATCGCGGCCTGTGCATCGGCAAGGATGCGCGCGCAATCGGCGTGGAATGCCGCGCCTGCTTCGGTCAGCGTCATGCGCCGCGTGCTGCGCAAAACCAGGGTGACGCCCAGCTCCTGCTCCAGCCGCGCGAGATGCTGACTCACCATGGCGTTCGTCATGCCCAGCGCTTCGGCAGCGGCGGTGAACGACCCTGCATGCACCAGCGCAACGAATACCGTCAGCCGATTGAGATTCACCTGCCCGGACATGTGCACTCCACTGTCAATTAGAACTTTACAGTGAATTACATGATGGCGCGTTTATCCGCACCAGTCTCCGGCGCATGATGCGCTTCATCCCGCGACGCCGCGCCACCTTCACGCAAGGTGCGACATCGTCCCTCGATGCATTCTCCCCGGAGAATCGTTCCATGAAGATTGCCCTGTTCGGCGCCACCGGCCACATCGGCCATGCCATCCTCGATGAAGCACTCGCGCGCGGTTACGAGGTCATGGCCATCGTGCGCGATGCGTCGCGGCTGTCCTCCCGCCATGACCATCTCAGCATGGTCACCGGCGATGTCTCCAGGCCTGAGAGCTGGCTGGAAGCGGTACGCGGCGTCGATGCCGTGGTCGCCAGCCTGTCCGCGCGTCGCGATGGGACGCACGACAGCATTCCGCGCAACACCGCCACGCTGCTCGACAACCTGCCCCGTGCAGGCGTGACGCGTCTCGTGTGGGTGGGCGGTGCGGGCTCACTGGAAACGTCGCCCGGCGTGCGCGTCATGGACGATCCGCATTTTCCCGAGGCGTGGAAGGCCGAAGCATCGGGCCAGGGCAAGGCGCTGGACGTTTTCCGCGCCAGCAAGTCGCCACTCGATTGGACGTATATCAGTCCGGCGGCACTTATCGAGGATGGTCCGCGCACGGGCAAGTATCGCGTCGGTGGCGACCAGTTGCTGGTGGACGCCACCGGCAAGAGCCACATCAGCGTGCCCGACTACGCGGCCGCCCTGCTCGATCGCATCGAAAAGCACGATGCGAGCCGCAAGCGCATCACCGTGGCGTACTGAAAACGCAACGGGCGGCCATGGCCGCCCGTTTTCCCACGTGACTCAGAGCCACCACCGCACGCCCGCCACCCAGGTCGTCTCGCGGGCATGCAGTGCTGGCGTGGCATCGTTGCTGCCAAACCGCCGCGTCCAGTTCACGCCCACATAGGGCGCAAACTTGCGGCTGACCTCGTAGCGCAGACGCAGGCCGGCTTCCGCATCGGACAGGCCCGATGACACGCCTCGTTGGGGATCATCCTTGCCGTAGATGTTCATTTCGATCTTGGGCTCAAGGATCAGGCGCTGGGTGAACAGCAGCTCGTAACGGGTCTCCAGACGCAACGCCGTGCGCCCCTGCTCGCCAACGTAAAAGGTCGCCTGCGACTCGAACCAGTACGGGGCCAATCCCTGCACGCCCGCGGCCAGCCACTGTCGTTTCGGTCCCAGCCCGATGTCCTGCCGCACGCCCAGCTGGCCATCCCAGAAACTGGTCCACGCGTGGCTCCACAAAAGATCGATGCGGCCGTCGCTGCCCGTCGCGTCGCGCTCGCCTTCGGTCTTCAGCCACAGCCGGTCGATGGCGTGGCCGAACCAGGCTTCCGCCTCCCAGCTCGTCGCGCCCTCACCGGACGTGCTGCGTGAACGCTCCAGGCGATCGACCAGCAACATCGCGGTCGGCGCGGCATCGTCCATCTGCATCAGCGAAGTCATCTGCGCCGGCGTCACCACACTCATCACATGCTGCGGCGGCGCCGGCGGCACGTGATCGTTGGGCGGCAGCGCCTTCGTATCCGTAGCCGGCATGTCGTGGCCCGCGTGTTCCTGCGCGTTGCTTGCCTGTGCGGAGGAGGCATGGTGACCCGCATGGGGATCGGTTGTCGTGGCGCGATCCGTCTGCGGCATCGCCATGCCCGGCATGTCGTGCATGTCCGCGCTTTGCGACCAGGCGAGTGCCGGCGCGAGCAGGCCAACCATGCCGGCAAGCTGGAGGGTGAGTCGCACGCTCATGCCACCACCACCTCGCGGAACATGCCCGCCTCCATGTGGTAGAGCAGATGGCAGTGGTAGGCCCAGCGGCCCGGCGCGTCCGCGCTCACGCGATAGCTGATGCGCTGCGCAGGCTGCACCACCACGGTGTGTTTGCGCGCCTGGAACGTGCCGTCTGGTGCCTCGAGTTCGCTCCACATGCCGTGCAGGTGGATGGGATGGGTCATCATCGTGTCGTTGACCAGCACGACGCGCACATGCTCACCATGGCGCAACTGCAGGGGACCTGCATCGGAAAAGCGCTTCGCATCGAACGACCACAGATAACGCTCCATGTTGCCGGTCACCCTGAGCGTGATTTCCCGATCCACCTGCGGGGAAATCGGCGCGTCCACGGCGTGCAGATCCGCATAGGTCAGCACGCGGCGACCGTTGCCGCGCAAGCCCACGCCCGGATCGTCGAGGTTGGTGCGCGGCGTGGCCACGCGCATGTCCGCCTGCGGACTGGTGGCGGGCACGGGGCTGGGGGACGCCGCCATGTTCATGCCCGGCATGCCTATCATCATGTCCATGTCGTGCATGTCATGACCCGTGCCGTGATCCATCGACCCCATCATGTCGCCCATGCTCAACAGCGGGCGTGGATCGAGTACCGGCACATCGGCTTCCATGCCCATGCGTGGTGCCAGCGTGGCGCGTGCAAACCCCGTGCGATCCATGCTCTGGGCGAAGATCGTCCACGCGCGATCAGCCGAGGGCTGCACGATCACGTCATAGGTTTCGGCCGCGCCGATGCGGAACTCATCCACGCTCACCGGTTCGATGGCCTGGCCATCCGCGGCAACCACCGTCATCTTCAGGCCCGGGATGCGCACGTCGAAAAACGTCATGGATGCGCCATTGATGAAACGCAGGCGGATCTTCTCGCCCGCACTGAACAGTCCGGTCCAGTTGCCCGCCGGCGTGCAGCCATTGACCAGATAGGTGTGTGCGAGCGCGGACACGTCCGCCAGGTCGGTCGGGTCCATGCGCATCTGGTTCCACATGCGCCGTTCGGCGAGCGCCTTGGCCATGCCGTCGCGCCCTGCTTCGCGGAAGAAGTCGCCGACCGTGCGCTTGCCGATATTGTAGTAATCGCCCTGCTTGCGGAGGTTCGCGTAGATCGTTTCCGGGTCGGTATCCGTCCAGTCGGTCAGCAGCACCACATAGTCGCGCCCGGCGGCGCGAGGCTCGCCATCGCGCGGCTCGATCACGATCGGTCCGTACAGGCCGGTCTGCTCCTGGAAGCGCGAGTGGCTGTGGTACCAGTAGGTACCCGACTGGTTCACGGCGAAGCGATAGACATATTCGCCGCCCGGTGGAATGCCGTCGAAGCTGAGGCCGGGCACACCATCCATGTCCGCAGGCAGCACGATGCCGTGCCAGTGGATCGAACTGGTCACCGGCAAGCGATTGCGCACGCGCAGCGTCACCGTGTCGCCCTGGCGCCAGCGCAGCAACGGGGCGGGTAACTGGCCATTCACTACCGTGGCGATGCGCTTGCGGCCAGTGAAATCGACAAGCAGTTCGCCGATCTCCAGGTCGAAATGCGGCCCGCGCAATTCACTGCGCGGTTGCGGCGCCTGCGCCCACGCGTTCCCGCGCCAAAGACCCAGGCCGGCGGCCACGCCGCCCAACGCCAACCCTTGCACGAAACGCCGCCGCGGCAGCTGTATGCCGCGCGGATCCTGCTTGCTCATGTGCTTGCTCCGTCAGTCGCACCTGCTGCACAGATGCGTCGAATCGGCCGGCATGCCGGCCCGTTGCGCAAAACGGAGAATCAGGCGACCGGCGGTCGCAGCGGCGGTTCGTAGACCGGCTGTGGCGCCGGTTCACGCTGGGCCTGCCAACGCTCGTTGCCAGGCAACACTTGCGGCACATGCCCCGCAGGCGAGGCCGGGACGTTTGCCGTGGCGTGCGCGCAGCATCCATCGGCCGCCATGCCCGCCCCATGGGTATCACCGTGGTCATGCGGCGCCGGCGAGTGAGGCATCGACATATCCATCCCGCCGTGCGTGGGCACGCAGCAATCCATCGGCTGCGCCCATGCCACGCTGGCCAGCGCCAGCCACGCGCACAGCGCCAGCGCGAACAAGGCGCGGCAACGACGCAAATGGCGGAATACATGGCGGGTCATGCCCCAAGGATAGCCACGGGGCCGCCGCAGGCTCAACTCTGGAGAAGGCTCCAACGACGCCTCAACCTCCTGTAGGAGCGCACCCAGTGCGCGATCGGCGGCAGAGCGGAAGCGATAGGGCGCTCTCGTCGCGCACAGCTGCGCTCCCACAGAACACGGCGGCCAGGCCGTATAATCGCCCACCGTCCGGCGTATTCATGCCCATGAACTACCGTCACGCCTATCACGCCGGCAACTTTGCCGATGTCCTCAAGCACGCGGTGCTGTTCGCGCTGATCGAGGCCCTGAAGGCCAAGCCCACGCCATTCGCTTTCATCGACACGCACGCCGGCAGCGGTTGCTATGCGCTCGACGGCGTCGAGGCGGGCAAGACCGGCGAGCACAAGGACGGCATCACGCGCCTGCTGTTTCCCGATCTGCATTCGTCCGGCGCACCTGCCGGGCCGTTGCCACCGCTGCTGCGCCACTGGCTGGACTCGATCCTTCGCCTGCCCGGCAACGAACACGGCCTGAAGCTTTACCCGGGCTCGCCCCTGCAGGTCGCCAACGCCTTGCGCGACACCGACAGCGCCCAGTTGTGTGAGCTGCATCCGGAAGAGGCAACGCGATTGCGCGAGCTGTTCCACCGCGACCGCCGGGTCCACGTTCACGAGCGCAACGGCTACGAAGCGTTGAAGGCGCTGTTGCCGCCCAGAGACAAGCGCGGCCTGGTGCTGATCGATCCACCGTACGAAGCGCAGGAAGCGGAATACCGCGTGATCGAAAAAGCGCTGAAGGCGGCGCTGCAACGATGGCCCACCGGCGTATACGCCGTGTGGTACCCGATCAAGTTGCGCAGCCAGGTACAGCCGTTCCATCGCTGGCTGCAGCATTGCGGCGTGCGCCGGGTGCTGCGTGCGGAGCTGCTGGTGCACCCGGATGATTCGCCGCTTCGGCTCAACGGCTCGGGCATGGTGATCCTGAATGCGCCGTGGAAGCTCGACGACGCGTTGCGGGAGCCGCTACGCGCCCTGGCGCCGCTGCTGTCGCAGGAACGACCCGCGCAATGGCGGCTGGACTGGCTGGTGGAAGACACCGCCGCCTGAACGCCTCTCGGCGCCTCCACGCTCCGCCTACCACCGGCATCGTGGCCCCGCTAAGCTCAAGGCATCGAAGCCTGATCGCCGGAGACCGCCATGTTCCATCGCAGCGCCTCGTACCTTATCCGTGGACTTCTGCCTGCCGGCCTGCTGACGCTGGCGGCATGTGCTCCGGCTCCCATCTACAAGCCCTCGGCCAGCACCGTGTCGGCCACGCCGACCATGGTGGCCCAGTCGCCCGACCGTTACGCCAGCGCCGACGTGATCTGGGGTGGCCGCATCGTGGATGTGCACAACTTCGCCGACCACAGCGAGATCGAGATCCTGGGCTACCCGCTGGACAGCTCGCAGCGACCCAAGGCGGACAATGGCGGCGGCTGGGGTCGCTTCATCGCCGTCATGCCAGGCTATGTCGAATCGTTCGATTACCCGTCCGGCGGGCTGGTGACCCTTGCGGGCCGCGTCACCGGCAATCGTCCGGGTAGTGTCGGCGAAGCGGGCTACGTCTTCCCTACCGTGAGCGTGGCGCAATCGCACGTCTGGACGGCCGCCGAAATGCAGAGCGGCAAGTCCAACGTGAGTTTCGGCATCGGCGTGGGCGTCGTTCACTGACGCCAGGCGTTTACACTGCGGGCTTCGTCCAAAGGAAGGCACGATGTCCGGCCAAGCCAATTCGCTACGCGCGATCCTGCTCGCTCTCGGCGCCAATTTCGCCATCTTCGTGAGCAAGCTCGTCGCCGCCTTCATCACGGGCTCCGGCGCCATGCTTGCCGAGGCCGTGCACTCCCTCGCCGATTGCGGCAACCAGGGCCTTCTGCTCATCGGCATGCGCCAGGCAGACCGGCCGCCATCGGACGAATACCCGCTGGGCTGGGGTCGCGCGCCCTATTTCTGGTCATTCCTGGTGGCCATGCTGTTGTTCAGCGTGGGCGGCATGTTTTCCATCTACGAGGGTATCCACAAGCTCGGCCACCCAGAACCGCTGAAATGGCCGTGGCTGGCCATCGGCGTGCTCGGCTTCGGTGTCGTAGCGGAATCCATTTCGATGCATGGCTGCCTCACCGAGGTGAACAAGGCTCGGCAGGGACGCAGCCTCTGGCGTTGGTTCCACGAAACACGCTCCAGCGAACTACTGGTGATCTTCGGCGAAGACCTGGCGGCCTTGCTTGGCCTGTCCATCGCGCTGGTGGCGGTGACGGCCACCATGCTCACTGGCAACCTGCTGTACGACGCCGTTGGCACCATCGCCATCGGCGCGCTGCTGGTGATCGTGGCGATTGCCGTGGCCTACGAAGTAAAGGCTTTGCTGATCGGCCAGGGCGTTGAGCCGCAGCGGCGCGAAGAGATCATGGCCTTCATCAACGCGCGTCCCGAAGTGGACGTCGTGCTCAACCTCATCACGCTGCAGATGGGGCCGGACGTGATGGTGGCCGTCAAGGCACGCATGTCCCCGGCACCCGACCAATCCGCGTTCATCGCCAACATCAACAGCGTGGAACGCGCCATGAAGACGCAGTTCCCGGATATCCGCTGGAGCTTCTTCGAGCCCGATGTGGCCGATTGAACATGGCGCCATGTGCGTAGGAGCGCATCCAGTGCGCGATGAGCCTGCGACACGCAGGCACCATGGCGCCCCGGTCGCGCACTGGGTGCGCTCCTACAAAGACGCCAACTGCAACAAATCCCACTTGTTGCCATAGAGATCCTTGAACACCACGACGGTGCCATAGCTCTCCGTACGCGGCTCCTCGCAGAATTCGGCGCCAGCAGAACGCATGCGCTCGTAGTCGCGCCAGAAATCGTCCGTGTACAGCAACAGGAATACCCGCCCGCCCGTCTGGTCGCCCACGCGGGACAACTGCTCCGGCGTCGTCGCCTTGGCCAGCAGCAGGCGCGTCTCGGTGGCGCCCGGCGGCGAAACCACCACCCAGCGCTTGCCACCGCCCATGTCGGTGTCTTCCACCAGCCGGAACCCGAGCACCGTCGTGTACCAGGCAATGGCCTCGTCGTAGTCGGCCACCACCAGCGCGATGCTTCCGATGTGCTGCTTCACTTCATCTTCTCCGTCGGCGGCCACGGCCCCAGTTCTGCCTGCATTTTCTTGGTGAGCCTGGCGCGTACCAGCCCATAGGACGCAAGCACGAAATCCGCCAGTTCGGACGAGGCGAAGCGCCTGGGCTCCACCACCGATATCCAGTGGGCGCGGGCCATGTAAGGGGCGGCGATGATACCCGGCTGGTCGGTCAGCTCCAGAAAGCGCTCGTCCTGCACCTTGAAGGACAGCCGCCCGCCCTCGCTGCCATCACTCGGGGTCACCACGAACATCTTGCCGGCCACGCTGAAGACCAGATCCGCACCCCACTTGATGTCACGCGTTACGCCGGGCAGGCGCTTGCATAGTGCTTCCAATTGGGCCGCGGTCATGCCTTTGGCTGCTGCCATGGATTTCACCCTCCTTCGACGCGCGGTAACCCGCAAAGACGCATTCTGACCGAGCCGTAGAAGCAGGTAGACCCAACCCGCTCGCCTGCCGCAATGCGCTGCGACATAGAGCCTCTTGGAACAGCTTCGAAAAGGGAGTCTCATTCATGCTGCAGTGCACACAATACGGTAAAGTATGGCCATGAGCCCCGCCATCGACCTCTCCAACAACCGCGTGCTTCCCCCGCGCAGCCGGGAGCGTTTTGCCCGTCCGCGCCTGCTTGAGCTGCCGCGTCCGAAGGGTGAGCTGGTTCATACCCACGACGGCCGCGAGCTGCGCCTGCGCAGCATCGAGCCGGGCGACGTTGCCGCCCTCAAGCGCCAGTTCTCGCGCCTGTCGCCGGAAGACATCCGTCGTCGCTTCCTGCACTCCATGGGCGAACTGCCCGAGCCGATGGCGCAGCGCCTGTGCCGCATCGATCCTGCCCTCGAAACGGCGTACGTGCTGATGGACGAAACCGTGCATCCGGCAGAGCTGCGAGGCGTGGGCCGCATCTTTGTCGACGAAACCGCCAACAGTGCCGAGTTTTCCGTACTGGTGGAACACGACTGGGCCCGTCAGGGTCTGGGCGCCCTGCTGATGCAGCGCCTCGTCGAGGATTGCCGCCGCCGGGGCCTGCATGAAATCTGGGGCTACGTGCTGCTGGAGAATCGCCCCATGCTGCACCTGTGCAAGGAACTGGGCTTCGTCCGCCGGCTGACGCCCGACGAGCCGGGCACCACGCAGATATCCCTGCAACTCTGACCCCGCTGCCGACGGCAGCGCACCGGCCAAGGGTTGTCGCGCACGCCGCGCGCCCCAACAACGATGACACGCACAGCGCCCCGGTCCGTCCGGGGCGCTCGCGTTACACTCCTCCGCTTTCCCGGCGCGGCCCGACGGCGGCGCCCTCGATCCGGCGTACGCATGGCCCCCACTATTCCGCATCCGTCCCTGCCCACCTCTCCCAAGCAGCGCCGCTTCTGGACGTCGCCGCACGGTTCCTCACGCGCCCTGCTGGTGGCCGAGACGGCACGTTCGCACTCGGGCCTGCTGGTGGCGGTAACCAGGGACACGCAACGCGCCCATGCCCTGGAGGACGAGCTGCGGATCTTTGCCGGCAGCCTCCCGGTGCTCCATTTTCCCGATTGGGAAACCCTGCCCTACGACGTCTTCAGCCCGCATCCGGACATCGTCTCCCAGCGCATCGCCACCCTGTTCCAGTTGCCCGGCACGCAACGCGGCGTGCTGGTGGTACCCATCGCCACGCTGATGCAGCGCATCGCTCCGCGCAGCCACATTACCGGCAGCGGGTTGATGGTGAAGAAAGGGCAGAAGCTGGATCTCGCCCACGAACAGCGTCGACTGGAAGGGGCGGGCTATCGCAACGTGCCGCAGGTGGCCGAACCCGGTGATTTCGCCGTACGCGGCGCGCTGATCGACATCTTTCCGATGGGCGCGATCGAGCCCTACCGCATCGAGCTGTTCGATGACGAGATCGAATCCATCCGCAGCTTCGATCCGGAGACGCAGCGCTCGCAGCAGCAGGTGGAGCGCATCGAATTGTTGCCTGCGCGCGAGTTCCCGCTCACCGAAAACGCCGCCAAGGATTTCCGCACGCACCTGCGCGAGCGCTTTCCCATCGACGTGCGCCGCTGTCCGCTCTACCAGGACATGAAGGAAGGCGTCACGCCGGGCGGCATCGAGTACTACTTGCCGATGTTCTTCGAACAGACTGCCACGCTGTTCGACTATCTCGCCGACAACGCCGTGTTCCTGCTCGGCGAAGGTGCGCTGGAGTCGGCCGAACAGTTCTGGACGCAGACGGGCGAACGCTACGACCAGCGCGCGCACGACATCGAACGCCCGGTCCTGCCACCGGCGGAGCTCTACCTGCAGCCCGAGCAGCTGCGTGAGCAGCTCAACAAGCGCCTGCGCATCGAGCTGGTGGAAAGCGGCCACGAACACGCGCAGCCGAGCGGCACGCAGCCCGCACCCGAACTGCCGCTCAACCGCAAGGGCGAGGAACCCGGCACATCGCTGCGCCATTTCCTCTCCAGCTATCCAGGTCGCGTGCTGATTGCCGCCGACTCGGCGGGACGGCGCGAAGCACTCATCGAGCAACTGGCAGGCGCGGGCCTCAAGCCGGATGCAGTGGATGGCTGGGCGACCTTCGTCGCTGCTGGCGACAAGCCGCGCTTCGCCATCACCATCGCCTCGCTGGAACAGGGCTTCGCGCTCACCGAGCCTGCGTTCACGGTGCTCACCGAGCGCGAACTGTTCGGCGAGCGCGTGCGCACCGAACGCAAGCGTCGTCGAGGCGCCGCGCGCGACCCCGAAAGCATCATCCGCGACCTCACCGAGCTGACCATCGGCGCGCCCATCGTCCACGTCGACCACGGCGTGGGTCGCTACCAGGGCTTGGTCTCGATGGAACTGGGCGGCATGGATGGCGAATTCCTCATCATCGAATACGCCAAGGGCGACAAGCTCTACGTACCGGTGGCGCAGCTCGGCCTGGTCAGTCGCTACACGGGCACCTCGCCTGACCTCGCACCGCTGCATTCGCTGGGTGGCGACGCCTGGGAACGCGCCCGCCGCAAGGCGGCCGAGAAGGTGCGTGACGTCGCCGCGGAACTGCTGGCGATCTATGCGCAACGCGAGGCCCGCGGCGGCGAATCGCTGCCGATCGATCGCCAGCTGGTGGAGGAATTTGGCGCCAGTTTCCCGTTCGAGGAAACGCCCGATCAGGAGCACGCCATCAACTCGGTGCTGACCGATCTTGCCGCGCCGCGGGCGATGGATCGCGTCATTTGCGGCGACGTAGGCTTCGGCAAGACCGAGGTGGCGTTGCGCGCGGCTTTTGCTGCCGCCACAGCGGGCAAGCAGGTGGCCGTGCTGGTTCCCACCACCCTGCTCGCCCAGCAGCACTATCGCAACTTCGCCGACCGCTTTGCCGACTGGCCGGTGCGTGTCGACGTGCTCTCCCGCTTCAAGTCGAGCAAGGAAGTGAACGAGGCCCTCAAGCGCCTTGCCGACGGACAGATCGACGTGATCGTGGGCACGCACAAGCTGCTTGCCCCGGAAATCCGTTTCAAGAACCTGGGCCTCGTCGTGGTGGATGAGGAGCAGCGTTTCGGCGTGCGCCAGAAGGAACAGCTGAAGAAGCTGCGCGCCGAAGTCGACCTGCTCACCATGACGGCGACGCCGATTCCGCGCACGCTCAACATGGCGATGAGCGGCCTGCGCGACCTGTCGCTGATCGCCACGCCGCCGGCGCACCGCATGGCCGTGCGCACCTTCATTTCCGCCTGGGAACCGGCGCTGATCCGCGAGGCGTTCCAGCGCGAGCTTCAGCGCGGCGGCCAGGTGTATTTCCTGCACAACGAAGTGGATACCATCGAGCGCGCCGCGCGCGAACTGGAGGAACTCATTCCGGACGCGCGCATTGGCATCGCCCACGGCCAGATGCCCGAGCGCGAACTGGAACGCGTGATGGCCGACTTCCACCGCCAGCGCTTCAACGTACTGGTGTGCACCACCATCATCGAAACGGGCATCGACATCCCGACGGCCAACACCATCATCATCAACCGCGCAGACCGCTTCGGCCTTGCGCAGTTGCACCAGCTGCGCGGCCGCGTGGGACGTTCGCACCATCGCGCCTATGCTTATCTCGTAGTGCCCGACCGCAAGGCCATGACCGCCGATGCGGAAAAGCGCCTCGAAGCGATCGCTTCGCTGGAGGAACTGGGTGCGGGCTTCACGCTGGCCACGCACGATCTGGAAATCCGCGGCGCCGGTGAACTGCTGGGCGACGAACAGTCCGGCCAGATCCAGGAGATCGGCTTTGGCCTCTACACGGAACTGCTGGAACGCGCCGTGCGTGCACTTAAGTCAGGCAAGGTGCCCGACTTCGACCTGAGCAGCGAACACGAAACCGAAGTGGAACTGCACCTGCCGGCGCTGATCCCCGACGACTACCTGCCCGACGTGCACACGCGCCTGACGCTGTACAAGCGCATCGCCAGCGCGCGCAACGACGACCACCTGCGCGACCTGCAGGTGGAAATGATCGACCGCTTCGGCCTGCTGCCCGATCCGACCAAGCAACTCTTTGCCGTGGCGCAGCTAAAGCTGATGGCTACGCCGCTGGGCATCCGCAAGCTGGACTTCGGCGCCAATGGCGGGCGCATTACCTTCCGCGACAAGCCGGAGGTCGAACCGATGGCCATCATCCGCCTGATCCAGAGCCAGCCGCGCGTCTACAAGCTGGACGGCCAGGACAAGCTGAAGGTGAACCTGGAACTGCCCGGCGCCAGCGAGCGCATCCGCTCGGCACACGAGGTACTGGTGCAGTTGGGTGCGCGCAGGCCGCAATGATCGGGCTGTATGGCTGAAGGTCTGCACTTCGAAGCTGCCCTCTCTCTGTAGGAGCGCACCCAGTGCGCGATCGCCGAGGTGATCGTGCGGTCCTTATGGCGCAATGGGTGCGCCCCTACAGGGAGGGGTGTATTGCCCGTCCACGGCGCGGGACCGTTCTTGCCGTACTATCGCCTCGACTCGTTCGAAGGGGCCGAACATGTTGTCCGAGGACGAACTGGCTTTGCTGGAAGCCATCCGCGAGAGTGGCAGCCTCTCACGCGCTGCCGTGCGCCTGGGCAAGGCGCCTTCCACCATATCGCACGCGGCGCGCCAGCTTGAAGCGCGGTTCGATGCACTGCTGTTCGACCGGCGCCGCTACCGCCTGCAACTCACGCCGGCCGGCCAGCTGCTGGCGATCGAAGCCGCGCGCCTGATGCAGGATGTGTCGCGGCTTACGCGGCGCGTGAAGCAGATCGCCAGCGGCTGGGAAGACAGGCTATGGATTGTCACCGATGAAATCCTTGAGTTCGAGATCCTCGCACCGGTGATCCGCAGTTTCGACGGCCTGCAGTCCGGCGTCGCACTGCGCCTGACCACCGAAGTGCTGGGTGGCACCTGGGAAGCGCTGCGTGACGGCCGCGCCGACATCATCGTGGGCGCAACCAACGAACCTCCCGCGATACCCAAGTTGCGCTGGTTCGAGCTGGGCGTCATGGAATGGGTGTTTGCCGTGTCGCCCCGCCACCCGCTGGCGAAGGCCACCGAACCACTGGAACGCGAAGCGGTGGCCCGGCATCGCAGCGTCGTGGTGGCCGACTCCTCGCGTAGTTCGGCAGGACGCGCCTACGGCCTGGTCGGCGGCCAGGCAACGCTGGCGGTGCCCAGCATGCGCGCCAAGATCATCGCGCAGCGTCAGAACCTGGGCGTGGGCTGGCTGCCCCGCCAACGCGTAACGGGCCTGCTCAAGCGCGGCGAACTCGTGGAAAAGCAGATGGCCGACCCACGCGAACCCAACACCTTATATGTCGCCTGGCGCGGCGACCACGAAGGCCGCGCGTTGTCGTGGTGGCTGGACGAATTGCGCCAGCCACGCCTGGCCAAGCGGCTGATCAAGGGTCTGGAAATCACCGACTGACAACATCGCCTGCCGCAACCTGCGCGCACCAAACCGGGAGGGGTCGCATCGCCATGATCCGCAACCGTTCCATGCCACCGGGCGTCTTCATACCCACGCTGGCGTATCGCAGTGTCCCGGAAGCGGCCGACTGGCTATGCCGCGTCTTCGGTTTCCAGGAGCGATTGCGTATCGGTGACCATCGGGTGCAACTCGTCTACGGCGGCGCGTCGATGGTCGTGACCGAGAGCGCCACCGATGCGGTGGCTGTCGACATGATGCACGCCGTCATGGTCCATGTGCCGGACGTGGATGCTCATCATGCACGGGCGCTTCAATGCGGCGCGAAGATTCTCGGCACACCCATGGACCATCCCTATGGCGAGCGCCAGTACGCCGTGGAAGACATCGGCGGGCATCGCTGGGTATTCACGCAATCCATTGCGGATGTCGACCCGGCAGCGTGGGGCGGCTTGCTGTTTGACGATGCCTGAACCGGCATCGCGTCTTCTGTATGCTGCCTGTGTGTTCGTGGAATGCGCGCCAGCGACACGACCGATCAGAAAGGAATGCCACGCATGACCAGCCTTGCATCGAAAGCGGCCGACGGGCTGCCCATGTTCAATCCCAGGATGCTTGTCCGCCCGGCCATCGCCTGGATCACGGTCAGCCTGTTTCTGATTTTCGGTTCGGACTGGATGGCGCACCTGAGCCGCCACGAGATCGGCCTCGCGTTGTTTGCGTGGTTGTTCTTCGTGATCGTGTGGGTGGCGTTCGGCGTGGTGCACGAGGCGGAGGAACTGGCCGGCCTCCTCGGTGAACCGGTTGGCACGCTGGTGCTGACGCTGTCGATCGTGATCATCGAAGTGGTGCTGATATCCGCGGTGATGCTGGGTGCAGGCGACACCGCCACGCTCGCGCGCGACACCATGTTCGCCGTACTGATGATCGTATTGAACGGCGTGGTGGGCCTGGGCCTGCTGATCGGTGGCATCCGTCATCACGAGCAGGCCTTCAACCTGCATGGCGCGTCGGCCTATCTCGCGGTGATCATCCCGCTAGCGACCATTGCGCTGGTGCTGCCCAACTTCACGGCATCCACCTCGGACGGCACGCTCACCTCGGTGCAGGCCATTGCGTTCTCCATCCTCACCATCGCGCTTTACGGCCTTTTCCTGTGGCTGCAGACCGGTCGCTACAAGGGCTACTTCGTGGCGCCGCGCTCCGATTCGGACGCCAATGAACCGGAAGAACCGCCGGCGCCACCGCGCACGCCGCGCAAGGGCGAAATGCCGTTCCACGTCGTCCTGCTGCTGGTCAACATCCTGCCGATCGTGATCCTGTCCAAGAGCCTCGCCAAGGTGCTCGACTACGGCATTGCCGCCACCGGCGCGCCGCACTCGCTGGGCGGCATCATCATCGCCATGCTGGTGTTCACCCCGGAAGGCATTTCCGCGCTGGTGGCGATCCGCCGCGACCAGCTCACCCGCGCCATCAACCTTTGCCTGGGCGGTGCGGCATCCACCGTGGGGCTCACCGTGCCCGCCGTGCTCGCCATTGGTCTGTTCACCGGCAAGCCCGTCGTGCTGGGATTGCCGCCGGCAAGCATCGTGTTGCTGGCGTCGACTCTCGTGCTGAGCAGCCTGACCTTCTCCGGATGGCGCACGACCATGCTGGAAGGCGCCGTGCACCTGTCGATGTTCGCGGTGTTCCTGGTGCTGGTATTCAGCCCCTGATCGATGATGCAGGGCACGCCGCCATGGGCGCGCCTTGCGTGAGCCGCGTCAGGCTTTCGTCGTTCCAGCGCGCACGAGGAAGTACACGGCAAACATCTGCTGGGCGTCGGTCCACGCATGCGCGATCTCGAGGCCAGCCTTGGCAGCCAGCGCGGCGAAATCCTCCGGCGAATACTTGCAGCTGTATTCGACCTGCATGGCTTCGTCCAGGCCGAACGACACCTGTTGCTTGCCTACGCGCACCTTCTGGTCCCGCGTACTGACGAGGAAGGTTTCGATGCGGCCAGCCATCGCGTTGTAGTGCGCACGGTGGCGGAAGGCGGCCAGATCGAAATCGCTGCCGATTTCCCGATTGAGCCGCACCAGCATGTTGAGGGTGAACTCGGCCGTGACGCCGGCGCGATCGTTGTACGCCGCCTCGATGGTGGCGACATCCTTCTTCAGGTCCGCGCCGATCAGGATGCCACCGCCGTCGCCCATTTCAGCGCGCATCTTGCGCAGCAGTTCGGCGGCTTCGCGGGCCTCGAAATTGCCGATGGTGGAACCAGGAAAATAGAGCACGGTGCGACGCGCGGCCCGCGGCGGAATAGGCAGCCGCAAGGGGCGCGTAAAGTCACCCAGATGCGCCTGCACCGGCAACGCGGGAAACCCCTCGGCCAGCTCCTGCACGCAAGTACGCAGCGGCTCCGGCGAGATCTCTACGGGCACGTACGACACCGGCCGGTGCAGGTGTTCAAGCAGCATGCGCGTCTTCACCGCATTGCCACTGCCATACTCCACGAGCCTGACATCGTCGCCGAGCACGTCGGCCATTTCGCCAGCGTGCGCGTCCATCAGCGCGATCTCGCAACGGGTGAGGTAGTACTCCGGTTGCTCGCAGATCGCCTCGAACAGTTGCGATCCGCGCTCGTCGTAGAACAGCCACGACGGCAGCCGCTTGGGTTTGGAGCGCAAGCCGCGCTGCACGATGCCAACCAGATCGTCCACGGGCGGACGACGGTCATCGTCACGCAGTTCAAAGGCTTGCACACTCATCGGTCCTGCCCCAGGCGTATCCCCATGAACTGCCAGCGCGCATGGGGTGGAAAGAAGTTTCGATAACTGGCGCGAATGTGCTCGCTTGGCGTCACGCAGGACCCACCGCGCAACACCCACTGCCCGCACATGAATTTGCCGTTGTATTCACCCAGCGCACCGGCCAGCGGCCGGAAACCCGGGTAACTAACGTAGGGCGAGGCGGTCCACTCCCATACGTCGCCAAACATCTGCAACGGGCCGAATCGCGCATCGGCCGGGCGCGGGTGGAAGCATTGCGCATCGAGCAGGTTGCCCTGCACCGGCACCACACTGGCAGCGCTCTCCCACTCGGCCTCGGTGGGCAAACGAGCGCCCGCCCAGCGGGCAAATGCATCGGCCTCGAAATAGCTGACATGGCTGACCGGCGCGCGGGGATCGATCGGTTGCACGCCCGCCAGGGTGAACTCGCGGGCCAGGTCTTCCTGCCAATAGAACGGTCGCTGCCACTGCTCGCGGCATACCGTGTCCCAGCCCTCGGACAACCACAGCGAGGGTTCGCGATAACCACCGTCGTGAACGAAAGCAGCGTATTCCGCGTTGGTCACCAGCCGGTTCGCCAGCGCATGCGGCGCAAGCAATGCACGATGCCGGGGCGATTCGTTGTCGAAAGCAAACTCCACGCCGTCATGGCCGATCTCGACAATGCCTTCGCGTCCCGTCATGAAGTCGAGCGGCACCGAGGCGGACACCCGGTCCGACACCAGCGGCGCGGTGTAGGCCGGCAACAAGGGATTGGACGCGAACGCGTGCTTGATGTCGGTGAGCAGCAGCTCCTGATGCTGCTGCTCGTGCTGCAGGCCCAGTTCGAGAATGGGCAGCAGCGAGGGATCGGCATCGGCCAGCAGACGCTCGCTCACGGCATCATCGATGCGTTTGCGGTAGTCGAGAACCTGTGCCACGCCGGGACGCGAAATCAGCCCACGGCGCGGCCGCGCATGCATCGGCCCAACCGCTTGGTAGTAAGAGTTGAACAGGTACGACCACTCCGAATGCACCGGGCGATAAGCGGGATCGCGCTCCAGCAGGAACTGCTCGAAGAACCATGTCGTATGGGCAAGGTGCCACTTCGCCGGGCTGGTGTCCGGCATGGACTGCACCATCATGTCCTCGGCGTTTAGCGGCGCGCACAACGCCACGCTACGGGAGCGGATCCTACGGAATCGCTGCACCCACGCTTCGGCTTGTGCGGCCGACTGCGCGAGGGTCATCGACGCCCCCGGAATGGAAGGCCAGGGTTGCCCAGTGGGCCGTGCTCGTCCGGGGCTTGTGGAGTAGTGGCTTCACGTCGCAGCATGGGGCGAACCATGCCGCAGCAAACGTTCAAAACATGTGATGCGGTGATGGCGAATGCTTGACAGTGTTGTATGCGGCAACGCGACATGCGCGTTAGCCATGGACGTCTTCCCCAATGCCGAGGTGACGTATGAAGACACCAGCACTCGTACTGCTTGCGGCCATGACCTGTATCGCCCTGCCCGGCGTCGCAGCCAGCCAGGACAAGGCGCCGGCATACACGCCGCTCCGCCCCGTCAGCGAATGCTTGCGCCCGGATAGAATCAACGAATGGTATGTGGTCGATTCCAGCACGGTGATCGCACGCACGGGCCCTGATCGCTATCTCGTCAAGCTCCAGGCGAAATGTCCCCAGCTGGGCATCGGGCAAAGCCTGCGATTCCGTGCCAATCGTTCCAATGAAGCCGCCGGCATGGGCGCCATGTGCGGCGAGGCCGGCGAGACCGTGGCCTCGCGTGATCAGCCGCCGTGCGCCGTGCAGTCGATCGCCAAGATCGACAAGGCACAGTTCGACAAACTCAGCAGTCATTCGAAGCAGCACGGCACGCTTACGCCGTAACCGTCGTCCCTCCCGCAACGAAGAAGCCCGGCAGATGCCGGGCTTCTTGTTCCTGCATGGCTACCGAAGGAATCAGTGGCCGTAGTAGCGATAACCGCCGCGGTGGTAGTAACCGCCATGGTGGTAGTAGCCCGGACGCCCAACCACAACGGCGGCGCCCACGGCCGGACCGTAGTACACGGGTGCCGGCGGGCCGTAGACCACCGGAGCCGGTGCGTACACCACAGGCGCCGGCGCATACACCACCGGGGCCGGTGCGTAGTAGGCAGGGCCCACCACTGGCAGACCGATGCCCACGTTCAAGCTCACGTGGCTGCCTGCGAATGCGGGCGCCACGGCGGCGCTGCCGATCAATACGACGGAGGCCAGGGCAATGCGCTTGATGGTGGAATATTTAGTGTTGTTCATGAAGTCGTCTCCCAAGGGAGGCTTGATTCCGACAGAGGGACTCAATGTTGCCCTCTATCGCTCTTTGCCGGTGTCCATGCTCGGACTTTCGCGCTGAATCCGCACTGAGTAAACACGTCCTTTACGTTCAGCGTTTCCCCTGATTTCTGACGTGGTTCACACTGCCTCCCCAAGGCGATTCCGGGGCATGCTGACGAAGCACCCAGCAGCCGTGGATATCGGCTCGGCGCGAGAAGTCGAACGGGATGCTGGGCGCGCTCCAGTCCTCGATGCTGAACCGTTCAGCGAGTGCTTCATGATCCAGCTTGAAGCGCCGGAAATTGTTGGAGAACACGATGATGCCGTCCGGTGCCAGGCGATCCGCGCAGGCCAGCAGCAGGCGCACATGGTCGCGCTGGACGTCGAAGTCATCCGCTCGCTTGGAGTTGGAGAACGTCGGCGGGTCGACGTAGATCAACCCGTAGCGTTCGCGGTCGCGTTGCAGGAAGAGAAGCGCGTCCGCCTGCATCAGGCGGTGCCCGCTGCCGGTGAAGCCGTTCAACGCCAGGTTGCGCGATGCCCAGTCCAGATAGGTGGCTGAAAGATCCACGCTGGTGGTGTCGCGCGCGCCGCCCGCCGCCGCATAGACGCTGGCAGTCGCGGTGTACGCGAACAGGTTGAGGAAGCGCCGCCCCTGCGCCAGCTCGCGCACCTTGGCGCGAACGAGGCGATGGTCGATGAAGAGGCCGGTGTCCAGGTAGTCCGTCAGGTTGACCAGGAATCGCAGGCCACCTTCGGCCACTTCGACGAAATCACCGCGCTGGTCGAACTGGCCGTACTTGGACCCGCCCTTGCCGCGCTCGCGGGTCTTGAGCGCGATACGGTCACGCGGCACCTCGAGCACTTCGCCGGCCACGCGAACGATCTCGCGCAACCGCTGGCGTGCCGTTTCCACGGGAATCTCGGCCGGCGCGCGGTATTCCTGGATGTGCAGCCAGGACTTGCCTTCCTCGTTGCCGTAGACGTCGACCGCCGCCGCGTATTCGGGAAGGTCCTGGTCGTACGCGCGCCAGCACTGGATGCCTTCGCGTTCCAGCCGCTTGCGCAGGTGGCGCAGGTTCTTCTCGATCCGGTTGCGCAGCATCTGCGCGCCCTCGGACAAGGGCTTCGCATCACGCGGCGCTTCGCTGCGGGCGTGCAGCTCGAAGACGAGCAGCACGGTTTCCAGCGCGCCGTTGTAGAGCGCGTACTTCTTCTCGGCGCGCAACGGCATGGCCTGACCCAGCTCCGCATCGCCCGCCAGCACCGCGGCGCGCCAGCCGGCAAAGCGCTCACGCAACGTTTCGCCCAGCGCGCGATAGAGACGCGGCATCTCCGCGCGGTCGCCAAGGCGTTCGCCATAGGGCGGATTGGTGATCACGAGGCCGCGATCGAAGCCCGGCGGCGGCGCCACGTGCAGCGCGTCGTGCTTGTCCAGCGTGAAAAAGCCGGATACGCCAGCTTCCTGCGCGTTGCGTTTGGCCGTCTGAACCATGCGCGGATCGGCGTCGCTGCCGAAGAAGCAGCTGCGCAGGGCACGCAGGCCGGTGTCGGCGCGTTGGCGTGCTTCATCCAGCAGACCACGCCACAGTGCGATGTCGTGCTGTTGCCAGCCAAGGAAACCGTAGTACTCGCGGTGCAGTCCCGGCGCAACGTCCGCGGCCATCCACGCACCTTCGATCAACAGCGTGCCGGAGCCGCACATGGGATCGAGCAGCGCACCGCCTTCGGCATAGATGTCGGGCCAGCGCGCGCGCAACAGCATGGCTGCGGCGAGATTTTCCTTCAGGGGCGCCTCGCCCTGCACTTCGCGCCAGCCGCGACGATGCAGCGGCGCACCCGCCAGGTCGAGCGACAACGTGGCGCGATCGCGACGCAGGCGCAGATTGATGCGCACGTCGGGTTCTTCGGTGTCCACATCCGGCCGCGAGCCATCGCGCTGGCGGAACTGGTCGACGATGGCGTCCTTCACGCGCTGCGCGATGAACTGGCTATGGGTGAGCTTGCTCTGCGCGGAGTTCGCATCCACCGCCAGCGTGGCATGCGATGCAAGGTGGCGCGACCAGTCGATCGCCTGCACGCCTGCATAGAGCGCATCGTCGGTGGCCGCGTCGAATTCGGCCAGCGGCAATAGCACGCGGCTGGCCAGGCGCGACCACAGGCAGGCACGGTAGGCCGTTTCCAGCGAGCCGGCGAAGTGCACGCCCGCGAGGGCTTCGCGCACGTCTTCGGCGCCCAGCGCAACCAGTTCGTCGCGCAGCAGGTATTCGAGGCCCTTGGGGCAGGTGGCGAAGAAGGCGCTCATGCGGCGGCCAGTTGTTGGAGGAAAAGACGGAACTGGCCCACGATGTGGTCCACGCTTGCACCCAGGCGATGATCGTCGTCCACCACCGTCAATGGCAGGCGCTTGCGTTGGGCAAAGGACAGCACGCCCTCGGGAGGACACACCTCGTCCTGCCAGCCGTGGTACAGCAAGGTGGGAACGCCGGCGCGCAGGTCGAATGCCTGGGCGTAGCCCGGTATTTCGCTGGGTGTCGCCAGCAGGAACAGGCCCGCCACGGGGCGCTGCAGCGAGGCGAGCCCGGAAACGAATGAGCCCATGCTGGAACCCACCAGCACCGGCGGCCCATCCTGGGTGTCGATGGCTGCCACCAGGCGCGCCACGCGCGGGTCGACCGAGGCGGTGTGGCCTTGCAGGTCGTCCTGGCGATAGTCGGGCCGCTGGGTGCGCCAACCGAGCGATTCGGCGAAAGCGGCCATCACGCTGACCTTGGTGGCATCCGGACCCGAGTCCGAGCCATGCGAAAGAATGATCTGGCCGCCCATAGCGGTCTCCAACACTGCATCAAGCCATACATCGTAACAGGCACGCTCTGGCGGGATGCCGCCCCGCGCCTATGCGAGACTGCGCCCCATGTCCCTGACCGTCATCGACCAGCCCCTGCCCTACGTCCACCTGCTGCCGGAGCGTCCCGCCGACGCGGTGGAGCTGGTGGTCATCCATTGCACCGAGCTACCCGACCTGGCCACGGCCCGGGAGTACGGCGAGCGGGTGCTCTACGAGGATCGCGGCACCGGTGCCAGCGGCCACTATTACATCGACCGGGACGGTCGGATCTACCGCTATGTCCCCGGCACCCGGGTGGCCAACCACGTGCGCGGCCGCAACCCCAACTCCATCGGCATCGAACTGGTGAACCTGGGCCGTTATCCGGACTGGTGGCATGCGGCGCGCCAGACCATGACCGAACCCTATACGCCGGCCCAGCTCGACGCCCTGCGCGCCCTGCTTGCCCAGCTGCGCCGGGAACATCCGAACCTGCGCCAGATCGCCGGTCATGAAGACCTGGATACCGCCCGCCTGCCAGCCACCGACGACCCTTCGGTCGACGTGCCCCGCAAGCTGGATCCGGGCCCCTTGTTCCCCTGGGCCGAAGTGCTGGACGGCAGCGGCCTGGAGCGAATCGCGGCCGGCCAGTGACGCGCCGGCTATAATCGCCCGCCATCTTTTGCCGCCGAGCGCCTTATGACGGAAACCAACGTCCGAGAACTGGTCGACCTGCTCGAACTGGAGCGGCTTGAGGACAACCTGTTCCGCGGCCAGAGCCGTGACATCGGCACGCATTTCGTCTTCGGCGGGCAGGTACTGGGCCAGGCCCTGTCGGCGGCCCAGCGCACCGTAGACCTGGAGCGCGAGGCGCATTCGCTGCACGCTTATTTCCTGCGCGCCGGCGACATCAATGCACCCATCGTCTACAGCGTGGAGCGCACCCGCGATGGCGGCACGTTCTCGTCGCGCCGCGTGGTGGCGATCCAGCACGGGCAGCCGATCCTGAATGGATCGATCTCCTTCCAGGTGCCGGAAACCGGGTTTGAACACCAGTCCTCGATGCCGGAAGTCCCCATGCCCGAGGACATCGAGCCGATGCAGCCGCTACCGCCGGAGCGCCTGGCCAAGCTGCCCGAAAAGTTGCAGCGCTGGCTGGGCGTGGACGCGCCGTTCGAGTTCCGCCACGTTTGGCCGCAGGACAAGCTGCATCCGGTAAAGCGTCCGCCGTTCCAGCACATCTGGTTCCGCCTTACCGCCCCGGTGGACGATTCGCCCGCGCTGCACCGCTCGCTGTTGGCCTATGCCTCGGACTTCAACCTGATCGGCACGGCCACCCTGCCGCACGGCATCTCCTACTACACGCACAACGTGCAGATGGCGAGCCTGGACCACGCCCTGTGGTTCCACCGCCCGTTCCGTGCCGACGAATGGCTGCTCTACTCCTTCGACAGCCCGACGGCACAAGACGCGCGGGGTCTCGCGCGAGGCCAGATCTTCAGCCGTGATGGCCGGTTGATCGCCTCCACGGCCCAGGAAGGCCTGATCCGCCTGCGCGCCTGACCACCAGGACCTCCGTAGTAAAATCCCCGAAGCGGACGTACTGCGCCCGCTGAACCGGCCGGCCCGCTTCCGGCGAACCCAAGGTTTTCTCCATGCGTCAGCTCTATACCTCGCCCCGCCAGGAAAACATCGACCGCGTCGCCGCGTTGCTGACCGAGCAGGGCATCGAGTGCACCATCGAGAACCGCTCGAACTACAACCGTCCGACCTACCAGCGCTTCAGCTACTCCCAGCGCAGCGAAAACCGCGACAACTGGGCCCAGGTGTGGGTGACCCGCGCCGACGACTACACCCGCGCCCGTGCCGTCCTCAAGGAAATGGGCATCGAACCAGTGGTACGCCACGGCGAGGAGCTGGCACTGGCGCGCAACGCCACCCCGGAACTGCGCCGCCGCAGCGTGGCAACACGTATCCGGCGCATCGTCTTGCTGGCGGTGGCCGGCGCCTTTGTCGTCCTGATGTTGCGTTACATGGGTGTCATCTGAGGGACTGCGGGGCAGACCCGACAGTCCGCGCACTCTGATCCGACGCTATTTATAGGTTTTTTCCTACTCACACGACGACCCAAACCGGACATAGAATCGGACCATGCGCTCCGATCGTGTCCGCCTCTTCCAAACCCTGCCGCACACCTGCGGCTACTTTGGCGAGCGCACGGCACAGAACCTGGTGATCGATCCGGCCGCTCCCCAGCTGGACCAGCTTTATGGGCCCGCCTTGGAGCGAGGATTTCGGCGTGCCGGCGGCCATCTCTATTACCCGTATTGCAGCAACTGCCGCGCCTGCACGCCCTGCCGCATCGATGTGGCCCAGTTTCGTCCGGATCGCTCCCAGCGGCGGTGCCTGCGCGACAACGCCGACATCCAGGTCGTCGAATCGATGGCTGGCTACAACGCCGAGAGGCATGCCCTGTATGAGCGCTACCTCCGACAACGGCATCCGGGCGGCGGCATGGATGAAGCAGATGCCAGTGATTTCCGACGCTTCCTGACTGCTCCGTGGAGCCCGACGCTGTTTCTGGAATTCCGAGCCAACTCCCACCTGTTGGGCGTGGCAGTGACGGATGTCTGTCAGCAGGGGCTGTCGGCGGTCTACACCTTCTATGACCCGGACGAAACCGCACGGGGCCTGGGCACGTTCGCCATCCTGCAGCAGGTCGCGCTGGCCAAGCGGCGCGCCCTGCCCTGGGTGTACCTCGGATTCTGGATCGCGGGCCACCCCAAGATGGATTACAAGCGCCGGTTCCGACCGCTGCAGATCCGCACCAGCGAGGGCTGGGTGGAGATGCCGGAAGGCTGAGGCTTTCCCTCTCTTGTGGGAGGCACCCTGTACGCGATTGGCGCCTCGCGATGACCCTGGTCCGGCGCAGGTTTTACGGGACGGTCGCGCACAGGGTGCGCTCCCACGGGAGAAACAGTGCTACTGGGCACGCTCAAGCGGTGCCGATGTCCAGCACCACGCGGCCCTGGATATGGCCTTCGCGCAGCCCTTGCAGCACGTCGTTAACGTCTTCCAGCTTGCGCCGCTCGATGGTTGCCGTGACCTTGCCATCGGCCGCGAACGCCACCGCTTCGGCGAGATCCTTGCGCGTCCCCACGATGGAACCGCGAATGGTCAGGCGCTTGAGCACGACGTCGAAAATGGGCGTGGCGAAATCGCCTGGCGGCAGGCCCACGAGACTCATGGTGCCGCGACGACGCGTGAAGTTGAGCGCCTGCGAGAACGCCGGTGGCGACACGGCCGTGACCAATACGCCATGCGCACCGCCTCCCGTTGCGTCCAGCACCTTTTCCACGGCGTGCGGGTCGCGCGCATCGACAGTGGCCGACGCACCCAGTTTGCGCGCCAGCTCCAGCTTTTCATCGGCCACGTCCACAGCAACCACCTGCAGGCCCATGGCCGTGGCGTATTGGACGGCTAGATGGCCAAGGCCGCCGATGCCGGAAATCGCGATCCACTCTCCGGGTCGCGCCTCCGTTTCACGGATGCCCTTGTAGGTGGTGACGCCCGCACAGAGGATCGGCGCCATCGCCGCAAAGTCGACGTCCTTGGGCAACCTCGCCACATACGCTGCATGGCCAATCGCGTATTCGGCAAAGCTGCCGTTTACGCTATAGCCACTGTCGTGCTGCGTCTCGCACAGCGTCTCCCAGCCCGTAATGCAGTACTCGCAATGACCGCACGCGTCGTGCAACCACGCAATGCCGACCGGATCGCCCACCTTGAGGTTATCGACGCCCTCACCCAGTGCGGCCACCACGCCCACACCCTCGTGCCCCGGGATAAAGGGTGGCTGTGGCTTTACCGGCCAATCGCCGTCCACCGCATGGACGTCCGTATGGCAAACCCCTGTGCAGACGATCTTCACCAGCACCTCGCCACGCGAGGGCGTCGGTACCGGCACCTGCTCGATCTGCAACGGCTCGCCGAAGCGGTGGGCGACAGCGGCTTTCATCGTCTTGGGGACCATGGGTGCTCTCCTTGGAATGGTGAGACGCGACATCCGTCCGTGTCATGCGACGGATTGGCTCGCGAAACAACGCAACCGCACCAAGATGCCGCCCATCGCGTGATGGGTCGGTGACCAGGATCAAGCCATCAGGACAACGTTTGCGCCTTGGGCACAACGGGATAGGGATAGAGCTTCACCAACGGCACCGAGATGCCGTCATCGCCCACCACGCGGCAATGCGAGCGATTGAGTTGCCGTGGTTCTTCGACCCCGCAGCTGTGCGCGATGATGCCCACTTCATGCATCAGGTTGGTGGCGTAGTTGGCCACGCGCTCGCTCTTGTCCGCCACTACCAGTCCGCGCTGCAGTTTGGGATTCTGCGTGGTGATGCCCGTGGGACACGTATTGCGATTGCATTGCAGCGACTGGATGCAGCCCAGCGCGAGCATGAAGCCGCGCGCCGAGTTGACGAAATCCGCGCCCATGGACAACGCCCAGGCCACGTCATAAGCAGTGATGCATTTGCCCGAGCAGATCACCTTGATCCGTTGGCGCACGCCTTTCACCACCAGCAGGTCGACCAGGGCGGGCAAGGCTTCGTGCAATGGCAGTCCGACGCCTTCCATCAGCGTCTGCGGCGCCGCGCCGGTACCGCCTTCGGAGCCATCGACGATGATGAAATCCGGTGCGCTCTCAATGCCGCGCCGATGTATCTCGTCGCACAGCTCGGCAATCCAGTCCACGCCGCCGAACACCGCCTTGAAACCGACTGGCTTGCCGGTGAGTTCGCGGATGTGCTGGATCGCGTCCATCAGCTCCTGCACGTTGCCAATGTCGAGGTGGCGATTGGGGCTTTGCGAATCCTCGCCCACCGGTATGCCGCGGATCGCTGCTATTTCCGGCGTCACCTTCGCCGCTGGCAACAGGCCGCCCATGCCGGGCTTGGCGCCCTGCCCGAGCTTGATGCTCACCATCTTCACCTGTGGATGCGCGCAGATGTCCAGCAGCTTCTTGTCATCGAGCTTGCCGTCCGCCGTCCGCACGCCGTATTTGGCGGTGCCGATCTCGAAGATGATGTCGCAGCCACCTTCGAGGTGATAAGGGGCAAGACCGCCCTCGCCCGTATCCATCCAGATGCCCGCCTTGGCGGCCCCACGCGACAGCGCCCGCACCGCCTGCGCGGACAACGCGCCAAAACTCATCGCGGAGATATTGAAAAACGGCGCGTGCGAATAGGGTTGGCGCGAAAACGGGCCAATCGTGACGGGCAAAGGCTCGACGTGTTTCTCGCCCAGTGCGGGAAATGGCGCGTTGACGAAAAAAGGCACGCCTTCGCCACGCAAGTCGCGCGTCGAACCGAAGGCGTTGGTGTTGTCGACGTTCTTGGCGGCGCGGTAGACCCAGGTGCGCTGTGCGCGGTTGAACGGCAATTCTTCGCGGTCGCTGGAATACAGGTACTGGCGGAAGAATTCGCCCAAGTGCAGGAACCAGTAGCGGAAGTGCCCGATAACGGGGAAGTTGCGCAGCACGGAATTGGACGTCTGGTTACGGTCCACGAACCACACCACCAGCACGACCGCAACCAGCAAGGCCAGCAACAACAGGAACAAGGCAGCGAAAGTCTCAATAACCACCACCAGCCAATGCGCAAATCCTGACGCTTCCATCGCTACCTCCGGTTGTCTCTCTATGTTTGCAGCCTCTCACAAGGAGAGGAAACAGACGCTCAGAGTTCTACGTGCAATGCCTTCGCCGCAGCAATGGCCTTGGCCTTGGCCGCTTCGATGCTTTCGTCACGCGCGAGCGTCACGGCCATGCGTCGGCGTCCCTTTACCGTGGGCTTGCCGAAAATGCGCAACTGCGTATCGGGCAGGGTGAGCGCTTCGGCGACGCCGTGGTAACGAGGCGCCTCGCCCTCGCCTTCCACCAGTACGGCGCACGAGGCGGAAGGGCCCTGCTGGCGGATCACGGGAATGGGCAACCCAAGGATGGCGCGCGCGTGCAGGGCGAATTCCGACAGGTCCTGCGAGATGAGCGTCACCAGGCCAGTGTCGTGCGGACGCGGGCTCACCTCGGAAAAGATCACCTGGTCGCCCTTCACGAAGAACTCCACGCCGAACACGCCCCAGCCACCCAGCGCACCGGTGATGGCCTCGGCCTGGCGTTGCGCTTCCTGGAGCGCGGCATCGCTCATCGGCTGCGGCTGCCACGATTCGCGGTAGTCACCATCCTCCTGGCGGTGGCCGATGGGCGCGCAGAAACTGGTTCCATCTCTGTGCCGCACGGTCAGCAAGGTGATCTCGTAATCGAAATCCACGAAGCCTTCGACGATCACCCGGCCCTTGCCGGCGCGACCACCCGATTGCGCATAGTCCCACGCCGCCTGCAGCTCGCCTTCGGTGCGCACGAGGCTTTGCCCCTTGCCCGACGAACTCATCACCGGCTTGATCACGAAGGGCAGGCCGATCGCGGCGACGGCCTCGCGATACTCCGCCTCGGTTTCGCAGAAGCGATAGCGCGAGGTGGGCAGCTTGAGTTCCTCGGCCGCGAGGCGGCGAATGCCTTCGCGATCCATGGTGAGCCAGGCGGCGCGCGCCGTGGGAATGACGTGGAGTCCGTCTTTCTCCATCTCGATCAGGGTCGGGGTATGGATCGCCTCGATTTCCGGCACGACCAGGTCGGGCTTCTCTTGTTCGATGAGTCCCCGCAAGGCGGCGCCGTCGAGCATGTCGATCACATGGCTGCGATGGGCCACCTGCATGGCGGGCGCGTTGGCATAGCGGTCCACCGCAATCACCTCAACGGCGTAGCGCTGCAGCTCGATGGCCACTTCCTTGCCCAGTTCGCCGGAGCCCAGCAGCAGCACGCGCAGGGCGCGGTCGGAATAAGGCGTGCCAAAGGGCTTCATCGGTATCTCCAGGCGGCGGCAAAACCGCATTGTAAGCGGCCGGGAAGTGGACGGAGAGGCTTGCGTTCCCACCTGTCTAAAGTACCGTTGACGGCGGACACAAATCGGCATTCACTGTCACTTGCAACCGTCCCCACGGAGCGAACATGCGCAACCGGACTGCCCTGCTGTTGCTGGTGTTGTCGTTGTGCCCCGCTCCCGGACTTCTCGCCCGGGCCCAGACAGCCTCGTCCGATACCACCTGGATGACCGTGCTGCTCGGTGGCCGAAAAATCGGCCACCTGCAGATCCAGCACGATCGCGCGGGCAACGTCGTCACCACCACGCAGGACCTGGTGATTGAGCTCAACCGCAGCGGCAAGAGCGTCCCCCTGGGGGTGCTGACCCGCAGCGTGGAAAACGCCAGCGGCGAACCACTGGGCTTCTATTCGCGCAGCACGCTGTCCGCCGCGGACAGCACGGTGGAAGGAAAGCTTCGCGCCGACGGCAGCTTTGATGTCAGCAGCACCGTGGACGGCGCCACCAGGCAAACCCTGCTCGTCTGGCCGACAGGCGCCGTGCTCAGCGAGGGCCAGCGCCTGGCCCTGGTGAAAACCGCCGGGCAACCGGGCAAGAACTACACCATGGACATGTTCGACCCGGCCAGCCAGGCCGTTGCGCACGTGGACATGCAGGTGATCGGCGACGAGAAGATCCTGCTGCCGGATGGTCCGGTGGTGCTCAACCACCAGCGGCAGGTGCTGCGGACGAATCGCGGCGTCCAGACCATGGATCTGTGGCTCGACCATCAGGGTCGTGCACGCAAAGGCCTGCTCAACATGTTCGGGCAGGAACTGGAGATGCTGACCTGCAGCCAGCGATGCGCTATGGCGCCGGTGCAGAAGCTCGACATGTTCCGGGCCGCCATGGTGGATTCGCCGCGGCTGCTGCCGGCCTACCTGCGCACGTCGTTCCTGCGCTACCGGATTCGAGCCACCGGGAATATTCCGCAGCCGGTGATCACCACCGACGAGCAGCACGTCACCCGGTTGGGTGGCGACGACTGGCTGGTCGACATTGGCAACCCGCAGCCTGGAGGCGAGGCGCCGCCGACAGCGGAGGACGTCCAGCCCAACGCCTGGGTGCAGTCGGATGCACCGGAGATCCGCAAGATGGCGGCGGATGTGGTGGGCGATGCACGGGACGACCTGCAGAAAATGCGGCGCCTGCGCAGCTTCGTCAGCGATTACATCACCCAGCATGGCCTGGACGTGGGTTACGCCTCGGCGCTCGAAGTCGCCCGCACCCGCGAAGGCGACTGCACGGAATATGCGGTACTGCTGGCCGCCCTCGCCCGCGCCGAGCAGATTCCCACCCGCGTCGTCACCGGCATGGTCTACGCCGACCGGTTCTCCGGCGCCTCGCGCGTATTCGTGCCGCATGCGTGGGTGCAATCGTGGGTCAACGGCCGTTGGCAGAGCTTCGATTCGGCACTCCGTCGCTTCGACAGCAGCCACATCGCACTGGACACGGGCGACGGCGACCCTTGGCATTTCTTCAACATCGCCAACCTGTTCGGCCAGCTGCACATCGAAGAGATCACCCCTACCTCGGAGCTGGCCGGAAACCTTCCGCCGCCAGCGCCGTCCGAACCCGCAGCTGGCGGGGGCGGTCGGGGCGGCGGGGAATAAGGCCCGTTTGCAAGAGATATCATTTTGATATCTAATTCCTCCCATCTAGGGAGGAGTCACCATGAACGAACGTCAGGGTTTTTCGGTCGCCGGTATACCCACGATTTTCCTGTGCATCCTGTTGGGGATGGTCAGCGTCGCGCTCTGGATCGAAACGGCCCGCAGTGGCGTCGGCTACCTCGGGCTGGCAGGCGCGTTGCTTGTCGCCCTCAATTTGCTGGCGCTGAAGGGCTTCTTCCAGGTGGCTCCCAATGAAGGGCAGGTGCTGCAGCTGTTCGGCAAGTACGCCGGCACCGTGCGCATCGAAGGCCTGCGCTGGACCAACCCGTTCTGCACGCGCCGCCGCGTTTCGCTGCGCGTGCGCAACTTCGAGAGCGGCAAGCTCAAGGTCAACGACAGCGACGGCAATCCGATCGAAATCGCCTCGGTGGTGGTGTGGCAGGTCATCGACACCGCGGAAGCCGTGTTCTGCGTGGACGACTATGAAAACTTCGTCACCATCCAGAGCGAATCGGCGTTGCGCCAGATGGCGCAGAACTACCCTTATGACTCGCACGACGACGGCAATCCCGCGCTGCGCAGCCATGGCGAAGTGATCAACAACCATCTGCGCGACGAGATCCAGGCACGCCTGGACAAGGCCGGCGTGCGGGTGGTCGAGGCCCGCATCAGCCACCTCGCCTACGCACAGGAAATCGCCCAGGCCATGCTGCAGCGACAGCAGGCCAGCGCGATCGTGGCGGCGCGCGAACGCATCGTCGACGGCGCCGTCGGCATGGTGGCCATGGCGCTGGACAAGCTGCGCAAGGAAGGCGTGGTCGAACTGGACGAGGAACGCAAGGCCGCCATGGTCAGCAACCTGCTGGTGGTGCTGTGCGGCGACCGTGCCACCCAGCCGGTCGTGAACGCCGGCACGCTGTATGGCGGCTGAGAAAAAAGCCTTTCCGCTACGCATCAGCGCTGCCGTGCTCGAAGCCATGCAGCGCTGGGCCGATGACGACCTGCGCAGCGTCAATGCGCAGGTCGAATACGTGCTGCGCGAAGCCTTGCGAAAGCAGGGGCGACTTCGCAAGGAATCGAGCGAACCCGTGGCTGACGACGAGAACGACTAGGCTCTCGTTGGCGTCGCGCGTTGATGCGTCTTCGACACGACCTGCACGACAGCGGCGCTAGCGTCCTTTCTCCCCCTCACGCGATTTCCTATCGCACACGGAGAACGCCATGTCCAAGGATTATCGTCCCCTGCCCGACAGCCCGGTCCTGTGCCAGGCCTGCTCCAACGCAGGAGAAAACATCGAGATGGAGCGTCAACCCGATCTTCCTGCGGATGCGCGCCGGTGGTCTGAAGAACAGAACGTGGAATTGCAGACCTATCGCTGCCCCGATTGCGAGGCGGTGGAGGTGTTTCGCGTCGACTGACGCGTCGCAAGATCCGGATGGTTCCCGGCACCGGCCGGTGAGAGCCTGCGGGCTCCCACGATGGAGTCCACGCCATGTCCTTTCGCATCACTGGTCTTCCGGCCGCAGCGTTTGCCGATCTGTTCACCCTGTCCGACGAAGAGCTGGCCCAACGCCGTGCCGTGCGCGTGGTGGCGGACCAGCCGCATGGTTATCCTTGCCGCATCAGCCTCACGGACGCCGAGCCGGGCCAGTCGCTGATCCTGCTCAACTATGAGCACCAGCCTGCCGATTCGCCGTTCCGTTCGACCCACGCCATCTATATCCGCGAAGGTCAACAGCAATACGACCGCATGGACGAGGTGCCGGACCAGCTGCGGCGCCGACTGCTATCGGTGCGTGGCTTCGACGCCAGCGGCATGCTGCGCGATGCGGATGTTGCTCAGGGCACGGCGCTGGAGCCGCTCATCGAGCGTCTGTTCGAGGACGAGCAGGTCGCCTATCTGCACATCCACATGGCAAGGCCGGGCTGCTACGCGGCACGCGTGGATCGCGCATGATTCCATCGCGCCTGATTCAGACGATCAGCCGCTGCGTCGCATCGCGGGTACAAGGGCGATACCCAAGGCGATCCAGCCCGCGATGAAGGCCACGCCGCCCAGCGGCGTAATCGCGCCCAGCCAGCGGGGCGCACCCAGTGCCAGCGCGTAGAGGCTTCCACAGAAAATCACGATGCCCAGTGGAAACAACCACAATGCGATGGAGCGCGCACGCCCTGGTGCGCCGGACAAGGCAAGCACCAGGGCGATGGCGTGCCAGAAGTGGTAACTCACCGCGGTGTGCCACAACTCGCTGCCACGCGTGTCGAGTACACCGCGCAGAGCATGGGCGCCGAACGCACCGAGCATCACGGCGCTGGCCCCGACCAACCCGATCAGCACGCCGGTGACGGAAACGGGTTGTCGCATGGGAGCTTCCTCGAATTGCGGGCGGCCGGTGTCGTATGCTGCCGGGATGATTCCAGACGATACTCGCATGCCTCTTCGTCGCACCAGCCGGCTGGCGTGGTTGTTCGCCCTGGTGCTGGGCGCCATCATGCTCGGCGGCTGCCAGCGCAGCGACGCGATTCAGTGGCAACTGACCGACATCAGCGGCCATATGCCCGACCTCGACTTCACGCTGGTCGATGACCAGGGCAAGGCGGTAACCGGCAAGGACTACCACGGCAAGGTGGTGCTGCTGTACTTCGGTTACACGCACTGCCCGGACGTGTGCCCGCTGACGCTTGCGCAGCTGCATGTCGTCATGCAGCGCCTTGGGCCGCTTGCCGACGGCGCGCGCATCCTGTTCGTCAGCGTCGATCCGGCGCGCGACACGCCCGAGATCATGCACGCCTACGTGAATGCCTTCGACCCCCGCGCTGTCGGCCTGTCCGGCGCGCCGCGCGAAATCGAAGCCCTGAGCAAGCGCTATCGCTCAGCGTTCACCCGTGAACCCGACAAGGGCGACGGCCAGTACGAGGTAAGCCACAGTTCGGCGATCTACATCTTCGACCGCGACGGCAAGGCGAAGCTGCTCTCCACGCCCGACCGCTCGCAGGATGACCTCGTCCACGACCTGCATCTGCTGCTCAGCCAGGGGAATCCCGCATGATGATTCGCAACGCCCGCGCCCTACCCTTTCTGCTTGCCGGCTCGATATTCGCCACGGGCATCCATGCCACCGAAGCGGAACACATTCATGCGAGCCAGGCCTGGATCCGCGTGCTGCCCGGCGATCTGCCGGCCGGCGCCTATGTCACGCTGGAAAACACCAGCGACCAGCCGGCGATGCTGCGCAGTGCCACGACACCACGCTACGCCAGCGTGATGTTGCACAAGAGCAGCTCGGAAGGCGGCGTCAGCCGGATGGCCATGGTGGAAAGCCTTGCCATTCCCGCGCATGGCAAGGCTGAGCTTTCGCCGGGTGGCTATCACCTGATGCTGAGCAAGGCGGGCACGCCGCTGAGCGTGGGCGAGAACATCAAGATCACGCTTCACTTCGCCGACGGCAGCACGCTGGATACGGATTTCGTGGCACGGCCAGCGAACGCGACTGACGCTGGCGACGCGCACCACTGATTCCCGTGCGAATAACCTGATCGCGGCGGGATCACACCGCAGCAATCGCGCACTGGGTGCGCTCCTACAAGGGATCTGCCGCGGTTGTCTGGCGGCGCGGCCACGGCTTGCGCCGGATGCGTCCGCTGCGTGACAACCGCAGCCACTGGCGCATCGCCAGCAGGCCACCGATGGACTCGATGATCGCGGCCGGCACCCACATGATCACCCCGCCGACCAGCTGCGCAGTGAGTACGTTGAAGGTAAAGGCACGCCCGCAGATTTCGAAGATCGGATAAAGGTCGGTCTTGGAGAACGTGACGATGGCGCCCGCGAGGATCTGCGGCGTCATGGTGATGCCGGGCGACAGCACGCGCATACCGGCCGTCATGCGACCCGGCGGGTGCGGCCGGTGGTCCAGCACGAGCCACCAGTAACTGAAGCCGCTGACCAGCATCGACCAGTTCATGAAACGGTAGATGCGCCAGTCCAGCATGGCCAGCGTCTGCATCGACGGCACCAGCCAGACCAGGATGAAGGCCACGAACAGGATCGTCGCCACCGCCGGATTCAGGAATATCGCGCTGAACAGGCGCCACGGCCACGAGCGCATTATTGGCCGCAGCAGGCGGACACGCCACACCAGCGGCAGGCCCTTGCGCAATACCGTGCCCGGATACGAGGCGATGATCAGCAGCGGCGCCAGGTGGTGCAGCAGCACCTGCTGGATGCGATGCATGAAGAACTCATGCTCGAAGAAGAAATCCAGATACGTATGCAGCGACACGTAGATCATCGCCATGCCGATCCAGAACGCCAGCTTTCGTCCGACACTGACCGGCAGGCGCCGGCTGCCGCGCACATAAAGCACGCAGCACGCCATGAAGGTGAGAAGGAAGACCCAGGAAAATTCCCAGGGCACGATCCACTTGAGCACGCTTGCCATCATCGATCGAATCCGTGCCGGATCAACGGCGATCCCACATCATAGCCCGATGGCCGCGGCGCACTCGCATGGAAAGATCTCACGCCAGGCGGGGACGGCGGCTGCGTCGCGAACGGCGCCATCCGTACAGCAGGCCCAGCAAGGTCACCAGCAGCGGCACCAGCACGATGTTGATGAACTTCAGGCGCAGGCCCAGTGCATCGATCTCGGCGTTGAACTGGTGCTGCACATTGCGCAGCTCCTTGTTGATCGCCAGCTGGCGCTGCAGGAACTGCTCGATCTCCGCACGCTGCTCCGCACTTACGGTGTCGCCGCGGGCGGCCTTCGCCGGCTGCAATTCGTTGAGACGCGTACGCGTGACCGCCAGCTCGCGTTCGAGCTCCTGCTTCTTGGCCAGGTATTTCTGGTCCGCCGCACTCTGCAGCGCCAGCACACGCGTGAACGGCCGCTGCGAACTCACGCGGCCATGGATCGAGAGCAGCGCGGACGAGCCACTGAGGTTGTCGGCGATGTTGGTGATGAAATCGCCATTGTTGGCCAGCGCGCTGAGCTGCGGCTGGCCGAGCAGGCTTTGCGTATAGGACACCCACAGCCGGTCGCTGAGAAGGTCTGTATCCGCCACCAGGATCACTTCCGCGTTCTGTCCCGATGCGGCCAGGTGACCGGCTGACTTCCCACGCTCCGGAAAGGCGCTGGCGAATTGCCCGCGCAGGCGTGCCGCAATGACGTAGTGCGTATTGTCTGGCCGGTAATTGTCGAGCAGGCCGCCCGGATTGTTGATCGATTCGCGCACCCGCTCGCTCGACACCAGCTCGGCGTCGGTGGTGCTCTGCATCAGCGGCTGCAGGCGCGACTGCGTTCCCGGGGCGAGATCGAAATAGCCCGCGCTGGAAACATTGATGCGCTGCAGGCTCGCCGTGATCACATCGTCGTGGCTCAGTTCCTGCTGGCCGAGGCCAAGCATCGCGGGGTGGCTCATCGAACTGCTGTCGGCAAGTTCGATGCGCAGCGCGCGCGAGCGATCAAGCACGACCTTCTGCGGGTCGTATTGCACGCCCCACGCTTCGAACAATGGCGCCAGGTTCGAGTTGTGGTCGTCGGTGTGGCCGCTGCTATCCACGAACGGCGTGTTGTCCATCTCGGCCACCGGATCGACGAACACCACGAGATGACCGCCGCCCAGCACGTACTGGTCGATGGCGTAGAGCGCATCGGTCGGCAACTGCTTCGGATGGATCAGCAACAGCGCCTTGAGGTCGGGATCGATGCGCGTGAGCTTGGTCGGTTCCAGTGTCCTGACATCGAACTGCTGGCCCAGCTGCTTCATCACGGTCCACGGTTCCTCGCCGATCACCGGGTTGCCTTCCACCTGCAGGCTGCTGATCAGGCCGACGTGCGGCTTGGACGGCTGGTCCAGCTCGTAGAGAAGCTTGGCGATGTCGTATTCGAGGAAGGTCTCGCGTGATGGATCAAACAGCGGGATCGTCAGTACCTTGCCCGGCAGGTGCTCCTCGCCGTCCGTCTCGCTATCGGCATTGGCCGGCAGCTTGCCGCCTGCCACGCCGAAGAACACGCGCTCGCCATTGCTGCCGCCGTTGATAGGCGTCAGGCCATAGCTCTCCGCGCTCGCTTCATCGTCGGAATAAGGCACTGGATCCACGATCTGCAGGCGCAGGCGTCCATGTGCACGGGCGACCATTTCCTGCAGCATTTCACGCACGCGCTGCGCGTAGCTGCGCAGCTGCGGCAGGTCGCGGGTGGCATGCTCGGAGAAGTACAACGTGAGCCTGAGCGGGGCGTGCAGGTTGTCGACGATCTGCGTGGTGCCCGGCGTCAGCGTGTAGATCTTGTCCTCGGTAAGGTCGACGCGGCCGAAGCGTTGCCAGCGGCTGCTGACGAGCGTGACGATCACGAAAACGATGGCAAGCAGTGCCAGGCAGGACAACAACACGGCGCGCCGGCTGACATGGATGCGCCCTTTCATCATGGCGTACGCTTCAGGTCGAGCACCAGCACGCCGGCCACCAGCCACGCCGCCATGCTAAGTACGAAATACAGCAGGTCCCGCAGGTCGAGCACGCCGCGCGAGATGGCTTCGAAGTGCCGCAGCATGCTCAGGTGCGCAAGGCCGTTGACGAGCTTGCGCGGAAGCGCGCCCTGGAAAAATTCCATCACCTGCGGCTGGCCGACCAGGATGAACAAGAAACACACCACCAGGGTCAGCACGAACGCCACCACCTGGCTTTGTGTCACCGCCGAGAGACAGGCACCGATGGCCAGGAACGCGCCGGCCATCAGCCAGCTGCCCAGGTAGCCGGCGAAGATCACGCCGTTGTCGGGAGAGCCCAGGTAGTTCACCGTCAGCCAGATGGGGAACGTGAGCAGCAAGGCCAGGCCGATAAAGGCCCACGCCGCGAGGAATTTGCCGAGCATGGCCTGCCCGAGTGTCAGTGGCAGGCTCAGCAACAGTTCCAGCGTGCCGCCCTTCGCTTCCTCGGCCCACATGCGCATGGATACCGCGGGCACCAGCACCAGGTAGAGCCACGGATGCATCACGAAGAACGGCTGCAGGTCGGCCTGTTGGCGCTCATAGAAGTCGCCCGCATAAAACGTGAGGATGCCCGACATCACCAGGAAGATGACCAGGAACACGTACGCCACGGGCGTCACGAAATAGCTGCGCAACTCGCGCCGCATCACCGCCGCGACAGGACTCACGCCTTGCCTCCCGCGCCGGCAGTGATATGCCGGAATACCTCGTCGAGTCGTCCCCGCTCCAACTGGATTTCGGATACCTCCAGGCCCTGCTGCCGAAGCAGGGTTTCCACCGGTTCGAGAATGCGCTCGCCAGCGCGCGGAAACACCGTGATGCGACCGTCGAGCGGATCCACTTCAATCGACGCCACCTGAGGCAGGCGTCCAAGCATCTCCTGGGAAACACCGCTGCCGGGCGCGCTGAACGATACGGCGCCGTGATAGCGGGACCTTGCCTCCAGTTCTGCCGGAGTGGCATCCGCCAGCAGGCGACCGTTGGCGATGATCACCACGCGATTGCACAGGGCATGCACTTCTTCCAGCAGATGCGTGGAAATGAGGATGGTGCGATCGCGCGCCATGGCATCGATCAGCTGGCGCACAGTGTGCTTCTGGTTGGGATCGAGGCCGTCGGTCGGCTCATCGAGCATCAGCACCTGCGGGTTGTGCACGATCGCCTGCGCCAGACCCACGCGGCGGCGCAGGCCCTTCGACAGCGTGTCGATGCACTGGTCCAGCACGCCTTCCAGCTGCAACCCGCCCACCACGCGCTCGAAGCGCCGATAGCCTTCGTCACGCTGCAGGCCGCGCATGCGGATGATGAAGGTGAGGAATTCGCGGACCGTCAGTTCGCCATAACTGGGCGCGCCTTCCGGCAGATAGCCCAGCGCACGCTTGGCCTTCAGCGGCTCCTTGCGCACGTCATGGCCACATACGCGGGCCGTGCCCGAGGAGGGGGCGAGGAAGCCGGCGATCATGCGCATCACCGTGGTCTTGCCAGCGCCGTTGGGGCCAAGCAATCCAAGCACCTGTCCCGGTTCGGCGCGGAAGCTGAGCGCATCCACGGCAGTCAGGGCGCCATAGCGTCGGGTGAGCTGTTCGGTTTCGATCATGTCCGGTCGGGGCAGGCAACGGGCAGCAGCAAAACCGCGCACCCTCGTGAATCAGGGAATCGACCTGCACTGTACCCGAAAAGTTCGTCCAGGCCGGACGATGCAGGCAGCCAAAATGAAAAGGCCCTTCGCGGGGAAGGGCCTTCTCGAGACATTGCCGTGGAGGTCTTACTTGCCGGCGGTGCCAGCTTCGGCCGGAGCAGCGGCGGTGCCGGACGATGCCGGGGCCTGCTCGGTGCTGTCGTCCAGCGACGGCGGCTTGAGGCCGGCTTCCTGTTCCGGGGTCTGCTCCGGAGCCCAGCTCAGCGGCAGGTACACGTCATACTCGGCGTACTGCGTGACTTCCTCGCCCTGCTTCACTTCCGGCTTGGCTTCGATGTCGTAGAAGCGGTTGACCACTTCGTCGAACTTGTAGCCGTGGGTCTGCGCATAGGCCTTCAGCAGGTCGCGGGTCTGCGGCACGCCAGCGGCGGTACCGTTCCACACGGCCTTGAGGGCCGGGCCACCGAAGGCCAGGAAGGCACGCACGTCGTTGTCGACGATCAGGCGGCCGAAGCGGTCATGACCACCCGGAGTATTGTCGGCAGGAGTGGCGGCAGCAGCATCACCAGAGGTGCTGGCGCCAGCGGCGGCAGCCAGGTCGGGCGACTTGGCGGCGGCGAGCTCCACGGTCTGGCCACCGACGTTCAGGCTGGTCGCGCTGATCGGCATGGCCACGTCGAACGTGTAGTTCTGGTCGCCATAGTTGGTGGTGTAGATGATGCGCGGACCGGTGGTGGTCACGCCCAGCTTCTTGGCAGCAGCCTGGATCTGGCCCACGGCCTTGTCGGTCGCGTCGTTGAGGGCCTCGAGGCCACCCTTGCGCTCGATCGACGTGGACACCATCAGCACAGCCGTCGGCTGGGTCTGCTCGATGTACGGGATCAGCTTGGTGTAGTCGACGTTCTGGACCGAGGCCAGCACGTTCTGCAGGTTGTTCAGGGTGAACTGGATGAAGGCATCAGGATCACCATGAATGTACAGGTTCGAATAACGGTTGATCAGGTTGAAGCCGTAGGCGACGTCATACGACCAGGTCACCTTGGTCAGCTGGCCGCGGCTGCCCTGGCGATCAAGATCAAGCGTGAAGTGCTTGTCGTTGCCGCGCCAGTCGTTGTCCAGGTTCCAGATGATGGAAGCCTTGCGCACCTGCGAGTCGACCTTGTCGAAGGTCGGATCGGCCGAAGCGATCGTCAACTTGCCGTTGCCGACCTTGTCGTCGTTGCTGGACCAGCTCACCTCGGCGCCCGGGCCATAGGCCTTGCCGCCGAAATCGAACTTGATGTTGCGGTCGTACTCGCGCTGCACCGTGTATTCCGGGAAGCGGCGGAAGTTGCTCAGGACGTCGTAGACCTGACGCATGTCCTTACCGACGACCAACGACCTTTCCACGTGGCCGCTGCCAGGCATGACCACGCCCACCACTACCGCCACCACGGCGACAATGATCAGGGCAACAATAAATTCAAGAACACGCATCATTCCGGGATTCTCCGCACGTCTCTCTGTATACGGCACAAGGGCAGTCGCCGGAGACCGGCCCGCCACGGGAGACTCCCGAAGAATCGCGTCGTGACAGGGGTCGGCCAGCGCCGAAGCCACCGATACTACTTGCTCGCGCGCTGGAACGCCATCCGGCCGTGAAATAGCCTTCCAGACGCCTGCGAATGGCTGTGGCACGAGGCCTGGCGGCGCAGCGTCAGACCCTTCGGATGCGCCTGTCGAGGCGTCTTCGCACCCGTTGTTTGAGCAGGCGCCGGGTACCGGCGCTTTCAAGGGCTTGCCCAGCAAAACACCTGGCCCTCGCGGGGACCAGGTCCGCAAGGAGCGCGGTCAGACGATGCCCAACTCCAGCGCCTTGAGCACGGCGCGGGTGCGGTCGCGGACGCCGAGCTTGGAGAGGATGTTGGAAACGTGGTTCTTCACGGTTCCTTCGGCCACCTTCAGGGAGTTGGCGATTTCCTTGTTGCTGTATCCGCCGGAAAGCAGGCGCAGGATCTCGGTCTCGCGCTCGGTCAACGGGTCGGGCTGTTCCAGGCTGGTGAACTGGTTCTGCATCCGCCCCACGCCAGCCAGCAGGCGCTGGGTAACCATGGGCGCCACCAGTGAACCGCCGGCCGCCACGGTGCGGACGGCCTCGACCAGTTGCTCCAGCGACACGTCCTTGAGCAGGTAGCCGCGAGCGCCGGCCTTCAGGCCTTGCAGCACGAGCTGGTCGTCGTCGAAGGTGGTGAGGATGATGGTCGGCGGCAATTCGTTGCGGGCGGACAGTGCCTGCAGCACTTCCAGCCCGCTCATGTTGGGCATGCGCAGGTCCAGCAGCACCACGTCGGGCTTGATCCGCGGGATGTCCTGCACGGCCTGGGCGCCATCGGCGCACTCGGCCACTACGCGGATGTCCTCCGCCAGATCAAGCAGTGAGCGGACACCCTGGCGAACCAGGTTCTGGTCGTCGACAAGACAGACGGAAATCATCGCGGATCCTCGAAGCGGTTGTGGCCTGCGTGCGATGCCCGCGGCCAGCGGAGACGATGCGGCTATCCAAGCCACCTGATTTTGGCACGCCCATCAAGCCGGCGTGAATGCTGAAGACAACTCTGTCTCAAACCATGCCCAACGCGGGCGGCTCGAACCGTGACGGCGTATGCGCCAACTCGGGTGCCTCACCCAGCGGCAGGCGCACGGTGAGCGCAAAACCCTGGGCCAGCGACGGGTCCACCGTCACGCTGCCTGCGAATTCGTTCAGTCGCTCGCGCATGCCCGCAAGCCCGTTGCCCGGCTTGAAGTTCGCCGCACCGCGACCGTCATCGCGGGCCGACAGTTCCAGCAGGTTGGCGTTGACGTAATCAAAGCGCAGCCAAAGATTGCGTGCTGCGGCGTGCTTGGCGGCATTGGTGATGATTTCCTGCGCACAGCGCAGCAACACCTGGGCCCGGCGCGGATCTTCCACGCTGAAGCGCGGCGGTGTTTCCACGTGCACCCGCAAACCGGGCACGCCTTCGATAAGACTGCGCAGCGCCTGGGTCAGGTCGATGGCATCGTCCTGACGCAGCTCGCTCACGACTTCGCGCACGTCGGACAACAGGTGCTTGGCGGTGACCTGCGCCTTCTGCACGTGCTCGGCGGCCTGCGGATTCACCAGGTGGCTGGCCACTTCGAGATTGAGGCTGAGTGCCGTCAGATGATGACCAACCAGGTCGTGCAGGTCGCGCGCGATGCGCATGCGCTCGGCGATGCGGGTGGATTCGGCCAACAGGGCACGGGTGGCGCGTAGTTCGGAGTTGAGGCGACGCTGGATTTCGCGTTCCTCCGCCTGCAGGCTGGCGATCATCGAGGTGAAGAACACCAGCGCGGAGATGCCCAGGTACATGCACACCTGCAGGAACGCCGTCACGATGGTCCAGCCCATGTAACTGGCGATGATCGGGATCAGCATCAGGTTCTGCAGCAACATCCACAGCAACCCGGCGCCGACTGGCAGCTGCCACGGCAGCACCACGGCGATCACCAGCATCAGCATGGCGGACAGGCCGCTCTGGCTGAACCAGCCCATCGCCACGGCCGAGCCGGTCAGCACTACCAGTCCCAGCAGCTGGGCGATCGACGGATAGCCGGTCTGCCGGGTCATGCCCGAGCGATGCGTCAGCAGCAGATAGGTCACGCCGAAGATCAGGTAGGAAAGAATCCAGCCCGTGATGTTTGGATTGCTCCACCAGGCATTGACCTGCGCCAGCCCGCCCGGCCCGGACAGCAGCGGCAGCGCTACGCACAGGTAAGTGAACAGACCGGCGTACCGCAGCAGCCGGATATGATTGATGTTGGACCATGCCATGGACGCATCATCAGCCGCCGGCAGTCGTGGTGCAATGCGTGAGAAGTCATTCCCTCGCCCCTGCCGGAAGGCACGGGCGCCGGGCCCGGGGTCGAGGCTTTACGAAGGCTTTACATGGTGCGCCGTGATATGTGCGGCCGCCGTACGCATGCCATAATGCCGCCCGTCACGCGGGGCCGCTTCAACGGTCTTGTCCTCGAACCACACACAGCGGAGCAACGAATGGCCCTTGCCATCCGCGACGTGCGAGAGCACGACCTGGATGCCGTACTGGCGCTCAACAACGCCGCCGGCCGCACCATCCTCGCCCTGGACGCCACCCAACTGCGCTACTTCTACGATCACGCGGATTATTTCCGCGTGGCCGAGATCGACGGCCACCTGGCAGGCTTCCTCATTGCGCTGCGCGAAGGCAGCAACTACGACAGCCCAAACTACCGCTGGTTTTCCGAGCACTACCCGCAGTTCGCCTATATCGACCGCATCGTCATCGCCAACGCCTACCGTCGCCACGGCCTGGGCCGCATCTTCTACTGCGACGTGACCAGCTACGCCGAGGTGCGCGTGCCGCTGCTGACCTGCGAGGTGTTCCTGGAGCCTCGCGACGACGTGGTGGTGCTGTTCCATGGCACCTATGGGTTCCAGGAAGTGGGCCAGCAGCGCATGGGCGAGGAGGGTCGGCAGGTCAGCCTGCTGGCGAAGGACCTGCCCAGCTACGCGTTCGTGCGTGAGACCTATCTCGAACACGGCGGCCTGCCCGACGTGCCCTGGCTGGCCGAGCGCCCTCGCCCTCTTCACCCCGACACCCACACGCGCCGCCTCGCTGGTGAGCGGCGCCCATGAATGCACGAATGGATACTCAAGACGCCTGCGACTTGCGCTTCGGCCAGGTCGGCATCGCCAATGTGCGCGTTCGACGCGCCGATGCCGCCGCCCTCTGTGACGAACTGGAACGCCGCGTGCGCTCCGCCCCTCAACTGTTTTCCCGGGCGGCCGTGGTGCTGGATCTCAGCCATCTGCCCGAACTGCCCGACGACGGCATCGTCGACGCGTTGATCGAAGCCATCCGCACGGCGGGCATGCTGCCCGTGGGCCTGGCTTACGGCACCAGCGAGGTCGAGGCGCTGTCGCGCCGGATGGGCTTGCCGCTGATCGCGAAGTTCCGCGCCGCCTATGAACCCGCCGATGGAGGCAGCATCGCACCGCCGGCGCCGTCGGCTCCTGCTCCAGTCGCGGAACCGACACGTCGCAGCGAGCCCGCCCGCAGCGAGCCCGAAGTGCTGCCCGGTCTCGGCGCGCAGCACGTCGACGGCACGGTTCGTTCGGGCCAACAGGTATACGCGCGCGATCGCGACCTGGTCGTCACCGGCACGGTGGCCAACGGCGCCGAAGTGATCGCCGACGGCAGCATCCACATCTATGGCGGCCTGCGTGGTCGCGCGATGGCTGGCGCACAGGGTGATGAGAAGGCGCGCATCTATATTTCCGACTTCCGCGCGGAACTGGTGGCCATCGCCGGCCACTACCGCGTGTTTGAACAAATTCCGAAGGACCTGGAAGGCCAGTCTGTGCGATGCTGGCTCGAAGGGGAAAAACTAATGATCGCCAAGCTTTGACGATCGCCATTACTACAACAAAAGCATTTCGCGGAGATGAGCCTTGACTGCTGAGATTATCGTTGTCACTTCGGGCAAGGGTGGCGTGGGCAAGACCACCACCAGCGCCTCGCTTGCGACGGGCCTGGCCATGGCCGGCAAGAAAGTCGCGGTGATCGATTTCGACGTCGGCCTGCGCAACCTCGACCTCATCATGGGCTGCGAGCGGCGCGTGGTTTACGACTTCGTCAACGTCGTGCACGGCGAAGCCACGCTCAAGCAGGCGCTGATCAAGGACAAGCGCTACGAGAGCCTCTATGTGCTTGCCGCCAGCCAGACGCGCGACAAGGACGCGCTCACCCAGGAAGGCGTTGAGAAAGTGCTCGACGGGCTCGACAAGGAAGGCTTCGACTTCATCGTCTGCGACTCGCCCGCCGGCATCGAGAAGGGTGCGCACCTGGCGATGTATTTCGCCGACCACGCCGTGGTGGTGGTCAACCCGGAAGTGTCTTCGGTGCGCGATTCGGACCGCATCCTCGGCCTGCTGGCCAGCAAGACGCGTCGCGCCGAGCGTGGCGACGGGGCCATCAAGCAGCACCTGCTGCTGACGCGCTACAACCCGGCGCGTGTCGCCGTGGGCGAAATGCTCAGCGTGAAGGACGTCGAGGAAATCCTCGGCATCAACGTGGTCGGCGTCATTCCGGAATCAGAAAACGTGCTGGCGGCGTCCAATGCCGGCGTGCCGGTGATCCTGGACGACAACTCGTTCGCGGGCCAGGCCTACAGCGATACCGTTGCCCGCATCCTTGGTGAAGAACGTGCCCTGCGCTTCCTCGATGTGCCGAAGAAGGGCTTCTTCCAGCGCGTATTCGGAGGCTGATCGGCATGGGTATTCTTGATTTCCTGAAGCGCAAGCCGGAGCCCACCGCTGGACTCGCCAAGGAGCGTCTTCGCATCATCGTGGCTCAGGAGCGCTCGACCCGGGGCGCTCCCGACTACCTGCCGTTGCTGCGCAACGAGCTGCTCGAAGTGATCAAGAAATACGTCCACGTCGACCTCGAAGCCATCAACATCAATGTCGAGCGCGACAGCGGACACGAGATCCTCGAACTCTCCGTGGCGCTGCCCGAAAACACGCCAGCCAAGTCCGTCTGAGGTCGTGGCGCGGTATCCCCGCGCCACGCATCTGGACACCGTTGCCGCCGTGCTCCCCGGCGCTCTTCAACCGATGTCAGCTCCCTCCTCTCCTCCTTCCGAAGAAGCAAGCGTGACGCGCCTGGCCGAGATTGGCTTCGAGGCGCCCGCCACCCTGCTCGCCCGTTACGGACTATCGCTGGAACATGTGGCGCCCGGCACCGCCATTCCCGGCAGTTTCTGGGGTGACGAAGAAGCCGGCATCATCGGCAACACGGTGTATGCGCGCGACGACACACCCGTGCATTCGCTGCTCCACGAGGCAGGCCACCTGATCGTGTTGCCGCCCGAACGACGCGCATTCGTGCATACCGACGCGACGGATTCGATCGACGAGGAAGACGCCACCTGCTACCTGCAGATCGTGCTCGCCGACGAACTGCCCGGCGTGGGCCGCCAGCAGCTGATGGCCGACATGGATGCCTGGGGTTACACCTACCGCCTCGGTTCGACCCGTGCCTGGTTCGAGCAGGACGCGGAAAATGCGCGGCATTGGCTGGTGGAACACGGCCTGCTCGACACACAAGGCCGACCCGTTTTCAGCTGATGTCGCTGCGCGCCCTGGCTTGGGGCCGGCGACTCATCCAGCGACTTTCGCACCACCTCACACCGGCAAAACATCCTCGGGCGCACTCTGAACCTGCGATCCGTTGAGGAGGCGCCGCGTGACGCGATGGCTCTGGATATCGGCCAGCCTGTTGCTGGCGCTGGCCATCATGGTGGCAGTCGGACAGGCTGCCGATGCACCCGTGCGCACCGGTGCATTTGCGGCACGTATCGAGCTCACTGGTCCGGTGGGTCCCGCGGCCGCCGAATACATCGACAGCAGCCTGCAGCGTGCGAACCGGGACGGCGCATCGGTGATCGTCCTGCAGATCGACACGCCGGGCGGCCTGTCCGAATCGATGCGGCGGATCATCGCCAGCATTCTTGCCAATCGCCTGCCCGTGCTTGGCTACGTGGCGCCCAGCGGCGCGCGTGCCGCTTCCGCGGGCACCTATATCCTGTATGCCTGCCATGTGGCGGCGATGGCGCCGGCAACACACCTTGGCGCGGCGACGCCGGTCCCACTGGGCGGGGAAAGCCCGCTTCCGTTTGGACGTCCGCCCGCCGCGGCAGGCTCGGCGCCCACCGTGCCCACAGATGCCGAATCCAACAAGGTGCTCAACGACGCCGTCGCCTCGATCCGCTCGCTGGCGCAACTTCGCGGGCGCAACGCCGAATGGGCCGAGCAGGCGGTACGCGGCGCAGCCACGCTGACCGCCGACGAGGCGCTGCGCAATCACGTGATCGACCTGGTGGCGCCTGACGTGGCCAGCCTGTTGGCACGCGCCGAAGGCATGCATGTGCGGGTCGCGGGCGCGGACCAGGTGTTGCACGTCACCGGGCTCTCGATCCGCGACTACGCGCCGGACTGGCGTACGCAGTTCCTGGACGTGGTGACCCATCCCACCATCGCCTACCTGCTCCTGCTGGTTGGCATGTGGGGCCTTGTCATCGAGGCTTTTCACCCCGGCGCGCTGGTGCCGGGCGCGGTGGGCGCGATCTGCCTGCTCATTGGCCTGTATGCCCTGCAACTGCTGCCGGTGAACTATGCGGGCCTGGCGCTGATGGCGCTGGGCGTTGGCCTGATCGCTGCCGAAGCCATGTCGCCGTCGGTCGGTGCCATCGGCATCGGTGGCGTCATCGCTTTCGTGATCGGTTCGATCATGTTGTTCAATCGCGATGTGCCGGGTTACGCGGTGAACCTTGGCGTGATCGGCGGCATTGCCTTCACCGCCGTGGTCTTGCTGGTATGGCTGTTGCGGCTGGTGAAGCGGTCACGCCAGACGCGTCGCTTTCACGGCGACGACCAGATGCTGCTTGCCCATGGCGAACTCATCGATGCCGTCGCGGCCGACGGTGAAGGCTGGGCCCGTATCGGCGGCGAGCAATGGCGCGTGCACAGCGACGTCGCGCTGCCCGCGGGCGCGCACATACGCGTGGTCGGACGCGATGGCCTGTTGTTGCGCGTGATGCGCACCTGACGGAGGACATTCCATGCTTGGTTTCTTTGGCGTCATCGTGGTGTGGCTTGCTGCATTGTTGTTCCTGTCGGTCAAGGTGCTGCCGGAATACCAGCGCGGCGTGGTGCTGACGCTGGGCCGCTATACGGGCACCAAGGGACCGGGACTGGTGATCCTGGTGCCCATCGTGCAACGCATGATGCGCGTGGACCTGCGCGTGAGGGTGATGGACGTGCCGCCGCAGGACGTGATCTCCCGCGACAACGTCTCGGTGCGCGTCAATGCGGTGGTGTATTTCCGCGTGGTCGAGCCGGACAAGGCGATCCTGCAGGTCGCCGATTTCTTCCAGGCCACCAGCCAGCTGGCGCAGACGCGGCTTCGTTCGGTGCTGGGCCAGCACGAGCTGGACGACATCCTTTCGCAGCGCGACTCGATCAACCATAGCCTGCAGCAGATCCTCGACGAAGCCACCGACCCCTGGGGCATCAAGGTGAGCAACGTCGAGATCAAGGACGTGGACCTCAACGAAACCATGGTGCGCGCCATCGCCCGCCAGGCCGAGGCCGAACGCGAGCGGCGCGCCAAGGTGATCCACGCCGACGGCGAACTGCAGGCGGCCGAGAAGCTGCGCGACGCGGCGGCCCTGCTCGCCCAGCAGCCGCAGGCGTTGCAGCTGCGATACATGCAGACGATGTCCGACATGTCCAACAGCGGCAAGGCATCGACCATCGTCTTCCCGCTGCCGATGGATCTGGTCAAGCCCCTGCTGGATCTGCTGCCCCGCAGCTGAGCGCCGGGCGATCGGCCGTGCCGGGCGCGTACAATGGGTGGTTACCTTTCGCAGGCTGTCCCCATGGCCCTCAACGCCACCATTTACAAGGCCGAGCTTCAGATCAGCGACATGGACCGGCACTACTACGCCAACCATGCGTTGACGGTGGCACGTCACCCCTCCGAAACGGCGGAGCGCCTGATGGTGCGCCTGCTGGCCTTCGCCCTTTTTGCCGATGAGCGCCTGGAGTTCGGCAAAGGACTCAGCGATGAGGACGAGCCGGCGCTATGGCGCAAGGCGTACACCGGCGAGATCGAGCAATGGATCGAGCTGGGCCAGCCGGACGAGGCGCGCATCCGCAAGGCCTGCGGCCGCGCCCAGCACGTGGTGGTGATCAACTACAGCGGCCGTGGCGCGGATATCTGGTGGGACAAGATCGCCGGCTCGCTGGGTCGCAATCGCAACCTCACCGTGCTGGACATTCCCGCTGAAACGGTGGACCTGCTGGCGGCGATGTCCCAGCGCGGCATGCGCCTGCAGTGCCTGATCCAGGACGGCCATTTGCAGCTGATGAGCGAGACGGCCAGCGTGTCGGTGGAACCGCAGTCGCGCATGACGGCCACGCTGCCGAACTGACGCCAGCGATGTCCTTGGTTACCCCTGCCCCGGCCAGCCTCGTCATTATCGGTGGCGGCCCCGCCGGCCTGATGGCGGCCGAAACCGCGCGCGCGGCGGGCATCGAGGTCGATGTCTTCGAGGCCAAGGGCTCGGTCGGCCGCAAGTTCCTCATTGCCGGCAAAGGCGGCATGAACCTGACCCACGGCGAACCCAAGCCCGCCTTTCTACAGCGGTACGGCGCGCGCGCGAAAGAGGTCGGCACCTGGCTGGACGGGTTCGACGCCGATGCCCTGCGCGAATGGGCCAAGGGCCTGGGCGTGGAGACCTTCGTCGGCACATCGGGCCGCGTGTTTCCCAGCGACCTGAAGGCGGCTCCGCTACTGCGCGGCTGGGTCCATCGCTTGCGCGACAGCGGCGTGCGCTTCCACGTGCATCACCGTTGGCTGGGCTGGAATGCCGACGGCACGCTGCGCATGGGAACGCCCGACGGCGAACGCGCGATTCGCGCGGATGCCGTGGTGCTCGCACTCGGCGGAGGAAGCTGGCCTCAGCTGGGCTCTGACGGTGCGTGGCAACCATGGCTCGCCGCGCGCGGCGTGGATGTGGTGCCGCTGGTGCCGTCCAACTGTGGCTTCGACATCGGCTGGAGCGAACACCTCGCCAGTCGCTTCGCGGGCGCGCCGCTGAAACCCGTGGTGATCCACCTGCGCGACGCACATGGCCGGGAACACACGCGCCAGGGTGAATGCGTGATCACCGCGGGCGGCATCGAAGGCAGCCTTATCTATGCTTTCTCCGGCTTGTTGCGTGACGCCGTGGCCGCGAACGGGTCGAACACCATCACGCTGGACCTCGCGCCCGATCGCACGCTGGAACGCTTGCGCAACGACCTGGCCAAACCCCACGGCAGCCGCTCGATGAGCGAGCACCTGCGTCGCCAGACCGGCCTGGCCGGGGTGAAGGCGGCGCTGCTGCATGAAGTGCTGAACCGCGAACAGTTCCATGACGCCGAAATGCTGGCCCGGACCATCAAGCGCCTCCCCCTGACGCTGAGGCGCCCTCGCCCCATCGAGGAAGCCATCAGCAGCGGCGGCGGCGTGCGCCTGGAGGCGCTGGACGGCCGGCTCATGCTCACCGCCCTGCCCGGCGTGTTTTGCGCCGGCGAAATGCTGGACTGGGAAGCCCCCACCGGTGGCTACCTGCTCACGGCCTGCTTCGCCGCCGGACGGCTGGCCGGCCTTGGCGCCGTCGACTGGCTGCATCGCTCGCGCCCGCTCTGAGGCCCGCATCGCAGGACCACACATCCGCGCTACATGTTTCCGCTTCTGCGCCGATACAACGGCGGAGCGGGGGCGCGAGACGAGAGAGCGAACGGGACGATGATGGGTTATTGGTGGCGGTTTTTCGCACGTGAACGCGCTTCGGCCAGTCCCGCAGCGCGCCCGACGGCGGCCGTTCGCCAGCCTTCGGTCAGCAAGCGGGAGGAAAGCACCAACGGCACCGTCACCGGCGACGAGATCGAAGAGCGCTTCTGTCGCTTCATCCTCAACATGCCCGACAGCACCAGCGATGCCGCGCAACTGGCGCGGGAGCAGTCGATCCTCCTGCGCCTGAAGGAACAATGCGATAGCGGGCGCTTTGATGTCCGCACCCTGCCGCGCATGCCTACCGTGCTGCCGCAACTGATGCGCGCCATGAAGAGTGACAAGCTCAATGGCGCCCAGCTGGCTGACCTTATCCGGCGCGATCCGGTACTGGTCGGCGAGGTCATGCGCGTCACTGGCAGCGTCGCCTACCGTACGGCGCATCCGGTGGGCAGCCTGCAGCATGCCGTGGTGCTGCTCGGCCAGTTGGGCTTGCGCCATGTGGTGTCGGTCTACGTGATGAAGCCCATCCTGATGGCAAGCGCTGGCGCCAGCGGCCAGATCGTCGGCCAGCGCCTGTGGGATCACGCGGAGCGCTGCGCTCACGCGGCGGTGTACCTCAGCAAGGGCCAATGCGATCCGTTCGAAGCGCAACTGGCCGGGCTGGTGGGCTATACGGGCCTTGGCGCCGTCGCACGGTTGCTCGACAAGGAGCTGGGACAAGCGTTGCCTGCATGTTCATCCGCCTTCATCAACGGATGCGCTCGCATCGCCACGCAGCTGAGCGTGCAGGCCGGTCGCCATTGGGAGCTGCCGGCCGTGGTGCTCGACGCCCTTATCGAACATGCCGACGGCGATGCCGGCCGCATGGCGTTGCCGATGAGCCGCACGCTGCATGTCGCGCAACGGCTGGCGATGTTCCAGTTGCTCTCGGAGCAGGGCCTGCTGGATGGCGAGGCGGGTTATGCCGATGAACGGGTAACGGCCTTCCCGGAACAACTGCTTGCCCGCTGCCAGCAGGACTTGCGGCAGAATTTTGCCGAGCCCTGAGACCACCCGCTGCTTGTTGCATCAGGTGGTCCGAGGTCAGTGCGTGTGGCGATCCGGCTCAGCCGGGATCGCGCACTGGGTGCACTCCTACAGCGAACGCTTTTCCGCAGCGATGGCGATGTCCTGGCGCACCTGCGCCACGATCTCGAATGAGCGGCAACGTGCTTCATGCTCGAAGACGTTGGCGGTGACCATCAGCTCGTCGGGACGATGACGTGCGATGAACGCCTCCAGGCCCTGCTTCACCGTGTTTGCATCGCCGATCACCGCACAGGCCAGCGCGCGCTCCACGCCGAACTTCTCGGTGGGCGTCCAGTAGTTCTCGATATCGTCGATCGGCGGCGGGATCAGCCCCGGGCGTCCACGACGCAGGTTGATGAAGCTCTGCTGCTGCGTGGTGAACAGGCGGCGCGCCTCGGCATCGCTTTGGGCCGCAACGACGTTGATGCCCAGCATCGCGTGCGGTGCCTGCAGGCGGGTGGACGGACGGAAGTCGCGACGATACAGCGCCAGCGCCTCGTCCATCGCATCCGGCGCGAAGTGCGAAGCAAAGGCGAACGGCAAGCCCATGGCCGCCGCCAGTCGTGCGCTGAACAGGCTGGAGCCGAGCAGCCACACCGGCACCTCGATGCCCGCGCCCGGCACCGCACGCACTGGCTGATCCGCCGTTGCCGGCTCGAAATAGGCGAGCAGTTCGGCCACGTCCTGGGGGAAGGCATCCGCGCTGTCGAAATAGCGGCGCAAGGCACGCGCAGTCGCATGATCGGTACCGGGCGCGCGTCCCAGGCCCAGGTCGATGCGCCCCGGATAGAGGGAGGCGAGCGTGCCGAACTGCTCGGCCACCTGCAGCGGTGCATGGTTGGGCAACATGATGCCGCCCGCGCCCACCCGGATCGTCGATGTACCACCCGCGACATGGCCAATCAGCACCGCGGTGGCGGCGCTGGCGATACCGGGCATGTTGTGGTGTTCGGCCAGCCAGTAACGGGTATAGCCGAGACTCTCGGCGCGCTGGGCCAGGTTCAGCGAATTGGCGAACGCCTGCGCAGCGTTGCTGCCCTCGGTGACTGGCGCCAGGTCGAGTACGGAAAACGGAAGCATGGGGCGTCCTCGTGAGGGAAGCCCCCGATGTGGGGCCGGTGGCAGGAATTGCCAGTGATCTGTAAGGCGTCAGCCGAAGCGCCAGCTGCGCTGCTCGACACGCCCACAACGATCACACTCTCGACGGCCCGGTTCGGGGCGCGTCCACTTGTGCTTGAACACCCGGCAGGTCCAAAGGCCGAGCCATCGCTTTCCCGCCATTTCCTGTCCCCGTTCCGTCGAGCCACAATGTGATCTGGATCACATTACCAGTGGGTGCGCAGAAAGGCGATACCGTTGGACAGGCCATTCACCGGCTGCCCGGACATCGTTGCGCGCCCCTGACCTGCATGGCCGCAAGGAAATCCGCCATGGCTGTCGACACGGCCGGCGTGACTCAAGCGGGCGCGGAGAACGTAACCATCGAAAGTGACGTGCTGACGACGGTGCACGCGGCCCGTTGACTCCGCCAGGCCGGGCAAAAAAAATCGCCGGGAAGTCGTGCTTCCCGGCGATCGTTGATCTCGCGGACGGTGCGCTGCATGCAACGTCCTGGGAGAGGGTTTTGCTCAGCGCATGATGCCGGTGTGGCCCAGCGAATAGCGGCCCGGCTGCGGCCACACGGTAAGTCCGTGCGGCTCCTGCCCGACCTTGATGCTGCGGACTGCGCCGGTCGTGGTGTCGAACGCATACACGACGTCGTCAAAGCGCCCCGAAAGCCACAGCGTCTTGCCGTCGGCACTCACGTTGCCCATGTCCGGGCTGCCGCCACCGGGGATCGGCCAGTTGGCCACCACCTTCTGCGTCTTGAAGTCGATCACCGAAACGCTGCCCTTGCCGTGCTTCGGACCGTGGATCTTGTTGGAGCCGCGGTTGGCGACGTAGAGCTTGGTGCCGTCGCGGCTCGGGTACAGGCCGTGGGTGCCGACGCCGGTCTTGATGAAGCCGACCTGCTTGAAGCTGGCACCGTCGATCAGGTAGACGCCATCGGCCATCATGTCGGCCACGTAGAAGGTCTTGCCGTCCGCCGAGGCGCGGATGTCCTGCGGCATGCCCTTCTTGGAGAGATCGAGGTAACCCAGCACCTTGCGGTTGACCAGGTCGATCTTGGTCAGCTTGCCGGTGAATTCGCAGGTGAAGATGGCATACGTGCCGTCGATGGCGAACTCGGCGTGGTTGATGCCCTTGCATTCCGGCGCCGACAGGCTCGAATGCAGTGCCATGGTATGCGCGTCGCGGAAATCCAGGCGCGCGTGCGCCTCGGCCACCACGATCGCTTCCTTGCCGTCCGGCGTGAAGTACATGTTGTACGGATCATCCACCGGCACCGGCTTGCCCGGCTTGCCGGTGCGCGGATCGATCGGCGTAAGGCTGCCGTCGTTCTTGCGCTCGGCGTTGTTGGTGGCCCACAGCGTACGCATGTCCCACGACGGCACGATGTGCTGCGGACCCTCGCCCACCTTGAACTTGTCCACCACCTTGAAGGTGGCCGGATCGATCACGTAGACGTCGTTGGAACGCAGGTTGGGCACGTAGATGCGCGCCGGGTCGTTGGCCACGGCCGGGCTGATCTTGCCCAGACCGGACTCGCTGTACATGTTGGCGGGGTTGACCACCGCCGGCATGCCGGGAACCGTGTTGACGGACGAAGCCGCCATGGCGGTGCCGGCCACGCAGGCCGCGGCAAGCGCGATGGGGGCAAGGCGGGAGAATCGGGAGAAGCGCGGGGAATGGACGATGGCCATGGTGGACAACTTATCAAGGGAGTTCTGGGGGAGCCCGGAGGGGCGTCAGTGGGCTTGGATGTCTTTCTTCAGAGCCTCGGTCGTATGTAACACAATAGCATCGACGCCCAACTGACCGAGATCGGCCGAGGCGCGGCGCGGATCGCCGCCGTACACGCCATCGGCCGCGCCCAGCTTCGGGCCATGCTGCAGTGGGTCCAGCCGGACCATCTGCGGCGCCACCGCCAGCTGCAGCGAGGTGTCAGCAAGCCCGGCGTGGGTGCCGATCTCGTCGTCGCGGAAACCGCGCTGGCGCAGCTGCTGCGCATAGCCCTCCGAGGAGCTGGCGTAGTACTCCGGAGGCACGATGGCCTTCGCCTTGCCCGCCCAGACCTTGTTAAGCCGGGCGGCGACGCGATCGAGATCCTTCTGATAGCCGCCGTGGTCGCCCAGGAACACCACGTTGCGGAAACCATGCACGGCGAAGCTTTGTGCCACCGACTCCAGCGTCTGCTCGAACACGGCGTCGGGCACGGTGATGGTGCCGGGAAAGCGCATGTGGGAACTCGGCGGGGCGGTGCCGCCCTCAGGCACATAAGCCACCACCGGCGCCACCAGCGCATTGCCCAGGCGCTCGGCGATCTTCTTGGACAGATAGGCCGCACGCACGTTGTGCTTGCCTACCGCGATGCCCGGGCCGCTCTGCTCGGTGCCGCCGATCGGAATGATGATGGTGGTCTTGCCGGCATGGACCTGGTCACGGATTTCCGTCCATGTCAGGTCTTCCAGCAGGACGGTGCGGGGCGTCTGTGCATTGGCCAAGCCGCTGGCAAGCAGCAGGCCGCCAAGCAGTGCGAGCGATCGGGAACGCATCTGAGCATCCGGTAAAACGAAGCAGGCAGTTTAAAGCGCACCCTTTGTGAGCGCACCCTCTGCGCGACCGAGGCCCTCCCTGTGCCGTTCGCGCACAAGGTGCGCTCCCACAAGGGCGGCGCTCAGCGCTGCACAACGCTTTCATCGCCTCCGTGCTCTCTTGCAGCCACCATCGCTGCCGGGCATATCCATGAGCCGCCACCTGTTGGCCTTCGCCGCCGGACTCGCCGCGGTCCTCGTGGCATCTCCCGCGCTCTCCTGCACGCGCACGCTCTACGTGGGCGCCGACAACACGGTCATCACAGGTCGCAACATGGACTGGTCCGAGGACATGGGATCGAACCTGTGGATTTTCCCCGCAGGCATCCAGCGCGACGGCGACGCGGGGCCGAATTCGCCAAAGTGGACATCGCGCTACGGCAGCGTGATCACGGCCGGCTATGACATCGGCAGCGTCGATGGCATCAACGAAAAGGGCCTGGTGATGAACGCGCTCTACCTGGCCGAGACCAACTACGGCACGCCGGATCGCAAGCGGCCGCACATGGCCATCAGCCTGTGGGGCCAATACATCCTCGACAACTTCGCCAGCGTCGACGAGACAGTGAAGGTACTGGCGAAGGAGCCGTTCCAGATCATCGCCCCGCCCTTGCCCAACGGCAAACCGCTCAGCATCCACGTATCGATCTCCGATGCCAGCGGCGATTCGGCGATCTTCGAGTACGTCGACAGCAAGCTGGTGATCCATCACGGCCGCCAGTACAAGGTGATGACCAACTCACCGATCTACGACAAGCAACTGGCGCTGTACGAATACTGGGAAAGCATCGGCGGCCTGAAATTCCTGCCCGGCACCAACCGAGCCGCCGATCGCTTTGCGCGTGCTTCGTTCCTGCTCGAATCGGTGCCCAAGCAACTTGATCCCAACTACATCGCGGGCGTGCCCAACCAGTCGTACGCCTACCAGTCGGTGGCCGAGGTCATGAGCGTGCAGCGTGCAGTGAGCGTGCCGCTTGGCATCAGCACGCCCGACCAACCGAACCTGTCATCCACCATCTGGCACACGGTGGCGGACCAGAAAAACCTCGTCTACTACTTCGATTCGGCGACCCGGCCCAACACCTTCTGGGTCGACCTGCACAAGCTCGATCTGAAAGCTGGCGCACTGGTGAAGAAGCTGACCATGGCCAACGGGCAGGTGTATTCGGGCGAAGTGTCCGCGCAGTTCGTGGACACGCCGTCGTTCAAGTTCATGCCCGCGCCTGCGCCCTGAACCCGGAAGCGATCACTGTAGGAGCGCGCCCTGTGCGCGACCGCCACGCCGCGAATGACCCCAATGGACCTGGCCCGGGTTTCCCACAAATGGCCATGAAGATTCCACTTCGCCAGTCTGAAGGCGTGTCGCGCACAGGGTGCGCTCCCACGGAAGTCACATCACGTGCGGGTTATTCGGCGGACTCGCCGGGGTGGCGATTTTTCCATGCCGCGAGTTCTTCGCGGTAGCGGCCCATCGCTTCGTCGTAGAGATCGAAGATGCAGGGCACGCAGCCCTGCCCGCAGCAGTCTTCGTCGTCAGGGCGTTGAGGGTGCACGGGAGGCGGATCGCTGGAGGGCGCCGAAGCGCCCTCCGCGTTGGAGCTTTGCGGATCAGTCAAGGCATCAACCGGGCTTGCGGAAACGGTAGACGAACTGGTCGGTGTGGCCGCGGATGGACTTGTCGAACACCTTGATGTTGTGCGGATCGGCCGCGTTGCGCAGCACCTCGCTTTCACCGTCGAACTTGAAGCCCACCGACTCCACCTGCTTGCGCACGATGGCCGGGTCGATGCGATGCAACGTGTCGGTGTCGCGCATGCCCGAACCCGCTTCGGCCACGTGGTCGATCACCACGAACACGCCGCCAGGCTTGAGCGAGTCGTAGACCTGCTTGTCGAATACCACCGGGTCCACGTTGCCCATGAACTTGTCCGGGTAGTCATGGTAGTTCTGCGAGGTGAACACGACGTCCACCTTCTCCGGCGTCTTGAATTCCTTGGAAGGCACCATCAGCACGCCGACATTGGCGTAGTGCGGATTGGCGACCAGCGCCTTGGTGGCCTGCACGTCAGACTGTGCTTCCTTGCCGTATTCGTTCGGCCACACCGCGTACACCTTGCCCTTGGGGCCCACGATGCCGCTGAACACGCGCGTGAAGTAGCCGCTGCCCGGGATGAGGTCGACCACGGTCTGCCCCGGCTTCACCTGCGCGAAGGCCATGAGGTCCGCGATCTTGCGTCGGTCGTCATTCGACGCGTCATCCTTGCGCGCGGGGTCGTTCACTGCTGCGGTGACGTAGGAGGGAACTTCCGAAGGTGCGGGCGGCGCGGCAAGCGCACCGGTAACCGGGAAAGCGAGGGCAACCAGCACTGCGAGGACGGTCGGACGCATGACGAACTCCGCGGTCAGGTGTGGGGGCGCCATTCTGCGCCCCCACGAGACAAATCGCACCAGGAGTTTCGGCATACCGTGCGGCAGCTCACTTGGCCGCTGGTTTTCCTGCCAGGGTGGTCAGCAGCACGTGCCAGTAGGCCAGGTCGTCGTAGAAGCCCTGGACCGGCACCCGTTCGTTCAGACCGTGTGCGAACGCGTCGCTGGTCTTCATGAACATGCCGTTGACCCCATAGGTGGGAATGCCCGCTGCGCGGAAATACAGGCCGTCGGTGGCACCGGACTCCTGGATCGGCGTCACCGCCACGCCCGGACGGATGCTGTGCACCGCCTTGGTCACCGCCGCCAGCACGTCCTGGCGCAGCGGCGAAGCATCACTGGATACGGCCTTGCCGACGAGGGCGATATCGACCTTGGGACCGACCACGTCCTGCAGCGACTTGCGCACCGTATCGATGGCCACGCCCGGGAAAATGCGGCAATTGATGGTAGCGGTGGCCGATTGCGGCAGCGCGTTGTCCGCATGACCACCGCGCAGCAGCGTGGCCACGCAGGTGGTGCGGGTCTTGCCCACCTCCGATGGTTCGTCGGCCAGCACGGCGGCGGCCGACGCGTCATGCGGATCCTTGGCGAAGGCGCGCATGGCGTCGCCCACCTTACCCTGGGTGGTGGCACCCAACGCCTTGAACGAGGCCAGCGTGGTGTCGTTCCACATCACAGGGAACTGGTAGGCCTGCACCTTCTTCAACGCGTCGGCCAACTCGTAGATGGCGTTGTCCTTGCGCGGCAGCGAACTGTGACCACCCGGATTGTGCGTGGTGAGTTCGAAACTGGCGTAGGCCTTTTCGGCCGTCTGGAAGCCGAATACCAGCGGCTTGCCCGACTCGCTCAGCTCGCCGCCGCCGGCATCAGTGTTGAGCGCGTATTCCACGTCGACCAGGTCGCGATGGTTCTTGACCAGGTCTTCCATGGTGTCCTGCGTGGTTTCCTCGTCGCCCGTGTATACGATGACCAGGTCGCGCGTGGGCACGAAGCCTTCCTTCTTCAGACGAATGAAGTTCGCCGCCAGCACGGTCACGCCGCTCTTGATGTCCTCGGTGCCGCGACCGTAGAAATAGCCGTTTTCCTCGATCAGCTTGAACGGGTCGCGCTGCCAGTCTTCCGGCTTGGCGGTCACCACGTCCATGTGCGCCATCAGCGCGATCGGCTTGCCGCCACTGCCATCGCCGCGATAGCGCACCACCATGGCCGCCGTCTCGCCGTACGGAAGGATATGGATGTCCGCATCCGGGAAGCCCGCCGCGCGGAACTGATCGGCCAGGTACTTGGCCATCACCGGTACCTGGCCCTGCCCGATCTCGGTCTTGAACGCGATGAGGTGACTGAGGATGTCGCGGCCGCGCGCCTGATTGGCGTCCAGCGTGGTGGCCGCCACGGGCGCTGCGATCGAGAGCGTCAGCAGGGATGCGAGCAGGGTTTTGAACATGGTGCCTCTCACCGGCGTCGGAAGGAGCCGTGAGTATGTCGTGTTCCCCCACCCGTTGCGCAATCGGCCGCCAGATATTTCCGGTATGGCCGGTCAGACGTCCCTGGCTTACGCCGGCTGGAAGCGCCAGGCGTCCAGCACCTGGTAGTCGCCGCCGCCCACGACGCTGTGCAGCAATGCAAAACCTTCCGCGCGCCAGGCGATGGGCGACACCGGCGCGGGCTGCGGCGCCGCACCACGACTGTACGCATACGTAAGGTGCGGGGTGAAGTTGCGCGAGACGTGGGCACCCAATCCGGCAAGCACGAGTGCCTGGCGCAGGTCGTTCCATAGCGCCTGCAAACCGGCCGGCACCTCGGAACAACGCAGTACGCAAGGCGGTTCGCGTCCGTGGAACGCCGAGGCCTGGTCGAGTACGAGGTCGAACGGCGAGGCCTGGATCTTCCCCGCAGCCGTGATCGCCGCGCGGACGAGATCGTCGCGCAGCATGGGATGGTCGCCAAGGAAATGCAGCGTCACGTGGTAGCGGGAAGGGCGGGTCATCCTGGCGCGCAGGTGTTGCGCCGCCGCAACGCTCTTCGCCGCGGCCTCGACCTGCTGGCACACCGACTCGCCTGGCAGCAGCGCGAAGAACAGGCGATGGACCTGGTCCGGTCCCTGCCCGCCTCCCAACAGGTCGGGCTGAACCGGGGCGGGAGAGGAACGACGGACACTCATCGGCAGGGCATCGAAAAGACAGCGCCACAGACTAGCGCATCGGGCCATCCGCGCCGAGTCCGCGTCCAGCGAGGCAGGACTACCCCAGCAGCATGCCGCGCCCTATGCTGGAACCGCCGACGCGTCCCCACGCGCGGCGCTCCACATCGATGCCACATCACGCCGTCAGGAGGAAGAACCATGGCCTTCTCTGCACGTGTATCCGATGTTCCGTTCGCACAGATCAACGTGACGCCGCTGGTCGATGTCCTGCTCGTATTGCTGGTGATCTTCATGATCACCACGCCCGTGCTCACCCATCAGTTGAAACTGGACTTGCCTCAGCCGGGACG
>NZ_DASRZX010000002.1:0-2572 GCF_035685885.1 Dyella sp. | reverse complement strand
CGGCTTGAGGTCGTGATCGGTTCGGGGAACAGCCCGCAGAAGCATGTTTGGCGGGCGCGGATTGTGCTGCTGAGCGCCGAGGGGATCGGCACGATGGCGATCCAGCGGCAGACCGGCAAAGGCAACCGACGATCTGGCGCTGGCAGGCGCGCTTTATGGCGGAAGGGGTAGAAGGCTTGCTGCATGAGGCGACGCGGCCCTCGCGGGTGCCGCCGCTGCCGGCGGCGACCATCGAGCGGGTGGTCGAGATGACGCTCGCCGAACCGCCGGGCGAGGCGACGCACTGGACCGGCCGGGCACTGGCGAAGGCCGCCGGGGTGAGCCATCGCAGCGTGCAGCGTATCTGGGCGGCGCACGGCCTGAAGCCGCACCGGGTGCGCACCTTCAAGCTGTCGAACGACCCCAAGTTTGCCGCCAAAGTGCAGGATGTCGTCGGCCTCTATGTCGATCCGCCCGAGCACGCGCTGGTGCTGTCGGTCGACGAGAAGTCGCAAATCCAGGCGCTCGACCGCACTCAGCCGGGATTGCCGATGAAGAGGGGCCGCTGCGGGACGATGACCCACGACTACAAGCGCCACGGCACGACGACGCTGTTCGCCGCGCTCGACGTGCTGGAGGGCCGCGTCATCGGCCAGTGCATGGCGCGCCACCGGCATCAGGAATTCATCCGCTTCCTCAACAAAATCAACCGCGGGACCCCGGCCGGGCGGGAGCTGCATCTGATCGTCGACAACTATGCCACTCACAAGCATCCCAAGGTCCGCGCCTGGCTCGAACGCCATCCCAGGTTCCATTTCCACTTCACCCCGACATCGGCTTCCTGGCTCAATGCCGTCGAGGGCTTCTTCGCCAAATTGACCCGGCAAAGGCTCCAGCGCGGCGTCTTCAACGGCATCGTCGATCTCCAGGCCGCCATCAACCGATATCTCGCCGAGACCAACGACAACCCCAAACCCTTCACCTGGACCGCCGATCCCGACGCCATCATCGAAAAAGTCCGGCGCGGGAAACAGGTGTTAGAGTCGATCCACTCTCATGTCCGCCGTTTCCAGATGCAGGCGAATTAATGCGTGGCTTGCATGCAAGCGCTTGTTTCGGGCTCTTCCGGGCAGGGCAGGAGGCGCGGTCGTTGAAACGACGGTTGATCATACTCTGATGCGCGGGTTGGAACCGCATGACCGTTGATACGTCGCGGAGCTGCCTCGGTCTAGGAACCTGCGTCGGATCGACGATCGGGCAGATAGTGGAAGCGAGGGTTCTCCTGACCGCGACCGCGCCCCCGGCCTTGCCCGGAAGGAGCGTGTTGGATAGTTCGCAGGCGCCTCCTGAAAATGGGATCACACGTTTTCTCCGCTCAGCCTGCGGTTACCATCACATGCCGAGCGATGGCCCAGACAAAGCCCGTCAGTTCGCGGGCGATCGCGGTGGTGACGACATTGGCCGGTTTGCCTGTCCGGGTGAGCTTGCGATAGCGTGCACACAACCGCACCTGCCCCTTCCAGGCGATATCGCGGATCGGCTTCGGCTGATTCTCCTGCCGCAGCAGCAACTCGCGACTGATCCGGGCCGGGAAGCGATAGCTCCAGGCCGCCTCGATCAAGAGCCGACGAGCCGCTCCATTACCGGCTTTAGTAATCCCGCCGCGTCTGACACTGGCGCCGCTCGAATGTTCCGACGGCACCAGCCCGAGATAGGCCATCAGCTGGCGCGGATTGGCAAAGCGCGAGAGATCGCCCAGTTCGGCGATCAACGTCGCCGCATTGACCAGGGCCATGCCGCGCATCGTCTGCAGCGCCACGACAACAGGAGCCAGCGCCCAGTCTGGCAGCATCGCTTCGATCTGTGCCGTCAGGCGATCGCGCCGCGTCTCGGCAGCTTCGACCGCCGCGATGTAGTCTTCCAGCACCAGGTGATGGACCGCCTGCTCGAACTTGAGCCCCGCCAACCAGCGGCGATGCAGCTTGGTCCAGGCCGGCCGGCCATAGTGGCATCCGTGCCGCAACAGAAATCCGGAGAGCTGTTGGCGCGCCCGGCGCAGATTGTGGACCGCATCGAGCCGCGCACGCACCAGATCACGCATCGCCTCGTGCCGGGCATCAGGAACCCACACCGCCGTCAGCTCGCCGGCCCGGTGCAGCCTGGCCAAGCTGGCGGCATCCCGCCGATCGGTCTTGACACGGTCGCCCGCCCGCTTCGGGATCAGCGAGGGGGCGACGACGACGCACTCATGCCCGCTCGCCGTTACCTGTCGTTGGATGCCGTAGCCGCACGGCCCCGCCTCGTAACAAAACCGCAGGGTGATGCCGTCGCCGCCAAGCTTACGCAGCAACCGGTCCAACGCCGTGGGTGTATTGGCGATCCGGCCGTACTCCCGAACCTCGCCACGCAGACCGTCCGTCGCCACCGCAACCACGATCCCTTCCTTGTGAACATCAAGCCCTACGTAAGTGATACGATCCGCCATGACCCGTCTCCTATGCATGAGGCCCGGCACCGGTCTATCCGGCGCAACCCTCGTTACCTGCATACTGCGAGACGGGTCGCCCCGTGCTCAGGCGGACATGTGGTCTAG
>NZ_DASRZX010000001.1:0-48777 GCF_035685885.1 Dyella sp. | reverse complement strand
TCGACAAGCCGATCCCCGGCATCGCCAACCTGGTGGAGGATGCCAAGGGCCGCATCCACGGCGGCATCCTCGCCTATGACGCCATGCTGGTGCTGCGCGAGGACAAGGACAACGCACAAGCGAAAGCCATTCTCGCCGCGCACGACAAGGACATGGGTTACGCGCTGCTGCTCAAGCGCTTCATGGATGACCCGCGCCGCGCCACGCCGGCCGACATCCAGAAGGCGGCGGACAGCACCATCCCGAACGTGCCGGTGCTGTTCTGGTCGTTCCGCATCATGGTGGCGTGCGGCTTCTATTTCATCGCACTGTTCGCAGTGATGTTCTGGCAAGCCAGCAAGCGCCAGCTCGACAAGCGCCGCTGGCTGCTAACGCTCGCGCTGTGGAGCTTGCCGTTGCCGTGGCTTGCCGCGGAGCTGGGCTGGATCGTCGCCGAGTATGGACGCCAGCCGTGGGCGATCGAGGGCATGCTGCCGACCGCACTGGGCGTTTCCAGCGTCACGTCGGGGCAGGTGTGGACGTCGCTGGGCGGCTTCGTGCTGTTCTACAGCGTGCTGGCGATCATCGACGCGGTGCTGATGGTGAAGTACGCGAAGAAGGGTCCCGATGGACTGGGATTGTGGCCACCGTCCGAGCCCGAGCCACCCGTGACCACCGTTGCCGCCCGCGTCGGCGCCTGAGGAGCACGCCATGTTCGACTATGAATCCTTGCGGCTGATCTGGTGGGCCCTGCTGGGCATCCTCTTCATCGGCTTCGCCATCATGGATGGTTTCGACTTTGGCATCGCGGCGCTGCTGCGCGTGCTGGGACGTACCGATGACGAGCGGCTGGTGTTGCTGGAGACCATCGAACCTACCTGGGAAGGCAACCAGGTGTGGTTCGTGCTCGCCGGCGGTGCGACCTTCGCAGCATGGCCGCAGCTTTACGCCGTGTCGTTCTCGGGCATGTACCTCGCCATCTTCCTGGTGCTGGTCGCGCTGATCTTGCGGCCGGTGGGCTTCAACTTCCGTGGAAAGGTCCACGATCCACGCTGGCGCGCGCTGTGGGATGGCGTATTGATCGCATCGGGCGTGGTGGTGATGCTGATATCGGGCGTGGCCTTCGGCAACCTGTTCCTCGGCGTACCGTTTCAGTTCGATAACGACCTGCGCATGAGCTGGCACGGCAGCTTCTTCGAGCTGTTGCACCCGTTTGCGCTGGTGGCCGGACTGGTTTCGCTGTCGATGCTGCTGGCCCACGGCGCCTGCTGGGCGGCTTACAAGGCCGATCACGTGGTCGCCGATCGCGCAGTACGTATCGCCCGCTGGGCCACCCTCGCCTATGTGCTGTTCTACATCCTGGCCGGCATCTGGCTCGCCTATGGCGTGCCCGGCTTCGCCATCGCCGGACCGGTGGTCACCGACGGCGTATCCAATCCGCTGTACAAGCAGGTCGCGGTCGGCAGCAGCTGGTTTGCCAGCTACATGCAGCATCCCTGGTTCTGGCTGGCACCGGTGCTCGGTGTCGTCGGCGCCATCGGCGTGCAACTGAGCGTGGCCAGGAAGAACCTTGCATGCTTCATCTGGAGCAGCCTGATGGTGACGGGCACCATCCTGTCCGCGGGCTTTGCGCTGTTTCCGTTCCTGCTGCCTTCGCGGCTGGATCCGCGCTCGAGCCTGACGGTCTGGGATGCCTCGTCCAGCAAGGGCACGCTGGGACTGATGCTGGCCATGGCGGTGATCTTCATGCCGATCATCATCATCTACACCAGCTGGGTGTACCGCGTGGTGCGCGGTCGCGTCACGCTGGAACACGTGCGCCAGTCCGGCCACGGTTACTGAGAGGGGAGCGACGTCATGTGGTATTTCGCCTGGATCCTCGGCCTCGGCCTTGCCTGCGCGTTCGGCATCCTCAACGCGATGTGGTACGAGGTGCACGCCACCGATGAAGCGCATGCGCGCGAGGAGCCGCGCCCTCCGGTGGGTCGCTGACGCCCTGGTTGGCACCGCAAACATCGGCCACCGGCGCGGCAGCGTGCCGGTGGCCCTGCTTTTTCTTTTTCCCCGTCGCATCGCCACGCAGGATTGACGCGGTTGCAGCACGCCACGCCGCGCAGCGCCGTGCGTAGCAGCGAGCATCGTCTGCCCATCCTGCGCCGCAGCGCAGCACCAGACCCGACGTCAATCGAAACAAAAACTATCGATTGAACATGCTGGGTTCGCTCGATTCACGCGGTATCGGTCACGCACACTCGCCCGCACTGAAGATCACGGCGACCGACGGACCACCCCATGCGCAGCAAGCTTTTCGTCCCCGGGTCCCGTCCGGAATTGTATCGAACGCTCGGCCTACAACGACCTGCTCGCCGCACAGGCACCCGATGGCGAAGACTGGTGCTACTACGTTTTTCCCAACGGCAAGCGCGTGCATACCACTTACTGGCGCTGCTGCAAGTCCAGCGGCGCGATGGCGCTGGAGGAACTGCCAGCCATCGCGTATGCGCAGCGGGGCGACACGCTCAGCGTGAACCTGTATGGCGCAGGCGAAACGCGCTTCCGGACGCAAGGCCGCGATGTCGTGCTGAAGCAGCAAACGCGCTATCCGTTCGATGGCGCGATCACTCTGCAGGTAAGCACGGACGATGTCGTCCGCTTCACGCTGAGGCTGCGCATTCCATCCTGGGCGACGGATGCCCGCCTGCACATCAACGGGGAACCCACTGATCTGCCGCTTAGCGCTGGCGACTACGCAACCATCGAGCGCGAATGGCACGACGGCGACATGGTGTCGCTGCAACTGCCGATGTGCCCCGCCTTGCATCGCGCCATCAACCGCAACGTGCAGGAATCGAAAGCACCCGACGGCAGCGACGTCAGGCAGGAAGTGCTGCATTTCGAATACATCGCCGTTACCTGCGGCCCGCTGGTCTACGCCACCGGCCTCATCGACGGTTTCAAGCTCGAGGAATCCCTGCGCCTGCCCGAAGGCGAGCCGGATGCATGGCTGAGCTTCCATCCCCGTGCCGCCGATGCCATGCCCAGGGTGCGACTTGCATTGGGTTATCGACCACCGCTGGAATTTGCGCCGTATTTTTGCGCCGGCGGACGCACGGACGGTACGTGGCGACTCACCTGGCTGCCTTTGGCGCCGGCGCTCGCCTGAAGCACAACGAATTGTGCAGCGAGAAACTAGCTTCGCCAGCTTCTTCTTTCACACCCCCTGTTGCAGAGTGAATCTCCGCATCGGGCATCTGGAATCGAGTGAACACGCAGCACATGGAAACCTTTTCGCCTGAGTCGAATGCCATACCCCGCGAAGAAGCCGGCCCCCTCGCCGGTATCCGCGTGCTGGACCTGAGCGCCTACATCGCCGGTCCTTACGGGTGCACGCTGTTGGCTGACCAGGGCGCCGATGTCATCAAGATCGAGCCGCCCGGCGGCGACAACCTGCGCCAGTACCCTTCCACGCTGGCCAGCGAGAGCCGCGCGTTTCTCGGCGTCAACCGCAGCAAGCGCGGCATCGTGCTCGACCTCAAGCGTGCCGAAGATCACGCCGCACTGCTCAAGCTGGTGCGCGACGCCGACGTGCTCGTGCACAACTTCCGTCCCGGCGTCGCCGAGCGCCTGGGCATCGACCACGATCGCCTCAACCTCATCAATCCGCGGCTGATCTACTGCGTCGTCACCGGCTATGGCGAGAACGGCCCGATGAAGGACAAGGCCGGCTACGACCAGGTGCTGCAGACCATGACCGGCATGTGCGCGCTGCAGGGCAAGCGCGGCGGTCCGCCGGAAGTGATCTACGGCTCGGTGGTGGACTACTACGCCGCCGCCCTGCTCGCCGCCGGCGTGGCCTCCGCGCTGTTCGAACGCGAACGCAGCGGGTTGGGCCAGTTCGTGGGCGTGTCGTTGCTGCGCAGCGCACTCACCATGCAGTCGGCACGGATGATATGGGCCGAAGGCGAATCGCTCGACATCGGTCGCGACATGCGCTCGGGTGGCGTCACCGGCATCCATCCCACGCGCGAGGGCTACATCTACATTTCGGCGAACACGCCGCATTTCTGGCGAGCGCTGTGCGAGAAGACCGGACTGCAACGACTGCGCGATGACGCGCGCTACGACACCGTGCGCAAGCGCGCGGAACATTACGCGGAGATCGTGCCGCAGCTGCACGAGGCACTTGCCGTGCGCACCGCGCTGGAGTGGGAGGCCCTGTTCGGCGATGACGTGCCCAGCGCTGCTGCCCGCCGCATCGAGGACATGTTCGAGCATCCGCAGGTGCTGGCCGAGGGCATGATCGACACGTTCACGCATCCTGCCGTGGGCCGCTATCGCGGCGTCGCGCATCCGGTGAAATTCGGCCGCACGCCGGGGCCCAATGCCTTCGCGGCGCCGGCGCTCAACCAGGATGGTGCCGAGATCCTCACCGCCATCGGCGCCTTCGTGCCGCGGGGCGAGGACTGATCCGCCCCCTGCCGGGCCGCGTCGCTATCAGCGCGCGGCCAGCAGTGCTTCGATGTCGTTGGCATCCTTGGGCACACCCGAGGTCAGCACGTCGTTGCCGTCACGCGTGACCGCCACGTCGTCCTCGATGCGGATGCCGATGCCACGCCAGCGTTCGGCCACGCTGAGGTCGCCGGGCGGCACGTAGATGCCCGGCTCCACCGTTACCACCATGCCCGGTTCGAGCATGCGCGGCTCGCCGTCCACGCGATAGTCGCCCACGTCGTGCACGTCCAGGCCCAGCCAGTGGCCGGTCTTGACGGGGAAGAAGCGCTTGTAGCTGCCTTCGGCAATCGCGTCGTCGGCGTTGCCCTGGATCAGGCCGAGCGCGCACAGCCCTTCGGCGATCACCCGCACGGCCGCCTCGTGCGCGGCGCTGAATGCGCGCCCGGGCATCACCTCGTCGATGGCTGCCAACTGGGCGGCGAGCACCACCTCGTACAACGCGCGCTGCTCGCGGCTGTAGCGCCCACCGACGGGGAAGGTGCGCGTGATGTCGGACGCATAGCAGTCCATCTCAGCGCCTGCATCGACCAGCAGCAGGTCGCCGTCGCGCAGCAAGGCACGGTTGGCGGTGTAGTGCATGACGCAGGAGTTGTGGCCGCCCGCCACGATCGGCGGGAAGGCAGGCACCGCGCCACGGCTGCGCATCACGCGCAGGATCTCCGCTTCCACTTCGTACTCGTGGCGCCCTGCCACTGCCGCGTGCATGGCGGCCAGATGTGCTTCGGCCGCGATCGACGCGGAGGTCTTCATCAGCTTCAGCTCGCCGCGCGACTTGTACAGGCGCAGGTCGTGCAGCAGATGCCCCAATGCCACGAATTCCTTCGGCACCACGCCGCCACCGCGCAGCTGGCGCAGGCGGCGCATCCAGCCGAGCAGGCGCGCATCGAACTCGGGCTCGCTGCCGAAATGACAGTAGACGCGAGCGCGACCCTCCATCATGCCGGGCAGGATGTCGTCGATGTCGTCGATCGGGAACGCGTCGTCCATGCCGTGTTCGCTCACCGCGCGATCCGTGCCGATGGTCTCGCCGTGCCAGCGCTCGTGTTCCTCATCGCGCTCACGGCAGAACAGCACGGTTTCGCCGTGCTTGCGGCCCGGCAGCAGGGCCAGCACTGCCTCGGGCTCGGGAAGGCCTGAGAGGTAGTGCAGGTCCGAATCCTGCCGGTACGGCCAGTTGGCGTCGGCATTGCGTACGCGCTCGGGTGCGGCGGCGATGAGCAGCACGGCATCGTCGCCCGCCATGCGCATCAGCTGGCGGCGACGGCGCGCGTATTCCTCGGGCGAAATGCTCAATGCAGGGTGTCGTTCTGGGCGGCCGGGCGCTTGGCGCATTCGGCGAACAGCAACATGGCCCCCATGCGCACGAACTCATGCAGTTCGATCAACGCATCCTCGTCCTCGCCCTCGTCGCCAAAGTCGAACGCCGACGCGGCGATCGTGCCGAGGTCACGCAGGATCTCCTGCGCCTCATCGGACAACTTGCGATGCGTCTCCGCGCCTGCCAGCCCAAAGCCGCCCAGGAAGCCTCGGCACCAGTCGCCCAGCGCTTCGGCACGTTCGGGCAGTGGACGATCATCGGCGGGCAGCAAGGGTTCAAAGCCCAGCTCGGGATCGGCCAGCTCGGCCTCGCTCTGCGTCACCAGTCGCTCCAGCAAGGCCTGGTCGCGTCCGGTGGGCTTTACTTCGTTGTCCAGGTGCAGCACTTCGACCAGCGACTGCTTGCCCACGCGACCGCCACCGGCCAGGAAACCGCAAAGCGAACCATGCAGTTCGCTGGCCGGGATGGCCAGTTTCAGATGAACGACGGTGTCGTCCAGTTCGTCGTAGCCGATGATCTCTTCGGCGGCCATGGCGGTACTCCATTCAGGGCGAACGCCCAGTTTAATGCAGCGCCTTCCGGAACGTGCCGGAGCCTGCTGTTTTGCTCGGACCTCCTGCTATAGTCCCGGGCCATGAGCGCGCCCGAACCCGTCAAGCCAGACCCCGTCAAGCTGGAGCTTGCAGCCCTCGGCGAGCAGGTCGATCGCCTGCTGGACACCGTGCGCCGCCTCTCCGAGGAAAACCGCAGCCTGCGCCATAGCCAGGAACAACTGGCCGGTGAACGCGCTGGCCTGATGGCACGCAACGAACAGGCGCGCAGCCGCGTCGAAGCGATGATCCAGCGACTGAAGGCGCTTGAGACCAATGGCTGAAAGCAGCGTGAGCAACAACGCCAGCGAACCGGTTGCCCTGCGGCTGGTGGATCGCGAATTCCTCATCGCCTGCGCGCCCGAAGAGCGCGAAGGCCTGCTGGAGTCCGCCGCCTACCTCGATCGCAAGATGCGCGAATTACGTGCCAACGCCAAAGCGCCCGGCTTCGACAGGCTCGCCGTGCTGGCCGCCATCAGTGTCACGCATGAATTCCTTGCATTGCGCAAGCAGCACGGCGGTTCAGACAAGGGCGTGATCGACGAGCTGGCGAATTTGCGCCGCAAGCTTGAAGCCGCACTGGACGCCCAAGTAAAATAGTCACGGCGTTTTCTGCGGTGTGCGCCAGCACACTCTTACATTTGCCTTGTTCCTAAATACGGCCCCGGGTCGGCTTTTCATCGGTCGTTGTGCATGTCCGCCGCGTGCGGAAAGCCTTGAGACCATGTCGCCCTCCCACCTGATCCATCGTGGATCAAGGTCGTTTGGTGGGCAGCGGCATCGCGGTTAACGCCACCTCATTCCCAACCTGCCCGGCGCCTGGCGCGCCGGGCGGTTCAGGACCGCTCGCAGGACGTCCGCGGGCCCGCCTTGCAGGAGACGCGAACGTGGACGCCACCGCCCAGCGACGCGAACTACGCCGGCAACTGGCCGACCAGCGCCGCGCGCTGACGCCGCCACAGCGCATCGCCGCCGCACAAGGCCTGCGTCGCAGCCTGGAGCAGTTGCCCGAATACCTCACCGATGCCCGCGTGGCGGGTTATTGGGCCTGCGATGGCGAATTGCCGCTGAACCTGGTCATTCCGCCCCTGGCCACGCGCGGCCAGCAGTTCCTGCTGCCGGTGATCGGCCCGAACCATCGCCTGCGCTTCGCTCCGTGGCAATCCGGCGAGGACGTGCAGCCCAATCGCCACGGCATTCCTGAGCCGGTATCGCCCCAGGAACTTCTGGAACCCTTCCAGCTCGACCTCGTGCTGGTGCCGCTGCTGGCCTTCGATCGTCGTGGCTATCGGCTGGGCACGGGCGGCGGCTATTACGACCGCGCCTTCGCCTTCCTCAACGAGCAGGTCCGCCCCACCGAGCCTTTGCTGGTGGGCATCGCCTATGGCTTCCAGGAGTTGCCCCGGATCGACGAGCAGCCCTGGGACGTGCCGCTGGATTTCATCGCCACCGACCGCGAACTGATCGACTGCCACGCCGCTGGCGAGGATGGAGAAGCCCACGCATGACCAAGCGCCCCACCCAACACTGGCTGATGAAGTCCGAGCCCGATGCGTTTTCCATCGATGACCTAAAGCGCAAGGGCCAGGAAGCCTGGGACGGCGTGCGCAACTACCAGGCGCGCAACTTCATGCGCGACGGCATGCGCGTGGGCGACAAGGTGTTCTTCTACCACTCCAACTGCGACGAGCCCGGCATCGTCGGCGTGGCGGAAGTGGCCACTGACGCCTATCCCGATCCCTCCCAGTTCGATCCCAAGAGCAAATACTTCGACGCCTCGGCCTCGCGCGACAACCCGCGCTGGATGCTGGTCGAAGTGAAGTTCGTCAAGAAGCTCAAGCGCACCATCACACTCAAGGAACTGCAGGCGGACCCGGCGCTGGTCGAGATGCCACTGGTGCGCAAGGGCAACCGCCTGTCGGTGATGCCGGTGGACGCCGCCGATTGGCGCCACGTCCTGGCGATGGAATAACGCTTTCCCCTTACCGGAATTTACCCATGAGCAGCGCCAACGAAAAACGCCAAGCCGGCGAAGCCGCCATCCGCTATGTCGAGGACGGCGCCATCGTCGGCGTCGGCACCGGTTCCACGGTTGCCTTCTTCATCGATGCGCTGGCGGATCTCAAAGATCGCATCCAGGGCGCGGTGTCGAGTTCGGAGCAGTCCACCGCACACTTGAAGCGCCTGGGCATTCCCGTGCTCGACCTCAATGCCACCGGCAGGCTCACGCTTTACGTGGATGGCGCCGATGAATGCGATCCGCACAAGCGCCTGATCAAGGGCGGCGGTGCGGCACTCACGCGCGAGAAGATCATCGCCGAGGCCAGCGACCAGTTCGTTTGCATCATCGATTCGGGCAAGCTGGTGAACCTGCTCGGCAAGTTCCCGTTGCCCATCGAAGTGATCCCGATGGCGCGCAGCCTGGTCGGTCGCGAGATCGTCAAGCGCGGCGGCAACCCGGTGTGGCGCGATGGCGTGGTCACCGACAACGGTAACTGGGTGATCGACGTGCACGGATGGCAGATCGCCGACCCGGTGGCGCTCGAAAGCGACCTCAACCAGATCCCGGGCATCGTGACGGTGGGCCTGTTTGCACGCCGGCCCGCGAACGTGGTGCTGGTGGGCGACAAGGTGCTGTAAGCGCGCGCCATCGCCATCGACGAAACGCCTCCCCTGCGGAGGCGTTTTTTTGGGCTCTCAATCGACCGGCATGGCAATGCCGCAGTCGATCGACTCGTAGCAGACGCCCACGGCGATGCACGGCGGGTTCGGCGATGCGAGGTTTGCAGTTCGCCCGACCTTGGTCCGTGAACCAGGATCGGTAGACGCCCCGGCCTGCGATGCCCCCTGTCGCCCTGCAGCAAAAATGCCCGCAAGCGGTTTGGAATCAATGCGTTGGGCTTGACGCAGAAAGCATTTGGATCGAGGCAAATTTTTCTTTAGAGTCAGTCGAAACAGTCGCCCGCCACGGCGGCTTCCGGCCGCTTGATGTGTTGGGCAGATGCTCGGGATCGCCGTTGCTCCCGATGGCCTGCGCTGATGCCTCATCGCGGCAACCATCGTTGGAGGAGCGTTCTGCATGGTGTCACGTCGGCAATTCCTGCAAGGCCTCGGCGCCGCCGCCGTACTCGGCCCTTCCCTGCCCTCGCTGGCCGGCACGCTGGACGAAGGCGCCAAGGCAGCTTCGGAAGCGGCGGCATCGGCCACGACAGGTGTGTCGCAGTACGTCGATGTATTCGTCGGCAGCAGCGGCCACGGCCATACCTTTCCCGGCGCCACGCTGCCTTACGGCATGGTGCAGCTGAGCCCGGATACCAACGACGCCGACTGGGATGCCTGCTCGGGCTACCACCAGGGCGATGGCTCGATCATGGGCTTCTCGCACACGCATCTGAGCGGCACCGGCGCCAGCGACATGCTCGATGTGCTGGTGATGCCGGCGCAGGGACCGGTGTTGCTGCAACCGGGCGAGCGCGGGCTGCCCAATGCCAACTACCGTTCGCGCTTCGACGCAGCCGTGTCGGCGCAACAGATTCCTCCAGGCGTCGAGGGCAAGCCTGGCCACGGTTATCGCTCGCGCTATGAACGCGCTTCGGAACAGGCGCGCCCCGGTTATTACCGCGTGCGCCTCACCGATCACGACATCCTCGCCGAACTGACCGCGACCATGCGCGCCGGCCTGCACCGCTACAGCTTCCACGGCAAGGGCGACGGGCACCTGCTGGTCGATCTCGCGCACGGTTACCACGACTATGTCGACAAGCCCGCAGTGGTGAGCGATGCACAACTGCGGCTGATCGGCAACGACACGCTGGTCGGCGGCCGGCGCGTGCACCAATGGGCGAAGGGCCGCTATCTCTACTTCGCCATGAAGGTGTCGCGCCCGTTCTCGCACGCCACGCTGTACGCCGAAGACATTGCATTGCCCGAGGGAACGCACGAAGCAAAAGGCGCGCACCTGAAGGCGGCGCTGCGCATCGCCGATGTCTCGAAGCAACCGGTGCTGGTGAAGGTTGGCATCTCGGCGGTCGACATCGACGGCGCCTTGCGCAATCTCGACGCGGAAATCCCCGGCTGGGATTTCGAAGGCGTGCAGCAGGCCGCCGCGCAGGCATGGGAGCACGAGCTTTCGCGCATCCAGGTGCAGAGCACGTCGGCCGCCACGCTGCGCACGTTCTACAGCGCGCTTTACCACACCATGCTGGCGCCGACGCTATTCAGCGATTCGGACGGCCGTTATCGCGGCATGGACCTGGCCGTGCACCAGTTGCCCGCGGGCAAGCACAACTACAGCACGTATTCGCTTTGGGACACCTACCGCGCATTGCATCCGCTGCTCACGCTGTTCCAGCCCGAGCGCGTGCCTGACTTCGTCAACGGACTGGTGCGCATGGCGGCCGAAAGCCCCGACGGTCCGCCGGTATGGCCACTGCAGGGCCGCGAAACGGGCTGCATGATTGGCTACCACTCTGCCGTCGTGATCGCCGAAGCGCATGCCAAGGGTTTCCAGGGCGTCGACTATGCACGCGCGTGGCCGCTGTTCCGCAAGCGCGCGATGGACGACGACTATCGCGGCCTGCCCTATTACCGCAAGCTCGGCTACATCCCCAGCGACAAGGTCGGCGAAGCGGTCAGCAAGACGCTCGAATACGCCTATGACGATTGGGCCGTGGCGCACATGGCCGAGGCAGCCGGCGCGCATGCGGATGCCGAAGCGTTGCGCGAACGTTCGCGCAATTACCGCCATGTATACGACGCGCAGGTGGGCTTCATGCGCCCGCGCGGCGAAGGCGGGCAATGGCTTGAGCCATTCGATCCGCAGGGCATGGGTCATTCCGCGCGCTGGCGGGACTTCACCGAATCCAACGCCTGGCAGGCCACCTTCCTCAACCAGCACGACCTGTACGCGTACATGGAACTGCTTGGCGGCGAGCAGGCGTTCGAACGCAAGCTCGATGCATTGTTCACCACCAAGGCGATCATTCCCGTCGATGCACCACCGGACATTGCCGGTTTGATGGGCCAGTACGCGCACGGCAACGAGCCCAGCCATCACGTGGCCTATCTGTATGCGTACACCGGCACGCACCACAAGACGCAGGCACGCGTGCGCGCATTGCTGGAAACCATGTATCTCCCCGAGCCCGATGGCCTTGCCGGCAACGAGGATTGCGGGCAGATGAGCGCGTGGTACGTGCTTGGCGCCCTCGGGTTGTACGCCGTCGATCCGGTAAGCGCGCACTACGTGTTCGGCTCACCCTTGCTCGATCGCGCCGAAGTCACCCTGGCCGAAGGACGCAAGCTCACCATGCAGGCCATCGACAACGGACCGGGCCGTCCCTATGTGCAGTCGGTCACGTGGAACGGCAAACCGTGGACGCGCAGCTGGATCGAGCATGCCGAACTCGCCAAGGGCGGCACGCTGGTGTTCCACATGTCCGCGACGCCCAACTTGGCTTTCGGCCGGGAACTGGCGGACCGTCCACCGTCCTTCGGCAAGTCGGCGGCGACGTCCTTGCGGAACAGCTGAGTCACTTCGGTGCATGGGTTGCCGCGCACGCTGATTTAGCGAGCGCGGCAACCCGCAGCGGCGCCAGCCAGCTGTCTCAGCCTGCCACGCGTGGCCAACGCCACGCATACGCCGCGATCAACAGCGACAGTACTGCCTCGATGACGCCGAGGAACATGTAGAAATGCCAGGCACCCGGCATCGATATCAGGATGATGACGGTGTAGGCCACGCCGAGCACGATGTTTGCCCATCGACACGCCGCCGGAGACAAGGCCAGCGAGAGAAACACCATGACACTCGGCGCGGCCATGAGCATCGCCGTACCCAGGAGCACACCTTGGGTGACGTCACCCAAGGGCCCCATCTGCCCCTGCAACATGCCTTGCAGGTTGCCAGGTTGATAGAGGCCGAAGTAATCGCCGTAGATGTAGCAAAACATCAGGCTTGCCCACAGCGCGGAGAGCTTGAAGCGCACCGGGATCCTGATGTCTTCGAGCAACGATGCCATGGGAAGTCCTTGGAATCAGGGAGCCGAAGGAAAGCCGCTGCGTCGCGCAAAAGGACGCGAGGTACCAAAGAGCAGCAACCACAGACACGTGCCTATCTCACCGATCGCCGCGGGCAAGGTGATATAGCTGGAAATGGGCATGTCCGCATAATGCGGGGTCAGCACACTGCAGAACACGTCGACGACATAGCCCACGCAACCCAGCATGAGAAAGATGCCGAGCAACTTCGGCAAGAAGCCCGACTGGAAGACCAGGTAGCCCAGGGGAAACAGCCACAGACCCCAGAACAGGCTGGTGAGCAGCAGTCCGTTGCGATAAGTCTCGAGCAGCGATCGCGCCTGCAGCGCAAGCTGTGCATCGTGGATATCCGGACCGGCATGCTCCAGCAGCGAAAGCACGCCGAGCCGATGAGTAAGTGCCACCAGTGCCATCGGCACAGCCACGACCACGAAGGCCACCATGACGGCAGCCATGGACTGATCCACCGACCGCAGCAGCCGGAAAAGCACGAGGGCGAGCAGCAGGTACGCCACCTGTTCGACCAGGAACGCCGCGACGCCATAGCGGAACAGCACGTCTGACACCGCGATACGATCCAGCGTCGCCAGCGGATCGTTGTGCACGCTCAACTGCGAAGGCACGTAGCCGAGACTGAAAAGCCCGGTGACCACCACGATCAGATAGAGAATTCCCGCCAACCTGCCAAGCCTGGTATCCGGAATCATCGGATGCATCCTTGTGGCCAGAGTGTCGAGGAGACGCGACCTGTCCATCGCGCGCGCCGTCGCCTTGCTGCCTACGACGGTAAGGCGGAGCGCTTGAGCGCGGCGTGTGCCATTAGGCATGGCACTAACACAATGGGGTGGCGACGCGGTATCAACATGGCATCGTGGCGTACATACGCGGGCGATTGCGTGGGTGAAGTGATGAGTTAGTGACGGCAAATCGTCGAACGGGCTCTGGCTACTGTTTCGCAGTCCGAAATAAAAGGCCAGCGATGAAGGCTGCCCTTTCGTAAGAACTACTCGTCATAACGGGGACCAGGATTGTTCGCCCCATCCATGATGGCTCACCCCTCCGGGCTGCGCGCTACGGGACCAGCGCTGCGCGCTGTTCTGTTGTTCCAAGCAAATTTGCCGAATGCGGAAGCAAGGATGCCGGAGCGGACATCGGCGAAGTCGATCGTCCGAAGAGCGAGGCACGTGACGTGCGGCGAGACGTATTTCGTCTAGCGTTCCAAGACCCAAACAAAAGGCCCGCCGTGAGGCGGGCCTTTTGTTTTTTGGCTGGGAGACTAGGATTCGAACCTAGATAAACGGAGTCAGAGTCCGTTGTCCTACCGTTAGACGATCTCCCAAAACCCTGCGGAGCGGTGCGCTCTGACTTGATGCACCGAACCGTCGAAGCAACTCTCCGAGGAGAATTAGCGCTTCGAGAACTGGGTAGCGCGGCGGGCCTTGTGCAGACCGACCTTCTTGCGCTCGACCTCGCGGGCGTCACGGGTCACGAAGCCAGCCTTGCGCAGCTGGGACTTCAGGCTTTCGTCGTATTCGATCAGGGCGCGAGCGATGCCGAGGCGGATCGCACCGGCCTGGCCGGTGATGCCGCCGCCAGCAACGGTCACGTTGACGTCAAACTTGTCCGTCGCTTCGATCAGCTCGAGCGGCTGACGCACGATCATGCGCGAGGTTTCACGACCGAAAAACTGGTCGAGAGTCTTGCCGTTGACCGTAATCGCGCCGTTGCCCTTGCGCAGGAACACACGAGCTGCGGAGGTCTTGCGGCGGCCGGTGCCGTAGTTCTGCTGGATAGCCATGATGGTTCCTTAGATTTCCAGCGCCTGCGGCTGCTGTGCGGTATGCGGGTGCTCGGCACCGCCGTACACCTTGAGCTTGCGGTACATCGCGCGGCCGAGCGGGTTCTTCGGCAGCATGCCCTTGACGGCGATCTCGATGACGCGCTCCGGATGGGTGGCCAGCAGATCCTTCAGACTCGTGGTCTTCAGGTTGCCGACGTAGCCGGTGAAGCGGTGGTACATCTTGTCGTCCAGCTTGGCACCGGTGACGGCCACCTTTTCGGCGTTGACCACAACGATGTAATCGCCGGTGTCGACGTGCGGGGTGAATTCCGGCTTGTGCTTGCCACGCAGGCGGTGGGCGATCTCGGTCGAAAGGCGACCGAGCGTCTTGTCCGTGGCGTCAATCACGAACCAATCGCGCTTGACGCTTTCCGGCTTGGCGCTGAACGTTTTCATTTCAGAATACCTGGTCTGCCGCCACATGGGCGGTACACGTAATCGGTGGAACAAAGGCGCGAGATGATAACGGAGTTTTCATCAATCGCGCAAGCCCACCGACCGGTGGGATGCGAGCTGGCAATGATAGCATGACCCGCATGGCGCTTGAAAAGCCCCCCAATACCCGAGAACAGAAGATCGGCGCCCTGGCCGACCAGTGCGTGCAGTGCGGCCTGTGCCTGCCCACCTGTCCCACCTACGGCCTGGATGGCAGCGAAGCGGAGTCTCCGCGTGGGCGCATTGCGATCGCGGCGGCCCTGGCCCGGGGCGACGCGGAGCCCACGGAGGCCTTGCGGCTCCACCTCGATCACTGCCTGGGCTGTCTCAATTGCGAGCGGGTCTGCCCGGCGAACGTGAAATACGGCGAATTGCTGGTGGAAACCCGAGCCTTGATCGGCCCCATCAAGCACCGTCCGCGCGGCCTGCTGACCTTGCTGAAGCAGCCCACCTTGCTGCGGCTGGCGGCCCGCCTGGGTGGTTCGGCGGGCATGGCTCGCTGGAGGCAGCGTCTTGCGGCCCGCTTGCCGGCCGATTCGCCCTGGCGCGCCGCATTGCAGACGCTGCCTGATGCAGCCGCAGCCGTGCGACCGACGCCTGCGCAAGAAACGCCCTCGCCCGACGCTGTCACGGTCGCGCTGTTTCCCGGCTGCGTGGCCAGCATCGAGGATGCGGATGCCGAGGAGGCCGCGATGACGCTGATGCGCGCGGCGGGTTATCGGGTCGTCCGGCTACCGGCCTTCTGTTGTGGCGCGATCGATCTGCACGGTGGCGAAATGGACGCGGCCGAGGCTTTGGCCGAACGCGCGAAAGAGACCTGGAAAGCCTCCCGCGCTACGCATCTGGTGACCGTCACGCCGGGTTGCCTGGGCACGTTGCGTCGCGCGCTTCCGAATGTGGCTGTGGACGATGCCGCAAGCCTCGTCGCCTCGCGCATCGGGCAGCTGCGTTTTCGTCCACTCGCCCGGCGCGTGGCACTGCACCTCCCCTGCACACAGGTCAATGTCGCCCGCAACGAAGGTGCGCTGCAAACGTTGCTGCGCGCGATTCCCGAGCTCGACCTGCAAGTGGTGCCGCGGGCACCGTACTGCTGCGGTGCGGCCGGCACGCACATGCTGGAATTTCCCGAACGCGCGGCGCGCCTGCGAGAAACCACGCTTGCGCAGATCGCCACCGTAGCGCCGCAGCAGCTGTTGTCGTCCAATATCGGTTGTCGCCTGCACCTGGCTGCGGGCATGGACGCCGAGGGCCGGCACTGGCCACACATGCATCCGCTGAGCCTGCTGGCCCGGCAATTGGAGATTTCGCCATGAACGCACGCACGCTCTCCCCGCTCGACCGCCTGCTGGCCGGCATCGAGCGCGCACTGGAAACCGTCGCAGGCGCGCCGGAAGCGGCACGCCCATCACCCGCCGAGGCCTTCGACGAAGCCGACATGGACGATGCGGAACGTCGCCACGCGGCAGGCCTCATGCGCATCAATCACACCGGTGAGGTGTGCGCGCAGGCGCTGTACGACGGGCAGGCCGCGCTGGCACGCAATGAGGAAAACCGCGCCCACCTGCAGCATGCCGCCGCCGAGGAAACCGACCACCTGGCTTGGTGCAGCGAGCGCCTGAAGGAACTGGACAGCCGCCCCAGCCTGCTGAATCCGCTGTGGTACGCCGGCAGCTACGCGATCGGAGCGCTTGCGGCGCTGGCGGGCGATCCGGTGAGCCTGGGTTTCGTGGTGGAGACCGAACGCCAGGTGGAAGCACACCTGGAAGAACACCTCGACAGGCTGCCTCCGCAGGACGAGCGTTCGCGTGCGGTGCTGGAGCAGATGCAGGCCGATGAGATTCGCCACGCGCACGACGCCAAGATGCGCGGCGGCGTGGATCTGCCGTTTCCCATTCCCGGGTTGATGCATGTGTCTTCGATGGTGATGAAGACGGTGGCGTACCGGATTTAGCAGGGGCATCTCGTCTGCGGGAGCGCACCCGGTGCGCGACTGATACCTCTCCCGCTTCACGGCCTTGTTCGCTTTCGCGCACAGGGCGCGCTCCCACAGACAAGCGGCGCGCAAGAAAAAACCCGCCTTTCGGCGGGCTTTTCGTGGATCACATCAGGTTGCGGCCGTGGAACAGTTCCTCGATCTCGCGGCGCAGCAGCGACTCGATGCGCTGGCGCTCCTTGAACGAGAGATCGTCGGCATGTGCCTCGAACAGATACGTATCAAGGTCGAAGTCCTTGATGTGCATCTTCGTGTGGAACATGTTCTCCTGATAGACGTTCACGTCGAACATCTCGTACTTCTGGCGGATGTGCTTGGCCAGGTAGTCCTGCACGGAGTTGATCTTGTGGTCGATGAAGTGCTTCTTGCCCCTCACGTCGCGAGTGAAGCCGCGCACGCGGTAGTCGGCGATGACGATGTCCGACTCGAAGCTGTCGATCAGGTAGTTCAGGGCCTTCAGCGGCGAGATCACGCCACAGGTGGCCACGTCGATGTCCGCGCGGAAGGTCGCGATGCCGTTGTGCGGATGCGTTTCCGGATAGGTGTGGACGGTGATGTGGCTCTTGTCCAGGTGCGCGACCACGGCATCGGAAATCGTGTCGCGGCCAAGCTTCTCCACCACGGGCTCCTCGGAGATGAGGATCGTGACGGAGGCGCCTTGCGGATCGTAGTCCTGGCGTGCAATGTTCAGGATGTTAGCGCCGATGATCTCGGCCACATCCGTCAGGATCTGCGTCAGGCGATCGGCGTCGTACTGCTCATCGATGTACTCGATGTAGCGCTGGCGCTGTTCTTCGGACACTGCATAGCAGATGTCGTAGATGTTGAAGCTCAGGGCCTTGGTCAGATTGTTGAAGCCCTGCAGACGCAGGCGCGGAAGCGGTTTTACCACAGCGACTCTCCATGGCCGGTATGCGTGGCCAGCAGTAGAGGCGGGTTAGCTACAAGGGTCCCCGCTGGATAATTCGACGTGAAAGCAGGAAGCTTCCACGACCCTTGTGACCGGAGCGCGACAGCATCGCGTCGGAAAGACCGTGAAGTATGCGGCAAAAAAAGGGAAAACTGAACCTTCGGCAGGTCAAATTAGTTTGCCATAATGCCCTGAGGGGAAGGATTTTGACTGCCGGGGGGCGCTTGCGGACCCCGGATTGAATCGACGGGACTCAACGTGGCGCAACTCAAATATCAGCTACAGCAAGCTTTTGAACGCTCCCAGGCGCCTGCCAACTTTGCCCCGGACCCCGCGTCCATGGAGCGCTTCCTGGCGCTTTGCCATCGACGCCGCTACCCGGGCAAGACCGCCATTATCCGGCCAGGGGACCCGGCTAACACACTGTATTACATCGTGGATGGCTCCCTGGCCGTGTGCACGGAGGACGAGCAGGGCCGCGAGCTGATCCTCGCCTATCTGAGCCGAGGCCAGTTCATCGGGGAGATGGGCCTGTTCGTGGAGCAGGCACAGCGCGAGTCACTGGTGCGCACCCGCACCGCCTGCGAGATGGCCGAGATCAGCTACGAGCGCCTGTTCCAGCTGATGGAAGGCCCGCTGCGCGAGGAATGCCCGAAGATCCTCTTCGCCATCGGCTCGCAGCTCACGCACCGCCTGCTGCGCACGTCGCGCCAGGTGAGCCGCATGGCGTTCATGGACGTGACCAACCGCATCTCCAAGACGCTGCTGGACCTGTGCCAGGAGCCGGACGCTATGTCCCATCCGGAAGGCACCCAGATCCGCATCTCCCGCCAGGAAGTGAGCCGCATCGTGGGCTGCTCGCGCGAAATGGTGGGCCGCGTGCTCAAGCAGTTGGAAGAGCAGCGCATGATCGACGTGGCTGGCAAGACCATCGTCGTGCGCGGGACGCGCTGAGCGCGATCCCGTACTGAACGTGGTCCCGGCGAAGGCCGGGATCACGGCATCGCGTGCTACGCCTCGGCGGCGCCTGACTTGGTTCCGCTGCGCTTGCCGGGCTGGTAGATCATGTACACGTCCGCCCGCTCGTAGTGCGATCCGGCGCGTACCGCCGGCTGCAGCACGAACCCCGCCTGCTCGTACATGCGCAGCGCCGTCTTCAGGCGACTGTTGGATTCCAGGAACAGCTCCTCGCCCTCGCGTCGGTGGAATTCCCCGATGGCGGCAGCCAGCAGGCTTCGCCCTGCGCCCATGCCGCGGAAGGTTTCGTCCACGCCCATCTTCGAAAGCTCGTAGACCCCGGGCGATTCCTGCAGCAGCGCACAGGTGCCGATGACCTCGCCGGCCAGGCGGGCGAAGAAGATCGCGCCACCGGGCGCCAGCACGTGACGCTCCGGATCACCGAGCAGCTCCCTGTCGATGTCCTCGATGCGAAAATGGCGCTCCAGCCATTGCGCGTTGAGGCGGTAAAAGTGCTCCTTCAACGCGGGATCGTACGGCACGACCTCCAGCTTCGCGCTCACCAGCGCGGCGTGCTCGGCCAGCATCGCATCCACCACCGGACGCTCCTCCAGAGCCTGTTCCGTGGCAGCCAGGGCGCCGAGCAGGCCCCTGAGGCCATCCTCACCCAACGAGCGCAGGATGCCCCGCCTCACCGCCACCCAGATCGGACCGAGCGCCGACACCGCCTCGCGTCCCTTGGCCGTCAGGGCGAGCAGGCTGCGCCGGCCATCCTGGGCGTCCTTGCGGCGCTCGACCAGCCCCGCATCGACCAGCTTGTCGGCGAGCTGGCTCACCGCCGAATGGGTTTGCCCGATCGCAGTGGCCACCTCGCTGACCGTGGTCTCGCCGTGCTCCCACAGGAAGCGCAGCACCGGAAACCAGCGCGACTCCACGCCCGCGCCACAGCCGCGATAGACCTCGTCTACCGCCGCGTAGAAGTGGTCGCTGAGCGATTTGAGCCGGCTGCCGAGCGCCAATTGGGCGAGCGACGGGAGGTACATGCGAGGTCCCCTGAAACACTTGTGTAAGTTCTGACGTATAGGCCGCTGCGGGAGCGAAGGCAAGTTCGCCCGCTTCTCCCGGAAGCGCGCCCAGTACGCGTCCGCGAGACGGACCCGGGCGCCATCTCGCAGTTTTTGCGCCATGGCGTGCGCGCCTGATGAGCGCGGATACCGCCCTGGATCAGAACCAGTCCACGCGCGTGATGGTGCGGCCCAACGCCTTCTCCAGCTTCTTGCACAGCTGAGGCGTGCCGTTGACCAGCACCACTTCCGCGGCAGGCTTGAGCATGGGGATGTCGACCAGCGAATCGCTATAGGCCACATGCCACTCGCGCACGCCGAACGCGGCCAGTTGCGCCGGCTTGCGGCGTCCGATGTTGTGCAGCTTCACGCGCATGCCCAGCAGGCCGGGACGCAGTTGCGAAGCCAGCACCTCGATGTCGCGCAGGCCGAGTTGTTCGAGGATATGGCTGACCAGCACATGCTCGCAGCCGGTGACCACGATCACGCGATCGCCCGCCGCCTGGTGACGGCGCAGCGCATGGAGCCCATCGCGCGAAAACTGTTTCGGACGGCGCACCAGGTTGCCGGCGAAGGCGTGCGCCACGGCCTGGTAGCGCTGCTCGCCCAGGCCCAGCAGCCCCACATGGACGAGGGTGCGCATCGCATGGCGACGCGAAAACGGCACGACCAGCAGCAACCACGGCAATGCCAGGAGTACGCAGATCTTGCGCAGCACCGAGCGCTGGTACAGATCGCGCATGAACAGGTAGAAGGCGTCGCCGTGGATCAGCACGCCGTCGAAATCGAACAGCACGGTGCGTGGCGCAGACGCAACGACGTCCGCCGCTTCCGGCATGGAACTGGTTTCCCCTGAGGACATTGGAGCCTATTCGGTAGCGAACAATCGCTTGAGTTCGGCGCCCGGATCGTTGGCGCGCATGAACGCCTCGCCGACCAGGAACGCGTTGATGCCGGCGTCACGCAACAGGGCGACATCGTCCGGCGTGTGGATGCCCGATTCGCTGACCAGGATGCGGTCGTATTCCATCAGCTGCTGCAGTTCGACGGAGGTTTCCAGCGAGGTGTGGAACGTGCGCAGGTTGCGGTTGTTGACGCCAATCAGCGGCACCGGCAACGCAAGCGCACGCTCAAGCTCTTCGGCGTCATGCACTTCGCACAGCACGTCGAGGTCGAGTTCCGCCGCCAGCAGCGACAGCTCCAGCAACGCCGCGTCGCTCAGCGCGGCCACGATCAGCAGGATGCAGTCGGCGCCGATCACGCGCGCCTCGTATACCTGGTAGGGATCGATCACGAAATCCTTGCGCAGCACCGGCAGCGAACACGCATCGCGTGCCTGCTGCAGGAAATCCTCGCTACCCTGGAAGAAATCGCGATCGGTGAGCACGGACAGGCATGCTGCCCCGCCCCGCTCGTAGCTGCGCGCGATCGCCGCCGGGTCGAAGTCGTTGCGGATCACGCCTTTGCTGGGGCTGGCGCGCTTCACCTCGGCAATCACGGCCGGCAAGCCGGCGTCGATCTTCGCCTCGATGGCGGAAGCAAAGCCGCGCGTATCGGGCAAGCCGCCCACGCGCGCGGAGAGTTCCACCAGCGGCAGCCTGGCGCTGCGCTCGGCGACCTCTTCGGTCTTGCGGGTGAGAATGCGCTGGAGAATGTCGGTCATGGCAAAAGCTTGGGGGGAATGGGGATGAAAGTGGCGTGAGCGTCAGGGCGTTTCCGCCAGGCGCCGCGTCGCAGCCACGAAAGCGTCCATTTTTGCACGAGCCGCGCCGCTGGCGATGGTGGCACGCGCGAGATCGATGCCGGCCCCGATGGAATCGGCCACGTTGGCCGCGTACAGCGCCGCGCCCGCGTTGAGGCAGACGATGTCGTGCGGCACGCCACGATGACCTTCCAGCGCCTCCAGCAGCATCGCGCGCGATTCCTCGGCGTTTTCCACGCGCAGATTACGGCTGGACGCCATGGCAAGGCCAAAGTCCTCCGGCTCCACTTCGTATTCGCGCACTTCGCCGTCGCGCAGCTCGCCCACCAGCGTCGCCGCGCCCAGCGAGATTTCATCCATGCCGTCGCGACCCCACACCACCAGCGCGTGTTTCGCGCCCAGCTGCTGCAGCACGCGCACCTGGATGCCGACGAGGTCGGGATGGAACACGCCCATCAGAATGTTCGGCGCGCCGGCCGGGTTGGTCAGCGGGCCGAGAATGTTGAACAGCGTGCGCACGCCCATTTCCTTGCGCACCGGCGCCACCACCTTCATCGCGGGATGATGGTTGGGCGCGAACATGAAACCGATGCCGGTGTCGGCCATGCACTGCGCCACCTTCGCCGGCGACAGGTCGATCACCGCGCCCAGCGCTTCCAGCACATCCGCGCTGCCCGACTTGGACGACACGCTGCGCCCGCCATGCTTGGCGATGCGCGCGCCCGCCGCTGCCGCGACGAACATCGAGGCGGTGGAGATATTGAAGCTCGATGCACCATCGCCGCCGGTGCCGACGATGTCGACGAAATGCTCGTGCGCAGGCATCTCCACCTTGGCCGACAGCTCACGCATCACGCGCGCGGCGCCAGTGATCTCGCCCACGGTTTCCTTCTTCACGCGCAGGCCGGTGATGATCGCGGCCGTCATCAGCGGGCTCACTTCGCCACGCATGATCTGGCCCATCAGCTCGATCATCTCGTCGTGGAAGATTTCGCGATGCTCGATCGTGCGCTGCAACGCTTCCTGCGGCGTGATGGTGACGCGGCGTCCCACGGGTTTGGGTGTGGCGGGCGTCATGCGGCGAGCTTCAGCGGCAGGCCGAGGAAATTGCGCAGCAGGTCGTGGCCGTATTGCGTGAGGATCGATTCGGGATGGAACTGCACGCCCTCGACGTTCAACGTCTTGTGGCGCAGGCCCATGATCTCATCGATCGAGCCATCGGCGTTTTCCGTCCACGCGGTGACTTCGAGGCAATCGGGCAGCGAGCCCTGCTCGACCACCAGCGAGTGGTAACGCGTGGCCTCGAACGGATCGGGCAAGCCGGCAAACACGCCCTGGCCGCGGTGGCGCACCGGCGAGGTCTTGCCGTGCATGATCTGCTTGGCACGGATCACCTTGCCGCCGAACACCTGGCCGATCGCCTGGTGGCCCAGGCACACGCCGAACACAGGTATCTCGCCGGCGAGTTCGCTCAGCACGTCCAGCGACACACCGGCATCGTCCGGCGTGCCCGGGCCCGGCGAAATCATGATGTGCGAAGGCTTCAGCGCCCGGATGCCGGCCACGTCCAGCGCGTCGTTGCGCACCACCTTCACCGACTGCCCCAGCTCGCCCAGGTACTGCACGAGGTTGAAGGTGAAGCTGTCGTAGTTGTCGATCATCAGGAGCATGGGGATGCCAAGGTGTTGATTTAGCCGCAAGAAAGGCGGCCGCGCGGGTGGTCCCTGGGGACGCTGGCGCACGGGCCGGGAAGAGCATTGTGCTCAAACCGGCGCCGCACTGCAGCAACCTCCTGCTTCCGGCCTGCCGTGCTATACCGGCGATGCGTTCCCATTCCCTGGTCAAGACGGGGCGGACGATGAAGGTCGCCATCGGGTTGAAGGCGCATTCGGGCTGGGCCGTCGCCGTGGCGGTGGGCCTTCCCGACGGGCAGGTGCAGCTGGTGGACCGCTGTCGCCTTTCGCTGGTGGATAGCCGCAGCGGTGCCTGGGCGCGCCAGCCCTACCACGCCGCCGAAGGCATGCCGCCGGTGCGCGCAGAAGCCATCGTGCGGGAGGGCATTGAGGGTGCACGACAAGCGTCGGCCCAAGGGGTTTCCGCGCTGATCGGGCAATTGCACGACGCGGGCCACGAGATCGCTGGCGGCGCGGTGCTCACCGGCTCGCCGATGCCCGCCTGGACCACCGAACAGATCCTCGCCGTGCATATCCGCATGCACCAGGCGGAAGGCCAGTTGTTTCCCGATGCGCTGGCGGCAGCCGTCTGTGCCTGCGGGCTGCCGCTGGGCCTGCTGCGGGAAAAGGAACTGGACGAACTGGCGCCGTCGGCCTGCCCATGGACGGATGCCGTGGCCGCGCTGGGGAAGTGGGCCGGCCCACCCTGGGGCGCCGACCAGAAGCATGCCGCCCTGGCCGCGCTGGTGATCTTCGGCTCGCGGCTGCAGTAGCCGCGACGCTTCAGCGAGGCAGCCGGCGCGGGTCCAGCATGGCGGCGGTAATGCCTGCGTCCTGCAGGTGCGAGGGCAGCGTCCTTCCCAGGAGGAGGCTCGCGCAGGTTTCGCCCATCGCCGCGGAGGTCTGGATGCCGTAACCGCCCTGCGCCGCTACCCAGAAGAACCCTTCCGCATCCGGCGCGAAGCCGCCCACCAGGTCGCCGTCGGCCACGAACGAACGCAGGCCAGCCCAGGTGCGCGTGGGCCGACGGATCATCATTGTGGTGGCTTCCTCAATGCGGTGGATGCCCATCGCGATGTCGAGTTCCTCGGGCTGCACATCGTGCGGTGGCACCGGGTCGGCGTTGGCGGGGCAGCCCATCAGCAGGCCGGCGTCGGGCTTGAAGTAGAAGCTTTCCTCGACATCCATCACGAAGGGCCAGTGCGTGATGTCCGTTAGCGGCGGCGGTTCGAACAGGAAGGCCGAACGGCGCCTGGGCTGGATGCCGATGGGCGCCACGCCGGCCAGTGCCGCCACCTCGTCCACCCACGCACCGGCAGCATTCACCAGCAGCGGCGCGCGGAACGATTCGCCGCCCGCGTCGACGAACCAATGGCCGGGGCCGCGCTCGATCGAGCGGATGCCCACGTTCATGCGTACCGTGCCGCCTTGCGCACGCAGCGCCCGCAGAAAACCCTGGTGCAGTTCGTTGACGTCGATGTCCGACGAGCCCGGCTCGAACAGTCCGATCTCCGCCGCTTCAGGGCGCAGCACAGGCACCCTGCCTTGCAGCCACGCGCCATCGACCATGCGCAGGTCGTCGGCAAGCGGAGCCATTTCCTCGTACATCGATTGCACCGCATCCACCTGGTCGGCGTTGCCGATGATCACCGTGCCGCGCGGCGAAAGGATCGGGTGCTGGGCAAAACCTTCCGGCGGACGCTGCAGGAACGGACGCGAGGCACGACTGAGCGCGCGCACCTGCGCCGAACCGTAGGTTTCGGAAAACAGCGCGGCCGAACGTCCGGTCGCATGCACGCCCGCGTGTTGCTCGCGCTCAAGCACGACCACGCGTGCATGCGGCGCCATGAAATACGCGGCCGAGGCGCCGGCCATGCCTGCGCCGATGACGATGACATCCGCTTCCGTGATCGTACTCATGGGGTTTCCGCAGATTGACGCGCCACCACGCTGGTGGCAGTGAGATCGGCCGTGACATTGCCCAGCGTGGCCAGCGCATCGGGCAAGGCGTCGACCGCGAGCATCAGGCCGAGCGGCCCGACCGGTACGCCCATCGCCTGCGCCACCGGCAGATTCGTGGCCATGAAACTCACGGCACCGGGAAGGCCCACCGAGCCCAGGCTGATCACCACGGCAAGCAGCGCCGCGGCGGCAAGTTGTGCCGCGCCCACGTCTATGCCGTACGCCCATGCGATGAAACAGGCCGACGTCACGTACTGCACGGGACTGGTCAGGCGAAACAGGCTCACCGCCATGGGCAGCACCAGGGCGTTGACCTGCGGCGGATAACCAAGCCGCTGCTCGGCGCTCTCCAGCATGGCCGGCAGCGATGCCAGCGACGATTGCGTGCTGGCCGCCACGATCTGCGCCGGCACCAGTGCGGGCACGAAGCGGCTCAGCCTTTCGCGGCCCCAAAACATGGCCACCGGCAGCATCAGCAGCGTCACCGCGAGATACAGCAGGCATTCCACCAGCACATAGATGCCCAGCGCGCCGAGCATCTGCAGGCCGGCGCGCGCGCAAACGGCGAGGATCAAAGCAAACACGCCCAGCGGCGCCACCCACAGCACCCAGCGCACGATCACGATCATGGTGTCGGCGATGGCCTGGAAGAAACCGATCACCAGCTCGCGCCGCGCCGCCTCGATGCGCGTCAGGGCGAAGCCGAAGAACAGGGCGAATACCACCAGCGGCAGCATCGCGCTCTGCGCAGCCGCCATGATGGCGTTGGCAGGCACGATGCCGTTGAACCACTCCGCCCAGCCAACGCCTTGTGTGACGGGCGCCGCGTGCGTGGCGACGGCGCTCTCCAGCGCGTGCGTGAGCTCGGGATTGCGGGTGAACAGCGCGAACAGGTGCGGCGCGGCGGCCGCTGCGAACAACGCCCCGCCGACCAGGATCAGGATGAAGGCGACGATGGCTCGTCGTGCAATGCGCCCCGAAGCCGCCGCGTCCGTGGCCGTGTTCACGCCCACCACCACCAGCGCGAACACCAGCGGCACCACCGTCATCTGCAACGCGTTGAGCCACAGACGTCCAAACGGCTGAACCGCGTCGGCCACCTGTGCGGCGACCGGTGCATTCCATGCCGCCAGCGCCAGGCCGCCCATGGCGCCCAGGGCCAGGCCGATGAGTACCCTCGTGGTGGCGCTCAAGGCTGCTTGCCCGGTGCAGGCAGGTGCCACGGCGACTGCAGTCGCACGTATTCATCCTGCGGCAGCAGCACGAATACCGGCTGGTCTTCCGGCTTCAGCCAGGCCAGCAGATGGCGCATCGCAGACTCCGGCATCGCCGTGCAACCTGCCGTGGCATCGGTCGGCGATTTCCACAGGTGCGCAAAGATGCAACTGCCGCCGCCCGACGTTGCCTCGGGGTTCTGCTCGATCACGAAGCCGAGCTTGTAGCGCTGGTCGCCATTCACATGAAGGTCGCGGCGCATCGGCTCGCTGGAACCTTCGACCGCCTTCGCGCCCACCTTGTTCGCATCGACGATCTGGTTGTAGTACGGCGAGCCATCCACGTCCACGCACCACTCGCTCACCTGCAAGGCGTCGTATGGCATGCGCGTGTCTGCGTGCCCGGCATAGCCGAAGACCTCACCGATGCGGAACACGCCTGCCGTGGCGCGGCCATCGCCCTCGTGCTTCTGCGGACCCTTCGGCTGCGGGTCATGCAGACCCAGCCCCCAGGCCGCGCCGGAACGACCAACGGTGACGTCCTGCGCCTCGCCTACGGCCTTCCACGCTTCGCCCTGGCGTTCGTAGGTGCGCAGCACGCCGTGGTCGGCATTCCAGTCCGGTGTCACCACCAGCACCATCTGGCTCGACTGTCGCCAGCGTGCGTCGGCCTGGGCCGCCGTCGCCTGGCCTGCGACGCACGCGGAAAGCGCTATCACCACGGCCATCACGCCGTGGACCAGGGAATGACGTTGCGCAGGTTTCATGGGGCTCCGTTTCAACATGGCGTTAGAGCTCAAGCGTCTGCTGGACGCGTTCGAGATTGGCCAGCAGCTGCACGTGGCGTTGTTCGTCGCCTTCGCACAGCTGCACATAGACACGATCAAGCAGGTGTTGCAGCGCGGACTGGTACAGCACCGGCTGGATGTACGGGCGATCGTCATGCGCGGAAACGAGCAGCGCCAGATCCGCCAGCGCGCGCAGCGGATTGGAGGTGTGCCGTGTCACCGTGATCAGCCGACCGCGGCGTTCGCGGAAGAAACGCCCGATCTTGCACAGCGCGGGGTGGCTGCCCTGCTCGGAGAACACCAGCAACACGTCGCCCGCACCGGCGGCCGATACGCTGGCCGCCATGCGCGGCGCGTCGAAGTTGTGCACGCTGGGAATACCCAGCAGCGACAACCGCAGCGCGAAGCTGCGCGCATAGATATCGTCGTCGCCCAGACCGATCATGAACACCTTGCCGCTGCAGCCGGCCGCCGCAATGGCATCCGCCACGGCCTGCAAGGTTTCGGGCGGGTTGATCAGCCGCGTTTCCTCTTCCGCCTCGGATTTGCTGCGCCACAGGTTGGCCGCCCTCGCCTCGTTCTCGCCACCGTGCACCTCGGTCGCGACTTCGTCGGCATCACCGTTGTCGGCGCGGGCGATCGCTTCGCCCACCGAATATTTGAGGTCGGGATAGCCCTTGAAACCCAGCTTCTGGGTGAACTTCACCACGCTCGACTGGCTGATGCCCAGCGCGTTGGCCAGTTGCTGCGAGGAGTAGTCGCGCAGCAGCTGGGCGTTCTCCAGGATGAAATCGGCAATGCGCCGCTCCACGGCCGACATCTGGTCGCGTTCGGAGCGGATCTTGAGCAGGGGGGACACGTCCGCGCGCCTTACAGGATGCGGTCATCCCAGCGAAAGCTGGGAGCCAGGGCCTTCAGCGCCCGGAACAGCAACGGCGCTGGACCCCTGCTTTCGCAGGAGTGACGGATGATGGGACGTGTCACGGTGAACATCAGTCAGCCAGCCTCTCAAGCCCCCGGATCTCCCGGATTCCCAACCCGGGCGCGTCGGTGACCGAGATCTCCGACTCATTGAAGATCACGCCCCCGTCGACGGGGTTGTACTGGCATAGCGAGGGGCCGTCCAGATCCACCTTGGTGATCACGGCCGACTTGGCCACCGCCACGTGCACCGCCGCTGCCACGCTGATGCTGGTTTCCAGCATGCAACCGATCATGCATTCCACGCCGTACATGCCGGCAATGTCTGCAATGCGAATGGCGTTGGAGATGCCACCGGTCTTCATCAGCTTGATGTTGATGATGTCGGCGGCGCGCATGCGGATCAGGTCGATCACTTCCATCGGGCCGAACACGCTTTCGTCGGCCATGATGGGCGTGTGCACGCGCTCGGTGACGTAACGCATGCCTTCCAGGTCGCGCGCCTTCACCGGCTGCTCTACCAGCTCAAGGCGCACGCCGGCGTCTTCCAGCGTCTGCAGCGCATAGACGGCCTGTTTGGCCGTCCATCCCTGGTTGGCATCCAGGCGCAGCAGCGCGCGGTTTTCCACGGCCGCATAGATGGCCTTGACGCGCTCGATGTCGACGCCAATGTCCTTGCCAACCTTGATCTTCAGCGACTCGAAGCCACGCTCCACCGCGCTGACGGAATCGGCCACCATCTTGTCGATGTAGTCGACGCTGATGGTGATGTCGGTGGTGATCACCGGGTCGCCGCCGCCCAGCAGCTTGTACAGCGGCGCGTTGTAGAGCTGGCCCCACAGGTCATAGATGGCGATTTCCACCGCGGCCTTGGCGCTGGTGTTCTTCTCCATCGAGCCCTGGATGAGCTGCGTAAGACGATTGAGGTCGGCGATGTCCTGGCCCATCAGGCGCGGCGCGATGTAGTGGCGGATCGCGTCGACCATCGAACCATGCGTGTCGCCGGTGATGACAGCCGTGGCCGGCGCCTCGCCATGGCCGACATGGCCGGTATCGGTGTGCACCATCACCACGATGTCTTCGACCTGGTTGACCGTGCGCAACGCCGTCTTGAATGGCGTCTTCAACGGCACCCGCAGCATGCCGAATGTGATATCGGTGATCTTCATGGGGAGCGGAGGCTTCCTGTCTTCAATAGGGAAAAGGGCGGCATCAGGCCGGTTACGGGCGAATGCGCACAATGCTGGTCATGCGGTCGACATAGGTGCGCTTGCTGTCCCACAGCAATGGCATCAGCGGCGTCACCGACACTTCGTTGAGCTTGACGCGATGCGTTGTACCGCTGCCGTCGAGGTAGCTGATGCCGCCGGTGTCATGGATGACATAAGGCTGGCCGTTGAGCTTGCCGATCATCATCATCACGTGCCCGGGGATATAAACCAAGTCGCCCACGTTGAGCGCCAGCGCGGCCTTGATGCGCGCCTCATGGCTGTCCTTGTCGGTGAATGCCTGGTGCGTGAGCGCGGGGCTGATCGCCTGCTTGCTGGTGTTGCGCGGCATCTGCACGCCCATGCTGCGATAGACGTCCGACACGAAGCCACTGCAATCGCGTCCGTCGTACGCATGTCCCCAGCCATAGCGCTCGCCGAGGAACTTGAAACCCTGGCGGATGATGTTGGCTTCGGTCAGCGGCAGGTAGCTGTCGCTGGTGTCGGCCACGCGCTGCACCAGCGCCGGCGAGAAGGCGAGCTTGCCCTGCGCGGTCTGTATCGGCAGCTCGACCACATGCGACGCATAGGGCGACTGCCCGTTCACCGGCTGGTCGGGCGCCTGGTCCGAAAGCACCGGCAAGGCGACGCCCATATCCAGCTGCAGCTGGGACACGGCGGGCTGCTCGGGCGTGAATACCGTCGCCACGTTGTCGCCGGTGACGATGCGCTGTGGCTGCTTGCCGGCGTAACCGAAGACCTCGGCTGATGAACCTTCCGCAACATTCTCGCGGCGCGTCCACGCGGCATAGCGCGGACTCACCACGAACAGCCACTGCCCGTCGCGGCTTTCGTGCGCGATGACCACCGGCGTGCCGGGAAACTCGGCGGTTTCCTGGAAGCGATCGATGTCGTGGTCATCCGACGAAGTGAACACGCGCTGGTCGGTGGGAAAGCTGCGCAGCGCCGCGCGCTGCACCACCAGGCCATAGCGCGTGGCCTGCTGCGCGGGCACGCGATCCAGCGCGAGCTGGTCGGTCACGTCCTGCTTGAGCGAGGCAGCCACCGGCTTGCCATCCACGTCGAACAGCGGCTTGGAGGGATATTGCGAGATGTCCTTGATCCACGCGGTGACCTGGTCGCCGGCAAGCGATGCCGGAAGCGCCTTCAGGTCGTGCATGGACGGATCGGTATGCAGCAGGCGCGTGTTCTGCGCGGCGATGTCGGCAGGCTCCAGCAGCACCTTGTCCGGCTGGGCCAGCTGCTTGACCCAGAAATCGGGCGTGAGCATGGCGTTGTTGCTGATGCCGATCACGCCCGACGGCGGCACCGGGACGGCGTCGGGTCCCTTGTCCGCAAGCACGGGTGCGGCGGCGAGAGCGGTGGCGATACAGAACGCGAGGCGAGATATCAGTTTCATCGTCATTCCTACGCAATGGCCAGCGACGACATCACCGACGCCACCAGCAGACCGAACGCGGTACCGAGGATATAGCCCAGCAGGGCCAGCAGGATGCCAACAGGCACCAGCGAGCGTGAATAACTCGCGGCAAGTATCGGCGTGGCGGCCACGCCGCCGATACAGGCCAGCGAGGAGATGCCGCAAAGATAGAGATCGAAATGGAACACGCGCGCCGCCAGCGCGAGCAGCACGGCGTGGATGGCGATGACGCTCACGCCGCACATGAGGTAGAGCGGCGCCGAGGCGATGCCTTCGAAATTGCTTTGCGAGGCCAGCACCGCGACCACGCTGATCAGCATGGCGCTGGAAATGGTGTTGGCTCCGGCAAAACGCGACAGCGGCGTCTGCGCCGCGACCAGGCCGAAGCCGGTGGCCAGCATGATGGTCCAGGTGGTGGACGTCAGCATGTCCGAGGTGGGCAGGCGCTCGCCAAGCCACGCGGAGACGGCACCTACCAGCAGCGCCAAACCCAGCCACAGCAGCACGTTCTCCGGCGTGGTGGGACCGTGGCTGCGGGCTTCTTCCACCACCATGTCCGCGCTGGACTTGGCGCGCGTCCAGCGGTTGAAGTTCGTCGCCAGCCGGCCCAGGCCGAACAGCACCACCACCCACATGGAATAGCACAGCGCGTCGGTGAGCAACGACATGGCCAGCAGCCGGTCCGGCATGCCGATGGCCTGCTTCACCGCCACCATGTTGGCCGTGCCGCCGACCCAGCTACCGGAAAGCGCCGCCAGCGGTTGCCAGGCATTGCCTGACAGCCAATGCCGGAACATAAGGAACGTCGCGATAAAGGCGACGAACAGGCAAACCATCGTCACGAAGAACACCGCGAGCACGCGCGGGCCCAGGCGCAGGATCGCAAGCAAGTCGCAATTGATCATCAGCAGGAACAGCAGCGCCGGAATCATGTGCCCGATCAGCAAGGTCTGGGTGGCGCGGATTTCCTCGTTGACCTGCCACAGACCGGTCACCGCCAGAGCGGTCACCAGCAGATAGGTCAGCACGATCGGCGGCAGCACTTCAAAGAAGCGCCACCGGAAGCGTCGTTCCAGCGCGGGAAACAGGCCCGCTGCCAACAACATGACAGCGAGATAAGGCCAGGCCGTGTGGATCATGCGTCCTCTCTGGTTTCCCCGGGTTGGCTCGATTAGGAATATCTGATTCGAGCCAAGTTCGATCGAAGCATAAATTATTGACCACTGATTGCAAGCATGCTACACAGCCCATGTCGTCATTTCTTGCGAGGGGAGTTGCAGTGATGTTGGCCAGAGTCCCCAAGTCCTTGCGACCACGTAAGGCTGCACCTATTGCGCTTGCCCTCGCCTGCCTGCTCGCCGTCAGTCATCCGGCGCACGCCGCGCCCGATACGACTGCCTCCGTCTCGCCCGCGCAGCATGCCATTGCGCTGGTCGACGCAGGCCAATTCAAGTCGGCCGAGGCTGACATCACGACAGCGCTGGCCCAGCCCGGGCTGCCCCAGGACACACGCGACGCGCTGTTGTTCCAGCGCGAGCGCATGCGACGCATCCTGATCGACTTCACGCTTGATGCCGATGCCGCCAAGGCGCGCATCCGCAAGCAGATTCCCGACCTGACCGACGCCGAGTTCGCCCGCTGGGACCAGCAGGGCCTGATCGAGCACATGGTGATCGACGGCCGCACGCTCTATTTCAAGCGAGCCCCGGGCAACCTGTTCCTGCTCAGCAAGGAAGCCGCCGCGCGCCGCACGACCCCCGCGACTTCCGGCGACGATCCGATGGAGACGCTCAACGAGCACCATCGCGCCGCGCGCGCCGAAGCCCTGGCCACGCATCGCACGAGCGTCACGCCCAACCATGTGCGCGTCACCGAAACGGTGACGGTCGATGCCGATGCCGTGCCAGCGGGCGAAACCATCCGCGCGTGGCTGCCGTTCGCGCGTGAACTGCCCGGCCAGCAGGAACAGGTGAAGCTGGTCGACAGCCAGCCCGCCGGCGCGAAGGTGGCGCCCGCGTCCACGCTGCAACGCACCGCGTACATGGAAAAGAAGGCCGAAGCCGGCAAGCCGACGACGTTCGGCGTCACCTACGAACTCACTATCTACGCGCAATACCACGACATCGACGCGAACAAGGTCGTGGCGACCAGGCTGACGCCCGACCTGAAGCCTTACGTCGAGGAACGCGCGCCACACATCGTGTTCACCGACGACCTGCGCGCGTTCTCGCGCAAGGTGGTGGGCGACGAAAAGAATCCCTATCGCATCGCGCAGAAACTGTTCGCCGCGGTGGACCAGATTCCGTGGGCGGGTGCGCGCGAATATTCCACCATCAGCAACCTCAGCGATTACACGCTGCATGCGGGCCACGGCGATTGCGGCCAGCAGACCATGCTGCTGATCACGCTGCTGCGCCTCAACGGCATTCCCGCACGCTGGCAGTCGGGCTGGATCTTCTCGGACGGCACGTACGACAACATCCACGACTGGGGCCAGCTGTACCTCGCGCCTTATGGCTGGGTGCCGATGGATGTGACCTTCGGCCAGTTGCAACCAGGCAAGGGCGACGATCCGGCGCTGCAGTGGTTCTACCTCGGCGGCCTCGATGCGTATCGCATCGCTTTCAACAGCGACTTCAGCCAGCCGTTCGTACCGGCCAAACAGCACTTCCGTTCCGAGACAGTGGATTCGCAGCGCGGTGAGCTCGAATGGCGCGGCGGCAATTTGTACTTCAATCAGTGGGACTACAACTTCAAATGGCAGCTACTGCCCGTCACCAACGGAAGGTAAGCCGCTCACTTCAGCGACGATAGAACCGGGGGAGACGGGGAAATGGTCAGTCGTAATTTTCGCAGGACCGTATTGTGCATGGCGCTTGGCCTGGGCATCGCTTCGATGGCCATGCCAAGCGCACACGCAGGCAACAACGACGGCACGGTGGTGGGTCACACCGAAGCCGGCGCCATCGTCACGATCAGCAATGCGCAGACGGGCTTTACGCGCAATGTCACGGCCGATGCCAAGGGCAATTACCGCATTCCGTTCCTCGCCGTGGGCGACTACACGCTTAGCGTTGCGAAGGATGGCAAGGAGCTCACCGCGCCAACCACGGTCACCGTGACGCTGGGCAATGCCACCACGGTGAACCTGGGCGGCAACGCGCAGAACCTGTCCGCGGTGAATGTCACCGGCACCGCCATCATCACGGCCGTGGACGTGACCTCCACCGAATCGTCCACCAACATTTCGCGCGAAGAGCTGCGCCGCCTGCCGGTGGACCAGAACATCGCGTCCGTGGCGCAACTCGCGCCGGGCGTGGTGAAGGGTGCCTCTTCGTTCGGCGGCTTGTCGTTCGGCGGCTCGTCCGTGGCGGAAAACGCCATCTATGTGAACGGCCTCAACGTCACCGACTTCTACAACCGCAATGGCTATTCCGAAGCACCCTTCAACTTCTACCAGGAATTCCAGGTGAAGACGGGCGGCTACTCGGTGGAGTTCGGCCGCACCACCGGCGGCGTGATCAACGCCGTGGCCCGTTCGGGTACGAATGAATTCCACAGCGGCGTGGAAATGACCATGGAACCGGGCTCCTGGCACGCGCAGGCCAAGGACCGCTACGACAGCGACGGCACGCGCTACCTCACCGCCAGTGAGGACCGCGACTCGCTGATGAAGACCAACGTGTGGGCATCCGGCCCGATCGTGAAGGACAAGCTGTTCTTCTTCGCGATGTACGAGGCGCGTGGCGAGTCGCCGCGCAACACCAACGACGAAGGCACCACACTCACCAGCAACAGTGCTGCGCCTGGTTTCTGGGGCACCACGATCGACTGGCACATCAACGACAGCAACCTGCTCTCGCTGATGGCGTTCTCGGACAAGGACAGCAACACCGGCACGGTCTACAACTACGACTACGACTCGGGCGCGATCGGCGCCAAGACCAACACCATCTACACCGATACCGGTGGCAAGAACTGGTCGCTGACCTACACCAACTACCTCACCGACAACCTGTCGATGAAGCTGCTCTACGGTGAAAACAGCCGCGAGTCGTTCACCCGCTCGCTGGCGGACATCGAGTGTAATCACGTCGCCGCCGAAAACGCGGTGGCCAAGCCGGGCGTTCCGCTGGGCTGCACGACCAGCACCGCGGTGGAAAAGCTCAACGACAAGCGCAAGGAAGGCCGCGCCGACTTCGAGTGGAAGCTGGGCGATCACCTGTTGCGCTTCGGCTACGACCACGAGGACGACGACTCAGAATATGCCCGTCGTTATCCGGGTCCTGGCGCGATCTACTACAACGTCTACGCGGCCACGCCGGGATCGTCGATTCCCAATCCCGCCGGCGGCGGTGTGATTCCGGCCGGCTACAACGGCTATGTGCGCGCCCGTCGTTACGAGATCGCCGGCAACTTCGACACCACCAACAACGCCCTCTATCTTGAGGACAACTGGCAGGTGACACCCAACCTGCTGTTGAGCGCGGGCATCCGCCGCGACGGGTTCGACAACATGGACGCCTCGGGCCGCAGCTACATCAAGATGGACAACATGTGGGCGCCGCGCTTCGGGTTCTCCTGGGACATGAAGGGCGACGGCACCACCAAGCTCTACGGCAACCTGGGTCGCTACTACCTGCCCGTTGCCAACGTGATCAACATCAAGCAGGCCGGCGGCCTGTTGGATGAGCGCACCTACTACGCCTTTGGCGGCTGGAACACGCTGACCGACGCCAACGGCAACAAGTACGCCGTGCCCATTCTCGGCCCGCAACTGGGTGGCGTGGACACTTCGCAGGGCGACGGCACGGTGGGCGACCTGCGCTCCGAAGTCGACCACGACATGGACCAGGTCTATCAGGACGAGTTGATCCTCGGCTTCCAGCAGATGATCAACGACAAGTGGTCGTGGGGCGTCAACGGCACCTACCGCAAGCTGCACAACGCCATCGACGACATGGAAATCAGCGCGACGGGCAAGTGCGGTCCGGACGGCTATATCGGTTGGGTGATGGGCAATCCCGGCAAGAAGACCACCGTGTGGGGCGACACCAACTGCGACGGCACCGCCGACGGTTGGGTGACGGTGGACACGTCGAAAGAAGGCTGGGCCATGTACGACGCCGACGGCAATTACCTCGGCCAGCGCGGCTGGGTGAAGCCCAAGCGCACCTACACGGCATTGGAATTCCAGCTCGACCGTGCATGGGACAACAAGTGGTCGTTCAACGCCTCGTACGTGCTGTCGTGGAACCGTGGCAACGCTGAAGGTCCGGTCAATTCCGACACCGACTTCGACGATACGGGCCGCACCGAGAACTTCGACAACCCGTGGGTGAACTTCGGCGGCGACGGCTATCTGCCCAACGACCGACGTCACCAGATCAAGCTGCGCGGCACCTATGCCATCACCCCAAACTGGCAGGTTGCCGGTGACGCCAACATCGCGTCGGGCGGCCCGATCACCGGCTTCGGCGTCGGCAATCCCTACGACGATACGAATTACCACAGCTATTACATCTGCGTGGCCAATTGCGATGCGGAGCGCTCGGAGGATCGCGTCTACCAGTCCTCCCCGCGCGGCAAGTATGGCCGCATGCCCTGGACCTACAACCTCGGTGCCAGCATCACGTACTTGCGTCCGCTGGGCGACAAGGGCGAGCTGCGCGTGAAGTTCGCCGTCTACAACCTGTTCAACGAACAGCAGACCATCGCCGTGGACCAGGACCTGCAGACGACCATTTCCGACAGCACCAGCACCACCTTCAGGCAGCCGCTTCGCTTCCAGCAGCCGCGCTTTGCGCAACTGACGGTCTCCGTGGATTTCTGACCGTCCCTCCCTACGGCAGCCAGCGCTATGCTGGCTGCCGTCTTTTTTCGAACACGACAGGTGCGATGGTGTCCGCCATGATCGATGCTTCCCACGCCACGCCACACGATTCCCGCGCCGCACCCCGTATCGACGGCGTCGACCTGCAGGCACTGGCCGAACGCATTCCCACCCCTTTCTACGCCTACTCCGCCAGCGCCATCCGCGATCGCATCGCGTCGCTGCAACGGGCGCTGCAGGGCGTGGACGCGCTGATCTGCTATGCGGTCAAGGCCAATTCCAGCCTCGCCGTGCTCAACCTGATGCACGAGCACGGCGTGGGCGCCGACATCGTTTCCGCGGGCGAGCTGTGGCGGGCGCTACGCGCGGGCATACCGCCCGAACGCATCGTGTTCTCCGGTGTGGGCAAGAGCGAGGAAGAGATTGCCGAGGCGCTGTCCGCCAAGATCCTGCGCTTCAACGTGGAATCCCACGAAGAGTTGCTGACCTTGCAACAGGTGGCCGCTTCGTTGGGCATCACGGCGCGTGCTGCCGTGCGCATCAACCCGGACGTGGATGCACTTACCCACGCCAAGATTTCCACCGGCAAGGCCGAGAACAAGTTCGGCGTCAGCATCGAGGAGGCCCGGCGCTGGTTTGCGGAGAAGGAAGCGCTGAGCCATGTGCAGCTGGATGGGCTGCACGTGCATATCGGCTCGCAGATCCTCAGCCTCGATCCGTTCCGCGAGGCGTTCAAGCGCGTGGCGCAGTTCTGGCGCGAACTGGAAGCGGTCGGGCACGCCATCGCCAGCATCGACGCGGGCGGCGGCCTGGGCGTGCGCTATCGCGAAGGACATGATCACCCGGTGGACGCCGCAGCCTATGTGGCCGTGGTTCGCGACGCGCTTGCCGGCTTCACGGGGCGCCTGTTGTTCGAGCCCGGCCGCTACCTGGTGGCCGAGGCCGGCGTGTTGCTCACCCGCGTCATCCGCATCAAGCACGGCGAGCAACGCAAGTTCCTCGTGCTCGATTCGGCCATGAACGACTTGCAGCGGCCGAGCCTGTACGATGCCTGGCATGACATCGTGCCCGTGCATGGGGAGACACGAGCGATGACCGAGTACGACATCGTAGGCCCCGTCTGCGAAACCGGCGACACCTTCGCCCGCGCTCGCGCCATGCCCGAATGCGCGGCCGGCGACCTGCTGATGATCCGCACCACCGGCGCCTATGGCGCCTCGATGGCCTCCACTTACAACTCGCGTCCGCTCGTGGCGGAAGTGCTGCTGGATCGCGGCCGCTATGCCGTGGTGCGCCAGCGCCAGAGTTTCGAAGACATGATCGCCGGCGAGCAGCCGGCCCGACACTGGGAGACGGCATGAAGAGCATGAAGGGCATGAACATCCTCGGCAGCGCGATCGTCCTGGCACTGGCGTTTGGCGGAACGGCGGCAGCCGCGCAGCAGGACCCGCCGATCACGGTCGATACCCACGTGGACATCCCGTTCGCCTACATGCACGAGGCGCGCTTCGACGTCGGCAAGCAAACGCCTTTGCAGGTGGACCTGGACAAGATGAAGCGCGGAGGGCTCGACTCCGCGTTCTTCATCGTCTACGTCGAACAGGGACCGCTGACGCCGGAAGGCTATGCGAAGGCCATGCAGGAGGCCAAGCAGAAGTACGACGCCATCGACCTGATGGTGCACACCTACCCCGATCGCATCCGTCTGGCCACGTCGCCGGCACAGGTGCGCGCCAACAAGGCAGCAGGCCGGCTTTCGGCGATGATCGGCGTGGAAAACGGCTATTCGCTGGGGCACGACATCAAGAATCTCGATGAGGCGTACAAGCGCGGCGCCCGCTACGTAGGCCTCGCGCACATGGGCAACAACGACCTGTGCACCAGCTCCACGCCCGAAGCAAGCCTGGGCGACGCGCCGTTGCCCGAGTACGGCCTCACCGATTTCGGGCGCAGCGTGGTCAAGCGTGACAACGAGCTGGGCATCATGGTCGATGTCTCGCATTCGTCCGATCAGTGCGTACGCGATGTGCTGGCCTTGTCTACCGCGCCCGTCATCGCCTCGCACTCGTCGGCGCGTGCGCTCGATATCCATCCGCGCAATCTCTCCGATGAACTGTTGCGCGCCATCGCCGCCAAGGGTGGCGTGATCCAGGTGGTCGCGGTGCAGGATTTCATCCGGCTCGATCCGGCCCGACAGCTTGCGCAGAAGGCGCTGCAGGCCCAGGTGGCCAAGCAGGCCGGCGACAAGGAATTCGACAGCGAGAAACACGACTACCTGCCTGCGTATATCGAGGGCATGAAGCGCATCGACGCGGCGCTTCCGCCGCCGAACGTCGACGACTACGTCGCGCACATCAAGCACATCGTGGAAGTGGCCGGCATCGACCACGTAGGCATCGCCTCGGATTTCGATGGCGGCGGCGGCATCGCCGGCTGGAGCGACGCCACGCAGACGCGCAATGTCACGGCCGCCTTGCGGCGCGCCGGGTTCAGCAACCAGGACATCGCCAAGATCTGGGGCGGCAACCTGCTGCGTGTATGGGGCGAAGTGGAGCAGCACGCCACGGCGAACCATGCGAAGCACTGAGCGCACCGCTGCGCGACGGTCGCGCGCACGGCGCGTTGTTGTGGCGCTGTTGGGTGCGACGCTCGCCACCTCGGCGCTGGCCGCCCGGCCGGATCCCAAGCTCGATGCCATCGTCGACACGGTGGCATCGCGTTACCACCTGGCTGGCGTAGCGGTGGGCGTGATCGATCACGGCGAGATCGTCTACACGCACACCAAGGGCGAACGCGCGGCCGGTTCCGGCCAGGCCATCGACGCGGACACGCTGTTCAAGATCGCGTCCAACAGCAAGGCCATGACCAGCACCCTGCTCGCCCGTCTCGTGCAGGAAGGCAAGCTGCGCTGGGACGATCCGGTACGCAAATACCTGCCCAGTTTCCGCATGAACGACCCCTGGGTCACTGAACACATGCAGGTGGGCGACCTGCTCACGCATCGCAGCGGCCTGCGCGAAGGCGCGGGCGACCTGATGCTGTGGCCGGAGCCCAACGCATTCACGCGGCAAGACATCCTCAACGGGCTCGCCTATCTCAAGCCGGCCTACAGCTTCCGCGCGGGCTATGCGTACGACAACCTGCTCTATGTGATCGCGGGGGAAGTGGCCGCGGCGGCGGGGCATGACAGTTACGACAAGCTGCTGCGCCGCGAAGTGTTCGATCCACTCGGGCTTTCACGCTGCCAGATCGGCCGCTGGAACCGCGATGCCGTGGGCAACGTCGCGCAGCCGCACGCTTATGAAAACGGGCGCAATGTCGTCGCCAACGCCGACGACGCCATCGTGCCCGACATCACCTCTGCCGCCGCGGGCGGCGTGCGTTGCAGCCTCGACGACATGCTGACGTGGGCTCGCAACTGGCTGGCGCCCACGCCCGCGCAACTCGCCTGGCTGACGCCGGCGCAACGGCAGATCCTGTGGACGCCCTACACGCCCATGCCGATCTCCAAGCACCGCCGCGAATGGGATGGCACGCGTTTCTACGCCTATGGCTATGGCTGGCGCCTCGCCGATGTCGATGGTCAGTTCACCGTGTCGCACACCGGCACGCTTTCGGGCATGTATTCGGCGATGGTCCTGTTGCCGAACCGGCAGTCCGGCTTCGTGGTGTTGATCAACAGCGAAGCCGAGGATGCACGCACCGTGCTCATCGAGACACTGACCAAGCATTTCACTGCGCCTGCCGATAAGCACGACGCGAACTGGTACGCCGACCAGCTCGATGCCGACGCGTCGGCGCCGGAGCACAAGACGCCCGAGCCCGTCTCGCGGCCGGCAACGGTGAAGGAACTCTCCTCGCAGCTGGGCCAGTGGCGCGATCCGTGGTTCGGCACGATCAGGCTGTGCCCGCGCGAAGGCGCCGTGCGCTTTGCCGCCACCAAATCACCTCGCCTGGTGGGCACGGTGATGCGTGCAGGCCAGCGATACCTGGTTCACTGGGACAAGGGCGAGGTCGATGCCTGGATGGATTTCCCCGCGCATCCGGGTGAGACCATGCACCTGAGCAAGGTCGATCCGTCCGCCGATTTCAGCAACGACTTCGAGGATCTCGCCTTCCATCGGGAGCACGGCTGTGAATAACCTGCTTCGCTCCGCGATATTTCTTGCCGCCCTGCTGCCTGGCACGCAGGCCTTTGCCGATGGCACGCCGACGTTGTCACCTGCAAAAACCGCCGAACAGGCAGGACTGGTGGACATCCGCCAGCTGGCGCCCGGCATTGCCGAGGACATCAAGTACGCAGGCAGCGACAACTTCGTGGGCACGCCGGTGGACGGCTATCTCGCACCCAAGTGTTTCCTGCTCAAGCCCGCCGCCGAGGCGTTGGCGCGGGTGGAGCGTGACCTCGAGGCGCGGCATCGGAAACTGCAGGTGTTCGACTGCTATCGGCCAGCACGCGCCGTGGCGCATTTCGTGCGCTGGGCGGGCGACCTTTCCGACCAACGCACCAAGCCCGAGCACTATCCCACGCTGGACAAGGGTGCCCTGCTCGGCGACTACATCGCGCCCGTGTCGGGCCATAGCCGTGGCGCGACGACCGATCTCACGCTGATGCAATGCGATGCCAACGACGCGCATTGCAAGCCGATCGACATGGGCACCTCGTTCGATTATTTCGGCACGCTGGCCAATACCGAATCGCCACAGGCGACACCCGCGCAACATGCCAACCGCGAGCTGCTGCGCGCCGCGATGGAACGCGAGGGTTTTCGCAACTATGCGATGGAATGGTGGCATTACACCCTGACGCCCGAGCCCACGCCCGACACGATCTACGACGTGCCGGTGCAGTGACTGCCCAACTTCGATGACAAGGTTCGTACCGATGCGCACGTTCGCCTTGCTGCTCTCCCTCCTGCTGTGTGCGAGTGCCCACGCCGCCACGCCAGACACCGCCGACATCGACGCGATGATGAAGGCCTATCAGGGCGACGTGCCCGGCGCATCGTTGCTGGTCATCAAGGACGGCAAGGCCGTGCTGCGCAAGAGTTACGGCCTGGCGAACCTGGAGTCGCACGAGGCGACCACGCCCGCCACCAATTACCGGCTTGCTTCGGTGAGCAAGCAGTTCACCGCCGCGGGCATCCTGCTGCTATCCGAACGCGGCAAGCTGTCGCTCGACGACCGCGTGCGTCGCTGGCTGCCGGAACTCAATGCAGCCCATGACACCATCACCATCAGGCAACTGCTGGATCACGGCGGCGGCCTGATCGACTACGAAGACCTGATGCCGGCCGATGCCACCGACCAGATCAGCGATGCTGGCGTGCTCAAGCTGCTGGCCGCCGAGCCACGTAGCTATTTCCCGCCAGGCACGTCCTACCGTTACAGCAATGGCGGCTATGTGCTGCTGGGCCTGATCATCGAACGTGCCTCCGGACAGACACTGCCGGATTTCCTGCGCCAGAACATTTTCCAGCCGCTCGGCATGGCTCACACGCTGCTGTATGAGCGCGGCGGCCCTGATGTGCCGAACCGCGCGTACGGCTACAGCGAAGAAAACGGCCACTGGGTGCGCACCGACCAAAGCTCGACCAGCGCCACGCGCGGCGACGGCGGCATCTATTCCTCCATCGACGACATGGCGAAGTGGGACGCGGCACTGTACGACCACCGCCTGCTGTCCGATGCCTCGCGCAACGCCGCCTTCACTGTGCAGAACAAGGTGACGGGCGAAGAAGACGTCGACGGCTACGGATTCGGCTGGCGCATCCACGGCGATGTGCGCTGGCACTCGGGCGAAACCATGGGCTCCCGCAACGTCATCATCCGCTGGCCCAAGCAGCACCTCACCGTGGTGATGCTGACCAACCGCAACGATCCGGAGCCGTATCACACGGCGTTGGCGGTCGGGCAGAAATTTCTGGCCGCAAAGCCGTAGCCTCGACTTTTTTTGTGGGAGCGCACCCTGTGCGCGACAAGCCTACGGAGCCATGCACCCAGCGCTGCGGTCGCGCACAGGGTGTACTCCCACAACGGGTGCTTTGCGCGACGCGGGCTACCTCATCGACCGCCGATCGCCGGCGGTGGAAACGCCAGCACGTCCGCGGTATAGCTCTCCACGACCAGGCTGAAAGGCCGGTTGCCCTGATCGAACAGCACGGCGCGGTGCTGCAACACGTGATGCGGAATGTCCAGGCGGCCCCCCTTCGCTGCAGGCACTGGCGCACCCGTTTCCCAGCCCTGCGGCAGCGGTGACCACAACAGCTCGGCCGACAATGTCTGACGGTGGAAATGCAGCGGCTGCACTACCTTGCCGAATGGCGTGTCGGTGGTGTCCAGTTCCTGGTTCATGGCGTCGGTGAGGCGCGAGGGCACGTACCAGTTGTCCGCCTCGGACAGTACGTGCTCGCCGCAGGCAAGTTGCACGCGGCGGTAGCGCACCGTTTCATCCGAACCGATGGCGAGCTGCTTGCGGGCCTCTTCGGGCAGCGGTTTGTCCTCGCCGCGCACGCGCTCGGCGATCACCTTCGCTTCCGGGGCGAGGTGATGCGCACCGCACCAGCGCTCCAGTGTCAGCGTCGCGCTGGGATGGCTCAGCAGGTCGGCGTTGAGCGTCTGCAGCAGCGCCAGCACCTCGACTCGCGAGGTGGCGTCATCGTTCCACGGTGTTGCAGGCTCGCGTGCCGCGGCGGGCGACGCCAGCAGGCTGCCGCCTAGCCCGATCACACAGGCTGCGGTTGCGCCTCGACGGATGGCACGCATGCTCACAGGCCCTTGGCCGCCTGCGCCACCGCGCGGAACAGCGCGCGGCCCTTGCTCATCGTCTCTTCCCACTCGGACGAAGGATCGGAGTCATACACGATGCCCGCGCCTGCCTGGACGTGTAGACGTCCATCCTGGATCACCGCCGTGCGGATGGCGATGGCAGTATCGGCATCGCCCCACCAGCCGATCCAGCCAATCGCGCCGGCGTAGATGTTGCGCTTGTAGGGTTCCAGTTCCTGGATGATTTCCAGCGCGCGGATCTTCGGCGCACCACTGAGCGTGCCCGCCGGGAACGTCGCCTTGAGCACGTCCATGTAGCCCACGTCCGGGCGCACATCGCCCTGCACCTGCGAGACGATGTGCATCACGTGCGAGTAGCGTTCCACCACGAAGGATTCGCTCACCTCGACGCTGCCGGTCTCGCTGATGCGGCCGATATCGTTGCGACCGAGATCGATCAGCATCACGTGCTCGGCGCGCTCCTTCGGATCGGCCAGTAGTTCTTCCTCAAGCGCCCGGTCTTCTTCTTCGGTGGCGCCGCGCTTGCGCGTGCCGGCGAGCGGGCGCACCACTACCTTGCCGTCCTTCAGGCGCGCGAGGATTTCCGGCGAGGAGCCGACGATCTGCGTCTGTCCCAGGTCGACGAAGTACATGTACGGCGACGGGTTCAAGGCGCGCAGCGCGCGATACACGTCCACCGGCCGCGCGTTGAAGCCCACGCTCAGTCGCTGCGAAGGCACCACCTGGAAGATGTCGCCGGCGCGGATGTATTCCTTCGCGCGCTCCACCATCGCCTCGAACTCCTCCTTGGTGAAGGAGGACTTGAAGTCGCTTTCGTCCAGCGCCGTGCTCTGGTTGAGCTGCGGATATGACACACCGCTCTGGCGCAGGCGATAGACCAGCGCATCGAGCCGGCGCTGCGCTTCGGCGTAAGCGTGCGGCTGCGAGGGATCGGCATGCACGATCAGGTACAGACGACCCTTGAGGTTGTCGAACACCGCCACTTCTTCGGCCAACATCAGCAGCACGTCGGGCGTGCCGAGCTCGTCCGCGCGATCCCACTGCGCCAGACGCGGCTCGATGTAGCCGATCGTCTCGAAACCGAAGTAACCCACCAGGCCGCCGCTGAACGCCGGCAGCTGCGGCAGGCGCGGCACGTCGTACTGCTTGCGCAGCACTTCGATCTCGGCGAGCGGGTCTTCGACGTGCCGGCGCTCGGTCACTTCGCCGGCATCCTCCACTTCCAGCTCATGTCCGCGCAGGCGGTACACGCGCTTCGCGGGCAGGCCAATGATCGAATAGCGTCCCCAGGTGGCGCCGCCCTCGACCGACTCGAACAGGAAGGTATACGGGCCGTCGGCCAGCTTCAGGTATACCGACAGCGGCGTGTCGAGGTCGGAAAACACCTCGCGCACCAGGGGAATGCGGGTGTGGCCCTGTGCTGCCAGTGCGTCGAATGCGTCGCGGGAAATCACGTGGAGAGGTCCGGTCGGGGCAAGCGTGAACGGGCATTGTAGGGGCAGCGGCGCAATGAGCCGAAATCCGTATGACTTGTCCCCCCGCCCATGCACGCCTAACCTTGCCCCATCGGCACGTCACGCGGCATCCGCAGGGGAAAACCAATGGGTATGGACCAACGCTGCCTGGTACTTTCAGGCCGCCTGCTTGACGGGCAGGACGCGGCCAGCGTCCAAACGCGCCTGGCGTCCGCCTTCGGCATGGAAATGACGGGCTTTCGCGAGCGGGTTTTCGAGCGGGCGCCATTGATCATCCGACGCGGCCTGGACGAAGCCACCGCCGAGGCACAGGCGGCCCAGTTGCGCGGCATGGGCGTGGAAGCCGATGTGCTGCCGGACAGCGATCGCCTTGCGTGGCTGCGCCGCGGCGGCCAGATCCGCGGCCCGCTACCCGAAGACGCCCTCGGCCGCTACGCCGAACCGGGCGACCAGTGGTGCCATGACGGCGGCCAGACCTGGTTCGACTGGTCGCCCACCGTCGCCCACGAGGTACCGCCGCTTCCCGAAGGCGATCCCGACCTGGCTGCGTCGATGGACGTGGAGCCGCCGCCGCTGCCCGCAGTCCCCACGCTGCCCTTGCCGCCGCCGGCACCCGCCGTCAAGTCGCCAATGTCGACGGCGGCCATCGTGGCGCTGCTGTTTGGCCTGCTTGCGTTGTTCTACCGCCCGCTGTCGCCGGTGGCGATCCTGCTGGCCATCACCACACTGGTTTATCTGTATCGCCGACCGTTGCTGCGCGGGCGCGCGTTCGCCGTCGCTGCGCTGGTGCTCGGCGGCGTAGCGTTCGCGATGTGGATGCAGCGGCCTGCCATGCCCGTGGCGCAGCCGTACGTGCCGCGCCCGCTGAAGCCGCTCACGGCCGGTACCGAAGAGGCCAGGGAAGCGCCGACCCAATGCGCGGCGAAAGCGGCGGCACCGAAGAACGACGAAGACCGCTTCCTGCTGACCGGCCAACGCCTGCTTACCGGTCGGGCGCAGCGCAAGGGCGACACCTACGTCGCCGAAGCGGCCGTCTCGGTCAACGCCGAATGCCAGCCCAACGCGCTGCAGCTGTATGTGTTCCGCCATGGCGTGTTCATTGGCCCCGCGCTGTCCACCGCGGCCAGCCTCGCCACCACCAGGCTGTCGGACTTCGACCTGACCGATGACCAGCACCTGCGTGTCACCCTGGCCCAGTGCAGCGACAAACCCGACGACTGCGCCGCCACCTCGGTGAAGCAGATCGCCGTGATGCCCGGCGGCGGTGGCTGGACGCTGGGGGAGATCAAGTAAACACGCATCCTCGCTGATCTGCAGGAGCTCACCCTGTGAGCGACCGCAGACTGGCGGGCGACCTCAGTCACTGGTTTTGGCGATACGCCAGCCCTGGCATCACCGCTCTGCTGGCTGTCGCGCGCAGGGTGCGCTCCCACAAAATCACGGAGGCCGCTACAACCTCTGCCGCGGCATCCCGTGCAACACCAGCGTGAACGCCACACCGCTGCCATCATCGAGATTGCGCGCCACGGCCATGCCGCCATGGCGCTCCGCAACCAGGCGCACCACGTACAGGCCCAACCCCAGGTGCGGTGCATCGCCCGGCGTGGCTTTGTCACGCAGGCTCACCAGTGAATCGAACAGGCGTCCCTGCATTGCCGCAGGCAACGGCTGTCCCTGATTCGCCAGCTCGATCTCCGCGCCATCGGTCGTCGCGCGCAAGGTGAGGCGCAACCAGCCACCCTCGGGCGTGAACGACAGCGCGTTGTCGAACAGCTTGTCCAGCGCCTGCGCGATCAATTCCGGAGCGCAGTGCATGATCATCGGTTCGTGCGGCAGCACCGTCTCCATGCGGCGTGCGCCGACCAGCGGCCGATAGGCGTCGCTGCAGCCGCGCACCACCGCCACGAGATCCACGTCTTCCGGCTCTGCCGCCGCAATGGCGCGCTCCATGCGGCTGGCCTCGCTCATCGCACGCACGAGCTGTCCCAGGCGCGCGACGCCGTCGCGGGCGCGCAGCAGGTAGGGCTGGGCATCTGGCGGCATTGCATGCTCGGCCTGCAGCGCGTGTTCAAGGTTGTCCAGCGAGGACTTCACGATCGCCAGCGGCGTGTTGAGTTCATGCGACAGCTTGGACGCCAGGGTGCGCAGGTAATCGGTGTAACCACCGACCACCTCGAACAGGCGCTCGAAACTGCGCGCGAGATCGCCGATCTCGTCTTCGGCGCCCGTCATGGGGAAAGGGCCGTCCAGACGTCCATCATTCAACTGCGCACGTTCGGCGGCGTCGCGCAGGCGACCCAGCCGGATGCTCAACCGGGTAGCGAAAACCAGCAGGATTCCGCCAGCCACCAGCAGCACGCCGAAACTGGTAAGCAGCAGGCCCAGCAGCGCGCGATTGGCCAGCAGCGGCACGGCGCGGCTGGCCTGTTCAAGCAGCAGCACGCCGCGCACCTTCCCATCGCGTTCGATCGGCACGGCTGCCGCCAGCACCACGCTGCCGCGCCCCTCGCCCTGCCGCCACAGCGTGGCCGGCGCCCCGCGGCTCGCCTCGCGGACCTGGGGCACGTCCAGGCGCGGCACATCCTGTGTCCACGGCTCCGCGTCCTCCACCTGGTTGGCCAGCAGCGAGCGATATACCAGGGCCGCGAACCAGCCCGGCTGGTCGCTCGGCGCCGAGGCAGGCGTGGCAAGGTGGCCGGTCTGTGCCAGCAACCAGCCATCGGGAGCCAGCACGCGGGCCTGTACGCCATCCAGCGCAAGTTGCCCGAGTTCGGTGGAAAGCGACGGCGAATACGCCATCAGCGGGCGGCTCTCCACGGCCTGCGGATCGCCGCCGGCCATCGCGTCATAGATGGACAAGCCGAGCGCATCCACGCCAAGACTGCGCGGCACCCGCAACTCAACGCGGTAGCCGCTGCCATCCTCCTGCCATTGCGCGGTGAGCCGCACGGGCAATCCATCCACGGCATCATCCAGAGGACGCGCCGTCACCATGCCGGGCGCCGTGCTCGCCAGCAGGAAGCGGCGCGACTGCCCCGCTTTGCCGAGGCTCAATACCAGGTGGTCGGATCGCAACGCCGCGGGATCTTCCGCATCCGCACGCGTGCGTTGCGCGCTGCGCACCTCCGCATAGAGGTACAGCCAGTCTGCATCCTCGGCCAGCAGCAGCTTGCCTCGACGATCCAGCGCCTGGCTCCACGGCGTGAGCGGCGCCCAGTCATCGCCATAGCCATCGATGGTGATGGGATTGGCCGCCTGCTGCACGTACCACACGGGCGCGGCCGGAGGCAGCGGCGCATCGGTCACCACCAGGCTGCGAGCCATCGCGCGCGCCGAAGCAGTCAGCGCCTGCGCCTGGCCTTCGCGCAGCAGCGTTTCCATCTGCCGCACATACAGCCAACCGGCCGCCGGCAAGGCCAGCGTGCACAGGGCGACGAGCAGCAATTTGCGGCGGAGGGTCATGAAGCGACGATACCGAAAGGCGGCGCTATTTTCCTCGGGCCGGAGCGTTACCTGCCTTGTCGTCGTAGCGCAGATACTTCGAATTCACAGCCACTTGCATGAACTGGGAAAGCAGCTCCTGCCGTTTCGGATCATTGGCTGCCACGGTCATCGACCACGACAATCGAATGCCACTCGCTTTACCCGGATCACAGAACACAACCACGTCGTCGAAGTGATCACTGCCCTGATAGAGATATCCCTTGCAGGAAATACTGGCATTGTTGATGGCAAGCATTCCTACCTTCGCTGTGTGATCGCGCGTCAGATAGTCCTTGCGATCCGCCTCCAGATCGGCATCGAGTGTCGGCTTTTTGGCTGTCCAGACATTGAGCACCATCACGCGCTCGGGCTTGCCAGTCCATTCGCCTTGATAGAGCACCGCGTTTACACCGATGGCCCTGGCGTAGGTGCAGCAATCCTGGGTCCATCCGGCCGGCAGATCTGTCAGAACGGCCCAACCTGGCGTTCCATCATCCGCCTTGCCATAGATCATCACTCCCGGGTTCTTGTCCGCAGGGGCGCCATACGTGCCGAAGGACGCAAGCAGCAACAGGCATGAGCCGGATAAACGCTTCATCAAGGCTTCCACCGGTAGCCGACGCCATGCACGGTTTCGATCGCGTCGAACTC